>JALFWW010000005.1 GCA_022786605.1 Clostridia bacterium | reverse complement strand
TTCGTTCGACTTGCATGTGTTAAGCACGCCGCCAGCGTTCATCCTGAGCCAGGATCAAACTCTTATATTAAAGTTTTGTTCCTGCCAGAAGTTCTGGCTATCCTCCGGTTTTTTCGAAACCGGCAAACTCTTGTCATTTTATCAGCGACTCTGTCGCTGTTGAATTGACTATGGGTTGTAAGTTTATTTCTGCTGTTTAGTTTTCAAGGATCAGTCTTGTTTGCCCCGCTTTTTTCAGCGGCGAATGATATTCTATCATTTCGTTTCAGGCTTGTCAAGTATTTTTTCATCTTTTTTCAAAGTTTTTTCAACTTCGAATTTGATAAAAATGGCGGAGAAGGAGGGATTTGAACCCTCGCGCCGCTATTAACGACCTATCCGCTTTCCAGGCGAACCCCTTCAACCACTTGGGTACTTCTCCAAATGCTCTCGATGAAAAAATATTAAATTGGCGGAGAGAGTGGGATTCGAACCCACGGCCCCTCTCGGAGTCACTGGTTTTCAAGACCAGCTCCTTAAACCACTCGGACACCTCTCCATACTGATTTAGTTTGCTTTTCTTGAGCAGCGAAACCTTAGTTATTATACTTCGTAGTGTTTTGTTTGTCAACACTTTTTTTGAAGTTTTTTTATTTTTTCTTTTTGCTGTTTCGTGTTTTCCGAAGCAGTGGTATTAGTATATCTTAAAATATTTCCCATGTCAACACTTTTTTTAATTTTTTTCATTTTTTTCTTGATTTTTCAAAACCCCTTGAATTTTCCAGCTTTTCTCTCCCCATAAACAAACTTTTTCATACTTTGTGGTTTTTCTTGCTTAAGAATGGTACAATAAAGAAAATGATTTTACAGCATCTTAATTCTGTTAAAACTTTTTTAGAAATACAGAAAGGAGTTCTTCTATTATTATGAAATCAGTTAGCGAACGTTTTTTAACATATATTAAGCAGGCAACGACCTCTGACGAAAATTCATCCACTGTGCCCAGCACAAAGCAGCAGCTTCTCTTCGGTGATTTCCTGGTAAAAGAATGCCAGGCAATTGGTCTGGCTGACGCTTCCATGGATCGTTACGGCTACGTTATGGCGACCCTGCCTGCTACAGAACCAAATGCACCCACCATTGGCTTCATTGCTCACATGGACACCAGCCCCGATGCCAAAGGAGATGATATCATGCCCCATATCGTCCATCATTATGATGGCGAAGTCATCCGCCTCAATGGCATTTCCCTTTCTCCCGAGGAATTTCCAGAACTAAACAATTATATTGGAGAAACGCTTATCACCACAGACGGCACTACCCTTCTGGGAGCTGATGATAAAGCAGGCATCGCAGAAATCCTTTCCGCCATGGAATACCTCATCACCCATCCTGAAATCCCTCATGGTAAAATCCGCATCGCCTTTACACCTGATGAAGAAATCGGTGCTGGCGCGGATCATTTTGATGTAGAAAAATTTGGTGCTGACTTTGCTTATACACTGGACGGTGGTAAAATTGGTGAATTGGAATACGAGAATTTCAACGCCGCTCAAGCAGTCATTCATATCAAAGGACGCAGTGTGCATCCCGGCACCGCCAAAAACATCATGCAAAATGCAGCTTTGATTGGCACAGAAATCGCTTCTTTGCTTCCAGAAAAAGAAATCCCTTCTAAAACAGAAGGCTACGAAGGCTTCTTCCACCTCTGCTCTTTTGAAGGCAATGTATCCGAAGCCACACTGACTTATATCATACGTGATTTTAATCCGGAAACTTTTACTCACAGAAAAAATCTCATTCAACTCATTGTGGAACGGAAAAATATTCAGTATCCCAATGCCATTACACTGGAACTGAAAGACCAATATTATAATATGGCATCTAAAATTTCCGATTGCATGGAAATCATTGATCTTGCAAAACAGGCTATGGAAGCCTGCGGCATCACTCCTATCGTGCAGCCTATCCGTGGTGGCACTGATGGTGCGCGTCTGTCCTTCATGGGACTTCCCTGCCCTAATCTCTTCGCGGGTGGTCATAACTTCCATGGACCTTATGAATATATTCCTGTTTCTTCCATGGAAAAAGCCGTGGAAATGATCGTAAAAATCGCAGAATTAAGTTGTGGGGTTGACTTTCAAAAAAAGTTGTGATAGGATATGCTCATAAATAAGCAAAACAGCGATGATTGAGTATATGGGCAAAGCTGGTTACAGCCGCAGAGAGCAGTCCGGCAGGTGAAAGGATTGCAGTACAGTATTTGTAAATTACGCCTCATGAGCTTTGTGCAGGAAATGGCACAACGGTTGTCTACCGTTACCCAGACCGAAAGATGTTTGTCTTTTCGTTATGATAAACATGAATTAAGGTGGTACCACGGGTTCTCTCGTCCTTTCGACGATAGAACCCTTTTTTATTTGCAGAAAGCCTTCGCTGAAATACAAACCAAAAAAGAAAGGGTGTTTTCTCATGAATGCTTACGAAGTTCTGAAAGAAAGAGGTTTTATTGAACAGCTGACACACGAAGACGAAATCAAAGCGTTATTTGAAAAAGGCGGCGTAACATTTTATATCGGCATCGACCCCACCGCAGACAGCCTCCATGCAGGTCATTTCCTGACTGTTATGGCTATGGCGCACATGCAGCGCTGCGGTAATCGCCCCATCTGCCTGATGGGCGGCGGTACTGGTATGATCGGTGATCCTTCCGGTAAAGCGGATATGCGTAAAATGATGACCGTGGAAACCATCGACCATAATGTTGCCTGCATCAAAAATCAGCTGTCTCATTTCATCAATTTCGATGATGACAGCGCCATCATTGTCAACAACGCGGATTGGCTGAGAAACCTGAACTATATCGAATTCCTGCGTGATGTCGGCGTACACTTCTCCGTAAACCGTATGCTGGCTGCGGACTGCTTCAAGATTCGTATGGAAAAAGAAGCTGGTCTGTCCTTCCTGGAATTTAACTACATGATCATGCAGGGTTACGACTTCTACGAACTGAACAAAAGATATGACTGTGTACTGCAGATGGGCGGCAACGACCAGTGGTCCAATATCATCGCCGGCGTGGAACTGATCCGTCGGAAAACTGGAAAACCCGCTTATGGCATGACATTCAAACTCCTGACAAACAGCGAAGGCGTCAAAATGGGCAAAACCGTCAGCGGTGCTGTATGGCTCGACCCTGAA
This sequence comes from Clostridia bacterium, assembly GCA_022786605.1. GTDB lineage: Bacteria > Bacillota > Clostridia > Lachnospirales > Anaerotignaceae > Anaerotignum. Next base: position 86,986 of record JALFWW010000005.1, on the reverse strand, counting down.
AAAACAACTCCTTACGAATTCTACCAGTACTGGAGAAACGTGGGCGATAAAGACGTTGAAAAGTGTCTGGCTCTGCTGACCTTCCTGCCTATGGATGAAGTACGTCGTCTGGGCGCACTGGAAGGCAGTGAAATCAACAAAGCAAAAGAAGTGCTGGCGTTCGAACTGACCAAGATCGTTCATGGCGAAGAAGAAGCCGTAAAAGCACAGGAAGCTGCAAAAGCACTGTTCGGCAAGGGTTCTGCTGCCGGTTCCGCACCCACCACAGAACTGCCCGCTGCTGACTTTGCCGAAGGCATGGACATCCTGACACTGCTGACTACCATCGGCGTAGTGCCTTCTCGTTCCGAAGGCAGACGTGCGGTACAGCAGGGCGGTGTAAAACTGGCTGAAAAACCTGTAACAGACGTTGACTTCAAAGTAACTGCAGATCTGTTTACAGATGGCAAACTGCTGGTACAGAAAGGCAAGAAAACATTCCACAATGTTGTTCTGAAATAAACGTTTATACTTCCATTCCAATCATACAAAAACGTCGGAGATGTTTCTTACACAGAAACATTTTCCGACGTTTTTGTTTTTAGTCAATGATATATCCTGTTTTCCGCAGAGTTTTCAGTCATCTCTCAACTTTTTTCTGACAATAAATACCGTTCTAATTCCTCCACGCTGTCGACCAGATGAGATGCCCCCGCCCCTTTCAACTGTTCCTCTGTGCGGAATCCCCATGTGACGCTGACACAATCCATACCTGCCGCTTTTGCTGTGGCTAAATCCACTTCTGTATCCCCCACATACAGACAATCCCGCAAAGATACGCTCAGTTTTTCCGCCGCCGCTTCTACCATATCTCCTGCTGGTTTGGGACGCAGACCGTTGCCTTCCCCCAGTGCCAGATCGACAGCATCTCTAAAATATTTACTGCACAGTCCTTTCACCGCACCGTCAAATTTATTGGATACCACTGCCGTTTTCACACCAGCCGTCCGCAAATCCTTCAGCAATTCCAAAACGCCGTCAAAAGGCTTTGTTTTGATCTCCATATGTTCCTTATAATAAGCCTTGTATTCTTCCAGACAAGTTTCAAAATCTTCCAGCGGTTCTCCTGCCGCTAATTTCAGATATACAGCACTGCCGTTCCCCAAAAAGGTCGCCGCTCCCTCTCTTGTCCGTTCTTTTCTCCCATATCTGCGTAAAATCTCGTTCATGCTGTCTGTCAAATCATCCAGTGTATCCAGCAGTGTACCATCCAGATCAAAAATCACTGCCTGATATTTCATTTTCATCCTTCTTCCCTCCAAACATTTTTACAATAAAAAAGCCCCCGCATTTGCGAGGGCGAAAAGCTACTGACGGGACTTGAACCCGTGACCTCCGCCTTACCAAGGCGACGCTCTACCGACTGAGCCACAGTAGCATAGGAAGAATAGATTTCTTCCGTCAGCTTTTATATACTATCACACAGATTCTATTCCGTCAAGATTTTTTTTCAAAACAAATTTCTCCAGTTTTTTCTTCACCCGCTGAAGGGCATTGTCAATGGATTTTTCCGGTTTATCCAGCATATTGGCAATTTCAAAATAGCTTCTGCCCTGTAAATATAATGTCAGTACACGGCTTTCAAAACTGCTGAGATTCTTTTCCATCTGGTTTTCCAGAAAATTTTTGTTCTCCTGTCCAATGAGCAGGGCTTCTGGATTCAGCAGTTCTCCTTCCTGCAGCAGATCCAGATAAGTTTCCTCGGAATCCTCCTCAAATACAGGCTTATTCAACGAGATATAAGAATTCAGCGGCTGATGCTTCTGTCTGGTTGCCGCCTTAATGGCTGTGATCATCTGGCGATTGATGCACAGCTCCGCAAAACTGCGGAAAGAAGCATTCTTCTCTTTATCGTAATCCCGAATGGCTTTATACAGTCCGATCATGCCCTCCTGTATGATGTCTTCTGTATCCGCGCCAATGAGAAAATAAGCCCGGGACTTTGCCTTCACCAGGGGTTTATACTTGTCCAACAGACGGGCTTCCGCCTCAGTATCTCCACTTTGCGCCTGATGTACCAACAGTTCATCCAGTTGTGTATTTGCAGTTTGTTCTGTTCTTTGACTTATCATATAAATCCTCTGTTCTCCTCACTTCTGCCGCCGTAAATTCTCCAGCCAGTTCAGGGCTTCCTCATCCAGATTATCGGCAAGCATATTGTTCTTTGGCGGTCTGTTTTCAATATATTGCCGGCGCAGTTCTGTCTCCGCCTGATGCACCTGATTATGCAGTTCTTTGGCACTCATACGCACAGCCCCCTGACCGGAAATGATGATCTGCTCCAGTCCATCAGTGGTTGCTACCCGCACCCGATAATGCTTCGGCATGGATGTTACCACCCGTTCAATGTAATGATCCGCTGTCTCCGCTTCTTTTGTATACACCACATAAATATTATGATACTTCGATACAGAGCCAGGATTGCCTTTGACCAGATATGCGTCAAAAACAACAATAATGGTCGCTTTCTGTACACCTTTATAATTGGAAAGGGTATCAATGAGCTTTACCCTTGCGCTTTCCAGACTGACATCTTCCATCAATTCCCGCAGCTCGTCCCATGCGTGGATGATGTTATAGCCGTCCACCAGCAAAAAATCCTCCTGCAACGGCAATCCCCTCCCTTCTCATCGTATCATCATATCATATAACCTTTGAAATTGCAAAAGATTCTTCTTTTCCACAAAATACGCCAAATCTTAAAATCTTCTTTGTCTTACCACTTCATACATAAGCAGCGCCGCCGCCACAGAAGCATTCAAAGAAGAAATTTTCCCGTACATAGGGATAGATGCTGTAAAGTCACAATTTTCTTTCACCAGACGGCTGACGCCATCGCCTTCACTGCCAATGACCAATGCCAGAGGACCTTTCATATTTGTATCGAAATGATCCAGACCTTTCATGTCAGCGCATGCAATCCACAGGCCTTCTTTTTTCAGATATTCCATGGTCTGTACGATATTTGTCACTCTTGCCACAGGCATATATTCAATGGCACCAGCAGAAGTTTTCCCAACAGTGGCGTTCAGACCAACGGAACGGCGTTTGGGAATGATGACCCCATGGACACCAGCACATTCCGCAGTACGCAAAATTGCCCCTAAGTTATGAGGATCAGTGATGCCATCCAGCAGCAATACAAAAGGATCTTCCCCTTTTTCTTTTGCCGTAGCCAGAATATCCTCTACTTCCACATAATCATGGGCGGAAACCAGCGCGATCACACCCTGATGGTTTTTTGTCTGGGAAATTTCGTCCAGCTTCTGCCGGCTCACTTCCTGGATAACAACGCCTTTTTCCACTGCCATGGCAATGATTCGTTTGATGGTTCCCTCCACATTGCCTTTTGCCACCATGATTTTTTCAATATCTCTGCCGCTTCTCAGGACTTCCAGAATGGCATTTCTGCCTTCCAGCTGGTTTTCATTGATTTCTCTGTCCATTTCCCGTTCTTCTCTGGCAGTATGGAAAGGCTTGCGCCCCTTGCGTTCTTCCCCGTTTCTGCCGCCGGGTCTTTTTTCTTTCCATTCCCGTTCGTTTCGTCTTTTTTCCACGGAATAACCTCCTGTTTTTCTCTTTTTTCTAACACAGCAAAAAGCCGATGTGCAAAATCAGTGCATCGGCTTCTATTTTTATTTCTCTATTAATTCTGCCATACCCAGACGGAATAAGTCAATGGCTCTTTCCATTTTTCCATCCAGATACAGATAACCGAATACCGCTTCTACCCCTGTTGCATGGCGGTAGTCCATCAAATCGGCGTTCTTCGGTGTGGTGTAGGATTTCGCGTTGCGCCCTCTGCGGAACACAGCCGTTTCTTCCTCTGTCAATTCCTCAGCCACGCGGAAATAAAATTCCGCCTGTGCTTTGGCATTGACCATATCTCTTGCGGTTTTATGCAAACGGTTCACCGGCGCGTTTCCACCTGTCAAAACAGTGGTGCGCACCAGCATTTCATAAACCGCATCCCCTATATAAGCCAGCGCCAAAGGGGACAGTTCCTTTGGATTCACTGTCCCCTTCTGCCCCAACATTAAGTCCAATGCCTGTAAGTTCATGATTAACCTCTGAACCACTGTACGCCCTGACGGGTATCTTTGATGGTGATGCCCATAGCTGCCAGTTCGTCACGGATGGCGTCTGCTGTTGCAAAATCTTTTGCTTTTTTTGCTTCCGCTCTCTTTGCGATGAGTTCTTCGATTTTTGCTGTTTCTTCATCAGATACAGCATCTTCTTTCAGTTCCGCTACACCCAGTACGCCGCACAGGTGATCCAGCATATCCTGAATTTTTTCTGCGTATTCTTTGGAAACGCCAGCTTTCACAGCAATGTTGCTGAAACGAACCAGTTCGTAGATGACGGAAATGGCGTCAGCTGTATTAAAGTCGTCGTCCATAGCCGCTTCGAACTGTTCTTTGTATTTTTCCAGTTCTGCTGCCTGTGTATTTTCTTCAGCTGTCATTTTTGTGTCAGCGCTGTTTTTAATATAGAAATCCAGTTCTTTTCTTGCGTTTTTGATTCTTTCCAGCCCATTCTGGCAAGCCTGCATCAGATCTCTGCTGAAGTTGATGGGGCTTCTGTAATGACCGTTCAGAATGAAGAAACGGATTACTTCATAAGGGAACTGTGCCGCGATATCTCTAACGGTGAAGAAGTTACCCAGAGATTTGGACATTTTTTCGTTGTCAACGGTAATGAAACCGTTGTGCAGCCAATATTTTGCGAACTGGCAGCCGTTAGCAGCTTCACTCTGTGCGATTTCATTTTCATGGTGAGGGAAGATCAGGTCTTCGCCGCCGGCATGGATGTCGATGGTTTCACCCAGATGATGTTTTGCCATAACGGAGCATTCAATGTGCCAACCAGGTCTGCCTTCGCCCCAAGGAGAAGTCCAGCTGGGTTCCCCTTCTTTTTTGGGTTTCCACAGTACGAAGTCTGTAGAGTTTCTTTTTGCATCATCAATAGCAACACGATCACTGGCACCGGCAATGAGTTCATCCAGATTCTTTTTGGACAGTTTGCCGTATTCAGGGAATTTCTTTGTATCATAGTAAACAGTGCCATTATCTTCATAAGCGAAGCCTTTGTCGATCAATTCCTGCACCATGGCAATGATGCCGTCCATTTCCTGTGTTACACGAGGATGCACGGTAGCACGTTTTACATTCAGACCGTCAGCGTCGTGGAACGCTTCTTCAATGTAACGGTTGGAGATGGCTTCCATTGTGCTGTGTTCTTTATTGGCGCGGTTGATGATCTTGTCGTCTACGTCTGTGAAGTTCTGTACATAAGTAACGTCATAACCTTTGTATTCCAGGTATCTTCTTACGGTATCAAATACAACGTAAGGACGTGCGTTGCCGATATGGATATAGTCATATACGGTAGGGCCGCAAACGTACATTTTTACTTTGCCTTCCTCGCGAGGAATAAATTCTTCTTTCTGTCTTGTCAGTGTATTATATACTTTCATGGTCGTTCATCCTTCCTTTTTTGAACCATATTTTTCTAAGTTACATTATATCACAAAAACGGGCTGTGCAAGCATATTTTCCGCAATTCCTCCCGTTTTCTTTTCTGTTTCTCAAACGGCATGTTTTTTCGCCTTTGTAAATTCAGAAGGGTCTGTGGGTTTGATGCGCATTCCGTCTTTTCTCACGATCTTTGTAGGAGAACCAACAGCCGTTACGTTAGCGGGAATATCTTCCAGTACAACGGAACCTGCGCCAATTTTCGTGTTAGAGCCAATGTTGATGGGGCCTAATACAATGGTTTCCGCACCAATCAATACATTATCCCCAACGGTAGGATGGCGTTTGATCTTGTCTTTACCGGTACCACCCAGTGTTACACCGTGGTACAGCATAACATTGTCACCGATTTCCGCTGTTTCCCCAATGACAACGCCCATACCGTGGTCAATGAAGAAGCGTTTGCCGATCTGTGCGCCGGGATGGATTTCAATGCCTGTCAGTCCTCTGGAAATCTGAGAAATGGCTCTGGCAATGAAAAAGTGTTTCTTTTTATAGAAACTGTGGGCGATTCTGTGGTTGATCACTGCCCAGAAACTGGGGTAGAGAATCACTTCGATGTTGCTTCTGATGGCAGGATCTTTTTCCTTAATGACATCAATCATTTCTTCAATTCTAGCTTTGAGTTCTCTTGTGTTCATGTTCGGTTTCTCCTCTCGATACTGATATTCTTTTTTATGATATTACAGCACGAAATAAGGTGTTCCTGCGCTTTTCTTCTCTGTTTCCCCAAAAAGAAAAAGCCCCGTCTTTACAAACACTGTAAAGACGAAGCTGTTATACTCCGTGGTTCCACTTTACTTAGACGGTCTGTTTTTCCGCAGAAAAAAGATACCGCCTCACTTTATTGACTGTAACGTTGTCATCGGAATCAGGCTACTGCAAATAAAAATGGTTCGCCTGTTCAGTTCAGGAACGCACTTCATCCTCCTCATTCTGTAAACGGCTCTCACCCATGTATCTTAAGACGGTGCCATTCAAACTCCCAGTTCCCTGGAAACTCAAATTTCATCGCCTTTCACCACGACCGTTATTCTCTGGCAGGTGATAAAAGGACTACTCTTTTCCATCATCACTTTTGGCTTATTTCGTTTTTTCCAGAAGACATACAGCCGAAGCGGCAATGCCTTCTCCCGCGCCAGTAAATCCCAGCCCTTCCTCCGTTGTTGCCTTTACATTGACCTGATCTATATCTATGTGGAGAATCTCAGCGATATTCTTCCGCATCTCAGGAATATAAGGTTTCAACTTTGGACGCTGTGCAGTTACTGTTGCGTCGATGTTCATTATACAATATTCTTTCTGGGAAATCAAGTCCCAAACACAGGATAATAATTTTTTGCTGTCCGCGCCCTTGTACGCCGGGTCTGTATCGGGAAAATGTCCGCCAATATCTCCCAGTGCAGCCGCTCCCAGCAGGGCATCCATAATAGCATGAAGCAGCACATCCGCGTCAGAATGTCCCAACAATCCTTTTTCATAAGGAATGTTGACACCACCCAAAATCAGGTCTCTGTTTTCCACCAGTTTATGTACGTCATATCCTGAACCAATTCTCATCTTTCATTTCTCCTTTTAGTGTCCACGATGTTTTTCTCGCTTCTTCTGTTGTTTCCGCAAAAACCGTTCTTTTTCCTCCGCCAGCTTATCTTCCTTTCGGATGATGCGCTTTTGGATTTTTCTCTCCTCTCGCTGCGCCTGTATGGCTTGCTGAGCACGGGTGCCTGTTCCCTTTTCTCTTGTCTGCTTACGGATTTCCCGCTGCATCCGTTTGGGATTCTTGTGGGTCTGCTTGTCAGATATCTGACTTTTTTCACCTATACCAAAAGAAAGTCGATACACATTTTTCAGCAGATATTCCTGCACTTCCAGCCCCTTCGGTTCCGCACCAAAAAGTATCTTTGCCGCCTGATAGCTTTCTCCATCCTCCCGCTCGTAAATACCGATCCAGAAAGGTTCCTCAAAAAATACGGTCATTGTCACTTTGACCTTTTCCATGGTCATTCCTCCTTTTCTATTTTACTGCACAAAGAAGGGACAACCAAGGAGGCAGGTTACTGACGGCTTTTGCCGCATCCGGACTACCAACCGGATCGTGTTTTTATCTCTGCAAGACCATAGTATGCTTTTTTCTTCCTGCTGTCAATGTATCATCTTGTCTGATAACATTCTGTATCTTTTTGGTATACAGTGTTTTTTTGTGAATTTTTCATCAAACTCTTGCCTTTTTTCTACAATAGGTTTATAATGTATTTACAGAAATACATAACATATATTCACATAGAAATATATGTGCCCTTCGGGCAGCAAAGGAGGAGATTACAATGGGAAAAAAAGTTTTAATGTTGGCTGGAGATTTTACGGAAGATTATGAAACCATGGTACCTTTTCAGGCTCTGCAGGTTCTGGGTTATCAGGTTGATGTAGTTTGCCCCGAAAAAAAAGCAGGTGACATTATCCGTACCGCAATCCATGACTTCGAAGGAGAACAGACATACTCCGAAAAAAGAGGTCATAACTTCGCTTTGACAGCAGATTTCGACGCTGTTGACACAGCTGATTATGCTGGCTTATTCATCACCGGCGGACGCTCTCCCGAATACCTGAGATTGACACCCAGAGTAATTGAAATTGTACAGGAATTCTTCGCTGCAAATAAACCAGTTGCTGCAATCTGCCATGGTCCTCAGATCTTGACTGCAGCCAACGTACTCAAAGGTAAAAAAGCAACTGCTTATCCCGCTGTTGGTCCTGACATCACATTGGCAGGCGGCGAATATGTAGCTGTAGACGCTGATAAAGCAGTTGTAGACGGCAATCTGGTTACCGCACCCGCATGGCCCGGCGACGCTGCTATCGTTGCTGAATTCGCGAAACTTATGGGGGCAAAGATTGAGATCTAAAAGATCTGCAAGTATATATCAAATTTGATATAGATGCGCAACACATAAGAGAGGGTTTTCAAAATCCTCTCTTTTTTTGCACAGAAACCAAAAAAGCTGAAATCTTTGCAGTACAAAGGATTTCAGCTTTCGTTTTTATGTTCTCACGCCCGCGGATGGGCTTTCGCATATACGCTTTTGATTTTTGTATTGTTCAGTTTTGTATAAATCTGGGTTGTGGAAATGTCGGAATGTCCCAGCATCTCCTGTACAGAACGCAGGTCTGCCCCATTTTCCAGCAGATGTACCGCAAAGGAATGACGCAGGATGTGCGGTGTAATCTCTCCGGGAATTCCCGCTTCTTCCGCGTAATTTTTGACAATCTTCCAGAAACCCTGTCTGGTCATTTTTTTACCGCCATAGTTCAAAAACAATACCGTTTCTTCCGGGTTATGTATGAGCTGTACCCGCCCTTTTTTCAGATATTCCCAAAGGGCTTCTTTGGCTTTTGTACCAATGGGAATCATACGGCTTTTGCTGCCGGTGGTACAACGGATATATTCAAAAGGCAGATTCACATCTTCCACTTGCAGAGAAACCAGCTCCGATACACGAATGCCTGTGGCATAAAGGACTTCCAGCATAGCTTTGTCCCGCAGACCTTTGGCATCACTGGTCTTGGGCTGTTCCAACAGCTTTTCCACCTGCTCCAAAGTCATAATCTTTGGCACTTTCCGTTCTTCTCTAGGCAGTTCCAGATCCACAGCAGGGTTTTCCTTCACAACACCCTGTCCCATAAGGAAATAAAAAAACGCACGGATAGACGCTAAATTTCGGAAAATAGTGGTAGATGCCTTATGTTGATTTTGTAATTCATACACATATGCCATAATATTGGTGCGGTTGATTTTGGAAACCTCATTTACGCCCAAGCCTTCCATAAAACCGCAGAATCCCCGCAGATCCCGTAAATACGACAATATGGTATTTTCAGAGGACTTTTTCACATTTTGCAGGTACATGCGAAAAGCAGCCAGATTTTCTTCCATATTCATAACCCCTTCAAATCAAAAAAGACATAGTCTTTCATAAATTATAAATACTTTTTTCATAATTGTCGACATTTTTTTCATAATTTTCCACGTATAATGTAAAATTCGCCATTCTGACCTTTTTTCGCCATGATTTTTAGGTTAAATACGCCATAAAAGCCGGAATCAGACCTACTTCCACTCCACTTGCCACCACAATAGGCAAAATGGATGCCGCCAATAATATGCAGTATTCTGTCTGCCGCCGCCGTTTTTCTCGTTTGCTGGCACTCTTTCTAGTGCCTTCTTCGCCCCACGCAAAAAGGTAATACACCGCTACCGTTGTCATAGCAACATAAGCCGGAATCAACAGCAGATTCTGCGGTAAAATCCCCAATATGGTCAACCACACCCCTTTGCCGCCATAGCTCGCCATGAGCATCGCTGCCGTAAACCCCAGAGAAATCCCACGAAACAGACAGACACACCCAGAAATGAATACCCCCATGGAAAGCCATCCCCCTGCCCAGATGAGCAAGTCATACTTCATGTATTTCCAGAAGGTAAACCAGAAAGAAGAATCTCCTCCCGCCGTCAAATGCTCCTGCAAAAACCGCACCAGCGTTTCTTCGCCGCTCCGACCTGCCAAATTGGCAGCCACCGCACCACCAACTGTCCCCAACAAAAAAGAAAGGCAAACAATCATAAAAATCATTTGCCCTCTTTCTGCCGGTGTTTTCTTTTTTGGATACATAGCCTCACCTCATCACATTTTATCTCCTGTTACAAGGTTATGGCTCGTCTTTTTTATTTATGTCTGGTCATGTACGCAAAAATTGCCGCAACGGTCTTTGCGTCCTTGATTTCCCCTTTGTAGATCATTTCCAAAGCTTCTTCCGGCGTGTACCGTTCCACTTCAATGAACTCATCCTCATCGAAACAACAGGGACAAGGTGTCAGATCAGAAGCAAAATACAGGAAAATCTTTTCTGTGCAGTACCCTACTGTTGGATACAGTTCACAGATGTACTCCATGTTTCCTGCCAGATTGCCTGTTTCTTCTGCCAGTTCCCGTTTGATGCCTTCGCTGGGTTCTTCCCCTTCTTCCAGCACCCCTGCGGGGATTTCCAGCAGCATTTCCTTGAAAGCATGACGATACTGTCTTACAAAAATGATTTTGCCTTCCTCATCCACTGCCAATGCCGTAGCCGCGTTTTTGCCACGGATGACAGTTTCACGGTAAGCCGCTTTTCCGTCAGGCATCTGCAGCTTATCCACTGTTACTTTCACAATCTTGCCTTCATAAGTCAGTTTGCTTTCCAACACTTCATAGCTCATATTGCCATCTCCTTATGGATTTATGCCAGTGCTTTTACCATTTCTTCGATGCGGTCCATGCCTTTTTTGATCTGTTCCATATCTGTTGCGTAGGACAGACGGATATAATCAGGCATACCAAAGTCTGCGCAAGGTACCACTGCCACATATTTTTCCGCAATGAGAATTGCAGCGAAATCTGCCGCAGAGTGGATTTCCTTGCCTTCATAGCTTTTCCCATAAGTACCGGATACATCCACAAACAGATAGAATGCGCCTTCCGGTTTCAGTGCGGAAATCATAGGAATGGCTTCTTCTCTTTCGTAGATGTAATCTCTTCTTTTCTTGAATTCTTTGCACATTTCTGTTACACAGTCCTGAGGACCTTCCAGCGCCGCCAGTGTTGCTTCCTGTGCGATGGAGTTGGGGTTGGAAGCCATGTGAGACTGCAAAGAAGCCATAAGTTTTGCCACTTCCAGAGGCGCAGCCGCGAAACCGATTCTCCAGCCTGTCATGGCATAGCTTTTGGAAACACCATTGATGACAATGGTTCTGTCATAAATTTCTTTGCCCAGAGAAGCGATGCTGATATGTTTCTTGCCTTCATCATAAATGAGTTTTTCATAGATTTCATCGGAAATGACGAAAACATCATGAGCTACCGCAAAGTCTGCCACCATCTGCAAATCTTCCAGAGAAGAAATCATACCAGTGGGGTTGGAAGGACTGGTGAGGATCAGCGCTTTTGTTTTGGCTGTGTAAGCGCCTTCCAGTTCTTCTTTTGTCAGCATGAAGTTGTTTTCTTTCTTTGTGTGTACCACCACAGGCACGCCGCCGGCAATTTTCACCATTTCCGCATAGCTCAGCCAGAAAGGCGCGGGAATGATAACTTCATCGCCTTCGTTCAAAATTGCCATAAATGCGTTCATGAGGGAGTGTTTTGCACCATTGCTGATGACAACCTGAGCCGGTTCATAGTCCAAACCATTGTCTTTTTTCAGCTTGTCGCAAACAGATTTCCGCAGTGCGGGAGTACCTGCCGCAGGTGTATATCTTGTTTTGCCTTCGTCGATGGCTTTTTTCGCCGCTTCTCTGATGTGTGCAGGGGTGTCAAAATCAGGTTCCCCTACGCCAAATGTAACCATATCTTTGCCCTGTGCTTTCAGCTCTGCCGCTTTTGCGGAGATTGCCAGGGTGCTGGATGCTTTGATGCTCTGTGCTCTTTTAGATACTTCCATCTCTCTTACCTCACTTCTTTTGTTTAATCAAATTTGCTTTTTCTGGCACCATTCAGCACCAGATTCGCAAGAATTACCATAATACCAAAACTCATAGACAGCATTTTCAAAGACAGTACAGACTGTGCTTTTTCAGAGCCTTCGATCTGCGGTTCCCCGTCAGAAGATAAAGACACTGTCATATCATATTTCATAATGCCGTCATTGACCATATATGTATAGGGGAATGACCCTCCAAAGGGAGCAGTATAAATATCATACAATTTATATTTTTCCGTCAAAGGTGTCATCACATAAGTTGCCCATGCGTATTTCCCATCTTTGTCTTTGATAAAAAATGTCATACTGTTGGCATGCTTTTTCTCTGCAATTTCATAATCTTCCGTCACTGTGAAGTCTTTATCCGCTACTCGTTCCAGAAAATTGTCTTTCAGCTCCGCCTCTGTATAAGGATGCGGTCTGACGCCGTTGATGCTCACAAGGAACAATCCGGCAATGACAAAAAGCAGCACAACGCTGATCACAATCCGTTTCATGTTACCTCCTTATTTCCATACCCTTTCTGCCACCCGCAGGAAATTTTTCTCACGTATTTTTTCCGCCAGATGACTGCCAAACTCCTGTTCCATCCGTTCCAGAAAAAGTGCCATATCTTCCACCGCACGCAGATCTGTAGGCGTCACCTCAATGCCGTCAAAATCACTGCCCAGCCCCACAGCATCCTCACCTGCCATGTCCAGCATGTAGGTCAGCTGCCGCAGCAGATCATCCTGTGTCACTGCGCTTTTCTCCGCAACAAAAGGCGGATAAAAATTCAGCCCCACAAAACCACCCATCTCACCGATGATTTTCAGCTGTTCGTCTGTCAGATTCCGTGGATGGGGACAAATTGCCCGTGCGTTGGAATGACTTGCCACAAAAGGCTGTTCTGCCATTTTTGCCACATCGTAAAACCCGGCATCTGTCAAATGGGATACATCCACCATCATGCCCAGCCGCTCCATTTCTTTCACAACGGCTTTGCCAAAGGTAGTCAATCCCCCACCGGTACCTCTTTCCGCCACACCATCTGCCAGCGCATTTCTGTGATTCCATGTCAGGGTCATGAGTCTCACACCCAGACGATGATACATCCGCAGAGCAGCAATTTCTCCTTCCAGCGCTTCGCCGCCTTCCAGAGATAATATGGCAGAGAGTTTTCCCTGTTTTTTGTTTTCCAGAATATCCGAAAACTGCCTTACCATGCCAACACGGTCTTTGTACCGCTCCATCTGTTCCAGATAATCGTCCAGATATTTCATGGTCTGACGCATGGCAATGGGATAGTACCTCGGTTCCAGCCAAATGGCAAAAATCTGCACTGCCGGTCCATAGGCAGCAAGTTTTTCCAGATTCAGCTGTCCTGAAAATTCCAGCATATTCTCTCCCGCTTCCATGGCTTTCACCACAGTATCACAATGGGCATCCGCATAGCTTTTCATAGGCTCCTCCTTTTTCTGCACTTCTTTTCCATTTTATATGTTTATGCTAAAAAATACAATACAAAACAAAAATCCTGCCGAAATATTGCATCTTTCTTCCCCATGTCCTATGATGAGAGATAGAAACATCATGTGCCATCAGAAAGGAGAATGGATATGTTTCCCTGTGATCTTGTGAATGAAAAAGCCCTTGCCTTCGGACTTCATCCAAAACTGAAGGGCAGGATATTTCTTGCAGGCGGACTGGTACCTTGGGTGCTTTCCGGCGAAGATTCCAACAGACTCCACAGCGATATTGATTTCGTGGTTCCTCTTTCGGAAATGGAAACTGTCCGCGCTTTTCTCAAAGAACAGGGGCTCTATGACCAGTCCCATGATTCGCTGTTTCTTCCCTGCAATCAAGAAAAGATAGATTTTGGCACGGAAGTTTTTCTGAATGGTTTGCCTATTAGTTTTACGCCTTTTTTTCAAGAAAACAACAACCTATTCCAACGGGATTTTACCACTGCTGATTTCAGCGCCAAAGATAGCCTCGTGACCCTGTGCCTGTCGGTGCTTTCTTTAGATGATTACATCACCAGCTACTCTCTGTCCCACGGGCAAAAATTATACTGCACTTCACTGGAATTTGTTTATACCAAAAAAATCAGAAAAAACCGTCCAAAAGACCTGACAGACTTACGGCAAATGGAAACAATGGACTTAGACCAAAGTCGACTTGCGCGCATAGCCGCAGCCTTTTCCAGATTCAATCAAGAGATACAGACATAAAAATGAGAACTGCCATCAGCGGATGCTTCACCAGAAAGCAAAGAAAGCTGGAGTCCTTCTAAAATACAAAGGATTCCAGCTTTCTTATCTCTATCAGGATTTCACGGAAATGTTTCCTTAACAAAAATTTGATTCTCCCATCATTCCTGTTCGGATTCTTTTGCAAACACAAACCATTCTTCGCCGATCTGTACCATTATGGTTTCTTCCCCTATGGTGTAGGCATTGCCTACACAGCCAAAGTTGGATTGTCCGTTTTCCGTTGGTACAGCCCCTTGGGATGTTTCCGACGTGATTTCTCCTGCCACCGCTTCAGAATCGCCCATGGGACCTGTCTGGTCTGTACCATAATATAAGGTATCATTCACACGTAGCAAGCGGTTTTCATAGGGATTTTCCGCACTCCATGGACTCTCTTTCTCCACAAAATCCGGCAAAGCTTCCTCTGTGGCAAACACAAACCACTCCTCATCAATCTGTACCATGATAGATTCTTCCCCCATGGTATAGACATTCCCTACACAGCCAAAGTTTGACTGTCCATTTTCTGTGGGTACAGCGCCTTGGGCTGTTTCTGACGTGATTTCTCCTGCCACCGCTTCGGAATCTCCCATAGGACCTGTCTGGTTTGTGCCATAATACAAGGTATCATTCACCATGAGCAAGCGGTTTTCATAAGCCATTGCCAAGGCGGTTTCATCCCCTTGCGCCGGCTCCTGCCCACAGGCTGTCAGCCCCAAAAGGAGCCCCAACAACAACAATCCTTTTCGTTTCATAGAAATCCCCCTTTTCCAAGGTACTTTACCCTTCTGCCACAAAAGATTTCAGTCGGTTTGCCGCTTCCTCATCCACATAAACCTCCAGCAATACCCCTTCTGCTGTATGTTCTTCCCGGATGATTTCGCATCTGCCATGCACCCAGCCTGCCAGAGCGCCTTCTGTATAAGGCAGCAGTACCGTCATGGACTTACGGAAGCTTTTCAACAGCTTTTCGATGGTCGCCAGCATCTGTTCCAGCCCCATCTGTTTCCCTGCGGAAATCTGCACGATTTCCCTTGCCATTCTGTCCATGGGCAAAGGCAGTTCCACTTCTCTGTCCATTTTGTTATAAACGGTGATGACAGGTGTATCCTCGCAGCCCAGACCTCTCAGGGTGTCATAAACCACACGCATCTGTTCTTCTCTATTTGGATTGGACGCATCCACCACATGGAGGAGGATATCCGCGTACTTCAATTCTTCCAGTGTGGCACGGAATGCCTGAATCAGATGGTGGGGCAGCTTCTGGATAAAACCTACCGTATCTGTCAGCAGGATTTCAGAACCGCCGGGCAGTTCCACCTTTCTGGTGGTGGTATCCAGTGTGGCAAAAAGTTTGTCCTCTGCCAATACGCCAGCCTGTGTCAATACATTCAATGTAGTGGATTTTCCGGCATTAGTATAACCCACCAGAGAAACCACAGGGGTGCCTTTTTTGTTTCGCTGACTCCGCAGCAGTTCCCGATGGGTCTGGATTTCTTTCAAATCCCGATTCAATTCCGCGATACGTTCTTTGATGTGACGGCGGTCTGTTTCCAGCTTCTTTTCCCCTGGACCTCTGGTACCGATCCCGCCACCCAGACGGGACATAGACGCACCCATACCAGTCAGACGGGACATGCGGTATTTCAGCTGTGCCAATTCTACCTGAATTTTCCCTTCGCCGGAAATTGCCCGTCCCGCAAAAATATCCAGAATGACGATGGTTCTGTCCATGACCTTTGTTTCCAGCATTTTTTCCAGATTTTTCAGCTGTGCCGGAGAAAGTTCATCATCGCAGACAATGCCTGTGGCATCGTATGTATTTATCATCATTTTCAGTTCTTCGATCTTCCCTTTTCCAAGATAGTGACCGGGATGCACCTTTTCCCGGCGCTGGATGGTGCGGGCAACAGCTGTTGCACCTGCTGTATTTACCAGTTCTTCCAGCTCATCCAGACAGGCTTCCACTGCCATGGCGGAAGGGCTGTCCTTATCCTCCAGCTCAATGCCGACCAGTATCAATCTTTCTTCCGTATCTTTATTTTCATGCAATTCTTTTGCCATGTCTTACTCCTCTCTGCTGTTTACCGCAGCCATACACCGTCAAAAGAGAATCTGGCAGGACCTGTCATATAAATATGGTTGTCGGATTCTCTCCATTCGATTTCCAAAGTGCCGCCCAAAAGCTGAATGCGCACTTTTCTGTCACATAATCCATTGAGTACCGCTGCCACCAGTGTCGCAGATGCCCCTGTACCGCATGCCAGGGTTTCGCCGCTGCCTCTTTCCCAAACACGCATACTCATATGGGTGCGGTCAATGACATGGGCAAACTCAATATTCGCCTTTTTGGGGAACATGGGATGGACTTCTGCCACTTTGCCGTATTTTTCCACTTCAAAATGTTCTGTATCATCCACAAAAATGACCCCATGAGGATTGCCCATGGAAACACAGGTCACATCAAAGGTCTTGTCCAGAATCTGCAATTTTTCCCCAATGACAGGCATTTTGTCACTAATAACGGGAATTTGCGCCGCTTCCAGAATGGGTTCTCCCATATCCGCTGTGACGGCAATGACGATGTCGTTCTGAATATGTAACTGCAATGTTTTGATGCCGCCCAAAGTTTCCAGTGTGATAACATTCTTTGTGGTCATGCCCCGTTCGTAAACATATTTGCCGATGCAGCGTACAGCATTGCCGCACATTTCCCCTTCGGAACCATCCAGATTGAACATCCGCATACGGAAATCCGCTACTTCAGAAGGTAGGATCATTACCAGCCCGTCAGCGCCTACGCCGAAATGGCGCTCACTCATGGCAACCGCCAGCATATCGGGGTATTTCACTTCTTCTTCAAAACCGTTGATGTAAATATAATCGTTGCCGCAGCCTTCCATTTTTGTAAAACGCATGTTGTTTCCTCCTTGCTATGTAGGGGCGGTAAAATATACCGCCTGTGTTTAGTGCTGTCCGTGGGTCGTCGGTACCATCTCCCGCTCCTGCGCCACAGCGCTGTACAGCCGCAGAGACCAAAGCCCTGCCAGCCCTACCAGCGCGAAGATCACACGAGCCAGCCAGAACATGGAACCGCCAAAAATGGTGGTTACCAGATCGAATCCAAAAAATCCGATAAGACCCCAGTTCAGCGCACCGATGATGACAAGTGTCAAAGCAATATAATTCCCTGTTTTCATGCTTTTGACCTCCTAATGGTATGATCAACAGATATATCTGTATCCATAGTATCCCTTGTCTTTTAAATTTTATGAAAAAAGTTTTTCAACTGTGTTGGCAAAATCTACCCCTTTGAGATTACCCACAGCGGAATAGCTCATTTTCGGGTTGGCAAAAACCAGTTCCGCCACTTCTGCCAAATCTTTTTGTGTCACCGCTTCTATTTTTGCAATGACTTCTTCCATTTCCTGCACTTTGCCACGCAGGAGCATAGCGGAACCTGCCGCTGTCATACGGTTCAATGTACTTTCGGAACCGATGATGAAATTGCTGATCATCTGTTCTTTTGTCACATTCAGTATTTTTTCGGAAATGCCTTCTTTCCGTACTGCCGCGATTTCCGCCGCAATGCCTTTATATACTGCCTCTGCCTGAGAGGGGTTCATGCTGGCATAAATGGAAAAAAGTCCCGTATCCGCAAAAGCGGTGGTATAACTGTAAATGGAATAGGTCAATCCCTGTTCCTCACGGATTTTCTGGAACAAACGGGAACTCATGCCGCCGCCAAAAACCGTATTAAAAATTGCCATGGCATATTTCAAGGGATGTTCCCTCTCCAGTCCTTCAAAGGCAATGCAGGTATGGAGCTGTTCCACATCTTTTTTCTTTTGAATCCATGACTGGTGGTAAGAAGCCTTTGTTTCCAAAGGGCAATAAGGCGCTTTTGCCTGCCATCTGCCGAAGTAATGGTTCAGCAGTTCCAGCATTTCTTCCCGTTTGAAGTTCCCTGCCACAGAAAGCACCATATTTTCTGTGTGATAATTTTTCTCGTAATAAGCGCGGATTTTTGCCGCGTCCAGATTGCCAATGGTTTCTTCTGTTCCCAGTATGGGCATCCCCAGACTGCTTTCCCGCCAAATGCTGTCCTGTAAGCAATCGTGAACCAGTTCCTCTGGAGCGTCGTCATACATATAAATTTCTTCCGTAATGACGTTTCGTTCCTTATCCACTTCTTCCTGCGAAAAAGCCGGATGCAGAAGCATATCACTCATAACTTCCATGGCCTGTTTCACATGCTTGTCCAGCACACGGGTATGATAACAAGTATATTCTTTTGTGGTATAAGCGTTGATCTGTCCGCCCAATGCGTCCATTTCCTCGGCAATCTGTCTTGCGGAGCGGTTTTCCGTTCCCTTGAACATCATATGTTCAATATAATGGGAAATGCCGTTTTCCTCAGGACGTTCGTTTCTCGTTCCGTTTTTTACCCAAATACCAAAAGAAATACTGCGGACGTAGCCGATTTCCTCCAGCACTACCTGTATTCCATTTTCTAATTTTTCTATGGTCAGCATCATTCTTCCCTGCTTTCCCTGTGTTTTTTTGTTAGGATATTCCATCCTGAAAAAAATATACGTCAAAGGTTCCGTTTTCGCATACTTCTCTATGTTACAGTATATCAAAATGCCCTTGCTTCCGCTACCTATTTTTCCCTTTCATAAAAAAATGGATAAAACAGAGTTACCTCCGCTTTCGGAGCATCTTCATGAGAAAACAAAGAAAGCTGAAATCCTTATGATAGAGGATTTCAGCTTTCTGATGCTTACTGAGATTTTATTTTATCTGATTGCAAATTAATATCTTTCCAGAACGCTTTTTTCGGAATCAGGTGTTTCGTCCTGTACCATTGCGTCTTTCATGGAGAAGTTCAGTCTGCCCTGTTTGTCGATTTCTGTCAGTTTTACCATAACTTCATCGCCAGGCGCTACCACGTCTTCTACTTTTGCAACTCTCTTGTTTGCCATCTTGGAGATGTGAACCAGACCTTCTTTGCCGGGTGCGATTTCTACGAAAGCGCCGAATGTCATCAGTCTTGTGATGGTGCCTTTGTAGATCTTACCAGGTTCGGGATCGCTGACAATGGCGTTGATCATATCCATGGCACGCTGCATGTCTGCGGGATCTGTACCCTTGATGAAGATCTTGCCATCATCTTCTGTATCGATTTCACAATTTGTTTCTTCGATGATCTTTTTGATGACTTTACCTCTTGTACCGATAACTTCCGCAATTTTATCCACGTCGATCTGCATAGTTGCAATCTTAGGTGCATATTTAGACAGTTCTTTTCTGGGTTCGGGAATAGCTTTCAGCATAACTTCGTTGAGGATATATTCTCTTGCTCTGCCTGTCTGCGCAAAAGCCTGTTCGATCATTTCAAATGTCAGACCTTTGATCTTCATATCCATCTGGATCGCTGTGATACCTTCGGAAGTACCAGCTACTTTAAAGTCCATGTCACCAAAGAAGTCTTCTACACCCTGGATGTCTGTGATTTCGATGAAGTCATCATCGCTGTCACCTGTTACCAGACCAACGGAAATACCAGCAACAGGGCGTTTGATGGGTACGCCTGCTGCCATCAGGGACAGTGTGGAACCGCAGATGGAAGCCTGAGATGTGGAACCGTTGGAACTCAGAATATCGGAAACCAGACGGATTGCGTAAGGGAATTCTTCTTCGCTGGGGATAACGGGCAGCAGTGCTCTTTCACCCAGTGCGCCGTGACCGATTTCACGTCTGCCGGGACCTCTGGAAGTTTTTGCTTCACCTACAGAGAAGCCGGGGAAGTTATAGTGGTGAATATAGCGTTTGCCTGTTTCGTTTGCATCCAGACCATCCAGACGCTGACCTTCGCTGATAGCGCCCAGTGTGGTTACTGTCAGAGCCTGTGTCTGTCCTCTGGAGAACAGAGCGGAACCATGAACGCGAGGCAGTACGTCTACTTCTGCGCTCAGAGGTCTGATCTCTTCGATGCCACGACCGTCAGGACGTTTGTGTTCTCTCAGAATCATTCTTCTAACAGTCATTTTTTCAAATTTGTAGATGATTTCGTCTACCAGAGCCGCAATGTCTGTATCTTCAGCGGAAATTTCTGTCAGTGCTTCTGTGAGCTGTTCCAGAACTTCTTCTGTGATGACTTTGATCTTTGCGTCACGATCCTGTTTCAGTTCCGCAAAAACAGCTTCTTCCATTCTTGCGTCTGTGATATATTCTGTTACCATTTTGTAAGCGTCTTCGGGAATCACATGTTCTGTGTAAGGCGCTTTTTCTTTACCTTCTTTTGCTGTGATTTCCTGAATGAATTTCACAACTTCCAGGTTGGTGTCGAATGCCAGATGGATGGCTTCCATCATCAGCGCGTCAGGGATTTCGTCCGCGCCTGCTTCGATCATCATAACTTTATCTTCTTTGGAAGATACTGTCAGTGTCAGTCTTGTTTTTTCTCTCTGTTCCGCTGTGGGGTTCACCACCAGTTCGCCGTCCACATAACCGATGTTTACGGAAGAAACAGGGTCTGTGAAAGGAATATCGGAAATGTTCAGTGCCAGAGATGCGCCGATCATCGCTACTACTTCAGGCGCGCAGTCCTGATCTACGGACATAACAGTTGCAACGATAGCTACGTCGTTTCTGTAATCCTTAGGGAACAGAGGACGCAGAGGTCTGTCGATACATCTTGCTGTCAGGATTGCTTTTTCGGAAGGTCTGCCTTCTCTTTTGATGAAACCGCCGGGGATTTTACCTACGGAATACAGTCTTTCTTCGTAATCAATGCTCAGAGGGAAGAAGTCAATGCCATCTCTGGGCTTTTCAGATGCAGTTGCGGTAACCAGTACAGTGGTTTCGCCGTAACGCAGCAGTACTGCGCCGTTGGCCTGTTCCGCTACTCTGCCGATTTCAGCTGTCAGTGTTCTGCCTGCCAGTTCCATGGAATAGGTTCTAAACATGTTCATTCTCCTTTTCTTTCTGTTTTTCTCCTGCACCATAGATCTTCAACTTCAAAAACATGGTCGTCCATATTTGCAAAGTTGGAAATCTATAGTGCAACCTTCTTTGTTTTTGTTTGATAGAAGAAAAGAGAGGAAAAACGTCCTCTCTTTTCCTGATTTTTTGGTTGTGTCTTACTTTCTCAGACCCAGTTCTGCAATGATTGCACGGTATCTTTCGATATCCAGTTCTTTCAGGTAGTTCAGCAGACCTCTTCTCTGACCAACCATTTTCAGCAGACCACGTCTGGAGTGGTGATCTTTCTTGTGGCTTTTCAGGTGGTCTGTCAGCAGAGTGATTCTTGCTGTCAGCAGAGCGATCTGAACTTCGGGAGAACCTGTGTCGTTAGGTGTTCTGCCGTATTTTGCGATAATTTCCTGTTTGTTGATTGTTGCCATGATTTTTGGCCTCCTTAAATATATTTTTTCTTGCAACCCCTAGAACTAAGTGAAGGTCGGAGCGTCCTGTCACTGAGTCCTGGTTTTACAGCGTTCTCATTTTATCATACTATATGACCCTTTGCAAGAGCAAAGGCTTGATTTCTTGCGATTTTTTTCGTTTTTTCAGCTGGTTTGGGCTGATTTTTCCGTCTTTTTCTTGGGTTCATAACGGAACTGTGACATGAGCACAGCCACAAACACCACCGCAAAGCCCACTGCCATTCTGGGTGTCACTTCTTCGTGATACAGCAATACGGAGAAAATGACCCCAAAAACAGATTCCAGACTCAGCAGAATTGTCCCCACTGCCGCGTCTGTATGCTTCAGACCATAAGCCTGCAGGAACAGGCAAAGGGCTGTGGAAAGCAGTGCCAGATACATGACATTTCCCATGGCGCCCATGGAAACGGTCTCCGGCATGCCGCCTGTCAGAAGTGTACCAATCCAGCCAATGACCGCGGAGAATGTGATCTGCATGGTAGTCAGCAAAATAGGGTCTCTCCCTTTGGAAAACCACGCAACCGCTGTCAGGTCACAGGCATAAATAACACCGCAGACCAATGTCACTACGTCCCCTGGCAGCATAGACATATCCCCATTGAGGGAAATGAGTCCAATCCCCGCCAGACAAATGACTGCCGCAATGACATGATTGCGCTGAGGACGTTCTTTGGACACGAACCAATAGAAAAATGGTACAATCACGCAATAAACCGCCGTCAAAAAGGCGCTTTTTCCCGGTGTAGTCCCCATGGTAAGGGCAACTGTCTGTACAGCTGTAGCTGTCCCCATGGTCAAACCTGTGATGATGCCTCCAAGCAAATACCCCTTGTTCAGTCTGCCCCATTTTTTATAGGTAATGACCCAAAGTACCACTGCCGCAATAGAAAATCTTGCAGCTGTGATGAACCAGCCGGAAAGTTCTTCCGTTGCAAATTTCTGAAAAACGAAGGCGCTCCCCCAGATGATGGCTGTCAGAAGCAGCAGCAGATGCGCCCGTGTTCTTTTATTCTCCAACATGATGTTACCTCATATCATTTTGTCTGTTTGTATTTATTACTTTTCTTCTTCCGCTTTCCAGTGTTCATATTCCGCAGAAGCGAAATATTCTCTGGTCTGTTTGGCATTGATGGCAATCTGCGCCTGCAATTCGTCTACACTTTCAAATTTCTTTTCACTGCGCAGGAATTTATAGAAGAAAATCTGCAATTCTTCACCATAAATCATTTTGTTGAAATCAAACAGATAGGTTTCCACAATTTTCTGTGTGCCGTTTACCGTAGGATTTTTGCCGATATTGGTCACACCGTAGTAATACTTGCCGTTATACAGTGTTTTTGTGGCATATACTCCATTGGGCGGGAACAGCTTCAGGGGATGGGCTTCGATGTTCACCGTAGGGAAACCGATGGTGCGACCCAGTTTTTTCCCTTCTTTCACCGTGCCCAGAATGAAATAAGGCACTGTCAGCATAGTATTGGCGCTTTCCAAATCTTTGTCGATGAGGCACTGACGGATACGGGAGCTGCTGACCCGTTCACCTTCGTACTGGACAGAAGGCACCGCAATGACTTTCACGCCGTGTTCTTCCCCCAAACGGCGCAGCATTTCATAATTGCCTGCACGATTGCTGCCAAAATGATAGTTTTCCCCTACCACCAGCACTTTGCACTTCATACGCTCAAAGAGCAGCTTTACAGCGAAGTCATTGGCAGACATGGAAGCAAATTCCTCATCAAAGGGATATTCAATATACGTATCCACGCCCATCTGCTCCATGGTAAACAGTTTTTCAGAGGGCGCCATAATCAGGGCAAAATCCTCTTTTTTCTTGAATACCAGCATGGGATGAGGAGAAAAGGAAAATACCACGCTTTCCAGATTTTCCTCTGCCGCAAATTCTTTTGTCAGTTGAATCAGGGCACGGTGACCCAGATGCAGCCCGTCAAAGTTCCCCAGCGTAATAGCTGTGGGTCTGCTGCGGTCTACCTGCCCGTCTGTAATATGTTCCATTTCCATACTCCTTAAATCAACATCTTAAATGGTTTGATATAAAAACCTTCGTCATCCCGTACTTCATACAGCCCCACCAAACGGTGTTCACTGTCAAAGACAGCGGCAATGTCACCTGCTGTCAGTTCTTTTTCCGCCTCATAAAACTTGGCGTAAACTCTGCCGCCGTTATACAGCATTTTTGTGGACTTGGGAGAAACGATAATTTTGGGGAAATCGGACAATGCCGCTTCCATGGACAGAAACGCTTCTGCCTGACGTCCTTCGTCTGCCATTGTCTGCAATTCTCCCAGTGTGATGGCATCCTCCAGCGCAAAACTGCCGGTACGGGTACGGGTCAATTCTGCCATGTGGGCGCCACAGCCCAGAGCCTTGCCAATATCGCTGCAAAGGGTACGGATATAGGTCCCTTTGGAGCAGTCCACATCTATTTCAAAGCGGTCAGGAGGCAGAAAGCGAACGATATTGATGGCAAAAATGGTGATGGTTCTTGCCTTACGCTCAATTTCCTTGCCTTCCCGCGCCAATTCATACAATTTCTTGCCGTTGACCTTGATAGCGGAATACATGGGCGGAATCTGTTTCTGTTCCCCCACAAATCCGGCTACTGCCTGTCTGATTTTTTCCTCGTCAAAGTCTACAGGCTTTTCTTCCAGCACTTCACCTGCCGCATCTTCTGTTGTGGTGGTGATGCCCAGCCGCACCATGGCACGGTAACGCTTTTTCCCGTCCATGATGATGTCCGCCAGTTTTGTGGCTTTGCCTACGCAAACAGGCAATACACCTTCTGCGTCCGGGTCTAAGGTGCCTGTATGCCCTACTTTCTTTGTGCGGAGAATACGGCGCACTACAGCCACTACGTCATGGGAGGTAAATCCCTTTTCCTTTCGGATATTCAAAATACCGTCCAAGCGATTCCCTCCTTACAGCATTTTTTCGATTTCCGCCAGCACCATTTCTTTTGCTTTGTCAATGGATGCCGCAATGGTACAGCCTGCCGCCTTCACATGACCGCCGCCGCCGAATTTCTGTGCCAATGCGCAGACATCTCTGCCATCAGCGCCACGGAAGCTGGCTTTGACTTCTGTTTCTGTCTTTTCGTAAAGGAAACATGCCACTTCTGCCCCCTGCACGCCTTTGAGGTAGTTAATGATGGCATCCAGTTCTTTATTGGTGCCGTTGCAGGCAGCAATTTCCGCAGAAGTAATGGTGGCACATACCACTTTTCCGTCAAAATACAATTTGGCGTTTTCCAAAGCCTGTCCCATGATTTTCATTTCGGAAAAACTGCGGCTGTCGAAAAAGCGGTTATAAATATCTGTAAAAGGAATCCCTGTTTCCATCAAAGCCCCTGCCACACGCATGGTGTTGGGGGATGTGGAAGAATGACGGAAGCCACCAGTATCATAAATAAGACCAGCATAAAGCCCTGCCGCCATATCCTGATCCACAGGGTAATTCCCTTCCAGAAAACCGTATACGATTTCAGATGTGGAGGAAGATGCGCCTTCCACATAATTATACTGACCGTAATAAGTATTGCTGCTGTGGTGGTCAATGTTGATGGTCACATCTGCCTGATGGAACCAATCCGCCACAGCCCCCAGACGACCTTCGTCGCCGCAGTCCAGTGCCAGAAACAGGTCAGCTTTTGCCACTGCTTCTTTCACCAGATGCTTGCCGGGAATCACATCATACTTGGGCGCATAATGCTCCAGCAGTACAGTCACATCTTTGCCGGCTTTTTCCAATGCCAGCCCGAAAGCAAGGCAAGCCCCGATGGCGTCGCCGTCGGGATTGGTATGCCCTGCAATCTGAATGGTCTTTGCCTGTGCAATTTTTTCCAGAATTTCCTGTTTTGTGTTATTCTGCATCCTTCTGCACTTCTCTTTCCTCACGGTCTTTGGCAATCTGCGCCATGAGCTGTTCCATACGAACAGCATATTCCGCAGATTCGTCCAGTTTGAAAATCAGTTCCGGTGTCAGACGCAGATTCACACGTTCTGCCACCAGATGACGGATGAAACCAGCTGCGTTTTTCAGACCTTTCATGACGCTTGCTTTCTGGTTTTCATCCCCCAGCACAGATACATATACTTTGCAGTATTTCAAATCCTGCGTGGTATCCACACGCACCACGCTGGTCATAGCACCGATGCGGGGGTCTTTCAGTTCTGCCCGTACGATCTGAGAAACTTCTTTGAAGATTTCGTCATTGATACGGGAAATTCTTGTATTGTTCTTCATATATTTCTCACCTGCTTATCTAGGTACTTCTACCATGGTATAGGCTTCGATCCAGTCGCCTTCTTTCACGTCGTTGAACTTCTTGAATACCAGACCGCATTCATAACCAGCAGCAACTTCTTTTACGTCGTCTTTGAAACGTTTCAAGCTTTCCAGATCGCCTTCGTAAACAACGATGCCGTCACGGATGATACGTACCTGGCAGTTTCTTACGAACTTACCGTCTTTGACATAGCTGCCGGCGATAGTACCAACACCGGAAGCTTTGAACAGCTGACGTACTTCCGCATGACCCAGTACCTGTTCTTCGAATACAGGGTCCAGCAGACCTTTCATGGCAGCTGTGATGTCTTCGATGGCGTTGTAGATGACACGGTACAGACGAACGTCAACTTTTTCTTCATCGGCAAATGCTTTTGCAGCGGGTTCAGGACGTACGTTGAAACCAATGATGATGGCGTTGGACGCGGAAGCCAGCATAACGTCGCTTTCTGTGATAGCGCCAACACCGCCGTGGATGATACGTACACGTACTTCTTCGTTGGACAGTCTTTCCAGACTCTGACGAACGGCTTCTACGGAGCCCTGTACGTCTGCTTTGACTACGATGTTCAGTTCTTTCATATTACCGCTCTGAATCTGAGAGAACAGATCATCCAGAGATACTTTCTGGGGTGTTTCTTTGATCATGTTTTCTCTGTTCTTCGCGATGATACTTTCCGCAACCTGTCTTGCCTGTTTATCATTTTCCGCTACATAGAAGCTGTCACCAGCGGAAGGCACTTCAGACAGACCCAGGATTTCTACAGGAGTAGAAGGACCTGCTTTTTTCACACGTCTGCCCTTATCGTCAGTCATAGCACGAATCTTACCATAAGCCGCACCAGCAACGATAGGGTCACCTACCTGCAAAGTACCGTTCTGTACCAGTACAGTCGCAACAGGACCTCTGCCTTTATCCAGCTGTGCTTCTACGATAGCACCTCTTGCGTTTTTGTTGGGGTTTGCTTTCAGTTCTTTCATTTCTGCTACCAGAATGATCATTTCAAGCAGAGAATCAATACCATCTTTTGTCACCGCGGAAACAGGTACGCAGATGGTCTGACCGCCCCAGTCTTCCGCTACCAGACCATATTCCACCAGTTCCTGTTTTACACGGTCAGGGTTTGCGGAGGGTTTATCCATTTTGTTGATGGCAACGATGATTTCAACGCCTGCCGCTTTTGCATGGTTGATGGCTTCTACTGTCTGCGGCATAACACCGTCATCCGCCGCTACAACCAGAATGGCAATATCTGTGATCTGCGCGCCACGCATACGCATTGCTGTGAAAGCTTCGTGACCGGGTGTATCCAGGAATGTGATGGGTTTGCCGTCGATCTGCACGGTGTAAGCACCGATGTGCTGTGTGATACCGCCGGCTTCGCCTTTTGTCACGTTACTGTGACGGATGGCATCCAGCAGGGATGTTTTACCATGGTCAACGTGACCCATAACAACAACAACGGGAGGTCTTTCTTTCAGATCTTTTTCGTCGTCTTCTTCCTCAGCGAAAACAGTTTCCATAATGTCTTTTTCTTCTTCCTGTTCCAGAATGACATTATAGTCTTCCGCAATGGCCGCAGCTGTGTCAAAGTCCAGTGTTGCGTTGATGTTCAGCATCTGACCTTTTTTCATCAGTGCCATTACCAGATCGGAGCCTTTTTTACCCAGCACTTCTGCCAGTTCTTTTACGCTGATGGAAGCAGGGATGGATTTGATGACAGGTTCCGCCGCTTTTTCTGCTGCTTCCAGCGCTTCCAGTTCCGCCATAAGCGCCGCTTCTTCTTCCAGTTCACGTCTTCTGCGTTCCAGAGGATTTTCTCTGGGTTTCTGGTCTTTCTTGCCTTTGCCTTTTTTATCTTTTTTGCCCTGATTCTGATTGTTCTGGGCATTGTTGTTCTGATTTTTATTCTGGTTATTGTTTTTGTTCTGATTATTATTGTTCTGCTGATTATTTTTCTGCGGGTTCTTGCCGTCCTGCGCCTTTTTGTTTTCGCCCTTGTTTCTGTTATCCTGTTTAGGGGCATCTTTCTGCTGATTGCCCTTATGCTGTTCTTTTACTTCCTGCTTGGGAGCTTCCTTTTTGGGTTCTTCCGCTTTCTGCGCAGGCTGATACAGTTTTCTGATCTTGTCCGCGTCGTTTTCCTCGATCATGCTCATATGGCTGTTTGCTTCCATGCCTACACTTTTCATTTTTTCCATCAAATCTTTATTGGCTACGCCCAACTGCTTTGCCAGTTCATAAATTCGCATTTTTGACATTCGCCGCACCTCTTCTTTCTCTTACATCTATTCCAAATCCTTTACTCTGCGTTTTCTGCCGTCTGCGCAAGCTGCTGCAGTTTTGCCGCAAATCCCGCTTCTGTCACAACCAGTACCGCGCGGATCTCCTCGCCGACAGCTCTGCCTAAATCTGCCTTTGTTCCCATCTCCAAAATCGGAACTTCATAAAACGATGCAGAGTTATGAAATTTTTTCTTTGTGTTTGCCGACGCATCTCCTGCCACAATGACAAGACATGCCTTTTTGCCCCGTATGGCTTCCTCCGCCGCCACTTCGCCGCCTGCCACTTTATTGGCACGCTTACAAAGTCCCAGCAGGGAATAAAACTTACGCATGATTTTCTTCTCCTTCCAGCTGTGCCAGCAGGGCTTCATATACGTCCCCCGGCACAGGGGCTTTGAAGGAACGCTCCAGACCTCTGGATTTCTGTGCCTTTGCCAGACATTCCGTATTGGGACAAATATATGCGCCCCGTCCCGGTTTCTTGCCTGTACGGTCCAGAGAAAATTCGCCTGCATCGTTGCGTACGATACGGATCAATTCCCGTTTGTCCTTCATTTCCTGACAGCCAGTACATTTTCTGAGGGGGACTTTCCGTTGTTTCATCATGCTGCCGCCTCCTCTATGCTTACGCTTCTTCCTGTGTTTCTTCCACAGAGATTTCTTCCACTGCTGCTGTTTCCACAGCTTCCGCGGATTCTTCCATGATTTCTGTCATTTCTTCCGCTGTATCTTCTGTTTCTTCCACAGGGTCTTCAGCTAAGAAGTTTGTTTCTCTTGCCTGTGTTTCGCTCTTGATGTCGATTCTCCAGCCTGTCAGTTTCGCGGACAGTCTTGCGTTCTGACCTTCTTTACCGATCGCCAGAGACAGCTGATGGTCAGGCACAACGATTTTTGCGCTCTGTTCCGCTTCGTTGATGGCAACTGCCAGAACTTTGGAAGGACTCAGAGCCGCAGCAATGAATTCCTTAGGATCTTCGCTCCAGTTGATAACGTCGATCTTTTCGCCGCCCAGTTCGTTTACGATAACATTTACGCGGTAGCCGTTCTGACCAACACATGCGCCCAGAGCGTCCACGTTTTCGTCTTTGGAGTAAACAGCGATTTTTGTTCTGCTGCCTGCTTCTCTGGCAATGCTCTTGATTTCTACGGTACCGTCATGTACTTCAGGCACTTCCTGTTCAAAGAGACGTTTTACCAGTTCGGGATGTGTTCTGGAAACATAGATCTGAGGGCCCTTTGGTGTCTGTTTCACTTCCAGCACATATACTTTGATACGATCCATGAAATTATACTGTTCGCCGGGAATCTGTTCGTTGGCTGCCAGCACTGCGTCGATTTTGCCCATCTGTACGATGATGTTTCTTCTTTCTTTTCTCTGTACGATAGCGGTCACGACTTCACGTTCTTTTGTGATGTACTGATTGTAGAGGATTTCTCTTTCCGCTTCTCTGAATTTCTGTACAACCACCTGTTTTGCTGTCTGCGCAGCCACACGACCGAAGTCTCTGGGTGTTACTTCCAAATCTACCGTGTCACCGATCTGATAGCTGGGGTTCAGGATTCTTGCTGCCATCAGGTCGATTTCGTTCTGTTCGTCCATGACTTCTTCCACAACTTCACGCTGCGCGTAGCAGGCAACATTACCTGTTTCTCTGTCAATGACAACTTTGATGTTCTGGTTGGAACCAAAGTTCTTTTTGCATGCGGAAACCAAAGATGCTTCGATGGCTTCAAAAATGATTTCCTTGTCGATGCCTTTTTCTTTCTCAATCAGGTGCAGTGCTTCGATAAATTCTGCTCTATCCATTTTTCCTATTCCTCCCTTATCCTCAGAAAATAACAGCCAACCGCACATCAGCGGTATCTTTTTGTACAAATTCGCGAACGGTGCCGTCTTCTTCTTCCAAAGAAATCACGCCGTCACTCAGTCCCAGCAGTTTGCCCTGGAACTGTTTCTGTCCATCCATCGCCTTATAGAGCTTTACATCAATGATTTCTCCCTGGAATCTGATGAAATCCGCATCCTTTTTCAGAGGACGGTCGATACCGGGAGAGCTTACTTCCAGAACGTAAGCCTGTTCAATGGGGTCTGTTTCATCCAGCTTTGCTTCCAGCGCACGGCTGACAGCTTCGCAGTCATCAATGGAAACGCCGCCTTCTTTGTCGATATACACACGCAGATACCAGTTGGCACCTTCCTTCACAAATTCCAAATCCACCAGTTCCAGACCTCTTTCTGCCACAATGGGTTCCAGAAGAGGCAGTACCTTCTTTTCCGTATTGCTCTTTGCCATTTTTTCACCTCGTATATATTTTTGCCTAAGCAACAACAAAGAGTGGGCTTTCACCCACTCTTTTCTCTGCCATTTCCGCTTGTTACTGTTGTTAGTATACCATTTTTTCGTGTCTTATGCAAGTATTTTTCCTTTTTTTCCCGAAAAATCAAGGAATTTGCCACTGAAATGAAAAAACATTCTCTATTGTTTCTTTCCCCTTTCCTGTGATATGATAAAGGGCAAAGGAGGGTTCATTCTTGAAGAGACATGATATTTTCACCATACACGCAACGCCTTTTTACGCTTACCGCAAACAGGTGATCCTGCGTCAGGCACAGAAATTGAAACAGGTTTTTCCTGATTTTGAAATATTATATTCCATCAAAACCAATCCATTCTTCCCTATTTTACAGACCGTTTCGGAATTTGGTCTGGGGGCTGACGCCGCTTCCGCAAAAGAAGTGTCAGAAAGCCGCCGCGCTGGAATTCCCTCGGAAAGAATCTATTTTTCCGCTCCCGGCAAAACACGGGATGAACTGGAGGATGTCGTTGGACGTTGTCACATCATTGCTGACAGTTTCCATGAACTTGACCTGTGCAATCGTCTGGCACAGGAAAAACACGCAGTCTTACCCATTGGTATCCGTATCAATCCTGCATTTTCCATGGAAGGAACAGAGGGAGGACCTTCCCAGTTCGGTATTGATGAGGAACAACTTCTTTCTCCTCATGCATTCGATGATTTCCCCGCTTTGCGTCCTACGGGAATCCATGTACATATCCAGTCACAGATTCTGGATGTTGACCAACTGGTTGCCTATTATGCCCATGTGATGACATTGGCTCTGCGTCTGGAACAC
The DNA here is from genome assembly GCA_022786605.1 of Clostridia bacterium. Lineage (GTDB taxonomy): Bacteria > Bacillota > Clostridia > Lachnospirales > Anaerotignaceae > Anaerotignum. The sequence continues at coordinate 55,497 of JALFWW010000005.1, read as the reverse complement.
CTTTGGGACACCAAACTTTCCTATATCAATTTCGGCAGCGGTCTTGGCATTGTCTACGATCCTGATACCCAAAAACCCTTGGATTTGGATGCCCTACAAAAAAAGGTATCCACGGTCTTTGATGCGTTCCGACCTCGCCTACAGGCAAAATTCCTGCTGGAAAGCGGGCGTTTTCTGGTGGGCGAAAGCGGCGTTTATGTAACAGAAATCATGGACATCAAAATTTCCAGAGGCAAGACATATTATATTGTAAAAAATGGTGCCAATGGCTTTTTCCGTCCTGTTATAAAGGAATTGATGACAAAAGACCAGCATACACCCACTCCGGCAGAACCTTTCTATACCTGTTCCAATATTTCTCAGGTAACACTGCTGGCTGACCGAGAAGGTACAGAAACGGTGGATATTGTGGGAGGACTGTGCAGCCGTTATGACCTGCTGGCATCCAATGTGACACTGCCCAGAGCGGAAGTAGGTGACCGTCTGCTGTTCACAAACGCCGGCAGTTATGGTTATACCCTTTCCCCTTTGCTTTTTGGTTCACAAACGCCGCCGGAACAGCTTTGGCTGGAGCATGAAACAGAAATCTGAATAGAAAAATGAAAAAGACAATGTTTTTTTAACAGATTCTCCTGAAGAAAACATCATTTTCTTCTTACTTGATCTTGTAAGAGAAACGGTCATGACTGTTTTCGGAAGAAAACACGCTGATAAAATCCTGGTAAAAATGGCATAGCCGGAATCCTTTGAACATAAAGGATTTCGGCTATATTTAATTTTCTGGTATATCCATGCCTGTGTCTTTTTTCTTTCCCCCAAAAACAAAAAGCAGAGAGAATTTTAAAAATCCTCTCTGCATCATTTGCGTATACAGTTTTTGTATTTATGTGGTTGGCCTTACGAATCGTTCTTACAGTACTTTGTTCAGGAAATCCTGTGTTCTCTTGTTTTGAGGGTTACCGAAAACTTCTTCCGGTGTTCCTTCTTCTACGATATAACCACCGTCCATAAATACGACACGGTCTGCCACTTCACGGGCAAAGCCCATTTCATGGGTTACAACCACCATGGTCATGCCTTCTGCTGCCAGCTGCTTCATAACTTCCAGCACTTCCCCTACCATTTCAGGGTCCAGTGCGGAAGTAGGTTCGTCAAAGAGCATGATATCCGGTTCCATTGCCAGCGCACGGGCAATGGCTACACGCTGCTGCTGGCCGCCGGAAAGACTTGCGGGATATACATCTGCTTTTTCCAACAGACCTACCCGTTCCAGCAATCTTTTTGCTTTTTCTTCCGCCTGTTCCTTTGTCATGCGTTTTCTGTCTACAGGTGCCAGCATGATGTTCTGGATCACAGACAGATGGGGGAACAGATTGAACTGCTGGAATACCATGCCGATATTCTCACGGATTTTATTAATGTCAGAAGACTTTGCCATCAGGTCGTAATCATCCACGATGATCACACCACCAGTGGGTTCTTCCAGTTTATTCAGACAGCGCAGGAATGTACTTTTCCCAGAACCGGAAGGGCCAATGAGGCAAACCACTTCGCCTTCTTTGACTTCCATGTTGATGTCCTTGAGAACCTCCAGACTGCCAAAGTTTTTCTTCAGGTTTTCAACTTTTACCTTAATCAATTTGCCAGCCTCCTCTCAAGCAGTTTAAACAGTTTTGTCAAAATAACAACCAGCACATAATACCAGATTGCAACAACGGCATAGGTTTCGAAACCACGGAAGTTGCCGGAAACGATCTGGTTACTCTGACGCATCAGTTCCGCTACGCCGATTACAGAAAGGATGGATGTATCCTTCAGTGTAATGATGAACTGGTTGGTCACAGAAGGAATGACAATACGGAATGCCTGCGGCAGAATGATCTTACGCATAGCCACGCCATGAGGCAGCCCCAGACTGCGTGCCGCTTCCATCTGACCTTTATTGATGGCTTTGATACCGCTTCTGAAGATTTCAGACAAATACGCACCGGCATTGAGCATCAATACGATAATGGACGCGCTGAAAGAAGAAATTCTAAATCCCAGCGCACCAGTGATACCGAAATAAATAAACATGGCCTGTACCATCAAAGGTGTACCACGGATCACACTCAGATAGGCACCGGACAGTTTGTTTAAAATCTTGACTCTTGAAATGGAGAAAAAGCAGGAAATCAAACCTACCACAATCCCCAGAGCCAAAGAACAAATGGTCATACTTGCCGTCATTTTCAGCCCTTCAAACAATCTGGGGGCAATGGATACGGCATAGTTTATAAAATTAAGTATTGCATTAAAAAACTCACCCATAAGGCACTTCTCCCAACTAAATTACAAAAATTTTTCGGATATTCCTATCCATGGCACAAGCCTCGGCAAAAGCCGGGGCTTGGTCAAAAGCATTCATTATTCCTGAATGTATGTTGCCAGAATTTCGTCATATTTGCCGCTTTCTTTCAGGTTAGCAAGACCTGCGTTGAACATTTCCAGCAGTTCTGCGTTTTCGCCTTTGTTTACAGCGAAACCATAAGAGCTGCCCTGTTCTTTATCTGTTACCATTTTCAGACCAACACCCTGTGTGATCGCGTAACCCATTACAGGATAGTCTTCGAAACAAGCAACGGAGTTACCTGCATTTACATCCATGTACATAGCGTTGGAATCATCGAATGTTACTGTTGTGAAACCATACTTATCTTTGATGGATTCCGCGAAGGCCTGACCTTCTGTACCGATCTTAACAGCTACTTTTTTGCCTGCCAGATCTTCATAGCTCTTGATTTCTTCGTTATCTTCTTTTACGCCCATCACAACGCCGCTGTCGAAGTAGGGTTCAGAGAAGTCGAACTTTTCCTGTCTGTCTTCTGTGATGCTCATACCAGCGATAACACCGTCAACCTGACCAGCTTCCAACGCCTGAACTGCCGCATTGAAGCCCAGAGAGTTGAATTCTACATTAAAGCCCTGATCTTCTGCGATGGCATTCATCAGATCGATATCAATACCAACAAATTCACCTGCGTCTGTTGTGAATTCAAAAGGCGCAAATGTTGTATCAGTACCGATCACATAAGTTTTTCCGGTTTCGCCATCTGCGGAATCAGTACCGCCGCAAGCTGCCAAACCAAACACCATTGTCAGTGCCATTGCTGTTGCTGCAAATTTCTTAAATAAACTCATTGTAATTCCTCCCTTTTTACCTTTTTAAATAACATATTTATGGTATGCCCGTACGTCTAAAACGCACCGGCGCATATCAGTCTTTTTCATCCAGCATGGCTACCAGAGAACTGGTTCCTAAGCGCTCTGCGCCAAGTTCCAGAAATTTCTCCGCATCCGCGACACTTTTGATGCCGCCTGCCGCTTTGATCTTGGTACCGGGCTGCACATATTTCGCAAACAGTTCCACATCCGCGAATGTAGCACCGCCGCCGGCAAAGCCCGTGCTGGTTTTGATATAATCCGCTTCAGAACGGCTGACTACATCACACATACGGATTTTTTCTTCTTCTGTCAGCAGACAGGTTTCCACAATGACTTTCAGTCCTCTGCCCTGACAGGCTCTTTTCACGGCGTTGATTTCGTCCAGAACCTTCTGATCCTTTCCGTCTTTGACCCAGCCGATGTTGATGACCATATCAATTTCATCCGCGCCATTTGCGATGGCATCTTCTGTTTCTGCCACTTTCACCGCTGTGGTCTGATACCCATTGGGAAAACCGATCACCGTACAGACTGCCAAACGACCTTTCAGATATGCCGCCGCATCCGCAATATAGGAAGGCGGGATACAGACAGAAGCTGTTTTATGGGACAATCCCTCGTCACAAATACGCTGGATATCTGCCCATGTGGAACCCTGTTTCAGCATCGTATGGTCTACATGTGAAAGAATGAAATCCTTTTGCATATATACATCCTCTTTTCATCTGTTATACATACTTAGCCATTATAACACAAAATGAAACACACAACAATACAGAAAAATTTATCAATTTCCAAAACTTTTTTCTATAGATTCGCGATTATTATTAAAATTTCACATATTTTTAAGGTACCATTCGTTTTGACCGAAAATTTCACTCTTTTTAGAAACGTACAAATGACGGTACTTTGAAAATTTTAATGAATTGTTAATGCAAAAAATTTATGAATCACCCAATCTTTTCTAAATTTCGCAATGATTTTGCATATAAGCGGTTATTATTGAATAAAAATTCATTTTTTAAATTTGATATTTTCTTTTTTCTAAAAAAAGTGAAGAACCTGCCTGTGCTTGGCAGTTCTTCACTTTTCATTTTTTATGCCGTTAAACTATTTATTTTTCAGTACCCTTCAAGAATTTTGCATCTGTGCTGCCATCTGCGCCATAGCTTCTTCTCCCAAATCGCAGTTATCCGCTGTCATGCTGTAATACAGATTTCCATCTTTCCAGGAATAGATTTCCATGACGGTTTCCATCACTTCATCTGTACCATAAGAAATGATGAGTTCGCCATTAGCTTCCTTTTCTTTATCCTCTGCTGTCAGTTCATAGCCCTCCGGCACAAACTTATAAAGCTGGCTGCTGTATCCCAGCCCTGCGTCAGGATAAGGATTGCCGTCTTGTGCAGTCACCACCACTGTTTTTCCTTCTTTTTCATAAGACAATGTCATCAGCACATATGGGTCACCTACGTTATTTCCGTTTTCATCCTGTCCGTACATTTCGCCAGTGCCGCCATCGACAAATGTAAAACCATTGGAGAAGGTTTCTACCGTTTTCATATCAAATCCCATTTTTTCTTCCGCCTTTTCAAGCTGTGCATAGCTTGTGATATCAACAGTAGTCTGCGCCTCTACACCACTGAAATGCACTGCCGCATAACAGGTAACAGATGCAAAACATACCACTGCAACAGCCGCGATTCTTTTTGCTGTAAATAATTTCATGGAAATTCTCTCCTTCCGCTCTCTTGACGCCGCTTCTCTTTTGATGCGCTCCAGCATCATGGGATCAGCCTTCAGATGCTCTGTCCGTTTTTCCATAGCTTTCTGAATCATTGCGTCCAATTCATCTCTTTTCATAAACCAGTTCCCCCTTCCGCTGTGTGTGTTCCCTTGCCAAAACCTTCCGCAGATGATTTTTTGCCGCAAACAATCTGGATTTTACTGTCGCCTCTAAAGAAGATGTAATCTGCGCGATCTCCTTGATGGAAAAATCATTGAAATAATATAGAATCAATGTAGTTCGCTGTTTTTGTCCCAGACTGTCAATGGCGGCATAAAGCTTTTCGTACATCGCCCGCTGCTCACTGGGATAACTGTCAAACACCGGCGGCAGCCCCTTCGCCGCTTCTTCCAGAATGTCTGCCGCAGGAATCAGCTTTTGTTTCTTCTTTGTCTGCTTCCAGGCACATCTAATGAGTGTCTTGAAAAACCAGGATGAAAAACAATATGGATTTTGCAGCTTTTCGATCTGCAGCAGACAAGTCACAAAAGCCTCCTGGGCAATATCCTCTGCCAGAGAAACCTCCCCACAGATGAGGGCAGCAGTGCGCACCGCTTTTTGCTCATAAGCAGCAAATATTTCGTCAAAAGCGTCTGTGTCTCCTGCCTGCATCTGACGAACCAGTGCTGCCGTTTCTTCTATAGTCAAAGCCAAAGCCTCCTTTTTCTTTCGTTTGACGCGTCTACTATATAGAGCGAATTTACAGGAGAAAGGTTTGCTGTTTTACAAAAAAAAATCAAAAATTGAGTTGCTTTCGGAAAAAGCTGTATGCCATCACCCCTAACACACCGCTTCCGCCAAGAAACAGCAGGAGTCTGATTTCCATCACATCCGCCAAAGGTCCAAAAAAGAGCATTCCCAAAGGAAACGCCATAGATACTGCAATCTGTAAAAAACCGAATACCCTTCCATGATATTCCTGCGGCACTCTGCGCTGTAAAAACGCTGTGATGGGTGCATTATAGCAAGGGGACGCAGTGCCAAGGAGGGTATTGCAAACCAGATAAATCCCAAATGTCGGCGCCAGCCCCAACCCAAATACAAGACACCCAAACCATGTACCTGTCAGCAGAGTAGCTTTGGCGTGTCTGGGATATCCCTTCCAGAGAGCCAACAGCAACCCCCCCAGAATCATCCCCAAACTGTAAGTCATTTCACTGCATGTCAGCCGCCAAACCTCCGCCCCGAAGGAACGGGACACCAAAAGAGGTGTCAAAAAGGCCGCGGGCGTTACAAAAAACAGTGTCGCAAATTCAAAGAACAGTAAATAGCGCACATCCTGATTTTTTCGGATATATACAATTCCTTCTGCCATCTGCATCCACGAAGAGACCTCTGTTTTCCCCTTCAACTCAGGAATCATGACCGTTGCCGTAATGGAAATACCGATCACAGCTGTGATGACATCCAAAAACAGTGTCGCTTCCATGCCAAAAATCCCCAGCACAGCGCCGCTGGCTGCCGGTGCCAGAAAATTGGTGATGGCAGAGCTGGTGCTTTGTATACCGTTGACCTGTATCAATGCTTCTTTGGGCACCAGCTGGGGCATAACTGCCTGTACCGCCGGTGTCTGTATGCCGGATCCCATGGAACGTATGGCAAGGACCACGATCACCCCTGCTGTTGTGGCTTTTCCCATGAAAAAACCGATTCCCAAAATTCCAGTTGCAACAGCAATCACCCCATCGGAAACCATCATCAGTTTTTTTCTATCATATCGGTCCAGCCATGTACCCGCCAAAAGAGAAATCAAAACCTGAGGCAAAAAGCCACAGATGGTGGAAAGGGTCAATACCTTGCCTGACCCTGTATCAAGGGTCAGATACCAGACCATGGCATACTGCACCAATGCCGAACCAAAAAGAGAAATGGTCTGTGCGGTCAAAAACTTACCTACTTGTATTTTCCAGTTTTCATACATATCAAATCGTCCTTCCTTTCTGAAAAAGGGCGCAAAAAATCCACGGTCGCCCTTCTACTATCTGCAAAAAGGCTTTCCGCGGATATTCCTTCTTTCCGGCACGCAAACAAAACATAGTTTCCTATGTTTTCATGCCGATCTTATGTAAAAGAATCTCCGCCCCATACAATCTCGATCGGTCTTATTGTACAGAGCTGATTTTCCTTGTGAAAATACAAACTTTATCTGGTTTCATAGACTTTCATCTCCTGTTTGCATCATACCACCGTTTCTTTTCATTGTCAAAAAAAACTCCCGTGCCATAATGACACGGGAGCAAAGTGTTTTTTATTTCCAATATTCCACTGCGGATTTGAACAGTTTCATATCAAATTCGCCGGGTACGTTCTGATACAGACGGTCAGCAATACGTTCGGAGTGACCCATCTTACCCAGTACACGACCATCAGGAGAAAGCAGACCTTCAATAGCGAAGGCAGAGCCGTTGGGGTTGTACTGAATATCGTTGGTGGGGTTGCCGTTCTGATCTACATACTGTGTGAGTATCTGACCGTTTTCTGCCAGCTGACGCAGCAGTGCTTCATCTGCCAGCAGACGACCTTCGCCGTGGGAAATAGGTACGGTGAAGATATCGCCGGGCTGTACGTTGGACAGCCAAGGAGATTTGTTGGAAGCCACACGAGTGCGAACCAGTTTGGACTGGTGTCTATGAATGGTGTTGTATGTCAGTGTCGGGCAGGTTTCATCGGTGTCGATGATCTTGCCGTAAGGTACCAGACCCAGTTTGATCAGCGCCTGGAAACCGTTACAGATACCACAAATCAGACCATCTCTGTCTTCCAGCAGTTTTGTGACAGCTTCTTTTACTTCAGGGTTTCTGAAGAATGCTGTGATGAATTTACCGGAGCCGTCAGGTTCGTCACCGCCGGAGAAACCACCGGGGATGAAGATCATCTGGCTGTCGTTCAGTTTCTTCGCAAATGTTTCTACGGAGTTTGCGATACCAGCTGCAGAAAGGTTGTTGATAACAAAGATTTCCGCTTCTGCACCTGCCCGTTCCATAGCTTTTGCGGAATCGTATTCGCAGTTTGTGCCAGGGAATACAGGGATCAATACTTTAGGTTTCGCGAACTGCAAACGAGGTTTTGCAAAACTTTCTGCACGATATGTAAATGTAGGCAGTTCTTTTGCTTCTGTTTCAATGTTGCAGGAGTAAATGGGTTCCAGCTTGCCTTCGTAAACATCGTACAGGTCAGCCAGTGCGATAGAAACGCCGTCTTTTGCGATGGCATTGCCGCCAGTTCTGCCCAGCAGTGTGCCAACTTCGTCTTCGCTGCTCAGTTCCAGCACAAATGCGCCGTAAGCATAACCGAAGATGTCTTCTTTGGTCAGACCATCTGCATAAGTAAAGCCGATGTCATTACCCATTGCCATTTTCAGCACTGCTTCTGCTACACCGCCATATGTGGGTGTGTAAGCTGCGCAAACCTTGCCAGCACGCATCAGATCGTTCACCTGTGCGAACAGCGCTTTCAGGCTGTCAGCAGTGGGCAGACCGTTTTCATCGTAAACGGGTTTCAGCAGTACCACTTTATGATTTTCCCCTTTGAATTCGGGAGAGATGATGTTTCCTACATTTTCTGTTGTCACAGCGAAAGAAACCAGTGTGGGAGGTACGTCGATGTGTTCAAAAGTACCACTCATGGAGTCTTTACCGCCGATGGCAGCGATTTCCAGACCTTTCTGTGCCATAAACGCACCCAGCAGGGCTGCCATGGGTTTGCCCCAGCGTTTGGGATCTTTCATAGGTTTTTCGAAGTATTCCTGGAAGGACAGGTATACATCTTCAAATTTCGCACCTGTTGCAATGAGTTTCGCTACAGATTCCACAACTGCCAGATATGCGCTGTGGTAAGGGCTCTTTTCTGCGATAAAAGGATTGTAGCCCCAAGCCATCAAAGAGCATGTCTTTGCGTCTGCTTTTTCCATGGAAACTTTGTTTACCATGGCCTGAATAGGTGTTCTCTGGTTTTTGCCGCCGAAAGGCATCAGGACTGTACCTGCGCCGATGGTGGAGTCGAAGCGTTCAGACAGACCACGTTTGGAGCAAACATTCAGGTCACCAGCCAAATCCATGTAAGCTGCTTTGAAATCGTCTTTGATTTCTTTGTCATAGTTTTCGGGAGCAGCAGGTGTGATGTCGATATGTTTTTCTGCACCGTTGGAGTTCAGGAATTCACGGGAAATGTTAACGATTTTCTTATCGTTCCAGTACATTACCAGATAAGGATTTGCCTTTACTTCTGCGACTACGGTAGCTTCCAGGTTTTCTGCGTAAGCCAGTTCTTTGAAGCGTTCCACATCTTCTGCCGCAACAACAACTGCCATACGTTCCTGAGATTCACTGATTGCCAGTTCTGTGCCGTCCAGACCTTCATATTTTTTAGGAACAGCGTTCAGGTTGATTTCCAGACCGTCTGCCAGTTCCCCGATGGCAACGGATACACCGCCGGCACCGAAGTCATTGCAGCGTTTGATCAGGCGAGATGCTTCCGCGTTACGGAACAATCTCTGCAGTTTTCTTTCTTCGGGAGCGTTACCTTTCTGTACTTCTGCGCCGCAGTTTTCCAGAGATTCCAGTGTATGGGATTTGGAGGAGCCTGTTGCACCGCCGCAGCCGTCACGACCGGTTCTGCCGCCCAGCAAAATAACGATGTCGCCGTCTTCGGGACGTTCTCTGCGTACATTTTCCGCAGGAGCCGCACCGATAACCGCACCGATTTCCATTCTCTTAGCCACATAGCCGTCGTGGTAGATTTCGTCTACCTGACCTGTTGCCAGACCGATCTGGTTGCCGTAAGAGCTGTAACCAGCAGCAGCTGTGGTAACGATTTTTCTCTGAGGCAGTTTGCCCTGCAATGTTTCGGAAACGGGTGTCAGAGGGTTGCCTGCACCTGTCACACGCATAGCAGCGTACACATAAGAACGACCGCTCAGAGGGTCACGGATGGCACCGCCCACGCAGGTTGCAGCGCCGCCGAAAGGTTCGATTTCTGTGGGATGGTTGTGTGTTTCGTTTTTGAACAGCAGCAGCCATTTTTCCACTCTATCTTCCACTTCCACATCGATTTTGACTGTGCAAGCGTTGATTTCTTCGGATTCGTCCAGTTTATCCAGCTTACCCTGCTGTTTCAGGAATTTTGCCACAATGGTACCCATATCCATCAGGTTGATGGGTTTTGTTCTGCCAATGGCTTCTCTTGTTTTCAGATATTCATCATAAGCGCTCTGCAACAGTGCGTCTTCGAATTTCACGCTGTCGATGGTTGTCAGGAATGTGGTATGACGGCAGTGATCAGACCAGTATGTATCGATCATTTTGATTTCTGTAATGGTAGGATCTCTGTGTTCGCTCTGGAAATAAGCCTGACATACTTTGATATCGTCCAGATCCATTGCCAGACCCTGATCTGCCACAAACTGCGCCAGTGCAGCTTCGTCCATTTCGCAGAAACTGTCCAGTGTTGCGACAGAAGTAGGAATGTCGTATACCATTTCCAGTGTATCTGCTTCTGCCAGAGCAGCTTCTCTGGATTCCACAGGGTTGATAACATATTTCTTGATAGCTTCCACATCAGCGTCGCTCAGATCACCGTACAGCAGGTAAACTTTCGCGCTCTTTACCAGAGGTCTGTCCTGTTTGGAAATGATCTGGATACATTCCGCTGCGGAGTTTGCTCTCTGGTCGAACTGACCGGGCAAAAATTCCACTGCGAACACTTTCGCGCCGTCCTGAGGGATTTCTGTCAGCAGATCATCCAGCTGAGGTTCGGAAAATACCGTTGTTTTGCAGTTTTCAAACAATTCTTTGTCAATGTGTTCTACGTCGTAACGATTCAAAAGGCGCAGACCTGTCAGACCTTTGATGCCCAGCAGGTTCACCAGATCGGCTCTCAAGCCGTCTGCTTCTGTCTGCAAACCCTGTTTTTTCTCCACATAAATTCTATAAACCATAGATGTTACACCTCCGCCGCAAGGGCTTTTTTACCAATATCTTTCCGATAATATGCGTTTGCAAAACTTACGGTTTTTACCGTTTCATAAGCTTTATCCACAGCTTCTGCAAGCGTATCCGCCACTTCTGTCACACCCAGCACACGGCCGCCGCCGGTAACCAGTTTGCCGTCTTTGATTTTCGCGCCAGCCACGAAGATTCTGCTGGAATCCGCGGGCAGTGTGATTTCATAGCCTGTTTCGTATTTGCCGGGATAGCCTTCGGATGCCATGATGACACAGCAAGCCGCTTTGTTGCTGAATTTTACTTCAGCATCTGCCAGTGTGCCGTTGGCGATATGCTGCATGATGGTCAGCAGGTCGCTTTCCAGCAAAGGCAGCACAACCTGTGTTTCGGGGTCACCGAAACGGCAGTTGTACTCGATTACTTTGGGACCGTTGGGTGTCAGCATCAGACCAAAGTACAGGCAGCCTTTGAATGTTCTGCCTTCTTTGTTCATGGCTTCCATAGTAGGCAGGAAAATGGTTTTCATACATTCTTCCGCAACAGCTTCTGTATAGTAAGGATTGGGTGCTACTGTACCCATACCGCCAGTATTCAGCCCTTTATCGCCATCCAGTGCACGTTTGTGGTCCATGGAAGAAACCATGGGAATCATGGTTTTGCCGTCTGTGAATGCCAGAACGGAAACTTCGGGACCTGTCAGGAATTCTTCCACAACAATGTGGTCACCGCTGGCACCAAATACTTTATCTTCCATGATGGTTTTTACGCCGGCTTTTGCCTGTTCTCTTGTTTCCGCAATGATAACGCCTTTGCCCAGCGCCAGACCATCTGCTTTGATAACAGTGGGAATGGGTGCTGTTTCCAGATAAGCCAGAGCGTCTTCGGCGTTGTCAAACACTTCGTAAGCCGCTGTTGGGATGTTGTATTTTTTCATAAGATTTTTGGAGAACACTTTGCTGCCTTCCAAAATCGCTGCATCTTTGTTGGGACCGAAGCAAGGTACACCGATGGCTTCCAGTGCGTCAACTGCGCCCAGTACCAGAGGATCGTCAGGAGCCACCACTGCGAAATCAATAGCTTTTTCCTTTGCGAATGCCACAATGCCGTCAATGTCCTTTGCGCCGATATCCACACAGACTGCATCCTGCGCAATACCGCCGTTGCCGGGCAGTGCGTACAGTTCTGTCACTGCTTTGTTTTCCTTGATCTTCTTCACGATGGTATGTTCTCTGCCACCGCCGCCTACAACCATAACTTTCATATATTGATTCCTCCCGTTTTCTCTCTTAGTGATGGAACAGTCTCATGCCGGTAAATGCCATAGCCATGCCGTATTTGTTGCAGGTTTCGATGACATTGTCGTCACGGATGGAACCGCCGGGTTCCGCAATATAAGTTACGCCGCTCTTAGCCGCACGTTCGATGTTGTCACCGAAGGGGAAGAAAGCGTCACTGCCCAGAGCCACACCTTTGATGGAATCCAGATATGCTCTCTTTTCTTCTTTTGTAAGAGGTTCGGGTTTTTCGGAGAAGAATTTCTGCCATGTGCCTTCTGCCAGAACGTCTTCATAGTCGTCAGAGATATAAACGTCGATGGTGTTATCTCTGTCAGGTCTGCCAACGGTAGGCAGGAAAGGCAGATTCAGCACTTTTTCATGCTGACGCAGATGCCATACGTCCGCTTTGCTGCCAGCCAGTCTGGTGCAGTGGATTCTGGACTGCTGACCTGCGCCTACGCCGATAGCCTGACCGTCTTTGGCAAAGCATACGGAGTTGGACTGTGTATATTTCAGTGTGATCAGAGCGATGATCAGATCGCGTTTTGCCGCGTCAGGCAGTTCTTTGTTTTCTGTCACGATGTTGTTCAGCAGTTCTTCGTCGATTTTGAAATCGTTTCTGCCCTGTTCAAATGTGATGCCGTAAACCTGTTTTCTTTCCTGTTTTTCAGGCACGTAGTTAGGGTCGATTTTTACGATGTTGTAGCTGCCTTTGCGTTTGCTTTTCAGGATTTCCAGTGCTTCGGGTGTGTAGCCGGGCGCGATGATACCGTCAGAAACTTCTCTTTTCAGCAGGCGAGCAGTTACTTCGTCACAAACATCGCTGAGGGCAACCCAGTCACCAAAGGAACACATTCTATCTGTGCCTCTTGCTCTTGCGTAAGCCAGCGCAATGGGAGAATCATCCAGCCCTTCGATATCGTCTACAAAGCAAGCTTTTTTCAGTTCCGCGCTCATAGGTACGCCTACGGCTGCGGAAGTAGGGCTTACATGTTTAAAGGAGGTTGCCGCAGGCATGCCCAGGGCTTCCTTCAGTTCTTTCACCAGCTGCCAGCTGTTGAACGCGTCCAAAAAGTTGATATAACCCGGTTTGCCGTTGAGAATTTCAATGGGCAAATCACTGCCGTCCGCCATAAAGATTTTTGCCGGTTTCTGGTTGGGGTTACAACCATATTTCAATTCAAATTCTTTCATACCGCTTCTCTCCTTCGAAATTTTCAAACCTTCAATTCTGCCTGGATTTCGCCGTCATGCCACCGCTGCAAAATGGGCTGAATGGTATAAGCCACCAGTTCTTCCACCTGAGAGGCGCATCTGCCGATATAACGCTTGGGGTCCAGTTCCGCATAGATTTCCTCCTCTGTCAGAGGGAATGCGGGGTCGTCCACAATGCGCTGAATCAGGTCGTTGGCGCCGCCTTCCAGTTTCACTTTTGCCGCTGCCCCATGGGAATGGGTACGCAGACGTTCGTGAAGTTCCTGTCTGTTGCCGCCTTTTTTCACAGACTGCATCAGGATGTTTTCTGTTGCCATAAAAGGCAGTTTTTCCATGACACGGCGGTTGACAACCTTATCATAGACCACAATGCCGCCAGTCACGTTGATATAAATATTTAAAATGGCATCTACTGCCAGAAACGCTTCCGCAATGGAAATACGTTTATTCGCTGAGTCATCCAGAGTACGTTCAAACCACTGGGTTCCTGCTGTCAGCGCCGGATTCAGAGAATCTACAATGACATATCTTGCCAGTGCGGAAATACGCTCACTGCGCATGGGATTGCGCTTGTAAGGCATTGCGGAAGAACCAATCTGATTCTTTTCAAAAGGCTCCTCCATTTCCTCAAAGGACTGCAAAATACGCATGTCATTGGAGAATTTATATGCGCTCTGGGCAAATCCGGACAGAACAGAGAGGAAATAAGCGTCTACCTTTCTGGAATACGTCTGACCGGAAACGGGAACCACACCGGGGAATCCCATTTCATCGGCGATCATGGTTTCCATTTTCTTGATTTTTTCCTCATCACCGTCAAAAAGCTCCATAAAGCTTGCCTGTGTGCCGGTGGTGCCTTTGGAACCCAAAAGCAGCAGCTTGTCCAGACGATGTTCCAGTTCCAGCACATCCTGAGAAAGTTCATACATCCACAGTGCCGCACGTTTGCCCACGGTAGTCAGCTGTGCAGGCTGCAAGTGTGTATAAGCAAGGCAAGGCATGTCCTTATATTCCATAGCGAAATCAGACAGGTTTTTCAGCACCTGCGCCGCTTTCTTCAGAATGATTTCGGAAGCCTTCCGCAGAATGATGATGTCTGTATTATCCCCTACATAGCAGCTGGTTGCGCCCAGATGGATGATGGGTTCCGCCGCGGGACACTGTTTCCCGAAAGCGTACACATGGCTCATAACGTCATGGCGAACAATGCGTTCTCTTTCTTCTGCCACTTCGTAATTGATGTCGTCTTTGAAAGATTCCATCTGCGCGATCTGTTCCTCTGTAATATCCAAACCCAATGCCTTTTCCGCCCGTGCCAACGCGATCCAAAGTCTGCGCCATGTGCGGAACTTGAACTGTTCAGAAAATACTTCCTGCATTTGTTTGCTGGCATAACGGGTAGAAAAAGGTGAAATATAAATTTCCTTGTTTTCGTGCATCCTGTACTCCTCTTTTGTTTTATTTGTTTTTGTTGATCATTCTGTTTTCCACAGCGCCTGTTTCCAGATCGATGTAGCGAACATAAATGGAGATTTTGTTCTGTTCATTCAGGTTTTCCCAGATTTCATTCAGGAATGTGTCAATGTCATCGGGGATTGCCACACGTTCGGGTTCACCCTGGAATGTAGGCAGGGGATTGCCGTCGCATGCATAAGTATGGATAAAGTGACCCAGACCTGCTGTTGCGGCATAGGAGAAGGTGTAGCGGTTGCATGCGCTGCCTTCTGCGTCTGCGCTTTTCAGGATACTCATTTTGTATGCGAAATCTTTTTCCCCGAATGTAAGCATACCGCTGATTCTAGGGGTAAAGTTGGGTGCGTCAGGTTCAAATTCTCTTGTTTCCAGAGCTTCTTCAAATGTTTTACCGTCTTTGATGAAGTCATAAACGGTGTCTGTCTGGTCGCCGTTTGTCACGATCAGTTTGTTTTCCCATTTTTTGATAGGAGAATAAATGATCAGAGAAGGATCTTCCACTTTGGAAACATCGAAGGGTTCGATGATCACTTCATCGCCTTTTTCGATGAACACACGGTTACGGCTGTTTTCGCTGCGACCCATGATGAAGTAAGCCACTGCCGCTTTTTTGGCATCTGCTGTTTTGCCGATGACAATGCCTCTGCCTACATAAGCGTTATCTTTCACCAGTGTTGCCATAGAATCTTTTCTGTAAATATCCATGAAAATTATCTTCCTTTCTGCAATTCTTTGGAAACCTGCTCTGTGGCACGAGGCAGCAGAATCCATTCCGCTTCCTCCATGACACGGCGCTGGAGCACTTCCGGTGTATCTCCGTCTTTGACCTCAACGGCTTTCTGCAAGAGGATTTCGCCGCCGTCAGGGATTTCATTGACATAATGCACCGTTGCCCCTGTCACTTTCACCCCATAAGCCAAAGCCGCTTCGTGGACTTTCAGACCATAGTACCCTTTTCCGCAGAAAGAAGGGATCAAAGAGGGGTGGATATTGATGATCCGCTTCGGGAAAGCGGAAGTAAAGTTTTCACTGAGAATGGACATGAAGCCAGCCAGAACAATGAGCTCAATGCCATGTTCTTTCAGGACTTCCTTAACCTTTTCTTCATAAGCCAGCTGGGAATCAAATTCCTTTCTGACAACCACAGCGGAAGGGATGTTGTTTTCCGCCGCTCTTGTCAAGGCATAAGCCTTATGGTTGCTGGCAAGAACCAAGGCGATTTCGCCGCTTTGCAGGACGCCGCTTTTCTGGGCATCGATCAATGCCTGCAAATTGGTGCCGCCGCCGGAAACAAAAACTGCGATTTTTGTTTTCAGCATATAACCACGCCCTCCTCGGAAGGAATGATTTCGCCCATGATGTAAGCGTCTTCACCGTTTGCTTTCAGAATTTCCAGTGCTTTTTCAGCGTCTGCTTTGGCAACCACAACGCTCATACCAACGCCCATGTTGAATGTGTTGAACATATCACGTTCGGGAATGTTGCCTTTTTCCGCCAACAGTTTGAAGATGGGAGGAATACGCAGTGCGCTCTTGTCGATTTTCGCACCAAAACCTTTGGGAATGCTTCTGGGAATGTTTTCATAGAAGCCGCCGCCTGTGATATGGGAAACTGCTTTCACTTTCACTTCTTCGAACAGTGCCAGCATAGGTTTTACATAGATTTTTGTAGGTGCCAGCAGTGTTTCGCCCAGAGATTTGCCTCCCAGTTCTGCCAGAGGTGTTTTGATGTCTGCGTTTTCCACATCAAATACACGGCGAACCAGAGAGAAACCGTTGGAATGTACGCCGCTGGAAGGCAGTGCGATAACAACATCGCCAGCTTCCATGGTTTTGTTGTCCAGGATTTTGTCTTTGTCTACAACACCTACTGCGAAACCAGCCAAATCGTATTCATCTTCGGGATAGAAACCGGGCATTTCCGCTGTTTCACCGCCGATGAGGGATGCACCAGACTGTACACAGCCTTCTGCTACGCCGGAAACGATGGCAGCTACTTTTTCAGGGAAGTTTTTGCCTACGGCAATATAGTCCAGGAAGAACAGAGGTTTTGCGCCGCAGCAAATGATGTCATTGACACACATTGCTACACAGTCGATACCTACTGTGTCATGTTTGTCCATCAAAAACGCCAGTTTCAGTTTGGTACCAACACCGTCAGTACCGCTTACCAGTACGGGTTTTGTGATACCTGTCAGATCCATTTCAAACAGACCGCCGAAACCGCCGATATCGGACATGGCACCTGCTGTCACGGTTCTTGCAATATGTTTTTTCATCAGTTCTACAGCCTGATAACCTGCTGTAATGTCTACGCCTGCTGCTTTATAGCTTTCGCTTTGGCTTTTCATTGGAAAATCGCTCCTTTCACTGCGCTCATTTTCATCCTGTCACTTTTTTTACATTATCTCCATTTCCGCCGCACTCGCTTTGGAAAAATTATGTCATTTAGAATCAGTGGTTGTATTTTGCTTCCACCGCTTTGTTCTTTTCCAGCACCTTTGCTGCTGCTTCCGCTCTGGCTGCATCCAGTTTCGCTGCCAGTTCCGCGTCAGATGCACCCAGTACCTGAATTGCCAGCAGAGCCGCGTTTTCCGCGCCGTCAATAGCTACTGTCGCAACGGGAATGCCGCCGGGCATCTGTACGGTAGAAAGCAGTGCGTCCAGACCGTCCAGTGTAGAGGATTTTACAGGAATGCCGATGACAGGCAGTGTGGTGTTTGCCGCAATGGCGCCTGCCAGATGGGCTGCCTTGCCTGCTGCCGCGATGATGGCACCAAAGCCGTTGGCTCTTGCCTGCTGCGCGAATTCTTTTGCTTCTACAGGTGTTCTGTGTGCGGAATATACATGCACTTCATAAGGCACACCGAATTTGTCCAGTGTAGTCATTGCCTTTTCCAATACAGGAAGATCACTGTCGCTGCCCATTACAATACCGATTTTTTTCATGGATAAACCTCCTCAAACATAATACAAACCCTTTTGTAAACACAAAAAAGGACAGTCTGATTCCGTGGCGGAAACAGAACTGCCCAGACGGTCGACAAAAAGCAGTACGCTTTCCTTCTCTTTCTCCTCATTGACAGCAAAAAAGCGATATTTCCATTTATCAAAAACACCGCTGGTAACCATCATGCAGGACAAACAGACCGAAGAAACTCTGTAGGCCCGGGAATCATACAAATATCCCATTGGCAGTACTGCACTGCTTAGAAACATTTCCGATTTTCTGCTCCCCTGTGGTCTCCCACCAATCCGTCAGTTACAGAAAACCGCTTTATTTGACAAGTTCAGTCTAACACATTTTCCAATTTCCTGTCAATGAAGGGGGAAGAATTTTCTCCGAAAGAAAAGCTTGACAGAGCCAAATCCCTATGATATACTACTGACAATTTGTAAAGAAATACATAACAACCACGCAGACAGAAGAAAGGAGAGAAATACATTGAACTACATTTTATCCAATGCAAACGTATTTATGCAGGGCGAATTTGTAAAATCCAACGTATTTATCAACAATGGTATCATTACCGATATTTCTTCCGCCGCACCCACAAAAGGCAGCGTTGTTTTCGATTTGGAAGGTTTCGCTATCTTTCCCGGTTTCATTGATGTTCATACGCATCTGAGAGAACCGGGATTTTTTTATAAAGAAACCATCCGTACAGGTACGCAGGCCGCGGCACATGGCGGTTACACCACCATTTGCGCCATGCCGAACCTGAATCCAGTTCCTGACTGCGCTGAAACACTGGCGCCCCAGCTGGAAGCCATCGAAAAGACCGCTTTGATCGAAGTCCTGCCTTATGGTGCCATCACTTATGGTGAAAAAGGCGAAGCACTTGCGGATTTTGACGCGCTGGCACCTCATGTATGCGCTTTTTCCGACGATGGTCGGGGTGTACAAAGTGACGAAATGATGCGTCAGGCTATGAAAAAAATCAAACAACTTGACAAAATGGTAGCCGCACACTGCGAAGTTAATGAACTGCTCAATGGCGGCTATATTCATGCAGGCGAATATTGTGCCAAACACGGACACAAAGGTATCTGCTCCGAAAGTGAATGGAAACAGATCGAGCGTGACATCGCTTTGGTAAGAGAAACAGGATGTGACTATCATGTCTGCCACATCTCCACCAAAGAAGGCGTTGAACTCATCCGTCAGGCGAAAAAAGAAGGTCTTCCCGTTTCCTGCGAAACAGGTCCCCATTATCTGGTACTGACCGATATGGATTTGCAGGAGGACGGCAGATTCAAAATGAATCCCCCTCTGCGCAGCAAAGCAGATCAGGATGCCCTTATCGCAGGGATTCTGGACGGCACTATCGACATGATCGCCACCGACCATGCGCCCCACTCCGCTGAAGAAAAAAGCAAGGGATTAGAAAAGAGCATGATGGGCATTGTAGGATTGGAAACAGCCTTCCCCATTTTGTATACCCATCTGGTGAAAAAAGGAGTTCTTACCTTAAATAAGCTCATTGATCTGATGCACACAAATCCATCCAAACGATTTGGCATCGGCACACCGCTTGCTGTTGGCATGCCTGCCAACCTGACGGTGTACGATCTGAATGAAACTTACACCATCGACCCTGCGGCGTTCTGCTCCATGGGCAAAAGTACCCCTTTCACCGGCTGGGAAGTATCTGGCAAATGCAAGATGACCATGTATAAAGGTGCTCTTGTATGGGAAGAAAATCTGGACAGCCGGAAATCAACCATATTATAATAAAATTATAATCAACATTAGGTAACTAGGAAATTTTATATATATTCAAGGAGGAATTACAATATGCCAAAGAGAACTGACCTCAAAAAAATTCTGATCATCGGCTCCGGTCCCATCGTTATCGGACAGGCTGCCGAATTTGACTATGCAGGCACACAGGCTTGCCTTGCCCTGAAAGAAGAAGGCTATGAAGTGGTGCTGGTAAACTCCAACCCCGCTACCATCATGACAGACACAACCATCGCGGACAAGGTTTACATGGAACCCCTGACACTGGAATATGTTGCAAAAATCCTGCGTTATGAACGTCCCGACGCCATCGTTCCCGGTATCGGCGGTCAGACAGGTCTGAACCTGGCAATGCAGCTGGAAAAGAAAGGCGTTCTGAGAGAATGTCAGGTTGAACTGCTGGGCACAAGCTGCGAAAGTATCGAACGCGCTGAAGACAGAGAACTGTTCAAAGAACTCTGTCAGGAAATCGGCGAACCCGTAATTCCTTCCATTATCACATACTCCGTTGAAGAAGCTATCGACGCTGCAAAAGAAATCGGCTACCCCGTTGTACTGCGTCCCGCATTCACATTGGGCGGCACCGGCGGCGGTTTCGCAAACAACGAAACCGAACTGGTAGAAATCATGGAAAACGCTCTGAAACTTTCTCCCGTACATCAGGTACTGGTAGAAAAGAGCGTAAAAGGCTACAAAGAAATCGAATTCGAAGTAATGCGTGACGGCACAGACCACGCCATCACCATCTGCGGTATGGAAAACATCGACCCCGTTGGTGTACACACAGGTGACTCCATCGTTGTGGCTCCTATCCTGACACTGAACGACGCAGACTTCAACATGCTCCGTGACAGCGCACTGAAAATCATCCGCGCACTGAAAATCGAAGGTGGTTGTAACGTACAGTTCGCACTGGACCCCAACTCCTCCAAGTACTACCTGATCGAAGTTAACCCTCGTGTATCTCGCTCCTCCGCACTGGCATCCAAAGCAAGCGGTTACCCCATCGCCCGTGTAACAGCTAAGATCGCTGTTGGTATGACACTGGACGAAATCAAGATTTCCGAAACAAACGCAAACTTCGAACCCGCTCTGGACTATATCGTAGCGAAAATGCCTCGTTTCCCCTTCGACAAATTTGCTACAGCAGCAAACACACTGGGCACACAGATGAAAGCAACCGGCGAAGTTATGGGTATCGGCAGAACCATCGAAGAATGTCTGCTCAAATCCATCCGCTCTCTGGAAATCGGTGTTTGCCACCTGTACATGGACAAATTTGACAACACATCTAACGAAGAACTGCTGGACTACATCGCTAAGAGCCCCGATGACAGAATCTATGCAATCGCACAGCTGATCCGCAACGGTGTATCTCTGGACGACATCTTCGAAGCAACCAAAATCACAAAATACTTCCTGGAAGTCATGAAAAACATCGTTGACTATGAAACAGTACTGGCTGAAAACGTTGGCAACGTTGAAATCCTGGCAAAAGCGAAGAAAATGGGCTTCTCCGATAAATTCATCGCAAAACTGTGGAACTGGAAAGAAGTTGAAGTATTCAACCTGAGAAAAGAACAGAAAATGTTCCCTGTTTACAAAATGATCGAAACAAGCGGCTGCGGCGGCTATATCCCTTACTTCTACTCCACATACGAAGAAGGCAACGAATCCCGTCTGAGCGACAAGAAGAAAATCATCGTACTGGGTTCTGGTCCTATCCGTATCGGTCAGGGCGTGGAATTCGACTACTCCACCGTACACGCTGTAACAACCATCAAACAGTATGGTTATGAATCCATCATCATCAACAACAACCCCGAAACTGTATCCACAGACTACACAACCAGCGACAAGCTGTACTTCGAACCTCTGACTGTAGAAGACGTTATGAACATCGTGGAAATGGAACAGCCTCTGGGCGTTATCGCTTCCCTGGGCGGTCAGACAGCCATCAACCTGGCACAGCCTCTCATGGAACGCGGCGTAAAAATCATCGGTACAGACGTTGCTGCTATCGAAAGAGCGGAAAACAGAGATTCCTTCGAAAAGATCATGGAAGAACTGCACATCCCTCAGCCTAAGGGTCAGGCAGTTACAAACATTGAAGACGGTGTAAAAGCGGCGGAAGAAATCGGCTATCCCGTACTGGTTCGCCCCAGCTACGTTCTGGGCGGTCGCGCAATGCAGATCGTTGCTAACGAAGAATCCCTGCGTTCCTACCTGAAAACAGCCGTTAAGATCAACGAAGATCAGCCCGTACTGGTTGACAAATATATCCAGGGTAAAGAACTGGAAGTAGATGCCGTATGCGACGGTTACGACGTATTCGTTCCCGGTATCATGGAACACGTAGAAAGAACCGGTGTACACTCTGGTGACTCCATCAGCGTATATCCTACATTCAGCGTATCCGCAAAAGCAAAAGGCACCATCCTGGAATACACTAAGAAACTGGGTCTGGGCATCGGCATCCGCGGTCTGTTCAACATCCAGTTCATCGTGGACAAAAACGATGATGTATATGTCATCGAAGTAAACCCTCGTTCCTCCAGAACCGTACCTTTCCTGTCCAAAGCAACAGGTTACTCTCTGGCAGACATCGCAACACTGGTAATTCTGGGCAAAACTCTGAAAGAACAGGGCATCTTCGGCATCTACCCCGACGAAAAGAACAGATGGTATGTAAAAGTTCCCGCGTTCTCCTTCTCCAAACTCCACGGTATGGACACTTACCTGTCCCCCGAAATGAAATCCACAGGGGAAGCAATCGGTTACGACAACAAATTGAACCGTGCTCTGTATAAAGCGCTGCAGGCTTCCGGCATGCACATCCTGAACTACGGTACTGTATTTGCTACCATCGCAGACAAAGATAAAGAAGAAGCACTGCCTCTGATCCGTCGTTTCTACGAACTGGGCTTCAACATCGAAGCAACAAAAGGCACAGCTGAATTCCTGAAAGAACACGGCATCCGCACAAGAGTCAGAGCGAAAATCAGCGACGGCAGTGATGAAATCATCGAATCCATCCGTCACGGCTATGTAAGCTATGTGATCAACACCAGAGACATCAACGACATGCAGAACAGCGACGGCTCTGAAATCCGTCAGTGCGCTGTAGAAAACAACGTAACCATGTTCACTGCACTGGATACGGTTCGTGTTCTGCTGGATGTTCTGGAAGAAACAACACTTTGCATCTCTACCATCGACGCATAATCTAGGAGGTACGTCGTGAAGCAGTCTATCTTTACTGTAAAAAGCAATCAGCATCTGACCGACACAATATTGAAAATGGTTTTGGCAGGGGATACCTCTGCCATCACCGCTTCCGGTCAGTTCGTGAATATCAAACTGGATGGTTTTTTCCTGCGTCGTCCCATTTCCGTATGTGACTACAACGAAAAAACCCTGACCATTCTCTACAAAGTTGTAGGCAAAGGCACAAAATACCTGTCCACACTGGCAGCCGGCAAACAACTGGATATCCTGACAGGTCTTGGCAATGGCTATGACACTAGCAAAAGCGGTCTGCGCCCTCTGCTCATTGGCGGCGGCGTAGGAGTTCCCCCCATGTACCGTCTGGCAAAAAATCTGCTGGAAGAAGGCAAAAAGCCTGAAGTGATTCTGGGCTTCAACACCAAGGAAGATGCCTTCTATATCGACGAATTCCGCGCCCTTGGCGTGCCTGTTCATGTGGCAACAGCAGACGGCTCTCTGGGCACCAAAGGCTTTGTCACAGACGTTGTGAAAACACTGAAAGACTACACTTATTTCTATACATGCGGTCCCGAACCTATGCTGAAAGCACTTTCTGATGTAACAGAAACCAGCGGTCAGCTCAGCTTTGAAGAACGCATGGGCTGCGGCTTTGGCGCTTGCATGGGCTGCACCTGTGAAACAAAATACGGCAACAAACGTATCTGCAAAGACGGTCCCGTACTGGAGAAGGAGGAAATCAAGTGGTAAACACAAAAGTAACACTCAGCGGCATTACGCTGGATAACCCCGTGATTCCCGCCAGCGGTACTTTCGGCTATGGCTACGAATTTGCGGAACTATATGATATCAACATTCTGGGTTCCTTCTCTTTCAAAGGAACAACCAGAGAACCCCGTTTCGGCAACCCTACCCCCCGTATTGCGGAATGCACCGCAGGGCTTATCAACTCCGTAGGGCTTCAGAACCCCGGCATTGACAAAGTCATCTCCGAAGAACTGCCCAAAATGCGCAAATGCTTCCATAAGCCTGTCATTGCCAACATCAGCGGTTTCTCCGTTGACGAATACGCTTACTGCTGCGAACGCATCGACAAAGAAGATCAGGTTGGCATCATCGAAGTCAATGTCAGCTGTCCTAACGTACATCACGGCGGCATGGCATTCGGCACCAGTCCTGAAGCGGCGGCAGAAGTGACAAGAGCCGTAAAGGCAGTGACCACAAAACCCGTTTACATCAAACTGAGCCCCAATGTAACAGACATTGTGGCTGTGGCAAAAGCATGTGAAGAAGCAGGCGCGGACGGCATCAGCCTCATCAACACCATGATGGGCATGCGCATCGACCTGAAAACAAAACGCCCTGTGATCGCCAACAAAATGGGCGGGTTCTCAGGCAGCGCCATCTTCCCTGTAGCTGTCCGCATGGTATATCAGGTAGCGGAAGCTGTAAACATCCCCGTCATTGGTATGGGCGGTGTTTCCTCCGCGGAAGACGTCATCGAAATGATGCTGGCAGGGGCTACTGCCGTACAGGTAGGCGCAGCCAATCTAGTTGACCCCTTCGCATGCAAAAAAATCATCGAAGACCTGCCCCGCGTTATGGAGCAGTATGGAATCAAAGACCTGAATGAAATCATTGGAGGTGCTCACAAATGAACAGAGATGTCATCATCGCTTGTGACTTCAACAGCAAGGAAGAACTCTACACCTTCCTGGATCGTTTCACAGAAGAAAAACCCTTCCTGAAAATCGGTATGGAACTGTTCTATGCGGAAGGTCCTGAAATCGTAAGAGAAATCAAAGCAAGAGGTCATAAAATCTTCTTGGACCTGAAGCTGCACGATATTCCCAACACTGTAAAAAAAGCTATGGCAGTCCTGTCCCGTCTGGATGTTGACATGTGCAACGTACATGCCGGCGGCACCATCGCTATGATGGAAGCAGGTCTGGAAGGTCTGACACGCCCCGACGGCACACGTCCCCTGCTCATTGCTGTTACACAGCTTACATCCACCAGCGAAGAACGCATGCAGAACGATCTGCTCATCGACAGACCTCTGGATGAGGTTGTTATGCACTACGCAGCAAACACAAAAATGGCAGGTTTGGACGGCGTTGTTTGCTCCCCTCTGGAAGCAGGCAAAGTCAAAGAAGTTTGCGGCAAAGAATTTTTGACTGTCACCCCCGGCGTACGTTTTGCCGATGGGGATAAAGGGGATCAGGTAAGAATCACCACCCCCGCCAAAGCAAGAGAAATCGGTTCTGACTACATCGTTGTAGGCAGACCCATCACACAGGCAGACGACCCCGTCGCTGCTTATAGAAGATGTGTTTCTGAATTTTTAGGAGGCGAAAAGTAATATGACAAACATGAAAAAACAGATTGCGAAAGACCTGTTATCCATCGGCGCTGTTTTCCTGCGTCCCGAAGAACCTTTCACATGGGCAAGTGGCATCAAAAGCCCCATTTACTGCGATAACCGTCTGACACTGACAGCACCTGAAGTGCGTACTCGCGTAGAAAACGCACTGGCAGAAACCATCAAAGCAGAATATCCCGACTGTGAAGTTCTCATGGGCACCAGCACAGCAGGTATTGCCCACGCTGCTATCGTTGGTCACCTGATGTGTCTGCCCATGGGTTATGTACGTTCCGGTCACAAAGACCACGGCAGACACAACCAGATCGAAGGCAGACTGGAAAAAGGTCAGAAAGTTGTTGTTGTGGAAGACCTGATCTCCACAGCAGGCAGCGCCATCGAAGTGGTAAACGTACTGCGTGAAGCAGGTGCGGACGTACTGGGTATCGTAAGCATCTTCACTTACGGCATGCAGAAAGGTCTGGATCGCCTGGCAGAAGCAAACGTAAAAAATGTCAGCCTGTCCAACTTCGACGCTGTTGCTGAAGTAGCTGCTGAAGAAGGCTACATCAAAGAATCCGACATCGCTAGACTCATTGCTTTCCGCAACAACCCCAGTGATGAAAGCTGGAGGACTGATGTGAAATGAGAAATCTGATCGATATTACAGACCTGACTATTCAGGAAATTGACGAACTGATCGCCACCGCTTGTGACATCATCGCCAATCCCGATAAATACTGCGACGCATGCCGCAGAAAAAAACTGGCAACCCTCTTTTTTGAGCCCTCTACCAGAACCCGCCTGAGTTTTGAAGCGGCTATGCTGGAACTGGGCGGTAGCGTGCTGGGCTTTTCCGAAGCAAACAGCAGCTCCGCGTCCAAAGGGGAAAGCGTTGCGGATACAGTACGTGTGGTAGGCTGCTACGCAGATATCATCGCTATGCGTCATCCCAAAGAAGGGGCACCTATGGTGGCATCCATGCACGCTCCTGTGCCTATCATCAATGCCGGTGACGGTGGTCATAACCATCCTACACAGACTCTGACCGACCTGCTGACGATCCACAGAGAAAAAGGTCATTTTGATAACCTGACCGTTGGTCTGTGCGGCGACCTGAAATTCGGCCGTACCGTACATTCTCTGATTCATGCCCTGTCCCGTTACACAGGCATCCACTTTGTGCTGATTTCTCCCGAAGAACTGCGCCTGCCTTCTTACATCATTCACGATGTACTGGAGAAAAAAGGCATGTCCTACGAAGAAACACAGGATCTGGAAGCAGTGATGCCCAAACTGGATATTCTGTACATGACAAGAGTACAGCGGGAACGTTTCTTCAACGAAGCGGACTACATTCGTCTGAAAGACAGCTATATCCTGACACTGGACAAGCTGAAAGATGCCAAAGAAGATCTTTGCATCCTGCATCCCCTGCCCCGTGTCAACGAAATCGCCACCAGTGTGGATAACGACAGCCGTGCATGCTACTTCAAACAGGCACACAACGGCAAATATATCCGTATGGCACTGATTCTGAAATTACTGGGGGTGGAAGTGTAATGCATATCGATGAAATCCAAAACGGTATTGTCATTGACCATATCAAAGCCGGCAAAGGCATGGAACTGTATCATTTCCTGCATCTGGATGAACTGGATTGCTCCGTTGCCATCCTGCGCAATGTCAGCAGCCAGAAAATGGGCAAGAAAGACATCATCAAGATCGACAGCGTGCTGAACATGGATCTGGGTGTACTGGGCTACATGGACCCCAACATGACCATCAGCATCATTCAGGACGGCAAACGTGTGAAAAAATTCCATCCTGAACTGCCTGAACAGATCACAAACGTTATTTTCTGTAAAAATCCCCGCTGCATCACTACAGTGGAACAGGAAATCGACCATATCTTCAAGCTGACAGACAGAGAAAAAGGCGTTTACCGCTGCCTGTACTGCGAAAGCGAAGCAAAAAAATAAGATGCCCTTAACATCCCGTAGAAAAACAGCCAGAACATTAAGGGCTTCTTCATAAGAAAACAAAGAAAGCTGAAACTTTTGTAAAACAAAAAGATTTCAGCTTTCTTATTTATCAAGATTTCATTGGACTTGTTTTCTTCTGAAGACAGCTGTCGCACTTTCCCTTAAGAAATCAAAAAAGAGAATCACAATGTTTTCTTAAGGAGAATTTGCTTCATTCTGGCTGTTTTTTATTCCTGTTACATGCAAACAATTTTGTATACACCATGCAGTTTCCTCTGTAAGCCTTTGTAAGACTTTTTTCTTTTTCAGAGAGCAAATTCCTCGCAGCCTGCAAAAAATCCGCTTCTAGCCTGGAAAATACCAAAATACAGGTTGTTCTCTTTACTTCGCCAATTTCAGTGTGAAAAGGAACGTACTTCCTTCTCCAAGCCGACTCTTCACAGTAATGGTTTCTCCATGTGCCTGAATGAACTCCCGGACAATGGAAAGTCCCAGACCTGCGCCCGTCTTATCTTTATTTCTGGTGGCATCGGCTTTATAGAATCTGTCGAAGATATATTTCTGATCCTCCTCGCTGATGCCTGTTCCATAGTCTTTTACGGAAACCAGAATTTTATTCTTTCCAGAAAATGTGGTTTCCACCTCAATGACGCCGCCTTCTTTGGAAAACTTTACAGCATTGTTCATCAGATTATGAATCACACGAGAAATCTTATCCTGATCCCCATGGACCACAGTTTCCTTCGCCGCCAAAGAAACTTCTATCCGCATGCCTTTTTCTTCCATCTGCGGTTCCAGCACAGCGCAGTTTTCCCGAATGATTTCATTGAGATCAAAATCTGTTTCCTCTAACACGATTTTACTGTCCTGGGCACGGCTCATATCCACAATACCTTCTGCCAGTCTGCTGAGCCGCTGACTTTCTTCCAACACAATCCTCAAATAACGCTCCTGTTTTTCCGGCGGAATGGTACCATCCAGCATAGCTGTCAGAAATCCCTGAATACTGGTCAGGGGCGATCGCAGATCATGAGAAACATTGGCAATGAAGGCTCGTCTGGTTTTCTCAATATTATCCAGACTTTCCGCCATATGGTTGAAGCTCTCCGCAAGCTGCCCCATTTCGTCCTCACTCTTGATTTCCACCCGCTTTTCAAAATTCCCCCCTGCAATTTCCTTTGCCGCCCGGTTCATATCCATCAAAGGCTCTGTCATCTTCCTGGATGTAACTAAACTCACCAGCGCTGTCAGCAGGAACGCAAGCAGCAGACAAAATACGCCTGCACGATACATCTCATTCAGGGAAACCTTGATCTCAGGCATAGAACGGCACATAAAAATACCGGAAAGCTGACCCTCAGAAAGGGGATAGCCTACAATGAGCATGGGTGTGCCAAAAATAGAAGAGGCTCCTGTTTCCAGAGAAACCACATTGCCCTCCTGTATGCCTTCCACCAGTTCCTCATATGCCAGCACATGCCCCAGCAGACTGCTATCCATACCAGGAGATGCCAGAACAATGACCCCTTCTTTATTGACCAGAAGCACCCCTGCGCCCATATAGTCCTCCAGTACCTGCATTTCATAAGCCAGATTATTGATATTTCCCGTATGATACGCTTTATTGATGGCGCCAGCGATTTTCTCCCCCTGCTCCATCAATTCCTGTTTTGTTTCTGACATATAATGACTGGTATAGATCACGGAAAGCATACTGCCCATCAATATGACGCAAAAACTGATGGTTGCCATATATAACAAAAACTGTTTAATCACAATGGATTTTTTCAACATAAAAATGCCTCCAAAAAAGAAAATAAAGAAAAACATTCCAAACTGTTGAAATCATGCTATAATAAAAGCAGGAATGTTTTTTTTATTGTCCATTCCTCATTAACGAGAAAGGAGTGGCAGAACCATTTCTGCCGTACATACCATGAACCAGCAACAACCGCAAAGACCCAAAAGAAAAATCAAACTGTCGGATATATTTCTCCTGTTAGTGGCAGTCTTTCTGATTTATATGACTCCTTGGGGAGAAACCAACAGTTTCCACCGTCTGCTGATTTTTTTATTCTTCCTGTGTTTCCTGCTGCGTTTCAGCAATGCCCGTAAACGGAAAATGCGTGAATTCGCCATGAAACAGAAAATGGAAAATCAGACAGCTTTGAACGCATCACCTGAACAGCTCCCTGCGGAAGCAGCCGCTGTAGAAGATGCGCCTGCCAACACTGTAACAGAAGCAGACACTGATACAACAGAAAAAACAAATGCCAATTTATAAAGAATCAGCCGCCAAACAGCGGCTGATTTTTTATGTATTCTCCTTTACTTTGGTCCAAATTTATAACCCACGCTCCAAACAGTGCGGATGCCCCATTCATCGTCCTGATTGAGCTTTTCCCGGATTCGTTTTACATGAACGTCCACCGTACGGGTATCTCCAGCATATTCATAACCCCAGATACGGTCCAGCAGCTGTTCTCTCGTAAACACACGCTTGGGATTGGATGCCAGAAAATGCAGCAGTTCAAATTCTTTGGGCGGAAAATCCACATTCTTCCCATGATACATAACAGTATAGTTAGAAAGATTGATCTCCAGATCAGGATACCGCAATACCTGACCGTCATCTTCCTCCTCTTTTGCACTGCCTGCTTCGTAGCGGCGCAGCACTGCCTTTACCCTTGCCACCAGTTCCTTCGGGTCAAAGGGCTTGACGATATAATCGTCTGCCCCCAGTTCCAGACCCAGCACCTTG
Source organism: Clostridia bacterium (assembly GCA_022786605.1). Taxonomy (GTDB): domain Bacteria; phylum Bacillota; class Clostridia; order Lachnospirales; family Anaerotignaceae; genus Anaerotignum. The sequence continues at coordinate 25,524 of JALFWW010000005.1, read as the reverse complement.
TCAAAGGTTTCGCCTTTTGCTGTCAGCATGATGATGGGAACTTTGCTTGTTTTGCGCACTTCCGCGCAGACCTGATAGCCATCCATGCCCGGCAGCATCAGATCCAGAAGGATCATATCCGGTGCGTAAGATATCACTTCTTCCAATGCTTGTCTGCCATCGTAAACCTCCTGCGTATCATAACCGTCTTTCATCAGATACAGAGAAATCAGTTCCGCAATATGCTGATCATCGTCTACTACCAGAATTTTCTGTTTCTCACTCACGGCATTCATCTCCTTTATACCCTCACCTTTTACTTCAGTTCTACCACCGTTACACCGGCATCTCCTTCGCCGAAAGTACCGGGACGCTGGCTTTTTACATGAGGATTGGTACGCAGATATTTCTGCACGCCGGCACGAAGGGCGCCGGTGCCTTTCCCATGGATGATGATGATCTGTTTTAATCCAGACAGATAGGCATCATCAATATATTTATCAATATTCACAATGGCTTCATCCACCAGCTGACCACGGCAGTCGATTTCCGCGGAAATAAACTGGCTCTTTTTCGCCTTTGCCCGTACATTGGTCTGTCTGGGCTTGGGTTCTTTGGGCTGTGGTGTATCATCCAGCATCAATTCTGCCAGAGGCACTTTCACCTTCATAATACCCATCTGCACCATAACGTCTTTATTCTTATCCGGCGCGGAAAGAGCCACACCATTCTGGTCAAAGGAAATGACATAAACTCTGTCCCCTGCCTGTAATTTTTCAGGGGGCTTGTGGGTAGGTTTCACCTTTTTGGACTTGAGGAAGTCCTCCTGGACGGAAGACAGCTTTTCTTTCAGCTTGGCTCTGTTTTCCAGTGCCTTCTGCTGGTTTTTCTGCTTTGCTTCCCGGTTCATTTCCTTGATGATCTGGTCGGCTTCTTCTTTGGCCTGGGCATAAATCTGTTTTGCTTCTTCTCTTGCCTTCTGAAGGATTTTTTCTTTCTGTTCTCTTGTTTTCTCCTTCTGGCGTTCCACTTCTTTTTTCAGGCTTTCCGCTTCTCTGCGGTACTGTTCCGCCCGTTCCTGCTCGAAAGCCACGCTTTTCTTGCTGATTTCCAAGTCTGTGATGACATCTTCAAAACGGGCTTCGTCATGGGAAATGAATTCCCTTGCGCTGTCGATGATATAATCCTGCAAGCCCAAACGCTTGGAAATGGCAAAAGCGTTACTTTTCCCAGGAATCCCAATGAGCAAACGATAAGTAGGACGCAGTGTTTCCACATCGAATTCACAGCAGGCATTTTCCACCCCTTCTGTGGAAAGAGCGTATACCTTCAATTCGCTGTAATGAGTGGTAACAGCGGTACGGATTTTCCGGTCATGCAAATAAGAAATGATTGCCATAGCCAGCGCCGCACCTTCTGTAGGGTCTGTACCCGCCCCCAATTCGTCGAAAAGCACCAGAGAGCTGTCTGTCACATCTTCCAGAATCTTGACGATGTTTGTCATGTGGGCGGAGAAAGTACTCAGGCTCTGCTCAATGCTCTGTTCATCCCCAATGTCCGCGAAAACTTCGTCAAACACTGCCAACTGGGAATGGTCGTTGGCAGGAATATGCAGCCCTGCCTGCCCCATGAGGGAGAACAGACCCAATGTTTTCAGTGCAACAGTCTTACCACCAGTGTTAGGACCAGTAATGAGCAGTGTGGTAAATTCTTTTCCCAGATAAATATTGATAGGCACCACAGTTTTCTTATCCAGCAGAGGATGTCTGCCTTTCTGGATATTCACATAGCCTTTTGTGTTAAACAAGGGCTGTGTGCCATCCATGGACAGGGAAAGCTGTGCTTTTGCGAAAATGAAGTCCAGCTGTGTCAGCAGTTCTAGGTTTGCGCTGAGCTGTGCTTCATTTTGGATGACCATAATAGAAAGGCTGGTGAGGATTTTTTCGATTTCCTCCCGTTCTTTCGCCTGCAATTCTTTGATTTTGTTGTTCAGCTGTACCACGCTCAAAGGTTCCATAAATACAGTAGAACCTGTATTGGACTGGTCGTGTACCATACCGGGGAACACACTGCGGTATTCACTCTTGACAGGCACACAATATCTGTCATTTCTGATGGTGATAACAAAATCCTGCAACATATTCCGATATGCGGAAGAAGAAATGACCCCATTCAGATGGTCTTTCACGCGGTCATTGGAAATCTTGATTTCCTTACGGACGCTTTTCAATCCTGCACTAGCATCGTCAGCGATTTCCGTTTCAGACACAATACATCTGGTGATTTCATTTTCCAGATTGGGAATCAGTGTCAGCAGTTCAAAATATTCGTCCAGACGTTCATAAGTTTCCGCCTTGTTTTCATTCTTCGCGTAATTCTTCGCCTTACGGCAAACATAGAGAAATTCCCCGATGTGCATCAATTCGGGAATGGACAGGGTACCGCCCATTTCCGCCCGTTTCAGCTGGGGACGGATTTCCCGAAAGCCACCGAAAGAAGGACTGCCTTTGCGCAGCACCATGCTGACGGCTTCGGTGGTTTCCTGCTGACGCAGCACGATTTCCGACATGGAAACAGAAGGCTGCAAATGATGAGCCATCTCCTTTGCCATAGGGGAAACGGCAAATCCCGCCAGCATATTTATGATTTTATCGTATTCCAAAATACGCAATGCTTTTTCGTTCATTCCATTACCTCAATCTATTCTATACCCCTCATGGGGCTGTTTTCTGACATACAAATAAGGCAGCTTGCGCCGCTTATTTTGTTATTATACCATCGGATCAGCCAAAATACATCGGCTTTTCCGAGAAATTCACAGAAATGTTACATTTCCGCCGAAACAAAAACGGAAGAATCCACCGCACTGACAGAGTTCGGAGCATCTTCATCAGAAAACAAAGAAAGCGGAAATCCTTGTCATCCAGAGAATTTCCACTTTCTTATTTTTACTGATATTTAATCTGTTATGTTTTTAAGCGGAAGTTACTTTCTTCCCTTTGATTTTCTCTTTTTGGGGAATTATTTCCAGAATTCGAATTCCATATCGTAAATACGCACGGTATCGCCTTCCTGAATACCTTTTTCCTCCAAAGCTTCGATGATGCCTTTTTCTTTCAGATAACGCTGGAAGAAAGCGAAGCCCTTTTCTGTATCGATGTTGGTGTAGCCGATCATCTTTTCGACACCGACACCTCTTACCACATAAACTTCGTCCTCGATTTCGATGGTGAAAGGTTCCTGATCCACTGCCACTTCGTCGTATTCTTCATATTCTTCTTCGAATACGATATCTTCGGGATAGTTTTTCAGGATTTCCGCTACTTTTGTCAGCAGTTCATCCAGACCTTTGTTGGTTGCCGCAGAAATGGGGAATACTTCAAAGCCTTCTTTTTCATAAGCTTCTTTCAGTCGTTCCACATTTTCTTCGGAACCGGGAATGTCTGTTTTGTTTGCTGCGATCACCTGAGGACGTTTCATCAGTTCAGGATTGTATGCTTCCAGTTCCTGATTGATTTTACGCACGTTTTCCACAGGGTCGTCACCTTCCACACCAGCAGCGTCTACCACATGGATAAACACTTTGGTACGTTCCACATGACGCAGGAAGGCATGTCCCAGACCAACGCCTTCGCTGGCGCCTTCTACCAGACCAGGAATATCAGCCAGTACGAAGGAATCGCCGTATCTGCCTTCTACCACGCCCAAATTGGGAGCCAGTGTGGTAAAGTGATAGTTTGCGATTTTGGGGTTTGCGTTTGTTACCATGGACAGCAGTGTGGATTTGCCAACGTTCGGGAAACCAATGAGACCAACGTCTGCGATCAGTTTCAGTTCCAGAATCACATCGTATTCTTTTGCCACTCTGCCCTGTTCCGCGTAACGGGGTGCCTGTCTGGTGGGTGTTGCAAAGTGCTGATTGCCCTTGCCGCCTTTGCCGCCGTGGATCAGGATTTTTTCTTCCCCATGTTTGGTAATGTCCGCCATGATCTTGCCGCTTTCCGCTTCACGGATAACCGTACCAACGGGCACTTTGATGACAACGCTTTCGCCGTCTTTCCCGAAACAGTTGCGTTTGCCGCCATCCTGACCGTTGCCTGCCTTGAACATTCTCTTATAACGGAAGTCCATGAGAGTACCCATGCTTTCGTCCCCTACAAAAATAACGTCGCCGCCTCTGCCGCCGTCGCCGCCGTCAGGACCGCCATGGGTAATATATTTCGCACGGAAGAAAGAAACCATACCATTGCCGCCGTTGCCGCCTTTTACATGAATCTTGACTCTATCTACAAACATATTCTCACCTCGTATCCTTTCTCTTTCTTTCAAAACCTCTTTCGTCAGAAGCAAACTGTTTTGCTTTTCACGAAAAAGGCTTCAAATGATATCATTTGAAGCCTTCAACATTCTTATTCAGCGATTTCAACAGGGTATACGGAAACCTGTTTTTTATCTCTGCCTTTTCTTTCATATTTTACACGACCGTCAACCAAAGCGAACAGTGTATCGTTGCCGCCTTTGCCTACGTTCACACCGGGATGGATTTTCGTACCACGCTGTGTGTATAAAATATTGCCTGCCAGTACAAACTGACCGTCTGCACGTTTTGCACCCAATCTCTTAGCATTGGAGTCACGACCGTTCTTTGTGGAACCGCCGCCTTTGTGGTGCGCGAAGAACTGAAGGTTCAATCTGAACATACTTACACCTCCTCAATTTTCAAAGTAAGATACTTGTTATATTCCATTTCAATGCCGGACAACCCGAGCCACAATGTCTGCAAAAGCAGCTGTACCCGTTCGTCCTCCATTCCCTCTAAAGGGAACACAACTTTGAGATAACCGCCTTTTTTCTCATCGGCTTCTGCCTGAAAGGGCACGTCCGTAAACTGCTCTATGGCATTGACCGTATTAAGAGAAAGTATGGTAACTGCCGCACAAACAATGTCTTCCCCATGGGGTGCATAGCCTGCGTGACCGGAAATCTCAAATGCACAGATTTTATTCTCTTTCTGATAAAGCTTAGCCTTGATCATAATTAGATGGATTTAATCTGCAGTTTTGTGAAAGGCTGTCTGTGACCGTTTTTCTTGTGGAAACCTTTTTTGGGTTTGTATTTGTAAACGACTACTTTTTTCGCTTTGCCGTCACCGATTACGGATGCTGTAACTGCTGCGCCTTCAACGTAGGGAGCGCCAACTTTTACATCGCCGTCTTTCGCCAGTACCAGAACTTTGTCGAAAGTATATTCCTGACCTGCTTCAACACCCAGTTTTTCTACTGTGATGATATCGCCTTCTGCTACTTTGTACTGCTTACCACCAGTTTCAATAATTGCGTACATGTGAACACCTCCTCGCAATTTACTCGCTGGATACGGTAACCGAAGCCTTTCTTCGGTTTTCCAGAACCTCTCCATGCGGCTGACATACTTCATTATAGTATCACAGGGTTTTGTGCCTGTCAACACTTTTATTCCAATTTTTTGCCTTGTTTTACAGCAAAATACCGCTGTTCCTGCCCCAGTTTCCGCAGCACGGACAAAAGTGCGGCAAGACCATCTCTGGTCAGGCATTTTTTGCCGTTTCTTGTCATTTCATAAGCGATGGAAAGGCAGTCCTCTGCCCGTTCCAGACTGCCGTTGGCGGCATACATCCGTCCGATGCGGTCACAGAGCTTGCCATAAGCTTCTGTATCCCTGCCTTTGGCAGTTCCCAACAGCAAAGCCCGATCCAAAAGGGTATTTGCTTCTTTCTGATTTCCCTGGGCAATATGGGAAGCCGCTGTTTTCAGAAGCAGACGGGCAAAATTCTCCGATTCCCCTTCCATCATACGGGTTGCCAGTGCCAGTTCACTGAAACATTCCGCCGCTTCTTTATGGCGTCCGCTGTCTGCCAGCAGTCTGCCTGTGCGCTCCAGTCTGCGCTGATATTGTTTTCCTCTGGGCAGCTGCAAATCACGGAACAGCCGCACATAAGGCAGATACATGCCCACTGCCTTTTCTTTTTCGCCCATGGCAAAATAGCAGTCACCGATTTCCGCCAGCAGTTCGCAGTAGTCTTTCGTTTTCACACTGTCATATTCTTCGATGTAATTCTTGGCGTTGGTAAGCTTTTGCAGACCTTTCAGATATTCTCCCGCTGTCAGGTACCATTCGCCTAATCTGCGGCAAGCCTGTGCGTATTCCATGCCTTCCGCCGCCTGTTCCGCCGCCTGATACCAGAAAAATGCCTGTTCCCGATTGCCTGTACGCATCTGCAAATCTCCCAAGGAAATGGCATTACGCACAGCTTCTTTATCCAGAGATTGTGCCTGTTCTCCCCGCTGTGCCAGCATTTCTGTAAAAAGGTCTTTGGCCTTCTGGAGCCGCCGCCTTTCTTCCATTTTTGCCTGACGTTCCGCTCCTTCATAAGGCAGTTTCCCTTTGTTTGCCAGCAAATCATACTGTTGATGGCGTTTGGCAAACTTTTCTGGCACACCGCCGCCTGCGCGGGTAAGTTTTTCCACCGCCTCTTTCCGGTAAGCCTCCGCCTTTTTCTCATTGCCCATGGCAAGATAACAAACGGCAACTGCCAGCAGTGTTTCCGCCGCCCGCTGTTTATCTTCCGCCGTTTCCTCATAGTTTGCGTCATTAAGTGCCAGATAATGCTGAACTGCCACGGCATAATCGCCTTTGCGCACACAAACTTCTGCCAGATATTCCAGTGTTTTCAAATATCTTGGATTGTCCTCATCCAGCATTTCTTTCTGAATGGCAGCGCTTTCTGTCAAAATCTGAATGGCTTCGTCATACTGTTTCTCTCTTGCCAGAATCTCACCCAGTTTTGCCAGACCAATGGCGTATTCGGGATGATTTTTGCTGAAATGCTTTTCCAACAGTTCAATGGCTTCCCGGCAGAGGGCTGCCGCCGCCTGACCTTCTCCCGCTTTCTGCTTCACATCCGCCAAAAGCTGCAAACCACCCACCAGATCACGGTCTGTGCCTGTTTCCGCTTCTCTGCGGATATACAAAGCCTCCTGCAAGTATTCCGCCGCCGCTTCGTAAGCGCCTTTTGCGGTAAAAAGACCGGCAATCTGCTCCAATGTGTCCGCATACAAAGGGTCCATCCTGCCTACGGTATCCCGACGAATGAGCAATGCTTTTTCATAAGCCGCAAGAGCGTCTGTATCCCGTCCCATTTTTTCGTAAAGTCTGCCTCTGCTCATGTAGCACACAGCCACCTGTGGATGGGAGTGTCCCAAAGCCGCTTCTTTCCGCCGCAATGCCTCCCCATTGGCTTCCAGCGCCTTCTCCATCTGCCCCATGCCACTGTAATCAGCGCTCATATTATTCAAAGTATCGGCGTAAAACAAATGATCGCCGCCCAGCACTTCCCGCACCAGTTTCAGCACTTCCTCATGGCACCGCAAAGACTTTTCAAACATCCCTGCTTTGCAGCACAATACCCCCAGACTGTTCAGGCTGTTGATGTAATCCAAATGGCTGTCCTGCATCATCTTCCGACGCATCTGCACTGCTTTTTCACAGTATTCCACTGCCAGTTCATTCCATCCCGCTTTCTCGCAGACCTCCGCCAGAGATAATGTCCAGATCATATAACAGAAGCTTTCCTCTACCCCTGCTTTTTCCATAAAATCCAAGGCTTTTTCATAAGAAGAAATGGAACGTCTGTAATTGCCGCCGCCGTCATAGGCTGACCCCAGAGAAGCGAAAATGTCCGCCAGATCTTCTTTGGAGAAATCCGCAGAACGTCTTGCCCGCTCCAAAGCCTGCTGGTGGTATTCCACAGCTTTTTCGTACTGCTGGAGGTCTTCTTCCGTATTCCCCAGATGGAACAGACTGTAAATGGTATCAGGATGATCCTTACCCAGTTTCATTTCCCGAATCTTCAGCACCTCTTCATGGAATCTGCGGGCTTTCTCCCCTTCTCCCATGTTGTTGTACGCAATGGCAAGGTTATTCACCGTATCCGCATAGGAAAGGCTTTCTCCAGAACAATCCCGTTTCAGTACAGCCGCTTTTTTGTAATACTCCACCGCCTTGGGATACATGCCCATGGTGTCGAAAATAACCCCCAGATTGTGCATATCCGACGCGTATTCCATGGTGTTGGCGTCGTCATTTTCCATATATTTCTGTAAGATATTTTTGCCCAATATCAATGCTTTTTTATATTCACCGGCTCCATAGGCCGCCTGCAGTTCCCGCCGCAGTTTGCGGACTTCCGCAAAATAAAATCCCATTTTCATACCTCCCCTGCTTCTACAAGCGCCATGGCTTCCCGTATGGTATCCCATCGGTAGCCTTTCCGCTGCAAAAAGCCGTAAAGCCGTTGTTTTTCTTTCTCATCCAATTCCAGATTGCCCCGCGTTTTTTTCAGTATCCAACGGGCAGCGTCTTCCGCTTCGTTCAAATCTGTTTCTGCCAGCACTTCTTCGGCGATTTTCTCGGAAATGCCTTTCTGCCGCAGTTCCATTTTCAGGGCATAAGCCCCCTTTGGTTTCAGCCGCAGACGTTCTTTCACAAAGCTTTTGGCGTATGCTTTATCATCGCAGTAACCATAACGACAAAGAAAGTCCATGACCTTTTCGATGACCTGAGGCGCAAATTCCTTTTCTGTCAGCTTCCGCCGCAGTTCCGCCTCTGTCCGCATTTTATAGCCCAGATAATGGAGGGCTGTATCCTGTGCCTGTATATAAATCAAATTATCCTGAATGGTATCGTATATTTCCTGTGGGATCGGCTCCCCTTCCCGCAGTTTAAAATACCGCACATCCTGTGCAATGAGGGAAAAAGCAAATTCCCCATCGATAAAAATATTTCGTTTCGCAGGGTCTTTTTTCTGCGGAATGATGGCTGTCACCAGCATGTCGTTCTCTCCTTGCTCTGATTTCATATCTTATTAGTATACTACAAACGAGAGGAAAATGCCAAGGTGTTCCGCCCATAAAAAAAGCCCCCTGTTTTCGCAGAGGGGCTTTGATGTGTTCTTATACAAAAAGATATTTCAATACAAAGGCGATTGCCAGTACATACATGAGCCAATGTACTTTCTTTTCTCTTACTTTGCCGGAAACGATCTGGATCAGCACATAAGAGATAACACCCAACGCAATGCCTTCGGAAATGGAATACATGAAAGGCATCACAATCATGGCAACGAAAGCAGGAATGGCTTCGCTCATATCGTTGAAATCAATGCGGAACACTGTTGTGATCATCATAAACCCAACGACCACCAGCGCAGGTGCTGTGGCGAAAGAAGGAATCGCCAAGAAAATGGGAGAAAGGAACAACGCCACCGCAAACAGCAGACCAGTTACCACAGAAGTCAGACCGGTTCTGCCCCCTGCCATAACGCCAGAGGAGCTTTCTACATAAGTGCTGACAGTAGATGTACCCAAAACCGCACCCAAGCTTGTACCAACAGCGTCCGCCATGAGGGCGCCGCGGATACGGGGCAGTTTTCCGTTTTCGTCCAGCATATCCGCTTTAGATGCCACACCGATGAGGGTACCCATGGTGTCGAAAAGGTCTACAAACAGGAAAGAGAGCATCACCGTGATGAAGTTCAAGCCCAGCAGACCTGTAAAGTCCATTTGCATCAAAGTCGGTTTTAAAGAAGGAATCCCAAATCCTGCGGAAAAATCAGGCAGTACAGAATACATTCCCAGTTCTGGATTGGGCTGGTAAACGCCTGTCAGCTGTAAAATAATACCCAAAATCCATGTGCACAAAATCCCCAGCAAAATGCCGCCGGGCACTTTTTTGATCATAAACGCAACAGTCAGGATGATGCCGACAAATGCCAGCAGTGCGCCAATGCCTTCAGACCAGAATCTGCCGTCAGCCAGTGCTGCTTTAAAGGGATAAATCGCCACCAATGTTGCCCCGTCAACCACCAATTTGGAGTTCTGGAAGCCGATGAAAGCGATAAACAGACCGATACCGCATGTAATCCCTGATTTTAATGACATAGGGATGCAGTTAAAAATAGCTTCCCGCACATTGGTCAGGGAAAGCACAATAAATACCAGCCCTTCCACGAATACCGCCGCCAGTGCCACATGCCAGCTGAATCCCATCTGCCCTACAACGGTGTAGGCAAAAAACGCGTTCAAGCCCATGCCGGGTGCCAACGCGAAGGGATAATTGGAAAAGGCTGCCATCATCAGTGTTGCCAGACAGGATGCCAGTGCCGTTGCGGTGAATACCGCGCCGCTGTCCATGCCTGCCGATGACAGCACAGACGGGTTTACCGCAAGGATATACGCCATTGTCATAAAAGTCGTAATCCCTGCCAAAACTTCTGTTTTTACATTGGTATGGTTCTTCGAAAGATGAAACGTTCTCTCCAGCAGACCATTCATTGGTAAAATCCTCCTTTTTCTTCTTTGCTTTTGTTATTTGCATTATCAGCGTATTAAATTTTTCCAATCCTGTCAACAATTTTCTTAACAGCATCTTAACTTTTCTTAAAAAAACACAATCCACGAAACATTTTTTCACATCTACACCCTGTGCCGTTTTCCTTTTCTACATTTGCGTTCAACTGCCTTGACAAACAAAATCCCCCATTTTAAGATAAAAGAAAACACCCATAGGAGGTCAAAATGCAGAAAAAACAAACGAAACTTGCCGGCATTCTTCTGGCGCTGTGCTGCGTTCTGGCGATCATCGTCTTTTTCCAGACCAGACCAGATACTGCTGTCGGCGAAAAACAGCTCACCATTTCTGTCATTCATAGTGACGGCAGCAAAAGCACATTTTCCTATGACACTGACGCGGAATACCTGGGGGAAGCACTGACAGAACAGCATCTTGCGGAGGGTACTGAGGGACCCTACGGCATGTTCATCACCACAGTTGACGGAGAAACGGCAGATGACAGCAAAGAACAGTGGTGGTGCATCACCAAAGCAGGAGAAATGGTCAACACAGGAGCAGACCAGACTCCCATACAGGATCAGGACCAGTTTGAACTGACGCTGAAAGAAGGCTATTGATTTGTCAAAACAGAATATCCGTGAACTGACCATTCTCGGTCTTTTGACTGCCATACTGTTTTTGGGACAAGTCTTTCTGGCAGTCTTGCCCAATGTAGAAGTCGTCAGTCTGCTCATCATCCTCTACACCCTGACCTGCGGCAGAAAGGTTTTCCTCATCATATACGCCTTCGTGCTGCTGGAGGGCTTTTGTTATGGATTTGGCATGTGGTGGTTCAGTTATCTGTATCTTTGGAGCATACTGGCGCTGGCTGCCCACATTTTCCGCGAAAACCGCTCCCTTCTTTTCTGGAGCATACTTTCAGGATTTTTCGGGCTGGCTTTCGGCGCCCTCTGCACCCTGCCCTATCTCGTTGTCGGCGGCATAGGCGCCGCTTTGGCTTATTGGACATCAGGACTGCTCTTTGATGTAACTCACTGCATCGGCAATTTCATTGTTTGTCTGGTACTTTTCCGTCCGCTGCGTCATCTGCTGGAACGGTTATATACCGGATGCCACACACCATTATAAAAAGACCGTCTGTATGTATCAGACGGTCTTTTTTCTCTATAGCACAATTTCTTTTGGAAAAGCTTCTTCTCTCATGATTCCCCACATTTTATCAATATACGCAAGGGTATAGAAATTCTCATAATAATGGTAATAAAAAGCGCCTTTCAGCGTCATTTGATATACACCGTTTTCCTCAGTCAGAAAGCCCAATGCCTTGGCGATTTTCAGTTCCCAGCCATACACCCTTTCCAGCGGTACACCAAAAAATTTTTCAAATGCCGCTCCATCCACTTTCGTGCTGTAGGCTGTCCAGAACAAATAATACACCATTCTCTGACGCAGAGAAAAACGAATGGTCAGGGAAGTCGGCAGTTTTCCCTCATCGATTCTTTTGCAGTATTCCTCCACAGAAAATGTATTGATTTTAAACTGCTCTTTAAGCAGTGTCGTCGCTGAACACCCAAAACCCAGAAAATGATCTCTTGTCATGGAAGAATACTTTGCTTCTTTTTCACTGGAAAATGTCCAGATGGAACTGCGGGCATAGCCTTTCTTCATACAATAACAGGTGATTTCATCCAATAACGCCCGTTTTTCTTTTTTGGGCATGACTTTGACATTACTGGATGTGAATGTAAAGTCAATGAATGGATAAATTGCCACATGATTGGCACCCATTTGGAAAGCGGTATCTATATCCCCTCGCAAATCCGCAAAAGTCTGTTCCGGCAGTGCAAAAATAAAATCCATGGACACCGTTTCGAAAGGAACTTCTGACAATGCCTCCCGCAGTGAAACCATATCCACCCTTTCTCGCCCCAAAACGCTTTGAAACTTTTCTTGAAAAGACTGGATACCTATACTGATTTTCGTCACGCCGGCATCTTTCAAAATCCGCAAAACAGCAGGTGTCACGTTATCAGGATGTAACTCCACACCAATGCCTTCTATGATGATAAAATGCTCCTGAAGAGCATCTATGATCTCCTTCAGACGCCCTGCAGCAAGTGCCGGTGTGCCGCCGCCAAAGTATAGACTGGTGGCAGTTTTTCTGCCTTCCTGCTGACTGCCTGCCAGATGGATTTCTTGAAGCAGCGCATCTATGTAGCGGTCACACAGTTCTTTTTCGTATTTGACCTTGCAGTAAGGGCAGAAATGACAGATGCTTTCGCAGAATGGGATATGTACATAAAGCCCCAGATGATCACATTCCACAAAAGGCAATTTCTGGTCGTATTCATTTTGAAAGATAAAGGGTTTTGCTGAACGGGTCAGCCACATTCTTGTCAAATTTGTTATGATCCCCATAGCACTCCTAAATATATTTCAAATATGTTCGCAACATTTCCATGATGATTTTCGGATTCCCCCTGAACAGCAGGGTATATTCCGCCACAAAGAAATAACCGCAGGCTTCACAAAGCCCCGGAACCTCAATACATCGACCACAAGTAGAAAGCTTCCCATTTTCCATAACCACACACTGATGACAAGGCGTTGGAAATGTATTGTGAATGAGGTATGGAAAGGCGCTTTTTAAATTGAATACAGGTACGCCCGCCTTCATCATTTCCGTAATAACATCGCAGCATTCTGCCTTTTCTTCTTTTGAAAGAGCCAGTTCCTTCGTATCGGGATAAGGTGTATGAAAGTTGAAGGAAACCGCGCGCACATTTTTCATATCCCGTGCAGTCATGCAGACATGCCGTACAGCATCTTTGTTGATCTGATTGATAGCCATATAAAAACAGATATTGTCAGAAGCAGCATTTTCGATATTTTCCATAATGGTATCATAGGTATCTCCACGGATAGCATTATGTCGCTCCTTGTCACCATCCAGACTCAGCAATATCAAATCCGCTTCCGGCAGATCAATGGGAAATGTGCCGTTTGTCACCACATTGACAATGAGAAACCCCATATCTTTTGCTTCCTTCACCAAATCCCGCAGAGTACGCCCCTGGTCTTTCCAGAGGAATGTTTCCCCTCCGCAGAAAAACAAAATCCGTACCCCCATATCATACAATTGCCGCATTTCATTTCTGATCTGCTCATAAGGATGAATCACACTGGTAATATTGTTGACAGAACAGTGTTTGCATTGCAGATTGCATTGATCCGTCACAATCACAGTGCCTAAAATAGGTTCTTTTTTACGAAATAAAATTGTTTTCACACCAAAACGTGCAAAGTGCATAAAGGCAGAAACTTTCATATGCTTTCCCGCTTTCTGTTGCTGAGGGTAAAAGAATCGCTGTTATTTTTTATTTTACCATATTAGGGAATGCTCTGCCACTATATATGACAGATAAGCATCCTTTGTTTTTCCATGTGCTTTTTCGTTGATCAGAATGTCCCATAGTCTTCCATTCAAAAGAAAGCTATCTATATACTTTCACTCTTTTTCCGATTCCTACCAATACACATGCTTTCTGAAAACACAAAACCACCGGCGCAGCCGGTGGTTCTTCATTGTTCATTATTTCAGAAAACGTGCTTCTTCCGCATATTCCTGCATTTTCGCCATATCCGCGTCTGTAAAGCCCAGACGTTCTTTCCATATCTGGATTTCCTTACAGAGGTTTGTATCAGAAACAGTCATGTTATCAGAGTTGACAGTCACGTGCACACCTGCATCGAAAAGTTTTTTCACAGGATGTTTTTCGATACTGTCTACCAGCTTTGTATGATAATTGCTGGTGACACAAACTTCCAAAGTAATGCCCTTTTCAATGAGCTCCTGTACCAATGCGTCGTCATACACCGCATTGACACCATGTCCCAGACGTTTTGTGCCATAAATCAGCGCCTGTCTGATGCTGTCAGGACCTGCCGCTTCCCCTGCGTGAATGGTTCTGGGCAGATGATAAGCGTTTGCTTTTTCAAAAACAGCGGCAAAGTTTTCTGTGGGATACAGGGATTCCGCCCCTGCCAGGTCCACTGCGCAAACAACATCTCCCAGATATTTTTTCGCGGTTTCAATGGTCTGCAGGTTTTCCTGCTGGTTGTTTTCCCCACGCATACAGCACAGGATCAGACCGCATTTGATTTGCGGATACGCCTCCATGCCTTTTTTCGCTCCTTTGATAGTGGCTTCCACCACTTCGTCCTGAGAAAGACCTTTTCCCAAAGACAGCTGTGGCGCAAAACGGATTTCCCCATAATGCAGACCCAGCTTCGCCAAATCTTCCACCAGTTCAAATGTCACCCGTTCCATGGCATCCGCTGTCTGCATCACTTTCAAAGGCACATGGAATCTTTCCAGACATTCATGGAGTGTTTTGCAGTCTTCCGGCACCTGCATCAGATACCGCAATTCTGCCAAGTCTTTCGCGCCTAAGTCAATCTGCTGTTCTTTTGCCAGTTCCCAAACCGTTTCCGGTCTGACACAACCGTCCAAATGTAAATGAAGTTCAATCATTTTGTCTGTTCTTCCCCTTTCTTCCCGTGTGCCTGCATCTGTCTTTTCAGTTTATTCCGTTCTACTGCTGCACAGTAGCAGGTGTAAACGATCACGATGATGATGTAAGGCATCAACTGGATAAACTGCAAAGGAATACCAGAGGACTGCAAATAGTTCGCAAGGCTGGAGCAGAAACCAAAAATCAGCGATGCGAACATACCGATCACCGCGTTGCCTGCCGCAATGGCCTGTGTCGCCAAAGCGATATAACCACGACCGGCTGTCATATTCGCGGAGAACAGACCTACATAACCCATAGAAAGGAATGCGCCGCCCATGGCAGTCAGAACGCCACTGATGATCAGGGCGATGTATTTTACTCTCAATACGGAAATCCCTACGGATTCAGCCGCTTCAGCGGATTCCCCTACGGCTCTGATGTGCATACCCAGTCTGGTATATTTGAACATATACCAAACCGCAAATACCAAAATCAACGCTACATAAGTCAACACATGGTGACCGGAAAGAATCTGACCGATGATGGGAATATCCTGAATCACAGGAATATCAATGCTGGGCAGTTTCAGAGAGTGCAGGGATGTGGAAGCACCCTTTTCCCCTGTGATCAGATACAATACAAAGATGGTACCGCCGGAAGCCAGCGTATTGATGGCAATACCGGAAATAACTGCGTTTGATTTCAGTTTCAGTACAAAGTACGCCAGAATATTACTGATGATGAAGCCTGCCAAAACAGCGCCCAAAAAACCAACCCATGCGCTCTGTGTAAAGGCGCTGACAACAACGCCAACAAAGGCAGAAATCAGCATCGTACCTTCCAAGGCGATATTGCTTGTCCCGGAACGAGAAGAAACCATAGCCCCCAATGTGGCGAACAATACGGGAGTTGCGGTACGGAACATCGCAAAATAGAAATCCGGTACGCTTAAGGCACCAAAAATATCTCTTAAAATATCCATATTACGCTTCCCCCTTCAATGCTTGTTTTGCTTCCTGTCTCTGTTTCCAGCCAGCCATGAATCTTTCCGCTGTAATGAACAGGATCAGGACTGCCTGAACGATGGATACCAGTTCATTCTGTACGTCCGCACGTCTGGACATCAAATCCGCACCTACACGGATATATGCCAGGAAAAACGCCGCCAAAGGAACGAATTTCGGATTGTTGCCAGCCAGAATGGCGATGATTACGCCGTCCCACGCATAGGTCGGAGAATCCTGCCAGTTAAATCTTTCATACATCCCAAGCTGTTCTACAGCACCGCCCAGACCTGCAACAGCGCCAGCGATGACCTGCGTCAGAATGATGACACGGCTGGTATTGATACCGCTGTATTTCGCGAATTCAGGATTACTGCCGGAAATACGGATTTCATAACCGAATTTTGTTTTATAAACCAGAATGTACAGCAAAATCACCACCGCAATGGCAATGAAAAAGCCCCAATGCAGTTTGGTACCATCCAGAACCTTGCCCAGTGTTGCTGTAGGTGCATACTTCAGGGAAGCGAAGGTACCTGCTTCTCGGTCTACAAAAAAGCTGTTGACTGTATAGATACCCAGATAGAAGAACACATAGTTCAGCATCAGGGAAGTTACCAGTTCATTGGCTTTGAATTTTACTTTTAAAATTGCCGGAATGCTGCCGATCACACCACCAACAATGATGGCAACGATAAAAATCACTACCGGATGGATGAACATGGGCAAAGGCAGCATGATCGCGATTGCCGCTGCCAGAACACCGCCGGTATATAAGGAAGCATCCGCAATCATGGAGAAATTGCCGGACTTAAATACCAAGCTCAACGCCAGACCAGTAAAAATCAGGGGCACACTGCTGGCAAACACATCAAAGAAATGACGTTTTGACTGCAGGGGACCCAAAAACAGGTTATAGATTGCGGTACCTGGCTCATTGCTTACAGAAAAAATGATGACTACTGTCAGCAAAATCGCGATTGCAAAGGCACAGACAAGACGAACCGCTGTAAATTTTTTATTCACAATAAGCACCTCCTATTTGTTCCTTTGTATCTTCTTTTACGCCCAACATATATAGACCCAATTCTTTCTCGGAAGTCTTTTTCACATCATCGATGTACCCAACCACACGACCTTCGTGCATAACAACAATGGTGTCGCTCAAAGAAAGGATTTCGCTCAGGTCGGCGGAAACCAGCAATACAGCCTTATGGTTTCTTCTCATTTCCACAATTTTCTTGCGGATAAATTCGATGGCGCCCACGTCGATGCCTCGTGTAGGCTGGTTCATGATCAGCAGATCCGGCATATAGTCATATTCACGACCAACGACAACTTTCTGCACGTTACCGCCGGACAGTTCGGAAATGGACTGTTTTGTATTATCGTATTTTACAATAAATTCTTCCAGAATCCGCTTTGTGTATGCTGTGATCTTCTTTTTGTCCAACAGACCTTTTGTTTTCAGTTTATCCGTATAATAAATCTTGGAAATCACGTTATCTTCCAAAGACAATTTCGGTGCGGTACCGTAACGCAGACGATCTTCGGATACATGGGAAATCCCCAGTTCCTGACGTTTCAGAACAGGTGCGTTGGAAATATCCGTACCATTGATGGAAATGGTACCACTCTGCTGTTTCAAAACCCCCACGATCAGTTCGATCAGTTCTGACTGTCCATTGCCGTCGATACCAGCAACCCCCAGAATCTGCCCTTCTTTGATGGAGAAAGAAACATTGTCCACTTTTGTTTTGCCGAAACGATCCACATACACCAGATCTTTTACGGAGAATACTGTTTTCCCGAAATCAGCCTCTTCCTTTTCAATATCCAGACTGACATTACGTCCTACCATCAGACGAGAAATCTCATTTTCATCCAGATCTTTGATGTCATAAGTCCCCATGGTCTTCCCGTCACGCAGAATGGTCATACGGCTGCACAACGCCTTTACTTCATTCAGTTTATGGGAAATGAAAATGATGGTATGTCCCTTATCACGCAGCAGTTTCAGCTGTTCAAACAATTCTTCTGTTTCCTGTGGTGTCAGAACGGCTGTAGGTTCGTCCATGATCAGAATGTGCGCACCTCTGTAAAGGGCTTTCAAAATTTCCAGTTTCTGACGCATCGCCAGAGAAATATCCTGCACCTTTTCTTCCGCGTCTACTTTCAGATTGTAGTTTTCGGAAAGCTGTTTGGTGATCTCCACAGCTTTTTTTCTGTCTACCTTCATCCGTGTGCCTGTTTCAGAGCCCAAAATCAGGTTTTCCGCTACTGTCATGGAAGGCACCTGCATAAAGTGCTGGTGTACCATACCCAATCCCGCCGCAATAGCATCTTTGGAAGAAGAAAAATGTACTTGTTTTCCGTCTACGAAAATTTCACCTTTTGTAGGGGCGATCATACCAAACAGCATTTTCATCAGTGTGGATTTACCCGCGCCATTTTCTCCTACCAGCGCGTGGATCTCACCCTTTTTGATTTGAAGATCTACATTATGGTTCGCAACGACACCACCGGGATATACCTTGGTAATGCCGCGTGCTTCCAGTATAAAATCCTGCTCCATACCCGTATTCCTTTCTTTTGATCATGATTAAAAGAAAGCTGCCGCATTTCTGCGACAGCCATTAAACATCTTCAATTACTGAGCACTGTTAACCAGTTCTTTCAGTGTTGCTTCATCCATGCCGTAAGCAGTGCTTACTGTCACTTCGCCATTGAGAATCTTCTGTTTTGCTTCTTCTACTTTGCCTCTGATGTCTTCAGGAACAACGCTGTTGTAAATATCGTTTTCTGCCAGACCAACTGCGCCGTCTGCCAGACCCAGCTGTTCATATGTGCCGTAAGGCAGTTCGCCAGCCAGTTCTTTTACGATAGAGTTGTAGATACTGATGCCTACACCTTTGATTGCGGAAGAAATGATATAGTTTGCTTCTTCTTTGCCTTCGTAAGCCATTGCCTGGTCGGAGTCAACACCAATGACATATTTCTGGCTTTCCGCGCCTGCTTCAATAACACCTACGGAAGCGGGACCTGCTGCAACAAAGATACAGTCCGCACCGTTGGAGTACTGTGTCAGAGCCAGTTCTTTCGCGGTTGCGGAGTCTGTGTAAGAACCTACATAAGATACCAGAACTTTGATATCAGGGTTCATAAATTTCGCGCCTTCGATATAACCTACAGCAGAGTCATTGATAACGGCTGCTGTATCTTTTGCACCTACAAAACCGATGGTTGCATCTTCGTTAGCAAATTCCATATCGGATGTAGTAACACCTGCTGCCAGAACACCAGCCAGGAAAGCTGCTTCATTCTGTTTGTAGCTCATGGAATAAACATTATCCAGACCCAGAGAGTAGTCAACGTCTGTATCGAAGATAATGTATTTTTTATCAGGATATTCGGGTGCAACTCTTTCCAGATTTTCTTTCATATCCCAAGTACCAACGATGATGACATCACTGTCGGAATCGGAAGCGTCCAAAAGAGAACCTTCAAATTTTGTTTTGTCGTTACCCATTTCGATCATTTCCACTTCACACTGATCGCTCAGTTCTTCCTGGATTTTTTTCATGCCTTCCTGTGCGGAGTCATTGAAGGCTTTGTCACCGAAAGAACCTGTAACCAGCAGACTTACTTTCAGTTTATCGCCTGTGCTTTCCGCATTTGCAGCATCGCCGCTTTCCGCTGCACCGCCGCCGCAGCCTGTCAACATTGCGCTAATCAGCAAAGTCGCAACCAATCCGCTAAAAAATTTCTTCTTCATAGTATCCCTGTCTCCTTTTGATAAATATTAGTTTTATTAAGATTATCCAGCGTTGCCAGATAATCGTCCTTACACATTACAGGTGAGAAATCCGCCTTGATTCTGAAAGCTTTTTCCCCATCATTGGCAAGCAGATCCATAATAGCGTCCGCAAAATAATGTGCCGGCACTTTATAAGCCTGCTCCTCATCAGCGGTTTTGAAATCCACGCCGTGCATTGTCCCGGAAAAACCGGCAACGCCGATTTCCACCGTAGGCCACATCATGGAAATGTCACCCATATCACCGGAAGCATAGCCATGGGTCCCCTGGGCGATTTTTTCCGGTTCCATATATTTCAGTATGTGTTCTCTCATTAAATCTGTCAGGTTAGGGTCCTGATGCAGAGGGAAATATCCCGGTGTATCCTGAATCTCCAGATCACAGCCAATGGCATAGGCACCGGCTTTTAAAGCCCGTTCCACCTTTGCGTTGGTTTCAAAAATGGCATCAACGGTTTTTGCCCGTACATACATATCCATCTGCGTTCTGGAAGGCACTGTGTTGACAGTTTGTCCGCCTTCAGACATGACAAAGTGCACACGAATGGCATCTTCTTCCCGGAATGTTTCCCGCAGGAAATTGATGCCTGTCATTGCCAGATTTGCCGCATTGAGGGCATTGACCCCGCCAGCAGGATTGCTGCCCGCATGGGCTGCTTTTCCATAAAACACCGCTCTTTTCTGAATGAATCCGTTCAAGCCTGCCCCAATTTCCGCATGGTATGTTTCCATATCCAGCCCCATTGCGTGACAGGAAAGCACGATATCCACATCATCAAAAACCCCCAGAGAAATCATTTCCTGCTTCCCAGAGGGATGGGTGATTTTTCCTTCTCGAATCAAACTTTTTCGATAGTCCATATCGCAGAATTCCTCAGCAGGTGTTACCACCAGAGTGACCTTCCCGCAAAAATCCTGCAGTGTTTCCGCTTTTTTCAGTGCTGTAAACACGCTCAGCATCACACCAATCTGCGCATAATGTCCACAGGTGTGCGCTGCGTGATCCTCACTGTTTGCGTAAGGATGGTTCAATGTTGGCACAGCGTCCAATTCGCAGATCAAGGCAATATGAGGACCTTTTTTCCCTGAATCGATCTGCGCCAGAATTCCTGTATAGGCACAATCCTCATGAGCAATGCCTGCTTTATCCAGAACATCAATGACTTTCTGTCTGGTTCTGAACTCCTTGAAGCCCAGTTCCGGGTGCTTATAGATATCTTCGCACACCAGAATCATCGTCTTTAGTTCTTCTTCCAATATCCTATGAATATCCTTCATATCATTACTCCATTTTAAGACCAAAATTCACCATTATATCATATTTATTTATTTTCTCATAAAAACAAGGATTTTACAAGTAAAATCCCATAATTTCTAACAAATTTCTTAAGAATATACACGCTTTCCGTTTCTCTACCTTGCTTTTAGCTCCTTTTATTCAAGCGCAAATCTCCATTTCTTCTCCGCTTTATTTTGCCCCAAAACCAAATATCCGACGCACTTTTTTCACAGGATTTTCTACCGCAAAAATCCCTCATCCCCCCTTCAAACAAACTTGCTGATTGACAAATACCCAGAGAAATGTTACGGTGTCACCAACAACACAAATCTACGAAAGCAAGTTTCCATTCAGAAAACATTATTTGTTCTTTTCTTGATCTCTTAATGGGAACTGCGACAACTGTCTTTAAAAGAAAACATTCCTCTTGCCATGCGGGTAAAAAGAAAATTGCCGAAACCTCTTTGCATACGAAAGATTCCAGCGATTGTTGTTTTCTTATGAAGCAGTCACAAAGGAGGTTCCTTTTTATGAAGCGTTCAGAAATCAATCAAGCCTTAAAAGAACTGGAAGCCATGTGTGAAGCAAACGGTCGCAAATTACCTCCCTTCTGCCACTTCACCCCTGAACAATGGCAGCATATGGGGCACGAATACGATGAAATCCGCGACTGTATGCTGGGGTGGGATATTACCGACTATGGTCTTGGGGATTTTGACAAAGTGGGATTTTCCCTCATCACTCTGCGAAACGGCAGCAGGAAATTCCCTGACCGTTACCCTAAGGTCTATGCGGAGAAGCTGCTGTATTTAAAAGAGGGACAATATTCCCCAAACCATTTCCACTGGTATAAAACAGAAGATATCATCAACTGCGGCGGCGGAAACGTGCTGATCAAGGTATACAACAGCCTGCCAGACGAAGAAATCGATTATGAATCAGATGTAACGGTTCATACGGACGGAAGAACCTATACCGTTCCCGCCGGCAGTGTCATCCGTTTGACACCGGGCGAATCCATCCATGTGCAGCAACGCCTGTACCATGATTTCCGGGTGGAACCCGGCAGCGGCAACGTCCTGCTTGCCGAAGTCAGTCAATGCAACGATGACAATACAGACAATCGATTCAATCCCCCTGTTGGTCGTTTTCCTGCCATTGAGGAGGACGAACCGCCCTATCGTCTGCTGTGCAACGAATATCCTCCTGCAAAAGACTGATTCACTGATATTGTTCTCAGCTTGGGGGTTTTCCCTTTTTCGTTCAACAAAAAGGCAGTGAATGTTAGGGACATCTTCATCAGAAAACAAAGAAAGCCGAAATCCTTACGGATTCCGGCTTTCTTATTTGATTTGATCTATTTTCTTCTGAAAACAGCCAATTCCCTTTAAGAAATCAATAAAATGGAAAATCAATGGTTTCTTAAATGAAAGTTGCTTTCTCGCTGTCTTTTTTATTGAAAAACAGATTTTATTTTTCCACGACATTTTCGCAGAAATTCATGAGCATGGTTGCCGCTTCGGCTCTGGTTGCTTTGCCCTGCGGATTCAGCGTACCGTCGTCCATGCCGCCCATGATGCCTGCGTTCACTGCCCAAGCCACAGCAGGTCTTGCATAGTCAGAAATAGCTTCATAATCAGAATATTCTCTCACTGCCATACCGCCTTGGGTGGTGTCATAGCCTTTGAACTGGGCATAGCGATACAACATTACCGCAAACTGTTCTCTGGTGATAAGATCGCCCACACCATAAGCCCCATTGTCATAGCCTGCCACGATGCCGTTCGCATTTGCCCAAAGGATCGCGTCTGTGTACCACATATCGGCTTTCACATCTGTAAAGGTATTGGCTTCTGCGCTTTCCGGCTGTCCTTCCACGTTATACAGGACAACAGCCAGCATTTCTCTGGTCAAAGGGGTATTAGGAGCAAAAATATCTTCGCTCATACCACTCATCAGACCATTTTCCACCGCATAGGAAACGGCTTTATAGAACCAATCGCTTTCCTTCACATCTTTGAAAGAAATGGTTTCGGCTTCTTCTGTTTCTTCTGGTTCTTCAGGAACTTCTTCCGCTATTTTTTCCCATTTGGCGTAAACGGTGGTGTCTTGTGTCAGGTATACCTCGTCGATTTTCTTTGTCAAATCTTCATCGGCATACCAGCCTACGAATTTGTAGCCTTCTTTTTCGGGAACATATTCGTCCAGATTAATGGTGCTGTATTCCCATTCGGTGACGGTGTCAATTTTACTGCCGCCGTTGGTGTCGAATTTCAAATCCCAGAAGAATACAGAACCGCCGGAGGATTTCTTCTTCCAGTTTGCCGTAACCGTTACATTTCTATCCGGCATGGTAAAGGTGGTCTGTGCACTGCCTGCATTTGCAAAGGTGATATTATCAGAAGAAGTCCAGCCTGCAAAACGATAACCGCTGTTAGGAGTTGCAGTTAATGTAATTGGTTCACCTTTCTTTGCAGTAGTTGAAGATGCAGATGCTGTACCATGACCATCGGTTTGTACCGTAATTTTATAAGTAGGAATGTCAGTAACGGTCAATGTGGCGGCGTTGCTTTCTGCTGCTGTTCCATAACCCGTCACCACACAGCGGTATTGCCAGCCATTCATGCTCATTGTGGTTTGACCTATGGTATATTCGGCTGCGTTTGCGCTGGCAATATTTGTCCAATTTGTTCCTTTATCGGTGCTTTGCTGCCACTGATAGGACAACGGCTCGGTGCCAGTTGCGTTCACGGTAAAGGTGGCAGTTTCATTTTCTTTTACTTCCACATTTTGCGGGTGGGTGGTAATAGTGGGTGCATACTTCACACTGTCGCCCAAACTACTCGCAAGGTTTTCGTCCAGCGTTCCGCCGTCCACGATCACATTATGATCTCCTGCGTTCAGGCTTGCACCGTCATCCAGCGCCAGGCTCTCGCCCTCGCCAATGGTGATGTCCTCCTGCAATTTCACCTTGCCGTACACGGTGCCATTCTTGCCGTCAAAGACGATGCCGCCGCTTTCACTACCAACTTTTGGGGTAGGTTTATTTGCTGCGGGACCGATTTTGGGTATAGCTCTGATCAATGCACTGTTATTAACTGTCAGGGAAGTGCTTGGGTTGCTTCCACTTCCTGAAGAATACATGATTCCACGTGCTGCGCCGTTAGCGATCAAACTTCCATCGTTGACCGTAAGAGAAAGAATAGGGTTGCTGGCAGTCAGGGACGCTAAGCCGACGCCTGAATAAAATTTGTTTTCGGCGCTTGCCTCAACAGAAGCATTATTGATCGTCAGAAAGGCACTACCACTCCTGGCTGAAACGGAGATCCCGTTCCACATGCTACCACTAGCTTTAAGGCTGCCCTTCGGATCGTTCTCGTCGGATTGAATGACCAGACTTGCGTTATTACCCTCAGTTGTAGTTTCAACACAAATTCCACAGTACCCACTGACTGTATTGCTGCCAATCAAACTGATCGTTAGAGAAACCGATTGATTGCCTGTGGGAGCAGCATAAATTCCGTAATCTTCAGGTTGCATATTACTTGAATTACCCCTGCCTTGGATCTTCGCATTATTCAGTGTTAGGGTACCGTTGCCATCGTAGTAGACATTGTAGTCGTTTGCGCTTGCCCCGTTGCTGGTCAGCTTGCCGTCGTCGGTGGTTTTCCAATAGCCGCCCGCAGTAATGTCCGTCTCACCCACATAAAGCATAGCGGGCGCATCTACCGCCAATGGCATGACGGGTAGCATAAGAGCTACACCGACGCAAACATTGCTCAGCTCGGCACCCTCCGCAGAACAGACGGGACAAGCCTCATTGATTTCTTCATCGGTGCAGAGAGTTTCACAGGTACATTCTTCCGGCTGTGCGTCGGACGGAGTTGCCGCGTCCCCGCTTTCCTGTGCGTTGCAGACTTCACAAACAAAGGTGCAAGGCATTCCCTCTGTGGCGGGAACATAGCCGCAGGCTTCGTTGTGTTCATGCTTGCAGTCTAATGTTTTGGTAATACAGCCGCTTTCCTCGCTGCACACATGACCGCAGACCGGTTCTTTTTCCTCTGCGTCAGACGGGGTAGCGGTGTCGTCCGCAGGGAAACAATCTGCCGTATGGGTGTGAACACACTTCGTTACAAGGGTATAGCAATCCTCCGTGTGTTCATGGGAACAGGGGATTTCCGCTGTCCCCTCGGTGTAGCCGCAAGCGCCGTCATGCTGGGTGTGGTGTTCACACAGCCCGCCTGTGGAAACTATATCCCCTGCATACGCCATGGACGGCACCAACGCCATCATCATGCACAGGCAGACAAACGCCGCGAAAATTCGTTTTCTCATCATAAAATAACCTCCTCCTTCTGAAATGTCGCTGTATTTTCCCTTCCGTCATACACCGCAGTCTTTCCTATCTGCGCCAAACACGCAAAAAAGACGTATTTTGTCCATAAAAACATGGACACAATACGTCTTGTGGTTTGATATATTTTTTTACAGCAAAAGTAGACAGAACTATTCTGTCTGTCTGTCTGTCTGTCTGTCTGTC
>JALFWW010000023.1 GCA_022786605.1 Clostridia bacterium | reverse complement strand
TGATTCACTAAGGAGGACGGAAACAATGGCAAATATGAGCTTGGAAAAAATCAAAATGCCTGAACAGGCACCTGATGTGAGAAATAAAAACTTTGAAGAAGTAGCCATGGGCTACACAGCGGAAATGGCTATGGAAGAAGCCACCCGCTGTCTGAACTGCAAACACAAACCCTGTGTCAGCGGCTGTCCCGTAAACGTACGTATCCCTGAATTCATCGCGGAAGTGGCAAAAGGCGACTTTATGGCAGCTTATAAGATCATCACTTCCACAAACGCTCTGCCTGCTGTCTGCGGTCGTGTTTGTCCTCAGGAAAGTCAGTGCGAAGCCAAATGTGTCCGCGCCATCAAAGGGGAAGCCGTTGCCATCGGTCGTCTGGAACGGTTCGTGGCGGACTGGTATATGGCAAACTGCGACGAAATGCCTGAAAAACCCGCCCAGAACGGCAAAAAAGTGGCTGTTATTGGTTCTGGTCCTTCCTCTCTGGCATGTGCTGGTGATCTGGCAAAAGCAGGCTATGCCGTAACTATTTTTGAAGCATTCCACACAGCTGGCGGCGTACTGGTTTACGGTATCCCCGAATTCCGTTTGCCCAAGGCAATTGTACAGAAGGAAATCGACAAACTCTCTGCTCTGGGCGTAGAAGTCATGACAAACATGGTCATCGGCAAAGTATTGTCCATCGACGAAATCATCGAAGATATGGGTTATGATGCGGTATTCATCGGTACTGGCGCAGGTCTGCCTTCCTTCATGGGCATCCCCGGTGAAGCACTGGTAGGCGTATATTCCGCTAACGAATACCTGACTCGTATCAACCTGATGAAAGCATATATTTCCGATTACGACACACCCATTCGCAAGAGCAAATCTGTGGCTGTCGTAGGCGGCGGCAACGTAGCTATGGACGCTGCTAGATGCGCCAAGAGAATGGGCGCGGAAAAGGTGTACATCGTTTACCGCCGTTCCGAAAAAGAAATGCCTGCCCGTCTGGAAGAAATCCATCACGCCAAAGAAGAAGGCATCGAATTCCACCTGCTGCGCAATCCTGTGAAAATCCTGGATGACGGCAATGGTCAGGTATGCGGGATCGAATGTCTGAAAATGGAACTGGGCGAACCCGATGCCAGCGGCAGAAGAAGCCCTGTACCTGTGGAAGGCTCCAACTATGTCATCGATGTTGATACAGTCGTAATGTCCATCGGTACATCCCCCAACCCTCTCATCCGCAGCACCACAAAGGGTCTGGAAACCAACCGGAAGGGCTGTCTGGTAGTCAACGAAGAAACCAACCAGACCACCAGAGAAGGGGTTTACGCCGGCGGTGACGCCGTGACTGGCGCGGCTACGGTTATTTTGGCTATGGGCGCTGGTAAAAAGGCTGCTGCAGCCATTGATGAATATCTGAAAAATAAATAATATTTATATCCACGAAAAAATCCCTTCGTCACAGTTTGAATGACGGAGGGATTTTTTCATAGGAGATTTACAAAATATATCAAAATAAGTGGAATGCAAAAGTAGATGATCCGCAAGATTTCTGAATTTTATGGATTCAGTTTTACATGACGATGAAAAATTGAATCAAAAAATAGTTGTTTTTATGCAGGAATGAATTGCTGTGTTTTACTTGGGTGCTGATTTTTTATAGTTTCTGATAATGCCGTAAATGATCTGTAGGATGGTGTACCAGATAATAAATGTGACAATGGTTTGGAATACGCAAAGCTCCAAAGGAAATTGGAAATACGCGTATGTGCCGATAAATGTAGCAAGGCTGATGCTGGACGCCATAATTAAGACGATCTTGATGTATCCTTTGCGGAAGATCAGATAGAAGAAAATGGCGAGCAGTACAAAATAAATCCACATAATATCACCTCTCTGTAGAAAAACAACAGGCAGATGTCATTTTCCTGCCTGTTGTTATGGATGTTATTTCAGTTTTTCCGGACGGGCATATTCTTCGCCGAAAAGCAGCAGTTCTCGCTCGGCATCTGTCACAGTACCGAACTGGATCTTGTTGACGATTACCAGGATGATACCGATAATCACCCAAAGCAGTACCATACCCCATTCATAAGGCCATTCCAGTGCGCCGGGGCCGATGGGCAGATAAAGCACGATGAAGAACAGGCAGGATACGATTGCCATAAATCCGGTGAAGTAGCCGCCGGGTGCTTTCCAGGGGCGTTTCAGCTCAGGTTCTTTCTTCCGCAGCATAACAAAGGAAATGGATACTGTCAGATAGGCAACAACAGTGCCGAAAGAGCTGGCATCAACGAACCAACCCAGTGCGTTTTTCCCCAGCAGAGGAGAGATCAGACCCAGAACACCTACCAATGTGATGGCAGCAGTGGGAGAACCGTATTTGGGATGGAGTTTGCTGAAAACTGTAGGCAGCATTTTTGCTCTGGACATGGAGAACAGGATACGTGTGCTGCCGACGAACATAGCGTTCCAGCTTGTCAAAATACCGCCGATCCCGGCGATGATGATGAATGTACCAAAGATCTTGGAGTTGAATACATAGGATGCCGCGTCAGCCAGAGGGATGGATGCGGATTGCAGGAAGTCTGCAGGTGCTGCAAAAGCGGTACCTACGATCATCATGATGTACCACAGTACACCCAGGAAGATAGCAAACAGTACCAGGATACCTACCTGTCTGATGGGGTAGTCCATTTCTTCAGATGCCTGCGGGATAACGTCAAACCCTACGAACATGGCGGGAGCGGCAACCAGTACGATGGAAATGCCGCCGAAGCCATCACGGATGGCGGGTGCCGCGTTTGCGATATCCCCCAGAGTTACACCACCCAAGAAGAAGATGACACCGCCGGCAACCAGAGCAATGGCAGCAATGGTATTAAAGATAGCGGCGAATTTCAGTCCGCGATAATGGCAGAACATGGTGAAGATGGTACCTGCCATGCTGACGATGATGAAGGGAACATAAACATCAAATCCAGCAATGTTCCATAAGAATCCCACTTCTGGAAGGGGGATCAGATATGCTACAGCAGAGGCAAAGGCAGGACCTTCCCATGCGGCAACGGCAACGTAGGCGAAGGCGATTGCCCAGCCGCTGAACCAGGCGAATTTATAACCACTGGCACGGTAACACCATACCATAGAGCCGCCTGCCAGTGGCAGTGCTGGCGTTAATTCTGCGTAAGCCATACCTACAAAGCCGCAAAGAACGGCAGCGATGATAAATGCGATGATAGCGCCGACAGTACCTGCCGAAATAACCCAGCCGCCAGCCAGCATGACCCAGCCCCAGCCTACAATGGACCCAAAGGCAAATGCCCAGATGTCTCCGCGCTTCAGCGTTTTGCTTAATGATTCCCGTTGGCGTGTCGTGTTTTCCATAGACAACATACTCCTTTCTTTCTACAAGTGTGTGATGAGCAGTGGTTTAGATTTGAATGGAATACATGCATTTTTTTACCGGTAATTGTGCAAAACAAATCTGGAAATATAAATAAGCAAAAAGTATGCCAAACAAACCAGATTTTTCACAAGATATATATGCGGATTTGGAAAGAGGGGAAAGGGGGATGGAGAAAGAAGAAGTGAAAGAGGTCATAAATATTTTATTTGTATCCGGAAGATTGTTCATTTGGTATAAAAATTGCTCAATAACATATCAAGACGCTGTTCTGAAACGATTATCAAAAGAAAGAAGGAGATCACATGGAAAAATTCAACACAAAAAATTCAGAAGTACTGTATCAGGAAATTTGTCAGTATCTGGTTGACGGCGTAAGCAGTTCCTTCCATAAAGCAGCAGTGGAAGATTACCCCATTGCCATGACCCATGGGAAAGGCAGCAAACTGTATGATGTGGACGGAAATGAATATATTGACTATATTGGCGGATTCGGCCCCATGATCATGGGTTACGCACCGGATGCGGTCAACGCGGCAGTAAAAGAACAGGTGGAAAGAGGTTCCCAGTTCTCCACACCTACAAAACAGCTGTTGGAACTGTCTAAAAAATTGACAGAAATCATTCCCTGTGCGGAAATGGTAAGCTTCCAGAGCTCCGGTACAGAAGCAAACATGCATGCATGGCGTGTTGCCAGAGCATACACAGGGAAACAGAAAATCGTGAAATTCGCTGGTCAGTATCACGGCTGGTCTGATGAACAGAAAATCAGTATCACAGCCAATGCAAAGACACTGGGGGATGAAAAAGCGCCTGCACGAATCATGACCACAGCCGGTCAGCGTCAGGAAACGGCTGATGACATCATCATCACAAGCTGGAACCGCGCGGATATTCTGGAGGCACTGTTTGAAGAAAGAAGCGATGAGATTGCTGCTGTCGTTATGGAGGCTTATATGTGTGATGAAGGCCCCATCATGCCTCAGCCCGGCTATTTGGAAAAAGTACGTGAGCTCTGTACAAAATATCATGTGGTGCTGATCTTTGATGAAGTTATCACAGGATTCCGTATGTCACTGGGCGGCGCTCAACAGTATTTCGGCGTAACACCGGATATGGGCGTTTTCGGTAAAGCCATTGCCGGCGGTTATTCCCTGTCCATGGTATGCGGCAAGAAAGAAATTATGAACTGTGGTGTACATCCTTCCGGTACATTCAACGCAACGCCCATTGCTGTAGCGGCTGCACTAGCAACCATCAAAGAATTGTCCAAGCTTGGTGTATATGAAAAGATGGATCAGCTGGGGGAACTGTTCTGTGAAAAACTGCGCCTTTTGGGTAAAAAACATGGCGTTGCCCTGTATACGGAACACCATGGTGGTATTATCCAGCTGGAAATGGGCATGGAAAGAGCACCTAAGGATTATAAGGATTATCTGGAAAACGTAGACGGCGACATGTATGACCGCCTGTATCTGCTGACACGTGATTATGGTGTGCGTATCACATCTTCCAGAGGTCGAATTTATCTGACAACAGAACACACAGAAGAAGATATCCTGAAGACCATGGAAGTATTTGACCATGTTCTGCCTATGCTGAAAGACTGATTTTTCAGGAAAAATAGCCATTCCAATCAAATATGAAATTTTTGAAAAGCGGTGAGAAAAAAGATCTCGCCGCTTTTTGTTGTCATGCATCGTCACGGTTTTGGCAAAAAAGAATCTACGAGTGATTTATTATTGAATCATGATGTGAAAATGAATGAAAAAAGATTGTGATTCATTCAAAATTGAATCATTTTCCTAAAAAAGAGAAAAACCATGGTTTTAAAGCTGATTTTACTGCATTTTTAATTTGGCATGGATTATGCTGTTATATTTTAGCAAACATTATCAAGAAAATGGAGGAAAGTCTATGAATTATCAATATGTGTTGCTCAATGTAGAAAACAGACTGGCTACGGTAACAGTGAATCGACCGGAAGCGTTGAACTCTTTGAACCGTGAGGTCATCGCGGATATTTACAACTGTATGCAGGAAATCGACCGGAAACATCTGGCAGATTGCGTGATTCTGACGGGTGCGGGACGTTCCTTTATTGCCGGCGCGGATATTTCCACAATGGTGGAAATGGAAGGGCATGAAGGCAGAGAATGGACAAAAGCCGGTATGGATCTGATGGATCTAATCGAAAACATGCGCGTGCCTGTCATTGCGGCCATCAATGGCTTTGCTTTGGGCGGCGGCTGTGAAATCGCTATGGCGTGCGATATCCGCATCGCGTCTGTCAAAGCAAAATTTTCTCAGCCGGAAACAGGTCTGGGTCTGATCCCCGGTTATGGCGGCACCCAGAGACTGCCTCGTCTGGTGGGAAAAGGCATGGCAAAATACATGATCCTGACAAATGAAATGATCAATGCTGAAGAAGCTTACCGCATTGGTCTGGTGCAGAAACTGACACAGCCGGAAGAACTGATGGATACCGCCTATGAAGTTGCCCAGAAGATTCTGAGCAAAGCGCCTTTGGCTACCAGAATGGCAAAACGTGCCATCAATGCGGCAACAAACACAGACCTGACAACAGGCATCAATTATGAGTTGGAGACCTACGACATTGCCTTCCGCTCCAAAGACAGAAAAGAAGGTATGCGGGCCTTTCTGGAAAAAAGAAAACCCGAATTTCGGGATGAGTAAATGCCTAAAGGAGGACTTGAAAATGACAGTAGATGCATTGCAAAACAAACTGGAAAACATCAAAGTGGAATTGGACGATCACGTTCTGGTGGTGACCATGAACCGCCCCAAAGCGCTCAATGCCCTGAATAATCAGACATTGGAGGAATTGAATCTGGTCGTGGATCAGATTGCCAAAGATCAGGATATCTATGGCGCCATCATCACCGGTGAAGGCAGAGGCTTTGTAGCCGGTGCTGACATTGTGCAGATGAAACCTTATAAAAGTGAAGCAGGCAGATCCTATGCGGAATATGCCCAGAATACATTCAACAAGATCGAAGCTCTGGAAAAACCCGTCATTGCGGCAGTCAATGGCTTTGCATTGGGCGGGGGTTGTGAACTGGCGCTGAGTTGTGACATTCGTATCGCGTCTGAAAAAGCAGTTTTTGGACAGCCCGAGGTGACACTGGGCATCATTCCATGCTTTGGCGGTACCCAGAGATTGCCCAGACTCATCGGCGCAGGTCTGGCAAAAGAAATGATTTTTACTGGTCGTCAGGTGAAGGCGGAAGAAGCCAAAGCCATGGGGCTGGTCAATAAAGTTGTTCCTGAAAATGAATTGGTGGATGCGGCAAAAGCCATGATGGCAGATATTCTGAAAGTTTCTCCCATGGGTATCAAATATGCGAAGATCGCCATCAACAAAGGCGCTGATATGGACCTGAAAAATGGTCTGGAATTGGAAAAGAACCTGGTTGGTCTGTGCTTCGCGACAGATGACAAAGAGAAAGGCATGAATGCTTTTCTGGCGAAAGAAAAACCTCAGTTCCGTGCATGATGAAAGAAAAGGATAGCAGAAAAATGAGATGGTAGAAATATAGGATAGTAGAAAATATTTACAAAACAAAAACAAGTTCATTCAAATTCCCTCTTTATTTAAAAAATAAATCTGTAAAAATCGCCTGTTCTGTCTGGAATGGGCGATTTTTATTGCAAAATATTTGGCTGTTGTGCGCAGGCAATCTGTCTGGAGGGGATAGGTTGACATTTCGTCAAAAAAATATCATAATTTTTTCTGAAATTTGCAAGAGAAGCACACTTTTGTTCCACTTTATGATATACTGATGATGTATCGGCTTTTTGAAATCAATTTTTATAGAATCAGAAGAATCGGGTGTGATACAATGGATTTTTTGAACAGCTTTTTCAGTGGTCTGGGCATCACAGAATTTGTACGTCCGTCCATTGGCATAACGGATGTGCTGGATATCCTGATTGTGGCATATATCATCTATAAGGTCATTTTCTGGATCAAAGAAACCCGTGCATGGGTCCTTTTCAAAGGGATACTGGTGATTTTTGCCTTTGCGGCAGTGGCAGCCCTTTTGAAGTTACATACCATTATTTTCGTCCTTTCCAACACCATCAATATGGGCATCATCGCCCTGCTCATTGTCTTTCAGCCGGAAATGCGAAAGGCACTGGAACAGCTGGGCAAAGGAAAGATTTTTTCTTACTTTACCCGCGGTGAGGATACTGGGGACGAAAAAGCCGCTGCCCGTACGGTAAATGAAATCGTCAAAGCCGCGGACAAAATGGGCGCGGCAAAAACAGGCGCTTTGATCCTCATGGAACAGGAAGTGCCGCTGGGGGATCTGGAGCGAACAGGCATCCCCATCGACGCCATCGTGTCCAGTCAGCTCCTTATCAATATTTTTGAACACAATACCCCCCTCCATGACGGGGCGGTCATCATCCGGCGGAATCGTGTGGCGGCAGCCACCTGTTTCCTGCCCCTGACAGACAGCAACGAAATCAGTATGGAATTGGGTACCAGACACCGGGCAGCCATTGGCGCCAGTGAGGTTTCTGATGCCCATGTCATTGTCGTTTCTGAAGAAACGGGGAAGATTTCTGTGGCAAGAGGCGGTGTCCTTTATCGGGACTTGACACCGGAACAGCTGAAAAATATGATCTCCGAACAGGATCATCAATCAGCCAAAAAGAAACTGGCAATTTGGAAAGGAAGGCAGGATAAATGAAACGATTTCAGGAATTGCTCATGAAAGACCTGGGCTGGAAACTGCTTTCCGTGGCCATCGCCACCACCATGTGGTTTATGGTCATCAGCATCAATCAGCCCATTGACACAAGATCATACAGCACCACCCTGCAGCTGGTGGGAGAAGAAACATTGACTGCCCGGGGGCTTACGGTAGCCAATCGGGAAGAATTGACCAACACGAAGGTCAGCATCAAGGTCAAAGCCCAGCGTACGGCTCTGGACCGGCTGAGCCAGCGTCAGGCGGATTTGATTTCTGCCAGTGTGGATTTGTCGGAACTGAGTTATGCCGAAGATGGTGACCATATCACATTGCCGGTGGATACCTCCGTTGGCGGCGGTGCCGCGGGATATACAGTAGAGAGCAGGGTGCCCGGCAGTGTGGAAATCCAGGTGGAAACCCTGGCGGCAAAAGAATTTCCTCTGGAGATTTCCCTCAATGGGGAAGTCACGGAAGATACCCATCTGTCAACACCAAAGCTGATCCCGGAAACCGTTATGGTCAAAGGGGCAAAATCCGCCGTGGACAGCGTGGTAGCGGTACGCCTGTCTGTCAACGCGGCAGACGCTGTACAGCAGAGGGATCTGCAGGTGAAACCTGTGGCGTATGACAAAGACGGCAATACCGTAAGCGGTGTGACATTCTCCGTGGATACGGTCACCGTTTCTTATAGCCTCAATGAGGCAAAACAAGTGCCTGTACAGGTTTCCGTGACAGGCAGCCCGGCAGAAGGCTATCATATGGGAGAAGTGACATGTACCCCCAAAACCGTTTCTGTTATCGGCGCCAAAGAAGATTTGGATAAACTGAATGTGATCTCTTTGGATCAGATTGATGTGAGCGGTGCCACCAGTTCCATCAGCCATACCTTCCAGCTTGCTGATTACCTGCCGGAAGGCGTGAAACTGGAAAAGGGCAGCAGTTCTTCCGTACAGGTCCTTGTCCATATGGAAAAAGGGGAAGAAAAGACTGTAACGGTTTCTTCCGATCAGATTCAACTGATCAATGCCCAGGATGGATATCAGTATCACCTGCCGGAAAGCGTTACTGTTGCCATCAATGGCGAGGCAGGTCTGATCAGCGGTGTAGAAGGCAGTGAGCTGACAGGGCAGGTGGATGTTTCCAATCTGACAGAAGGTGAACACTCCGTGACGGTTGATTGGAGCCTGCCAAGCGGCATCACGGCGGAAAACAGCATCATCACCATAGAGGTGACGGCTGTGGGCGGCGATGAATCAGATACAGAGTCATAAAATATAAGAAATTTAGAATAAGGAGTTTGAACAGAATATGGGTAGATTATTTGGTACGGACGGTGTCCGCGGTGTAGCGAATACGGAACTGACAGGAGAAATGGCGTTCCAGCTGGGACGGGCAGGCGCTTATGTACTGACAAAAGAAACAAAACACGCGCCCCGCATTTTGGTGGGGATGGATACCCGCATCAGCGGGGATATGCTGGAAGCGGCACTGGTGGCAGGCATCTGCTCTGTTGGCGCTCACGCGGTGCTGGCAGGCATTGTGCCCACACCTGCGGTGGCTTATCTGGTACGGAAATATCGTCTGGACGCGGGCGTTGTCATTTCCGCTTCTCATAACCCCGTGGAATACAACGGCATCAAGTTTTTCAACAGTCAGGGCTATAAACTCAGTGATGATCTGGAAGATGAAATCGAAAACATCATCCTGAGCCATCCCGAAATCCTGCCTTCTCCCACAGGGGCATCCATTGGCACCCATACTGTGGCGGAAGACGCTCTGGATGATTACATCGCCTTCCTTGGCAGTACCACAAAAGAAAAATTCAGCGGCATCAAAGTAGCTTTAGACTGTGCCAACGGCGCGTCTTACAAAGCGGCGCCCATCACACTGCTGAATCTGGGAGCAAGCCTTTGCATCATCCATAACGAACCTGACGGCACAAATATCAACGAACGCTGCGGTTCCACCCATATGGAAGATCTGAAAGCATTTGTAAAAGAAAATAACGCGGATATCGGCTTCGCTTTTGACGGTGACGCGGACCGCTGTCTGGCTGTAGACGAAAACGGCGAACTCATCGACGGCGATAAAATCCTTGCCATCTGCGGTCTGGATATGAAAGAAAAAGGCACACTGAAAAACGATACCATCGTTGGTACTGTTATGTCTAATCTGGGTCTGACCATGATGGGCAGAGAAAAAGGCATTGCCATCGAACAGGCAGGCGTTGGTGACCGTTACGTTCTGGAACGTATGATCGAAGCGGAACGGAATCTGGGCGGCGAACAGTCCGGTCATATCATTTTCCTGGACCATAACACCACCGGCGACGGCATCCTCACAGCTATCCAGCTGCTGTCCGTTATGAAACGCACAGGCAAAAAGGCATCTGAACTGGCAAAAGCCATGGAAGTCATGCCTCAGGTGCTGGTGAATGCCCGCGTCAATAACGCCAAGAAAAATACCTATATGGAAGTACCTGCCATCCGTCATGCCATTACCAAATTGGAAGAAGAATTTTCCGCAGATGGTCGTGTACTCATCCGTACTTCCGGCACAGAACCCCTCATCCGTGTCATGATCGAAGGCAAAGATATGGAACGTATGGAAAAGGCGGCAAAAGAACTGGCGGCATTCATTGAAAAAACATTGCAGTAAAACAAAGGAGAACGGATATGAAAAAAGTATTGACACTGTTATTGGTATTGCTGTCTGTTTTTGGATTGGCAGGCTGCGGAGACCCTACAACGCAGTATGAAACAGTCAATGAAATGGAAGGGGTCACACTGGAACTGAAAGAAGATACCCTGACACCTACAGGTGCCACATTTTTGCTGACCAATGGCACAGAAGGTGAAATCCATTATCGTGACGCTTATCATTTGGAGAAAAAGGACCCTGACGGTCACTGGAAAGAATTTGTAGGCACTGCCAATGCCCGTTGGGATGAAGAAACCGTTTCCATAGGAGCGGGAGAAACCGCGGAACTGCCCATCAACTGGAAAAACCTCTGCGGCGGCATCGGTACCGGAGAATTCCGTCTGATCATTGAAGTGGACGGCAATGCCATTGCGTCAGAGTTTGTAAGAGAATAAACATATTTTGTCAAAGGCGCATTTCATGGGGCTTTTGATGAAAAGAGCAAAAAACAAAGATAGCTGGAACAGGGAATGGTTCTGGCTATCTTTTTCTATGGTTGGTTTCCAAAAGTGGAAACATGATGATTCATTTTTTTTGATTTTCTCAGGCAGGGGAAAAGAAAATATGCCGCATAAAATCCCGTAAAATATGAAAGCTGGAACCTTTGTCCTGCAAGGATTCCAGCTTTCTTTGTTTTCTGATGAAAAAGTCCCTCATGGGAAATTGTTTTCACTTCTCAAAACAATAAATCCACCATGGTCTTTGCTTTTTCGATGTCCTCCAGAATGGATTTCTGTTTTTCCTCGAACAGCAGCTCTTTGTTGTAGCTGTAATATTTTTCGCAGCCGTTTTCGCTGATGAATTTCACGCTGTAGTAGTTGGCAGTCAGTTCTGTGATGAAAATGACCATTTCCTGTCCAGCGCCAAAGGCTTCTTCCAGGAAGGCAAAAGCGTTGTCCAGTGCTTCGGAAGCGTAAGAAATGGCGTTTTCACGGCTTTCCACCACATCGGCAAATTTCTCTTTCATCATGCCGAATACGTCATCTTTTTCTCTAAGGCCTGCGGCTTTGGCTGCCTGCACATAGCCTTCCATGGTCTGGATGGTGGCAAGGTATGCCTGCGCGCTGTGTTTATCCAGAAGTCCGGCTTTCTTTTCTCTGTCGTACTTGCTCTGGATTTCTTCCATGTAGGATTCTGTGAGGATTTCCCAAGGGGTTTCGGCGCAGTAAGGGCTTGCGAAACGTTCCTTGATTTCTTTCAATACACCGTGAAGCTGTACAGTCTGCAAGTCTTTGTCATAAGCCGCTGTAAAGTCTTCTGTCAGGCGGCTCAAGAGCAGACCCATCACGCTGAGACGTTCGTCGAAAGGCGCTTCCTGGAGTTTTTCCACGGCGCCTTTGGTGTAGTTGCCAGCCAGAATGTCCCCCACACGGTAGTCTGTGCGGTATTTTTCGTACAGGTCTAAATAGTTGGCAAAATCCTTAGCGATTTTCTTGTGCTGTAAGTACTGAACGATGAGGGTTTCGTCAGCGGCAATGCCCAGTTCCTCATAAACTTGCAACATGTTGGACAGGTCTTCCCAGCCTCTGGCAGTGGCAAAACGCTTGCCGTCCACAGTGGTTTCCATGGCGTAGAAATGATTTTTCTTGATTTCCAGATAAGACAGTACCGCCCCATGAAGCCCCTGTTTCCAAGCGTATTCTTTCCATGCGGCAAAATCCGGCTCTACGTCGATTTTCTTCACACGGTCTAAGGTTACCACGTCAAATTCCCGTACGCTCTTGTTGTATTCGGGGGGATTGCCTGCCGCCACGATGATCCAGCCTTCAGGCACCTTGTGGGAGCCGAATGTTTTCGCCTGCAAAAATTGCAGCATGGCAGGGGCAAGGGTTTCGGATACGCAGTTGATTTCGTCGATGAACAGGATACCTTCTTGCAGCCCTGTTTCTTCCATTTTGTCGTAAACAGCACCGATGATTTCACTCATGGTGTATTCTGTGACAGCATATTCTTTGCCGCCGTAGTTTTTGTGGCTGATGAAGGGCAGCCCCATGGCGCTCTGACGGGTGTGGTGGGTGATGCTGTATGCCACCAACCCCACGCCGCATTCCCTTGCCACCTGTTCCATGATGGCAGTTTTGCCGATGCCCGGTGCCCCCATGAGCAGCAGGGGACGCTGCCGCACCACAGGGATTTTATATTCTCCATAAGCGTCCTTTGCCAGATAAGCGGCAATGGCATGCTTGATTTCTTCCTTTGCCTGTTTGATATTCATAACATTACTCCTTGTTATACGAAATTTCCAAATCTTCTTTGCCCAAAATGACTTTCATTGCCCAAGGGGGCACTTCCCGTTCGTTGTACATGCCCTCGTCAAAAAAGACGAATGCTGTTTCGTAGGGTGGGCGGCCTTTGGGAAACTGTCCCCAGCCGTCGGTAAAGTAAATGAGCCCTTTCAGATTGCGAAAGACTTTTTCTTCCATCAATTTAGATATATATGTGAATACGGGACGGAAGTCCGTGCCGCCGCTTCCCCGCAGGTCAAAATTTTCCATGTATGCCGCCATCTCCTCAGCGGAGGTGATGACTTTGTCCTGCTGGATGACCGTATCACACTGTATGATGTGGATGTGGAAGGTATGGAAAAAGCTCTCGTTCTGCCGCAGGATGGCGTAGGTTTCTTCTAAGAACTTTCGCACCACTTCTCCCTCGCAGGATTCGGAGGTGTCAATGGCAATGACGATCTCCTCTACCTTTTTCACTTCCTTGTATTCCAAAGCCTCGATGAGGGGCAGATTGCCGTAGAGCTGCAAGCCATATGTATAGAAAATATAGTCGTAACTGTCGTCGTCCACTTGCATGTCCTCTTTGAGGGTCACGAATTTCTCCAGAAAACGGCGGTAGTCATACCGCTCCCGGTTTTCCACTTTCAGGTATTGCAGCAGGTCGCCGGCTTCTTCCCCGGCTTCCTTGGAGAAGGTTTCCAGATTGGTCTGCATCTTTTCGCTGATGTCACGCCACTTTTCCTCTAACTCCTGTCGGCGCTGCTGTTCCTGCTGGTCGTTCTGGTCGTTTTGGTTCTGGTTGTTGTTGTCGTCTTGGTTTTCGTCCTGATTCTGGTCGTCGTCCTGTTTCTTTTCCCAGAAAACATGGTCGTCCACCCAGAATTCCAGCTGTAGCTTTCCGAAGTCCTGTATGGACAGCTTTTCCCTTTGCAGC
This sequence comes from Clostridia bacterium, assembly GCA_022786605.1. Classification (GTDB taxonomy): domain Bacteria; phylum Bacillota; class Clostridia; order Lachnospirales; family Anaerotignaceae; genus Anaerotignum. The sequence goes on along the minus strand of JALFWW010000023.1, from coordinate 1,946 downwards.
ACTTCGTAAATGCCCTCGGCGGAAAGGACTTTCAGCTCTCGCCGCAGTTTGTCATACCATTCGTTCCGTCGGTCAGACACCACCAGACGCACTGACATGAAGGGCAGGGCATCCACCATGGATTCCACGGCAATGTCGCACGCCAGATTCCAATATTCCTCGTCCCGGTCGCCCTGATGGAAGGGGTGGCGGAACAGGCAGTGGAGGAGCATGTGCAGATACGCCCGATTCACCAGCACCCGATCGGAGAGATACCGCTGGATGAGGTAACGGGGGTTGAACAGTATTTTCTCCCCGTCGGTCCCCACATAGAGGGAGGACAGGTTCATTTCATAACGCAGAGAGCTGAGGGCAACGTCCAGAAACCGCATGGATAAATAAAGCTCATTGCGGGAGGCGCTCAATATGCGGCTGCCGATTTGTATGAGCTGCTGATGGGTTTCGTTCATGGTTTTCCCCCTTTACAGATCAAATGATTTTTTCTTTTTTGCGAAATGGGCGTGCTGGTATTCCAGCAAAAAGCCCGTGATTTCTGTTTTTTTGGCTTCTCCTGCCATTTCCAGCAGGGAATCGATATTTTCCGCCGTGATGAGTCCCCACTGGGCAAAGAGGCGGATCTTGTCCAGACTGCCCTGCTGGGTGTAGTACCCAAAGGCAGTGGAAAAATGGTCTTTCAGATATTGCAGATAGTCCTGTCTGCGGTTTTCCTGCAAGCGGTAAGGGTATTCCAGACGGTACATGGTCAGAAGCAGTACCATGAGCGCCCCGTCCTCTCGCTTGGTCAGGTAAAACAGCTCGTCGAACCGGCGGAAATCAATGTCCGAATTGCCGATGCACTGACGGAACAGATGGCCTGTGCCGTAGTTCACCTGATGGAACTGACGGGCAGGGGTGTCCTCGATATATTCATACTGGAAATCGGGAATGAGCAGTTTTGCCCGATTGCCGTCATCAAAATCCATAGTCAGATGGAGTTCATGGTTCAGCACAGCCACCAAGTCCGCAATATGGCGGCATCTGCCAAAGGAAATGGAGGTGAGTCGGTCGCAGTTGAGAAACAGCCCTGTGCCAAGGTCCGTGGTTTCTCTGGGAATGTTGATTTCCTCCATTTTCCGGCAGTTGTAGCAGGCATAAGCCCCGATTTTCTGTACCGTTTCAGGGATGCGCAGCTTTCCCAGACTGCGGCAGTCATAAAAAGCATAGCCTTCAATGACGGAAAGATGGGGCGGCAGGGCAATCTGTTTCAGAGAAACACATCCCGCAAAAACATGGTCAGGCAGTACCGCCAGATGTTCCGGCAGGTGGATGACCTCCAAAGCAGAACAACCCCCAAAGGCATAAGCCCCCATTTCTCGGATGGTGTCCGGCAGATACAGCCGCTTCAAGGCTTCCCCTGTGACTTCTTCCAGAGGGGCTTTTCTTGGTATGTCCTCCCCTTCCGCAAAAGAAAGCTGGGCGGGGGTTTCTGTTTCACTTGCCTCTGCCTCCGTCTGCACCGCAAAGGCATAGGGGGCAATGGCAATGACGGGCAAGCCGCCGATGTGGTCGGGAATGCGGATTTCCGCTGCCCGTCCTGTGATGCCGATGATTTTCACCCCTTCGGCGTAGGGGGTATATGTTATGGTAATGGGAATCATGATTTTTCCTCGTTTTCTATGTTGAAATCGTACTCTAATCATATATTATACCGCCTGTGGATAAAGGCTGTCAAAGGAAATCCCCATTGGAATAGTAGAAAATACAAGGAAAAAGCACTCTTGACGAAACGGGGGAACGTGATAAAATAGAAAAGTAATGGGTCCCTATAGCTCAGTTGGATAGAGCGACCGCCTCCTAAGGTTGCGTTACAACGGCCACCTCAAAAAAAACTAAATAAGGGATTGCAGTTCGACTTTGATCGGGCTATAATCATATATCAGACACGTCCATATAGCTCAGCTGGATAG
>JALFWW010000021.1 GCA_022786605.1 Clostridia bacterium | reverse complement strand
CCTCTGAATTAGCTATCACAGCGTAGTATCAGATGGGATTTGAAATGCTGAAAAACCTTGTATTTCCAAGCATTTTTAAGCATTAGATGCCACTTCCCGATGTCGTATCGGGTCTACTCCTAAGCGGTAGGCCGGAGGTTCAAATCCTCTTAGGGACGGCGCTGAAGCCTGCGGGTTTCGGCTTTTTTCTTATTAGCTATTAAAGAAAATAATTAGCCAAATAAAAAAGTTATTTAGAAATCAGTTTTGTGTAGATGTACGATACTTACAAAATTAATGAATGGGTATTGAATTTAGTTATTCAGAGTACTAGAGAAAAAGTTAGTAAGACTAGAAATCTCAGAAATTTTCTGTTTGGTGAAAAAATTATATAATATTAAAAAATGAGGGTAAAATCAACTTGACTTTAGATAAATATTCTGTTGATATTTATATATATTACTAATGGAGGTGCTAGAAATGAAATATTGGCTTCCTGTTAATTGGAGTGAAAATTTTGGTAGAGACGGATTATTGTTTTTTGTTCAAAGAATACAGGAAATGCTTTTTCATTTTTCGAGTGAAATTGATAGAGTCCCAGTCCATAATACTTCCACATTGTTATATGAATTTTTATCTACTTATAAACAGGTGAAAAAAGGGGTAATTGGGAGTTATCAGTTGTTTACTATTTTTGAAGAATTACGTAATAGTTTTTCTGAAGATAAAATTTTACGAGATTATCTGGGCGAAGAAACAATGGGTATTCTTTCTGATCAACTAAACCATTGTAGAGAAGAAGATTATTTGAATATGGTGTATTATATTGCGGATATAGTAACTCCGAAATATCTTGAGTGGTCTGTAAATTATTTGAAAAAACATATTTCTGTACAAAATCATAAGGAAGAAATAGAGAAAGGTATTCGTTGTTGGATTTCTGAGATTATAATGCGTGGCTATTCCGCAGAGTTCATTTATAATTATGTTGAAGATTGTTTGGTTAGAAGAAGTATATCATCTATTGACGATATGAATGCTTTTTTTGAACGGTTCAATTTTAAAAAGAGAAAATATAAAGTGTATTTACAAATTGAAGCTAGTATGAAAGATTATCTTAGTGTGCTTGAACGAAGATTGTCTTTATTATTTAAAGATGATGGGAATTTTAGCCGTATTGATAAGAAAGAGAATAAGATATTATGTTATTTTGAATTTGAAGAACTTGATCATTATACTGCTATAGTTCATGCGTACCAAAAAATTAATATATTCTTTAAATATTTTAGATTTATAAGTAATACTCGAAAGTATTTGTTATATAAATTTGGTGCGGTTTTAGATTGTGAGACTAATCATATGTATTTTCTTCCTGTTATTCCAACAGGTTTTAAGTCAATTGAAATCCAACGGGATAATATACATATAGAAACAATAGATAGTATAATACTAGGGGTTCAAAATGGTCATGGTGATGGCGCAGCTAAATTGGATAAAGCTATTACTTTGCATAATAGTGCTATACGGCAGCAATTACCTAAGGATGGATTTATAAATCTTTGGTCAATTCTTGAAGTTTTGTGTCCACAAGAAAATGGTAAAAGTAAATTACAGCCCATTTTAAATGCTATTTTACCTATAATGCAAAATGATTATTTTGCTACAGTATTTGAAACGATTGCTACAGATTTGAAAGATAATCTTCTTGAAGAGGATTATCAATTTTTGTTAGAAACCATTCCTGCACCTAGTATAATAATGAAAATAGCTTATTTTTGTATTCTCCCAGAGTATGAGCATTTAAGGGAGGAATATTTTGAAAAAATGCATAATTTACCTCTTTTACGTAATAAAATTTACGGTTTGTATAAATTAAGAAATAACAAAAAAGATTTTTTTGCATTATCAAAAAAATATCGAAAACGGGTTGAATGGCATTTATATAGACTTTATCGTACTAGAAATTCTATTGTTCATGCTGGGGTGGTACCAAATAGAGTCCAAGTGCTAGGTGAGCATTTACATTCATATGTAGATAGTATTATGCTTGAAATAGCAGGTAAATTGTCTATGCAACGGCTATTAAAAACTGTTGATAGTGTATTTGTTGATACTCGCCTTTTGGTACGAAAGAAAGAACAACTTTTTTCTATAGAAGAAAGTATATCTCAAGAAGATTTGCACGAACTATTTAATAATTTTTTTGTGAGTATTCATAAAGATTAAGGTAGAATAATTGGTAGTGGTGTTGTTGTGAGAAGGATTATAAATCTTGATTTTTGTAGCCAACTAAGATTTTCTATATAGATTATTTTGGATATCGTATTTTTAGATAGTTTTTTCGTTTGTCTTACTCGTACTCCTAAGCGGTAGGCCGGAGGTTCAAATCCTCTTAGGGACGGTGCCGAAGCCTGCGGGTTTCGGCTTTTTTCTTATTTTCGGAGGTGAAAACATTGCGGACAGAACAGGAAATGATGAATTTGATTCTGGAAACGGCAAGACGGGACAGTCGGGTGCTGGCGGTGTATCTGAAAGGCTCCCGTGCCAATGAAAATGTGCCAAAAGATATCTATCAGGATTTTGACATTATGTATGTGGTGAAGGAAGTGGCGCCTTTTCAGGAAAATCCCGCATGGCTGGACGTGTTTGGCCAAGTCATACTGAAACAGGAGCAGGACGACGATTTTGGTTATGGGGAACGGTTCGGCATCCGCGGAGATTATGACAAAAGCTATTCCTGGCTGCTGCTGTTTGCCGATGGCAACCGCATTGACATTGGTGTGGAAACCTTGGAAACCATGAAGCAGGGGAAGAACCGCAACCGCCTGTTTGTGCCTTTGTTGGATAAAATCGGCTGTCTGCCTCAATTTCCTCCGACAGACGAGGAGTTTTGGGTGAAAAAGCCCACGGAAAAACGATTTTTGGGCTGCTGCAACGCTTTTTACTGGAATTTGTGTGATGTGGTGAAAGGCTTGGCACGGCAGGAGATGCCTTTTGCCATGACCACTTATCATACACTGGTGCGCCCTATGCTGGAACAGATGCTCCAGTGGCAGGTGGGGACACAGACAGATTTTAGGGTATCCTGCGGCAAGTTGGGGAAATATCTGAAAAATTATCTGCCCAAAGAACAGTATGAACTTTATCTGGAAACACTGCCTGATGGGGATTTTTCGCATTTCTGGACAGCCCTCGAACAGGCGTATATCCTTTTTCGGCAGACCGCAGAGAAAACAGGGGAAGCCCTTGGTTTTGTCTTTCCCGAAAAAGAGGAAAAAGGTTTTCGCCAGTATGCGGATATGGTGAAAGAAGAAATGAAAAAATAAAACAGCCGGAATCCTTTGAAGGATTCCGGCTTGTTTTTATGAAAGGGTGATTTAAGATTCTTTGCAGGCATTGCCCCTGATTCTTTCAGAAACCAGTTTCTGGAACAGGAATGTGAATACCAATGCGAAAAGCACACCCAGAATGGTGTCTGTGATACGCAGCACAACGGCATTTCCCAGACCATAGATGCCTGTTGCCAGCATCAGGGCACCAAAGCAGTTGAAAGCGGTTTTATAGCGGTAATCAGTACAGAAGCCAAGGCACAGCCCGCCCACAGGTCCCAGCAGGAAATGGAAAGAAACGGGTACAATATGATAAATCAGGAAATAAGCGCCGGAGCCTGCGAAAACCCCGATGATACGCTGCCAGAACCGGGTGGTGACGTTGTTGGAATAGGGATATTCACACAGCAGAGAGGCACAGGCAAAGCCCATCCACATGAACCGTTCCACGCCAAAGAATCGTCCTGCGGTCAGCACCAGACTGACGCCCAAAGCCATGCGGAACTGCCACAGGTGGACGATGTTGCGCAGGTCGAACCGCTGAAGCACATGGTGGAAACGGATTTCCCCGTGAGCGTGACGATGTTTCCGGTACAGGATGACGGCGCAGAGGAGATAGCCCACAACTGCCATCATGGTTCTTCTTGCCAGCGCTTCATCGAAAACGGGATTGCCTGTCAGATATACATAGGCGAAGCTGTAAAGACCGCCGTTGCCCAGTTCTGGTCTTTGAGAAGTGATATAAAGCAGCAGGAAAAAGCTTGCAAAATGCAGGGGAATGGCAAGATAGGGCGGTGCCACTGCCACAGCGGTGGGGGTGAACAGCAAAATTGCCAGAGCCGCCGCCAATGTCACCAGAGAATCCTCGATGCAGTATTCAAAATTGACGAAGCGGATGCCCAGCAGGATACAGAACAGCGCCACTGCCAAAGGGGTGTTGTCCTGACCGAATAATCTGGCAAAACCGCTGATGAATACCACGGCAAAGGCTACGATGAGCAGGGAACGCAGTGCTATGGCGCTCCAGTAAAATCCTTTTTCTGCCAGCGAATCACACTGGGCGATTTTTGATTTCAAAACTGCCGGGTCCATTTGTAAAGCGTTGTAAAAGGTCACATACATCACTCCTGTTCATTCTTTTCGATATGGGCAACAATCTTGTCTGTATACTGCAAAAACGCCTCAAAATCCTCTCCTGCGCTTCTCCACAGGTCATAGAAGGGCTGTAGTATGATTTTGTAGCCTTTTTTCAGTTCTTCCACACCGGTTTCTGTCACATAGATTTTGTAGCTGCGCTCATCCTGAGGTTGTTTTTCCTTGCGGATGCAGTTTTTTTCCAAAAGACTTTTCAGACAGCGGCTGACCGCTTCTTTTTTCATGCCGCTGCGCTGACTCAGCAAAACAGGTGTATTCTGTTCCGGTTTCTGATACAGCCACGCCAGAAGTTCGCATTCGCTGACAGTGAGATTGGTTTGTTTTGCGGGCAGGAGCAGGCGGCTCAGCTTTTGCACTTGCCGCTGATAATATACCATATCCATCCAGTTGATTTCCATTTGGGAACCTCCATAAACTTAACAAAGTTAATTAACACTGTTAATGATATCGGGAAAAGGCTGGAATGTCAAGGATAAAAACAGAAACAGAGATAAAATCTTATCGTATCTGATAAAGACAGAAAATAGCCGGAGTCCTTTTTTGTAAGGATTCCGGCTATCGTTGTTTTTGTGGGAAACAGCCCCTGTGCTTACTTGATGGGGATTTCTCCATGCTCCTTTTCGAATTTCTGGATGCAGTCCCGAATGAGGATGTTGACCTGACTGTTGGCGGAACGGCCTTCGTAGTCGGCAACGAAATGGAGTTTGTGCAGCATGGCTTCGTCAATGCGGATGGAAACGCTTTTAATTCCCATATTCTCACCTCCAAGATAGTTTGATAACGTGTTTATTTTGCATTTATTATACATTTAAAATGTATCTATAGAAAGAAGAAGTTTATTTTTGCAAAATAAAAAGGTATGGAACTTTCGTCCCATACCTTTTTATAAAAACGCTTTTATCAAACATTCTTTTTGTTTTATGCCGCAAAGAATTTGGAATAGTATCCCATCACGAAGATGAACAGGATGATGATGGGCAGCACCCACTGAATGTAAATTTTCAGTCCTTTAGGGAATTTCAGCCCTTTGCCCGCGTTGGCTTCTGCCAGGAAATTGTCCCAGCCCCAGCCGATTTTCCAGCTGCAAAACAGAACGAAGATCAGGCTGCCCAGAGGCAGGATGTTCTGGCTGACGATGAAGTCTTCCAGATCCAGCACCGCGGAATTTTCTCCAAAGGGCTGGAAACCGCTCCACAGGTTATAGCCCAGTACACAGGGCATGGACAGCAGGATGATGGCAATGACATTGATGGTGATGACTTTCTTTCTGCTGGCGTTGGTCAGGTCTGTGGCGAAGGAAATGATGTTCTGGAACACGGCAATGATGGTGGAAAAGGACGCAAAGCACATGAACAGGAAGAACAGGGACCCCCAGAGTCTGCCGCCGGGCATGTTGTTGAACACGTTGGGCAGTGTGACGAAAATCAGAGCGGGTCCTTCACCGGGATTTACGTTATAGGCGAAGCAGGCGGGGAAGATGATCATCCCAGCCATGAGGGCTACGAATGTATCCAGAATGGTGATGAGGATAGCTTCCCCTGTCAGGGAACGGGATTTGTCGATGTAACTGCCGAAGATGGCAATGGCGCCGATCCCGATGCTCAGTGTGAAGAAGGCCTGTCCCAGTGCCGCAAAGAGCACTTCCAAAAGACCGTATTCTTTCAGTGCACTGAAATTGGGCTTCAGATAAAATTCCAGACCGGCTTCGCCGCCTTCCAGCAATGCGGAGCGGATTGCCAGCACGATCATCAAAAGCAGAAGCATCAGCATCATGACTTTGGTGATTTTTTCTACGCCAGCCTGCAAGCCCTGGGCGCAGATGGCAAAGCAAAGAAGGACAACCACCACCATAAAGCCTGTCATCAGACCGGGTCTGCCCAGCATGGTGTTGAAGGCTGCGCCGATGCCTTCCGCATCCAGCCCTTCAAAGCCGCCGGCAGCTGTTTTGAAGAAATAATAAAGCATCCAGCCGGCTACTGTGGTGTAGAACATCATGAGGATGTAGTTGCCTGCCATGCCGAGATATTTATACCAATGCCATTTGGTGCCATTTGGCTCCAATAGGTCCATGGCACGGGCGATACTGCGCTGGCTGCCACGACCTACAGAAAGTTCCGCCACCAGAATGGGAATGCCCATAAGTACCAGAAAAGCCATATAGATCAGCACAAAAGCCGCGCCGCCATATTGTCCGGTGATGTAGGGAAATTTCCATACGTTCCCCAGCCCGATGGCGCAGCCTGCGGAAATGAGGATGAAGCCCAGGCGGGAGGAGAACCTTTCTCTTTTTTGTTCCATAATGATACCCTCCTACTTGTGAAACAATGATAATGTATAAAAATAATGGCACGCATTTGGTAAAAGTAACGAATGCGATGTGGTCTATTATAGTAGGGTATCCATAAAAAAACAATGATAGAAGGCAAAATGCACGATACATTATGAGAAAGTGGGAAAGACCGCAAATGACCGATGATTTTGTCAGACAAAACATAAGGGTCTTTGGCAAAAGAGGCAGGGTTCTCTCTGGCATTTTATGGGAAAACGTGTTACGCTGTTTAGAGAAAAATGCACGAGAGGAGTATACAGGTTATGAGAGAGTTGACGGCGTTGCTGCAGAAAGAGATCAGCCCCGCTTTGGGTGTCACAGAAGTGGGGGCCATTGCTTTGGCTTCTGCCAGAGCGGCTGCGGCGGCTGAAGGAAATATCAGGAAAATCCATGTGGAAATGAACGGAGGCATGTACAAAAACGCTTTTTCCTGCGCCATCCCCGGAACAAAGGAACTTGGCTGCGAAATGGCAGCCCTGCTGGGGGCTGTCTGTGGTGACTGGACATTGGGGCTGGAATGTCTGAAGCCCGTCACAGAAGCCGATGCGGAACGGGTAAAAGCCATGGGCGTTGACGTGACCACTGCCGTAGACGAATCCAAAGAAGAAATTTACATTCTGGCGGAAGTGCAGTCAGACAAGAGTACAGGCAAAGCCCGCATCGAAGCCAAGCACAGCAATATCACAAAAGTTTGGAAAGACGACGAAGTGATTTTTGAAGGGGAAACAAAGGCAGTGGAAGCGGAAAAGCCTTTTCCTTTTGATACGGTAACTGTAGCGGATTTCGTGGACTATGTAAAGACAGTGCCTGCGGAAGAAATCGCCTTTTTGCAGGATATGATCGATATGAACTGCGCCCTTTCCGCAGAAGGTGCAAAAGGTGCGGGACTTTCCATTGGCGCTACACTGGATGCCTTCCAGGCAAAAGGCGTATTGGGGGATGATATGATCTCCTGTGCCCAGCATTTGACCACAGCGGCCATGGATGCCCGTCTGGCTGGTCTGCCTTTTCCTGCCATGAGTATTGTGGGCAGTGGTTCCCATGGGATTCTCTGTTCTCTGCCTGTGGTTTCTTACGGCAGAAGCATCGGCGCAGACGAAGACACCATCCACAGAGCTGTAGCTCTCAGTGGTCTGATCACCATTTACAGCAAACATTACACCGGCAGACTTTCTGCCCTTTGCGGCTGTGTATTGGGCGGCGGCAGTGGTGCGGCGGCTGGCATCGTCCTGCTTATGGGCGGCGGCGCGGCAGAAGTGGCAGCGGCTATGGACCATATGGCAGCGAACCTGACAGGCATGATCTGCGACGGCGGCAGCACCGGATGTGCCCTGAAAGCTTACGCAGGGGTACACGCGACGTTCCTTTCTGCCATGCTTGCCATGAACAACACTGCCATCCCTCATAACTTCGGTGTCATTGGTTCCACAGCGGAACAGACTGCCAAAAATCTGGGACGTATCAGCATGGAAGGTATGGCGCCCATGGACAGCACCATCATTTCCGTCATGCGGGAAAAACGGTAAAATCGGGAAAGAAGGGGAGATTTTCAAATGAAAGAAGTATTCGATGCTGTCAATCAGGTCTTTGACTTTGTGGTTCCCATTGCGGATTTTCTGTGGGGGTTCCCCACAAATTTTGAATGGTACGCATCCATTCCCATTCTGGGGAATTTGTCCTTTGCCATTGTCATACTCATTGGTTCTGGTATCTTTTTCAGCATCAAAACGGGATTTATCCAAGTGACCCATTTCCGCAAAGGTCTGCGTATCCTCATTGACCGGAAAACAGCGGCTGTAGGCATTACGCCTCTGGCGGCTTTCTTTCTCAGTTCTGCCATGCGTGTGGGACCGGGGAATATCATGGGCGTTACAGGCGCCATTGCCGTTGGCGGTCCTGGTGCGCTGTTCTGGATGTGGGTCAGCGCCTTTTTCGGTATGGCAACGGCATTTATGGAAGCCACACTGGCGCAGATTTTCAAAGAGAGAAAAGGCGATGAACTGGTGGGCGGTCTGCCGTTCTACGGCAAGAAAATCATGGGCAATCGGGCGTGGGTAGGCGTTTTGCTTTCCTGTATCTTCATTTTGTACGCCATGTTCTGTCTGCCTGCGCAGGCGTTTAATGTATTTTCTTCCGTTGGCTCTGTGGCGGAAATCATCACAGGAGAAACTTTCTCACGGACATCTATGCTCTACTGTATCACAGGTATCCTCCTCATTGGCGGCACCACATTTTTTGCCTTTGGCGGTATCCATAAAATCACAGCGGTGACAGATAAAATGGTACCCGTCATGGCAGTGATTTACTGCGGTACGGTACTGCTCATTGCCCTTTTGAATATTGGCACCATCCCTTATTTCTTTGGTGCCGTATTTGGCGGCGCATTCACACCGGAAGCCGTATTCGGCGGTTTCTTCGGCACAGCCCTTGCCCAGGGGGTAAAACGTGGGCTTATGTCCAATGAAGCGGGTCAGGGGACCATCACCATGTCCGCCGCTGCTTCTGACGCGGAACATCCCTGTGAACAGGGTGTGGTGCAGGCATTGGGCGTTTTTCTGGATACCATGGTGGTCTGCACATTGTCCGGCTTTATTGTAGTCATGGCACATCTGTGGAGCGCAGATCCGGCGGCTTGGGAAGGACTGAAAACCCAGCAGCTTCCGTTGTATCTGGCGTCCATTACTTCTTTGACACCGGGCAGCGGCGCCGATCATCTGGTGACATTGCTCATCAGCGTTTGCTATGGATTGTTCGCCTATACCTGTATTGTGGGCTTCATCATTTTCGCGGAGATCGCCGCAAACCGCATCAGCCGCAGACGTCCCTTCATTTATTTTGTGCGGATACTGGGGGCGCTGGTGTTCATTCCCTTTGGTGTTCTGTCCGTCATGGCAGGGCTGGAACTGGGGAATTTGTGGTATATTTCAGACCTTGGCAATATCATCATCGTGTATTGCAACTTGCCTGTGCTGTTCGTGGGGGCGAAATACGCTTTCCGCGCCACAGGGCATTTCAAGAAAAAAGACGGCACACCTTTTACCTCCGATGTTGTGGGCATTTCCTGCGATTATTGGGACGAAAGGGCAAAAGAAAAGGGCTGATGAGAAAAAAAGGGGCTGAGGGGCTTCTTCATAAGAAAACAGAGAAAGCTGAAATCTTTGCAGTACAAAGGATTCCAGCTTTCTTATTTTTGCAGGATTTTATCGGGTATGTTTTCTTCTCAAGACAGTCATCGCAGTTCCCATTCAGAAATCGAGAAACAGAACAAAGTTTTCTGAATGGGAACTTGCTTTCATTCCCCCTTTTTTGTTCTTCTCGGAAAGAAAAAAATGAAATTTTGTATTTTTTTTTGAAATTTGGTGTTGACAGAACTGCAAATCTGCGTTACAATGGACAAGCATTCAACATGCGATGTGCCCAGATAGCTCAGTTGGTAGAGCAGAGGACTGAAAATCCTCGTGTCACTGGTTCGATTCCGGTTCTGGGCATTTTTTTATGTACTACAATAATAAATCCTACTACTACTGGAAAAAGGAAGCACGCGCTTCCTTTTTTTCCTATATATGATTTTTTTAAAAAACGCAATAGAAAGTGGTGGAGAGATGAAACGCCTGGATTTGATTTTGATTGCAGGGGTACTGGTTTTAGCGGGGGTTATCTATCTGGTGTTTTTGGGCAGCGCTGAGGACGGCGGCAAAGCGGTCATTACCGTAGACGGACAGGTGGTGCAGGAACTGCCTTTGGACGAAGATACCACCTATCAGGTGGAAACACCGGAGGGATATAATATAGTAGAAATCAAAGATGGCTGGGCGGATGTCATCGAAGCGGATTGTCGGGACGGTCTTTGTGCCGATCAGAAGCGGGTCCGCAAAACAGGAGAAACCATTGTCTGCCTGCCTCATAAAATGGTAGTCACCATTGAAGCGGGCACGGAAAATACAGTAGATGCGGTGGTGGGATGATATGAGAAGCAGTAAAGTAGCACAATACGGGTTGTTTGCGGCATTGGCCATCCTTATGGGCTATGTGGAAATGCTCATTCCCCTGCCTTTGTTGGTGCCGGGCATGAAGCTGGGTCTGGCAAATGTCATCATCGTCATTGTCCTGTATCATATGGACGCCAAATCAGCGTTTTTCATTTCTTTGGTCCGTGTCCTTATGTCAGGACTGCTGTTCCAAGGCTTTGCGGGACTGATGTACTCTCTGGCAGGTGCCCTCCTTTCTCTGGGCGTGATGGCGCTTTTGAAGAAAACGAGAAAAGTCAGCATCACCGGCGTCAGTGTCATGGGCGGTGTGTTCCATAACGTGGGGCAGATCATCGTGGCGGCGGCTGTGGTGGAAAACATCAAAATGGCATATTATCTGCCATTCCTTTTGGTGACCGGCGTGGTGACAGGTTTTGTCATCGGCGCTGTGGCACGGCTGGCGTTGGGCTATCTGCAAAGAAGGACCTAAGAAACATAGCTTTTTGCAGGCAAAAAACGACGAATTTCACAAAAACAAAAAAATTGTCTCTGCCCCCTTGAACAGGGGGCTTTTTAGTGCTAAAATCGTATGCAATACAAGGACAACGGCATGTTGTATACACAAAAGAGAAATCGGAAACGGAAAAAAGAAATTTCGGCAGTATGGTAAGGTAGGAAAAGAACAGAAAAACGCGCTTTTCCTCTTTTTTTATCCAGAGAAACCCAAAAGCCTCCGGGCTTTTATGATAGTCAACCATCACCCAGTATTTGAAAAGGAGAGAAGAAAATGGCAACTTACTTTACAGAACCTTCCAGAACTTTCAGCGAATACCTGCTGGTACCCGGGTATTCTTCTAAAGAATGTATGGTAGATAACGTGAGTCTGAAAACCCCTGTGGTAAAATTCAAAAAAGGCGAAGAACCCGCTTTGACTATGAACATTCCACTGGTTTCCGCTGTTATGCAGGCAGTATCTGACGACAAAATGGCAGTGGCTCTGGCAAAAGAAGGCGGTATTTCCTTCATTTTCGGCTCTCAGTCCATCGAAAGCCAGGCAGCCATGGTAGCAAGAGCAAAGGCTTATAAAGCTGGTTTCGTAATCAGTGATTCCAATATCAGCCCCGAAAGCACACTGCAGGATATCCTGAACCTGAAAGCAAGAACCGGTCATTCCACTGTAGCCGTTACCACAGACGGTACCGCCCAGGGCAAACTGGTGGGTCTGGTAACAAGCAGAGACTACCGTGTGAGCCGTCTGGACAAAGATGTGAAAGTAAAAGAATTCATGACTCCTCTGGATCAGCTGATCTATGCGCCTGCTGGTACCACACTGAAAGAAGCCAATGACATCATCTGGGACAACAAGATCAATCAGTTGCCCATCGTAGACGACGAAGGCAGACTGCAGTATCTGGTATTCCGTAAAGACTACGACAACCACAAAGAAAACGCCAACGAACTGCTGGATGCCCAGAAACGCTATGTGGTAGGTGCTGGTATCAATACCCGTGACTACAAAGAACGTGTGCCCGCTCTGGTAGAAGCAGGCGTTGACATCCTGTGCATCGACTCCTCCGAAGGTTATTCCGAATGGCAGAAAATGACTCTGGACTGGGTAAGAGAAACATACGGCGACACGGTGAAAATCGGCGCTGGTAACGTTGTAGACGCGGAAGGCTTCCGTTTCCTGGCTGAATGCGGCGCGGACTTCGTAAAAGTTGGTATCGGCGGCGGCTCCATCTGTATCACAAGAGAACAGAAAGGTATCGGCCGTGGTCAGGCTTCCGCAGTCATCGAAGTGGCACAGGCAAGAGATGAATACTACAAAGCAACAGGCATTTATATTCCCATCTGCTCCGACGGTGGTATCGTTTACGACTACCACATGACACTGGCGCTGGCCATGGGTGCGGACTTCATCATGCTGGGCAGATACTTCGCTCGTTTCGACGAAAGCCCTACAAACAAAGTAAACATCAACGGCAGCTACATGAAAGAATACTGGGGCGAAGGTTCCTCCAGAGCAAGAAACTGGCAGCGTTACGACATGGGCGGCGACGCGAAACTGTCCTTTGAAGAAGGCGTTGACTCCTACGTTCCTTACGCAGGCAGCCTCCACGACAACGTAGGTCTGTCTCTGAAGAAGGTAAAATCCACCATGTGCAACTGCGGTGTTCTGTCCATTCCTGAGTTACAGGAAAAAGCGAAGATCACTGTCATTTCCACAACCAGCTTGGTAGAAGGCGGCGCGCACGACGTACTGCTGAAAGACTCCAGCAAAAACTACAAATAAGATATTTTTGGGCAGAGAATGTGAGTTCTCTGCCTTTTTATTTGTCTGAAAAAAGGCATTTGCTTTTGGGGGATGCTTCATAAGAAAATGAAAAACAATGTTTTCTGAAGGGCAGTTGCTGGCTCTGCCTTTTTTCTTCTATATAATAAGAAGAAAGTCAAAAGAAAAAATAGTTTCTGTAAAGCGGTTTTCCCTTAAGAAAACATATATGATAAAATGATGATAAAAATAAGAAAAGCTGAAAATCTTTGTGATGCAAAGATTTTCAGCTTTCTTTGTTTTCTGATGAAGAAGCCCCCAGAACAGAAGATGGCTTTTTTATGCCGTTTTTATGGCGTTTGAATTTGAGAATGGCATTACCATGTTTTCCCCATCATCATGGCAATATCCATCAGTTCTGTCACCATGGCGTATGTTTCGTCGGGGTCTTTCAGACGTTCTCGTGTTTCCTCGTCGCTGTCAAAGCTGGCAACCAGTTCCCCGTAGATGTTGCAGAAATCTGCTCGCCACTCCTCTTTGACGTTTTTGTATTTGCTGAGGTGATAGCACACCTCGCTTAAATCCTGAAAGGTATAAGTATCGTGAATCATGGCTTTCGCTCCTTTCGTTTCTCTGGCATTAGTATACCAAAAAAAGCGGGAAGGGAAAAGAGAATTTCAAGTGATATGATACATTTTTCAGAACGCGGAAGGGCAGAGAGACAAACTGCCTTTTCCTTACATGTTTCTTGCCAGATCCACCATTTCGATGGCAGCACATGCCACGTCATAGCCTTTGTTGCCTGCTTTTGTGCCGGCACGTTCGATGGCCTGTTCAATGGTGTCTGTGGTCAGTACGCCAAACATGACAGGTACGCCTGTTTCCAGAGCGATGTGTGCGGTGCCTTTGGAAACTTCGTTGCAGACATAGTCATAATGGCTGGTTGCGCCCCGGATCACTGCGCCCAGACACAGGATGGCGTCATATTTGCCGCTTTTTGCCATTTTCTGTGCGATGGTGGGGATTTCAAAAGCCCCGGGCACCCATGCCAGAGAAATGTCGTCGCCCTCTACGCCGTGACGCACCAGAGCGTCTTCTGCGCCGCTGACCAGTTTGCTTACGATAAATTCGTTAAATCTTGCGGCAACGATGCCGATTTTCATACCCTTGCCGTTCAAATATCCTTCTAAAACTTTCATTGTCGTATCCTCCTGATTTGTTTTTTATAATACATGAGAGAAAATGTGACCCATTTTCTGCTGTTTTGTCTGCAAATAGAATGCGTCATCTTTCTGAGGCGCGATTTCAATGGGCACACGTTCCACAATGGAAACGCCGAAGCCGTCCAGACCATAAACCTTTGTGGGGTTGTTCGTCAGGAGCCGCAGTTCTTTTGCGCCCAAGTCCTGCAAAATCTGCGCCCCGATCCAGTATTCCCGCAGGTCAGGTGCGAAGCCCAGTTCGATGTTGGCTTCTACGGTATCTCTGCCTTTTTCCTGAAGCTCATAGGCTTTCAGTTTGTTGATAAGTCCAATGCCTCTGCCTTCCTGACGCATGTACAGCAGGATGCCTCTGCCTTCTTTTTCGATCTGTGCCATGGCTGCGGCTAGCTGCTGTCCGCAGTCGCAGCGGCAGGAGCCGAATACGTCACCAGTCAGGCATTCGGAGTGTACACGACACAGCAGGTTTTTGCCGTCGCCGATATCGCCTTTCACCAGTGCTACGTGGTGTTCGCCAGTCAGGTCGTTCACATAACCGAAAATGCGAAATTCGCCGTACTGTGTGGGCATTTTCGCTTCCGCTTCCCGAATGACGTGTTTTTCGTTGCGGCGGCAGTAGTTCTGCAAATCGTGGATGGTGATGAATTTCAGGTTGTATTTGTCAGCCAGTTCCCACAGGGAAGGGGTACGCATCATGGTGCCGTCGTCTGCCATGATTTCGCAGCACAGACCGCACTGTTTCAGCCCAGCCAGACGCATGAGGTCAACGGTAGCTTCTGTATGTCCTTCTCTGGTGAGCACGCCGCCTCTGCGTGCGATGAGGGGGAACATGTGACCGGGACGGCGGAAATCCTGAGGTTTCGCGCCGTCTTCGATACATTTTCTTGCGGTGTAGCCACGTTCCTCAGCGGAAATGCCTGTGGTGGTGTCCACATGGTCGATGGAAACGGTGAAAGCGGTGCAGTGGTTATCTGTGTTTTCTGTTACCATCTGGGGCAGCATGAGCTTTCTGCCCAGTTCTTCGCTCATGGGCATGCAGATCAGCCCTTTGCCGTGGGTTGCCATAAAGTTTACGTTTTCTGTGGTGGCAAATTCCGCGGCGCAAATGAGGTCGCCTTCGTTTTCTCTGTCAGGGTCGTCAGTTACCAGAATCATACGACCCTGACGCAGTTCTTCCAATGCTTCTTCGATGGTGTTGTATGTACGCATAATAAAAATCCTCCTATGTTTAAAATCCGTTTTCCCGCAGAAAATCCATGGTCAGTGTGGATTTCTTGGGGGTAGATTCTGTGTTCTTTGCTAAAAATTTCTGAATGTATTTGCCGATGACGTCTGTTTCCAAATTGCAGGCGTATCCTTTGGGGCGGTCCAAAAGGGCTGTGTGTCCGCCGGTGTGGGGGATGATGCCCACACGGAAGCTGTCTTTGCCCACATCCATGACTGTCAGGCTGGTGCCGTCAATGGCAATGGAGCCTTTTTCCACAATGCCCGAAAGGATTTCCGCCTCTGCGCCGATGGTAAGGACAACAGCCTGTCCTTCGGGCTTCTGGGAAAGGAACGTGCCTTGCCCGTCAATATGCCCCGTGACCATATGCCCGCCAAAACGCCCGTCTGCCGCCATGGCGCGCTCCAGATGTACCACGCTGCCCCGTTTCAGGTTTCCCAGATTGGTGCGGCGCAGGCTTTCTGCCATGACAAAGGCCGTGAAGCCGTCTTTTTCCAGTTTCGTCACCGTCAGACAGGTACCGTTGACGGCAATGCTGTCCCCCAGCTTTGTGCCGCCCAGTACGGTGGTTGCGGCAATTTGCAGTTCGCCGCCGTCTTTGGTGAGGGAAACACCCCGAATGGTGCCCAGTTCCTCAATGATGCCTGTGAACATTTACTTCGCCTCCTGTTTCGGGAAATCATAAACGCAGAGTACATCGTTTCCGAAGGTCTGTACTTCTGCCAGACGCAGGTCAGCCGCTTCCGATGGAAGGAGAACCCCGCTTCCTGCGATGGGGGATTTTGCCTGAGCGCCCCCGAATACTTTTGCCCCCATGTATACATATGCTCGTTGTATCAGGTTTTCTGCCAGAAAAGCCCCGTTTAATGTGGCGCCGCCTTCCAGCAGGATGCCGCTGATCTGTTTTTCCCCCAGTCTGTCCATGAGAGCAGGGAGGGGGACTTTTTCTCCGTCAAAGACCAGCACTTCTGCCCCTTTTGCGGTCAGTGCCGCCTGTTTCGCTTCGTCTTTGGAACAGGTTGCCACAATGAGGGGAATGTCCTTTGCGGTCTGCACCAGTTTGCTGTCCAGCGGAATCTGTAATTTGCTGTCGCATACGATGCGGATGGGGTTCCGTCCGGCATCCCCCAGCCGACAGTTCAGCATGGGGTCATCTGCCAGCACGGTGCCGATGCCTGCCAGGATGGCGGGATACCGCCGCCGCAGGGCATGGACATGATAGCGGCTGGCTTCGTTGGTGATCCACTGGGATGCGCCGGTGACAGTGGCGATTTTTCCATCGGCAGTCATGGCGTATTTCATTGCCACATAAGGCCGCTTCGTGGTGATGTAGTGAAAGAAAGGACCGTTGAGAGCGTCGCATTCCGCACGGAGGAAATCTTCCTCCACCGCAACGCCTGCCGCTCTCAGGAGGGCTGCTCCTTTGCCTGCCACCTTGGGATTGGGGTCACGGGAACCGATGACCACTTTGGCAATGCCCGCTTCCAGCAGAGCTTCGGTGCAGGGCGGCGTCTTGCCGTAGTGACAGCAGGGTTCCAAGGTCACATAGATGGTGGCACCTTCAGGGCAGGTGCGGCAGTTTGCCAGAGCGTTCCGCTCTGCGTGGAGTCCGCCAAAACGTGCGTGCCAGCCTTCACCGATGATTTCGCCGTCCTTCACAATGACCGCACCTACCAAGGGGTTTGGGTCAACGGCGCCAATGCCGTTTTTGGCAAGAGTGATGGCTCGCTCCATAAAATCCTGTTTTTCCATTTCCTCCACTTCCTTTTTTGCAAAAAAATAACCCTGAACAGACGGGAAACCGTCCACTCAGGGCTCATAAATCCATAGAAAATAAGCATACACGAAAAACAACGGACAGCGCAAACACACCTACCGCCTTTTTCGGCATACACAAAAGAACAGAACAAAAACAGACAAATCTGCCTTGTGCTGTTATGATCTTCTTCCATCCAGACTATACTGTCGGTTTTGGAATCTCACCAAATCCTGACTTGAACCTGTGCCAAGTCCTGCGCATCGCTGCGCTCGCGGACTATACCGCCGATCGGGAATTTCACCCTGCCCTGAAGATACTGCCGTATGTAGTTGACGCATTTATCATAGACCCATGTTAAGAAAAAAACAAGCCCCTTTTTTTAAAAAAATTGCATGGATTTGCATACAAAATTTCGTTATATTTGCATAATGACAGGAAAATGCAAATGCAGACTGCTGAAAAGACAAAAGGGTCCCTTTCGGAAAAAAAGACGGGAAAATCAAGGCCTTTTGAGCCAAAAACCATGAAAAAAAAGAAAATTGCAATTTGTATGAATTTTTCTCTTGCCTTTTGTGCAAAAGTATGGTAGAGTCTTTGTAATAAAAGGGAGTAGCTTGTGTGGGAAACCACATCGTCAGCGTTCGTCATCTCGGTGTTATCACCCGGGCGCGACTAAAAGAAAAAATTTCTTGAAAAGCAAGACTTTTATTGCATAACGAGAGGATTCGGTGCAATAAAAGTCTTTTTTATTTGCACGGGACACAGAAAGAGGGGACATATTTATGGAAAAACAGTGGAAATTATCCCGGGAAGAACTGCTGCGGGAAATGAACAGTTCCATGAAGGGGCTGACAGCGGAAGAAGCAAAAAAACGGCTGGAACAATACGGCTATAATAAGTTACAGGAAGGCAAGCGCAAAGGGGTTTTGCAGGTATTTGCGGAACAGTTCGCGGACCTTTTGGTTGTGATTTTGATCATCGCGGCCATCATTTCTGCCATCACCGGCGGTGTGGAAGGCACCATCGTTATTCTGGCAGTGCTGATCCTCAATGCCATTTTAGGTACCGTGCAGCACTTCAAAGCCCAGAAATCTCTGGACAGCCTGAAAGCCATGGCGGCGCCCAATGCCCGTGTCATTCGAGACGGTCAGAAAATGGAAGTGCCTGCGGCGGAACTGGTGCCCGGGGACATCCTGCTTTTGGAAGCGGGGGACGTGACTGCGGCGGACGGTCGTATTTTGGAAAATTTCTCTCTGCAGGTCAGCGAAAGCGCACTGACAGGGGAATCTGAAAACGTAAATAAAATCGACACACCCATTGATCAGGAGGAACTGCCTTTGGGTGACAGATTGAATATGGTATACAGCAGCTCTCTGGTGTCCTACGGACGTGCGGTGGTACTGGTTACAGGCACAGGGATGCAGACAGAAATCGGTAAGATCGCTGACCTGATGGAATCCGCCCAGGAAAAGGCAACACCCCTGCAGCGGAGCTTGGACGATTTCTCCAAGAAACTGTCCATCATCATCATGGTGATCTGTGCCATCGTCTTTGGTCTGGGTGTATGGCGGAACATGGGTCTGGCAGACTCCCTGATGTTTGCCGTGGCTCTGGCGGTAGCCGCTATTCCCGAAGCCCTCAGCTCCATCGTAACCATTGGTCTGGCAATCGGTACCCAGAAAATGGCAAAAGAAAACGCCATCATCAAAAACCTCCGTGCCGTGGAAGGTCTGGGCTGTGTGTCTGTCATCTGTTCCGATAAAACAGGTACTTTGACACAGAACCGCATGACTGTAAAGAAAGCTTATGCCAACGGCAAAGTTTGGGAGCCTGAAGAAGCAAAAGGCAATGATAAAGCCGTGAACGGTCTGGTGGCAGAAAGTGTATTGTGTAACGACGGCGCCATCAACGGCGAAACAGCAGTAGGTGACCCCACAGAAACAGCCCTGCTGTCCTTCTGCCGTACCATCGGCGGCGATGAAAATAAAGTCAGAGCAGCATTCCCTCGTTTGCAGGAAATTCCCTTTGACTCCGACAGAAAACTCATGTCTACCCTGCATTTCAGAAACGATCGTTATGAAATGCTCATCAAAGGTGCCCCTGACGTACTGCTGGCAAGATGTACGTCCGTGGAACAGAACGGTGAAGTCCAGCCTTTGACTGACGAAATCCGCAGTGCCATTGTAGACCAGAACAGAGCGTTCTCCTCTCAGGGTCTGCGTGTACTGGCATTTGCCAAAAAGATTCTTTCTGAAAACCGCCCTCTGACACTGGAGGACGAAAACGACCTGATCTTCACTGGTCTGATCGCTATGATGGACCCTCCTCGTGTGGAATCCGCTCCTGCTGTTGCGGACTGCCGCAGAGCTGGTATCCGTCCTGTTATGATCACTGGTGACCATAAGATCACAGCTTCTGCCATCGCAAGAGAAATCGGCATCCTTCAGGATGGCGACAGAGCCGTAGAAGGCAGCGAGCTGGAAAAAATGACAGACGAAGAACTTCGCAACGAAGTAGAACATATTTCCGTTTATGCCCGTGTATCTCCTGAGCATAAAATCCGTATCGTAAGAGCATGGCAGGATCGCGGTCATGTGGCAGCCATGACAGGTGACGGCGTTAACGACGCGCCCGCACTGAAACAGGCTGACATCGGTATTGCCATGGGTATTACTGGTACAGAAGTATCCAAGGACGCAGCGTCCATGATTCTGACAGACGATAACTTCGCCACCATCGTCAAAGCTGTAGCCAACGGCAGAAACGTGTACACCAATATCAAAAACTCCATCCAGTTCCTCCTTTCCGGTAACTTGGCTGGTATCTTGGTGGTTATGATCACATCCCTGTTTGGTCTGCCTTTGCCTTTCACAGCAGTACAGCTGCTGTTCATCAACCTGCTGACAGACAGCTTGCCCGCACTGGCAGTAAACATGGAAAAACCCACTGGCGACCTGCTGAACCAGAAACCCAGAAGCCCCAAAGAAGGTATCCTGACAAAAGATTTCTTGCAGACACTGGGTATTCAGGGTGCCCTCATTGCGGCGGCAACCATGGTGGCTTTCTATCTGGGCATGGACATCAACAACGGCATGGCTTGTACCATGGCTTTCGCGACACTTTGTATGGCACGTCTGTTCCACGGCTTCAACTGCCGCGGTTCCCGTTCCATCTTCCGTCTGCCCTCCAATCCTTACAGCGTAGGTGCTTTCTTCGTAGGCACACTGCTGCTGATGCTGGTACTGTTTGTGCCCGCACTCCATGGATTGTTTGACATCGACAACGCTCTGACACTGACAAATATCGGTCAGATCGTAGGTCTTGCTTTCGCGCCTACTCTGCTGATCCAGTTGTCCAGAATCGTCAGAGGCAAATAAGCTTATGTCATCCTGTGGGGTTATGTGCAGTATAACCCCATGGCGATTTTTGATCCCCCCGTATTTCCCTCCCAAAAAAATACGGGGTATTTTTTTGTAACCTTGTGAAAAGACCCGAAAGGAGAAAGATATGTGCAGATTCCCCTTGCTTTGTAAAATCATCCACACAACTCATGTAGAACACTTTGCTTTGGGCTATGTGTCAGTGCTGCTTCTGGTTGCCTTTGGCGTCTGGCAGGTAGAGCCCGGCATCACCACATTTGCTGATGGCTTGTGGTATTGTTTTGCCGCCTCCACCACTGTTGGTTTTGGGGATATTGTGGCAGTGACTGTGGCTGGGCGTATTTTGACGGTGATACTGGTGCTTTACGGCATTTTTATCATTGCTCTCATTCCCGGTGTCATGGTCAATTACTTTGTGGAGTTCAACAAGATTCGCTATAATGAAAGCCTGCTGATGTTCATGGACCGGCTGGAACATCTGGACACCCTGTCCAAGGAGGAACTCCGTGAGATTTCCGAAAATGTCCGCAATTTCCGCGGAAAATAAAAAACAGAGCATTTCTTTTTGGGGAAATGCTCTGTTTTTATCTGCGGGAAAGTTCTTTTGTCTTAAAAATCAGGGTGTTGCTTGCCACCTGATTGTATAATGACCGCAGATGCCCGCTGTTGCGCATGTACTGGGTCAGTACATAAGTCAGGTCTTTGTCCCGAAAATCCCGATGGAACGCAACGGAAGGCGTCGTGGGCTGAGGCGGGAAGATCTCTTTTTGCAGCTGCATGGTCAAGTCTATGAGGGCAGGATATTCGTCTCGTTCCGCGGAGCCTGTCTGCATGAGGTATGCGGTCTGTTCCAGTTCGGAAAATGTTTTCCAAAGGGTCACCAGCAGTTCGTGGTATACTGCCCCCTTTTCTCCCGGCAGCTCTTTCTGCATGTACTCCCTGCATTGGGCGTAGATCATATGGAACTCTGTCAGCAGTTCGTTGTACTCATGTAAATCCACGTTTTGTGACAAACTCCGTCGGGCAATTTCCCAGTAGGAGGCGTGGAGCTGGAACAGCCTGCGGATGTTCAGGGCGAACTGCTTTTCCTTTGTGGTAGGGAAGAAAAACAGGTTGACGATGGAAACCAGCAGCACCGCCGTGATGACGTAGGCGATACGCAGCCAGATCAATGTATTGTCCTGCATGGACATGGACGCCAGAATCAGGGCAAAACTGGTGGAGAAAATGGGCTGCACCCATGTGCCGGGGGTAGAGCAGTACATGAAGAACATCATGAGGAAGGCGAAAGCAAACTGCATGGGCACCGTGGGCAGAAAAGGCTCTGCCAGCGCCACCACCAAACAGCCCAAAGCCGTACCGATGGGACGAGTCACCAAACGATGTTCGCTGTCCTCAAAACTGGGCTGGAGCAGCAAAAAGGCGTTCAATGGGAACCAGTATACATGGTTTGCGTGGGAGATTGCCATGGCGCCGCAGCTGATGGTTAGCACCACGGAAAGCCGCAGGGCAAACCTTGTTTCGATGGAATGGCGGGAAATGCGCCGCCGGAATTTCAGCCATGTTTCCTGCCAGTCTACGCCGAACCATTGGAGATTTTGCTTCTTTGTGGCAGGGTAGGTGTGGCAGATCAGTATGAGCATATGCAGACAACTCCGGTAAAAGATACGTATCCGTCCTTCGGGCAGTTCTCTTTGGTCCAAGAGGATGCGGGCTTTTTCGATGATTGCGGTATTGTCTGTTTCGTTGAGGGTTTGGGAGGCTTCTTCTGCCAGTTCCGCTACCTCTGCTAAACGGCACAGGGCGTTCTGCTGAACTTCATCCTGCTGCCATGCTTTATCCCGTACCAGATAAAAACTCCGCTGAAACATGACTGCCAGCATATCGAAGCATTTTTTGCCGTGGTCACCTTTCTGGAATACCGTCTGCATCTGGTATGCCATGCGGTGGTAAGTGTCCTCTGATTTGTAGAGTTCTTTGGAAAAATCATCGTCTGTTTCTCCTTTAGAAATGCGTGTGAGCATTTGGGAAAGCTCCTTCAGTCCGGTGTGCAGTGTCTGGACTGTGGGTTTCGCCTGCTTTTTGCCCCGCTGTAAATAGGGGTACAGCTTCAGTACCACTGCCAGAAATACCCAGCAGACCAGTACCACTTCCAGCTGCACGCCAAAATCCTTTGGTTCCGGCGGCATGAATTGCAGGAATACAAATATCATAGCACTGGCAAAGTATCCTTTTGGCACGAATTGTGAAGATTGCAGGAAAACCAGCGCAAAAGGTATGGTGAAATTCAAAAGCAGAGAAAGGGGCGTATCCAACGTGGCGATCATGGCGAAAAGGGCAAGAGCTTCGCAGATGACTAACTGCCGGAACAGATATCCCCAGGAGTTGTATCGGGCATGGCGAATCTGGAACAGTACCGTCATGATGGAAGCTGTCATAACAAAACGCAGGTCAAAAAACACTGCCACCAGCAGGAAAGATACGCCGAAAAAAAGCACTACCGGCAGTGCGCCCCGCCAGTTGGGTCGAAATTTGGGCAGATATTTTTTGATATTTTCCATGGATACACCCCCTTTTTTGTTATGTGTTAAGATTTTGTATATTTTTTATCATAGCACAGTTTGACAGTGTTGGAAATAAGACAGAAAATTTTCTGTGGATTTTTCATGGTGTATACGGCAGGAAAGGCGAACAAACCCCTTATGTTACGGATATTACGATTTGTTTAAGGCTTTCTTACGAATGGAGGAAAACAGTTGTTTCTTTCAGGAAAACAGGGTACAGTAACATTAGAAAAGCATAAAAATTACATGAGAAGTTTTCATGGATATGGGGGTGTAACTATGAAGAAAAAAAGTGCGATTACCATTACAGCTGTGCTGACAGCTTCCATGGTCATGAGCGTCACCGCTTTTGGGGCGCCCAGAGATATTCAGGGGCATTGGGCACAGAACACCATCAATAAGTGGGTGGATAAAGGAGATATCAGCGGCTATCCCGACGGCACCTTCCGCCCCAACAACATGATCACCAGAGCGGAGTTTGTGGTGCTGGTCAATAACGCCATGGGCTACACAAAGAGCGGCTATGCGTATTTCTCCGACGTTCCCAGCTATTACTGGGGCAAAAATGCCATCCAGACCGGCGTGGAGGCAGGCTATATTTCCGGTGACGGTGACGGTACCTTCCGTCCCAATGACCCTGTCACCAGACAGGAAGCGGCGGCTATGATCTCCCGTATTCTGGGTCTGAAACAGAATGACAGTCAGTCATACCGCTATACGGATTCCTACGCCATTTCCAATTGGGCAAAAGGCGTGGTAGGCGCAGTCAGTGACGCGGGCATCATGGCAGGTTATCCTGACGGTTCTTTTGGTCCCAACCGTGTTCTGACAAGAGCGGAAGCCGTTCTGGCACTGGATAAGACCGTAAACTACAAGCCAGGTGACAAGGAAGATGACAAAGAGGAAACCAAAAAAGAAGATATGCTCCTGACCCAGACAAAACTGGAAGATACCACCATCACAGGGGATCTGACCATTTCTGACCGTCTGGGCACAAAGACCATCACACTGGAAGATGTGACCGTCAAAGGCAAACTTATCGTAGACGGCGGTAAAGAAGTCATCCTTAAGGATTGTGATATCAAAGAAATGGTCATGGATCAGAAAGATACCACAGTAAAAGCCAGCGGCAAGACCACAGTGGAAAAGACCACCTTTAAGAAGATCGGCAAACTCACCGGCGGTGATTACACAGACGTGATCGTGGATAAAGAGCTTTCCGGTTCTATCACCATCGACGCAAAGGTACGCAACCTGACACTGGACGCGGAAACAGACCTGAAACTGGGTTCCGACGCCAGAATCAAAAATATGGAAATCACCAAAAACGCCGATAAAGCCACCATCGAGTTCTCCAAGGCAAAAGTGGAGGATATGACTGTAAAAGATAAAATCACCATCAAAGGCAATGGGAACATCGACACCATGACTGTTTATGTCAGCGATGTGAACACCAGCATCCGTCCCGACACTGTGAAAACAAAGGACGGCGCAAGCAAACCCAATTATACCGATGATGATGACGATTGGTGGAGACCAAATCGACGCAAGAGCATCACAGTCACCAGTAACCACACTGGCGGCACATACCGCAATGTGACAGTGGCGGCAACAGGCGTGGAGCTGAAAGATACGACCGTATTGGATCATCTGTATATTGACGCAAAAGTCGGAAATGGTACCGCAATACTGACAAACTTGAGTGTTTCCGGCAATGTTTATGTCAATGGCGGCGGCGATCATTCCGTGATTTTTGAAAACTGCTCCATCAGCGGCAATATCTATGCCCAGAAAACCGATGGAAGTCAGCAGGTTGCCCTGAAATTTGACGAAAAAACCGCGGATAAACTCAAAGGCAGTGTCATTGTCAAAGAAAACGGCGCACTGCTGCAGAATAAAGATGGACAGAATGTAAAATTGCAGAAAGTGACTGTGGAAACAGACAGTGCTGTCACCATTGATACCAATGTAAAAGACATGCAGGTGACAAAAGCTACAACAGCGCTGACAGTCAACGGTACTGTGGATAAATTGCAGGCGGATCAAAATGTTACCGTAAATGGCAACGGTCGCATCAACGAAAAGACTGGCGCTGGACAGATTGAAGGCAATGTGAAAATCGGTGTAACAGGCGTGAGACTGGAACCAACAGAAATCACACTGAATGTGAAAGGCACAACAACATTGAAAGCAACGGTAGCGCCTGAAAATGCTACGGATCAGACCGTGACATGGGAAAGCAGCGATAATCAAGTTGCGACTGTAGAAAATGGTGTAGTTACAGCTAAGGCACCTGGTAAAGCTACTATCACCGTGAAAACAGTAGACGGCGGCAAGACAGCCACATGTGAAGTGACCGTCGATGGACAGCCGATAAATGTGCCTGTGCAGAGCGTTGGACTGAACCAGAGCACACTGACACTTTCCGAAGGGGAAGGAGCGCAGCTGACAGCCAACTTTAATCCCGAAAACGCGACAAACAAAAATGTGACATGGAAAAGCGATAATGAAGCCATTGCCAAAGTCAATGAAAAAGGGGAAGTAGTTGGACAGAAAGAAGGCAAGACAAACATTACTGTAACCACAGAAGATGGCGGTAAAACAGCTGTCTGTGAAGTGACTGTAAAGAAAGCAAACGTACCCGTACAGAGCGTCGGATTGAATAACAGCACACTGGCACTTTCTGAAGGGGAAGGAGCGCAGTTGACAGCCCACTTCAATCCCGAAAACGCAACCAACCAAAATGTCACATGGAGAAGTGATAATGAAAACATTGCGAAAGTCAATGAAAAAGGGGAAGTGGTAGGACAGAAAGAAGGCAAGGCAATCATCACTGTTACCACAGAAGACGGTGGTAAAACAGCTACTTGTGAAGTGACTGTAAAGAAGGCTGTGCATAAGGTAGAAGGTGTAGGACTGAACCAGAGTACCCTGACACTTTCCGAAGGGGAAGGAGCGCAGCTGACAGCCCACTTTAACCCCGAAAACGCAACCAACCAAAATGTCACATGGAGAAGTGAAAATACAGAGATTGCGAAAGTCAATGAAAAAGGGGAAGTTGTAGGACAGAAAGAAGGCACTACCAATATTATCGTCACCACAGAAGATGGCGGTAAAACTGCAACATGCGCAGTGACTGTAAAGAAAGCGGTGCATAAGGTAGAAAGCGTCGGATTGAATAACAGTACACTGTCACTTTCTGCAGGAGAAAGTGGACAGCTGACAGCTCATTTTAATCCCGAAAACGCAACAAATAAAAATGTTGCATGGAACAGCAATAAACCGGAAGTAGCAATGGTGGATAACAATGGCAAAGTTATGGCGCAGGCGCCCGGCACTGCAACTATCACCGTTACCACAGAGGATGGTAATAAAACAGCAACCTGCACAGTAACGGTTCTGTCTGTAAATAAAGATAAACTGAATGCGCTGCTTCAGTTTGGCAATGATTTGCTGAAAACACCTGTTTCCGTTACTGGCAGCGAGTTCTCTTCCAATCAGAAATGGGTGACAGAAGCTGAGAAACAAGCTTTGCAGACAGCAGTGAATAGTGCAAAAACAGTTTATGATAGCTCCAACGCAGAGCCGAATGCTGTGGATACCGCATACCGCAATCTGCAAACAGCGGTTACCACATTCCAAAAAGCCATGAAATCTGGCACCAAAGTGGAAACTCGGACAACATACTCCTTCTGGAATCTTTGGTAATATTTGAAATCACATGACGATTCTTTTCGGCGGCAGGCAACTGCCGCCGTTTTTCATCCCAAACAAAAAACACCCCCCTTTTTCAGAGGGGGTGTTTTATATTCCAGAAAGTCTTATTTTCTCAAATCTTCCATGAGCTGTGTTTTGCCTTCTGTCTTTTCGTCTTTCATTTTGATGACTTTGGCAGGGGAACCAGCAACCACAGCGCCTGCGGGTACGTCTTCTGTTACCACAGCGCCTGCCGCAACCACAGCGTTTGCGCCGATGCGTACGCCTTCCAGTACCACAGCGTTTGCGCCGATCATTACGCCGTCTTCCACAATAACGGGTGTTGCGCTAGGGGGTTCCAGAACGCCTGCCAGCACTGCGCCTGCGCCAACGTGTACGTTTTTGCCGATGGTTGCTCTTGCGCCCAGAACAGCGTTCATGTCAACCATGGAGCCTTCGCCGATTTCCGCGCCGATGTTGATGACAGCGCCCATCATGACAACAGCGTTTTTGCCGATGCTTACCCGGTCACGGATGAATGCGCCGGGTTCGATGCGTGCTTCCACGCCGGTGATGTCCAGCATGGGAACAGCGGAGTTTCTTCTGTCATATTCCATAGCGCAGTCTACGATAGCGTCTTTTTTGCTGTCCAAGAGAGCCTGTACAGCAGCGTGGTCGCCCATGAGGATCCAGAAATCTCCCTGACCGAATACTTTTACGCCTTCCGCGGATGCGCCGCTCAGGTCACCTTTTACATATACTTTGACAGGTGTCGCTTTTTTGGCTTCTTTGATATATTTCGCAATTTCATAGGGATTGGTCATATCATAATCCATAGGTAAATCTCTCCTTTATCTTTTGATTTTTTGTATTTGCCTTTTATTATATACGAAAATGGGGAGATTTTCCACAGAATTTGTATCCTTTCCAAAGAAAGATGTCTGTGATACAATGAGGACAGTCAGAACAAAGGAGGAAAGCCAATGGAAGCGTATTTTCAAAATATGGTAGAAGAACTGCGGCAGATCCGCCGCCATTTGCATAAAATCCCCGAACTGGGGCTGAAGGAATATAAAACCTCCGCCTATATTCGGGAAAAACTCAAAAGTTTTGGTATCACAGAACTGGAAACATGGCTGGAAACAGGCGTGGTGGCAGTGATCCGAGGCAAAGGCAAGGGACAAGCGGTGGCGTTCCGCGCGGATATGGACGCTCTGCCGGTGACAGAACAGACTGGCTGCGAGTTCACTTCAGAACATGTGGGCTGTATGCACGCCTGCGGTCATGATGGTCATGTGACGGTGCTACTGGGCTTTGCGAAATACTTACAGGAACACAAAGACGAACTGGAAAACGACGTTGTCCTCATTTTCCAGCCTGCGGAAGAAGGTCCTGGCGGCGCACAGCTTTTGGTGGATGCGGGACTTTTTGAAAAACATCCTGTCCGCTGCATCATCGGCTGTCATATCTTCCCTCAGGTACCACAGGGAAAAGTGGCTTGCCGCAAAGGCGCCATGATGGCAAGAAACGGGGAAGTGGATGTGCATATTTATGGGGAAAGTGCTCACGGTGCACAGCCTCAGCTGGGATATGATGCGGTACTGGCGGCAGGGGCAGTCATCACAGGGCTGCATACCATCCTGTCCAGAAACGTGTCCCCTCTGGACAGCGGCGTATTGACATTTGGTGCCATCCATGGCGGCGAAGCCTGCAACATCATTGCCAAGGAAGTAAAGCTGGAAGGCACCATGCGTGCATTCAGTGATGAAGCCTACGAAACCATGACAAAGCGTGTGCAGGAAGTGGCTGCTGGCATTGCTGCAGGCTATGGCTGCAAAGGAGAAGCGGTATTTCGTCACATGTATCGTGTGGTGGATAACGACCCGAAACTGGTGGAACTTTTGCAGGAAGTGGCAGGGGATGCTTACGAGGAAACACCCCCTTACATGCTGGCAGAGGATTTCTCTCTGTATCTGCAAAAAGTGCCGGGAATGTTCTTTTTCCTTGGCAGCGGCAATCCAGAAAAGGGCTATACCCATTCTCTCCATAGCGCGCAGTTCCAGTTTGATGAGGAAATTTTGGCGTTGGGTGTGGAAACCTATGCCAAACTGCTGAAAAAACTGGCAGAATAAAAACTTCATAAGAAAACATAACAAATAAAATAAGAAAGCCAAAGTCCTTTATAATCATAAGGATTTTGGCTTTCTTTGTTTTCTTATGGAGATGTCCCGAAAAGGACACCAGCTTTTTGTTATTTGGAAATCGTTGTCTTAAGCAGCCATGGCTGTGAGAGATTCTGTCAGTGTTTCCAGAGATTCGATTTCATGGGAAACCTGCTGTTTCAGACTTTCTGTTTCTGTGGAAAGGGCTGTGTTCAGTGTTTCCATCTCTTCTGTGTAGTCTGTGTCACCGCTTTCCGCTTTTTCCTGGAGGCTGTTGATGACATCATACAGGTCTACATGACCCTGTACACGACCTGCGCCCCACATGAGACGGTCAGCAGGCTGATCCAGTACGTAGTTTGTGAAGTGGTCGAAAGTTTCTCTGCTCCAGTCGTAAGCATACCAGTTGTTGTCGATGAGGTACAGGCTTTCATCCAGTGCCTGCTGGGCGTTGCCTGCTTCCAGTGCCGCAATGCTGCTTTCCAGTGCGGACAGGTTGTTCTGGCTGTGTTCGTGAGGGAAAATGGAAACGTCTTCCCATGTCAGGCGTACGAACTGGTCTTCCGCATAACGGAAGGCTTCCAGTACCTGACTGTGGAGGGTGCGTGTTTCTGCCAGAATTTTGTCAGCGGTTTCTGTGTCGCCGGCTTCCAGTGCAGCGGCATATTCGCTGTTGGCAGTGTTCACTTTTTCCCATGCTTCTGCCGCAGCGGCTTCTGCTGTATCCAGAGCGGCATTCAGTGCGTCAGCGGCGTTGGAGCCGTCTTCCAACGTCAGAGTGGACAGACGCTCTGTGTCCATGGTATCCCGCATGGTCTGGATTCTGGTGGAGAAGTCCAGAGGGGATACAGCGCAGTGATCATATGCCAGCATCAGCAGACCGTACATGTTGTGGTGGAACAGGAATGCTTCGGGGCTGTATGTATCCGCGTTGTCGAACTGAGAATGGTAATGGGTTTCGGCGAAACCACCACGGAGGGCAGTCACGTTGGAAGGTACGCCGGCAATGGATAGGGAGAAGTCGTCAGACCATGTCTGTGTGGGCACGATGACTTCGATGCCGTCCTCAAAAATGCCTTCTACGGCAGGTACCAGTGTTTTGAAATCTTCTGTGAATGTTTTCAGTTCGTAAGAAGTACGAATCTGGTCGGTGGTGCCTTCCGCCATGGCAGGCAGTTCAAAGTTGATGTCTGCTACTACTTTGCCAACCCATTCGGGATGTACACGGAAAATCTGGTTGTAAGCCCCTGTGGACCAGTCGTAACGGGTGTCGGAAACGCCCCATTCTTCCGCAGCCATGGCGCAGAATACCAGTGTTTTTTCCGGTTCATAGCCGCTGTCGACGATGCCTTTGGCAATGCCCATCATCAGGGCGATAGCAGCATTGTCATCCTGGAAGCCAGTGAAGTAAGAGTCGTAATGGGCGCTCATGAGCACCATGGTGTTGGGGTCTTTGCCGGGGATGGTGCCGACGATGTTGTAGGAAGTACCGTCGCGTTCCACTTTGCTGTCAGCGTTGAATGTGACAGTCAGTTCGTTGACGCCTTCCGCTTCCATGATGGCACGGAGTTCATCGGCATGGGTGCGGCTGATGGAGAAAGCAGGTGCGTCCTCGGGACCGCAGACATCCTGGGCGTTGAGGGCATCAGGGCTTACTTCGCCGTAACCGCCGTCCTGTGCTGCCAGAATAGCAGCGGCGCCGTTGAGATGTGCTTCATAGGCGGGGTAGTTAATCCACCAGTTTTCTCTCTGGTTGATGTCTACCAGTACCAGTTTGTCTGTCACGTCCAGCTCTGCCAGATCGTCTTCGGTGCCTTGGCCCCCGTCAATGAGGGTAAAGGTCTGGGGACCTTCTGTCTGGAATGTGGTCTGGTAACCGCCCAGTTCCACAGTTTTTTCTGTACCGTCAGCAGCTGTGTAAGTGAGCTGCGCGGTACGGAAGGTCCATGTATCTAAAGTAAAGGCATCTTTTGTCACATTGGACAGACCAATGGCTTCCATTTCGGCTTTCAGCAGATCGCCGGTGGCGATTTCAGCGTCGGAGCCTGCGGTGCGGTAGCCAAGGGCATCATTGGAACGGATCTCCTCCAGCTTGCGTGCCAGATTGTAGGAGTATTCCGTGTCAACGTGTTCCAGATAAGCTGTCTGGGCAGCAGTCAATGCGGCAGTTTCGCTCTGAGGCGTTGCTGTCGTGCAGGCAGAAAGCATCAGAACCAGTGCCAGTACCAGGGAAATCCCTTTTGCGATTTTTTTCATTTATCAACATCCTTTCTTTGGGTGGACTCTCCCAGCCCCTTTTTTGTTTTTCTGCATGAACACATGCGAGCATAAGCATACCAAGTAATTTATAAAAATGCAATACTTTTTTGTTTAGTAATTTTATACAAAAATTTTAGTGATGGTTTTGAGCCATTGAAAAACATAGCATAGCAAAAGAATATGTTTTGCAGAAAAAGAAAAATCGGGCAATCTTTACAGACGCCCGATTTTGCGATAAAATAGCATGTTTATGCAGTTATTTCTCCAGCAGATTTTTCAGTGTCATCAAATCTTCCTGATAGGTTTCGGACAATGCCCGATTGTAAATGATGGCTGCGGGGTGATAGAGAGGGAACAGGATTTTGCCATCCTCCAGCGTGAAAGGTTTGCCGTGCCAGTCCCCAATGACCGCTTTGGCATCTCCTGTGACGGCTTTTAGTGGCACATTGCCCAATGTGACGATCCACTGAGGATTCACTACTTTGATTTCTTCCTGCAAAAAGGGCAGGAAAAAGGCGATTTCATCCTTGGAAGGGGGGCGATTCACGGCTTTTCCTGTTTTGGGGCTTTCTTTGGTGGGGCGCAGCTTTACCACGTTGGAGATATAGATTTCTTCCCGTTTCAGTCCGATGGTTTCCAGAAAAGCAGACAGGTTTTTCCCTGCCTTGCCCACGAAGGGACGTCCTTGCTTTTCTTCATCGCCGCCGGGGGCTTCGCCGATCATCATCAGTCGGGGATTCTGGCAGCCGTCACCGAACACCAGTTTTTTTTCTGCGTAGGGGGAAGCGGAAGCTGCCTCTTGTAATCTGGTACATAATTGTGTCAAATGGTCCATTTTGTATCCTTCCTTTCTGGTTTATCCACATGGTTTTACACTTATCCACAGAAAAAGTGTGGATAACATAGGTCAACTGTGGACTATATCTTGTTTTTTCAAATTTATTTAGTGGAATATATTGAAAATTTGGTGGGGTTTTTGTTACATTTTCACCTTTTCCCACTTATTGTATCCTATTCTGTGTATAAATGGCAAGTTATCCCCAAAAAAAGACGTGGAAAACCTGTGGGGAAACCTGGTCGGTTTTGTACAAAAAAAGACGGTGGCTCCCAACTTGTCAAGAGGGAACAACCGTCCGCAGACTTTATGCTTTGGCACGGAACATGAGGAAGAACACCAGGGCGCCGGAGAGGAAACCCCCCAGATGAGCCCAGTTGTCCACACCCACATCCAGAAAGCCCATGGCAAGGGCTGTGAATGCCAGCAGGATCATGGTAGCGTAGTTCATGCCCGTATAACGGGAACCTTTTTCCCGTGTGAGGATGAGCATGGCGCCCAAAAGCCCGAATATGGCGCCGGATGCGCCGATGGAGGCGTAATGCCCCAGAAAAACGCTGCAAAGACCGCCGCAGATGCCGGAAATGAGATACAGAATCCCATAACGGACTTTGCCCAGCAGCAGTTCCGCCCGACTGCCGAAGTAAAAGAGATAAATGCTGTTGGCGGCAAGGTGCATGATGCTGCCGTGGCAGAACATGGCGGTGATGAGGCGGTAATACTGCCCTTGTCCCAATACGGTTTCTCTGCTGACGCTGAAACGCTCCCAGAGAAATTCGTTCTGTCCTGTCACCATGCCGTAGAGAAGCAGGGCGGCACAGATGGCAAAAATGGAGAATGTTACCACGGGGCGTTTTCCGGCGGTATCTTCCCGCAGGGTATCTTTGGGCAGTTCTTCTCCGGTGGCAGCCATCCGCAGCAGTTTTTCAATACCCATGAGCTTGTCCGGGCTGCCGTCGGCTGTTTGTAAAGTCTGGGTATCCATGGCATAGTGCCATGCGATGTGGTGCAGATTGCCCATGCGGTCTGTGTCTGCTAAGGGGTGTACTTCCGCCAGAGCCTCAGGGCCTATAGTCAGATACAGACAAATGAGCTGGGTACACTGGATCTGAGAAAGCTGTTTTTGCAGTCCTTCCGCAAAGGCAGCTATCTCTTGCCGATGTGCGGCGTTATCATGGGGCTGTACCGCCAGTACGCAGCAGACGGGATTTTCAATGCGTATGTATAGACCAAACACAGGGGTGTCTGCCGGCTGCTGAACGGGACGGAAGTCCTTCTGCAAAAGCAGGTTTTGCAGGTCTGTTGCCAGTTGTTCAGGTGTCATAGAAAGACTCCTTTCTGAAAAAAATGGGGAAAATGAAAAAAGCCATCGGATTGGGGGACCCGATGGTTCTTTTCGGCAAGTGATAAGAAAAATGGGGGTATTCTTATCATAAAAGAAGACTTTGTTTCAGATAAAACCAGCGTTTCCGATACTGATTTTATCTGTGGATATCATATCACAAATCATGGTGTGCTGTCAATTTGCTCCAATGATTTTTCTGTGATTTCTTATCGACAGGAGTTTACAAAAAGCTACATTTTCTCAAAGAAAATGGCAGGGTGTCAAAAAGTTGACACCCTGTCGTCAAAGGCTCATTTCATGGGGACCTTTGACGAGTAGACAGAGGTATAAAGCCAAAGTTCCATCGGCTAAAAGCCTTGAAACTTTAGCTTTTCCTCGTCGGAAGTGAATTCCGGCTGCGGATTCCAGTTGGGGAATCCACACCGCAAGAGATGCGGACAGTCATTTATGGCTGGCATTTGCGGAGCAAATGTGTTGACCCTTTTGTTCCCCAAACCCTTCAGCGGTCTTGAGAAAGTATAATATTTCGTTTTTCTATAATCTGATATTTTCTCAAAGAAAATGGCTCAGCACCACAAGACCTGCCACCCCCGGTATCCCCAAAAGTCCGCTCACCACAAAGGTGACGGCATTGACGCCTACGGCAAAACCCAGTCTGCCCAGTATAAACAGCAGGGCAGAGCCAATGATCCCAGAAAGCAGAAAGCGAAAAAGCCCCTGCAGCGGCTTTGCCAGCGCCACCAGTACCACGATCACCAGACAGGTGATGACCATGGCGGATAAAATGGTGGTAGAACCCATATTTCTTCCCCCTTTTTTGTATCAGCTGATCTTGGCACATCCTGCGGCAGCCAGATGCAATTCCTTTGCCCGCCGCAGGTAATATTCGTATTTTTTATGCAGAGAGATGATCTCATAAATGTAGCTGTCAATGAGGGCTTCGTCCGTTTCATCCTGAAAGCCTGCCTGTGCCCGCCGCAGCTCTAACTGTATGGCATAAATGGCAGAGAGTATGGCTTCCCCCTCGGTAGCTTTTTTTCTTTTGTGCATCAAAACCCCTCCTTTCGCCGGATGTACGACCTTTGTAGATAATATAGGCGAAAAAACTGGTTTTTATTCCTGTTTTTGTCCAAAAGGACAGGGCAGGGGAAGGAAAAATGGGCAGAAAAAACTGAGCTATCTTCATAAGAAAACATACATCATCCATTCAGTCAAAATAAAAAAAGCTGAAATCCTGTTAAGGATTTCAGCTTTCCTGTTTTCTTGTAAAAAATCGAGCGGTATCTTAGTCCTGTGTGTAGGGCATCAGGGATACGTGTCTTGCTCTCTTGATTGCTGTTGTCAGCGCTCTCTGATGTTTTGCGCAGTTGCCTGTGATTCTTCTGGGAAGGATTTTACCTCTTTCGGAAACGTATCTTCTCAGTTTGCTTACATCTTTGTAATCGATGGTTGTCACTTTATCTGCACAGCACTGGCATACGCGTTTTTTTCTGCGACCACGTTTTTTCTGAATCATGTTCCGAGCCTCCTTTTCGATGAATTAGAAGGGCAAATCGTCGTCTTCGATGCTTTCGTCGATGGGGTAGAAACCGTCTGCACCACCACTTGTCTGCTTGGGAGCAGCGGGTGCGGGAGCAGCAGGGGCATAGTCACCACGGCTGCTGTTGCTTTCGAAGGACGCTCTGCTTTCCGCAAAGTGCTGTTCTTCTACCACAACTTCTGTTGTCCAGTGTCTTTTCCCTTCGTTGTCGTCCCAGGAACGAACCTGTAATCTGCCGACAACGCCGACCATTTGACCTTTTTTGAAATATTTTTCTGCAAACTCGCCAGCTTTGCCGAATGCAACGCATCCGATAAAGTCAGCGTCCTGCTCGCCTTGTCGTTTGAAACGGCGGTTCACTGCCAAAGTGTATCTGGCTACTGCAAGGGGTTCACTGCCCTGTGCGTAACGCACTTCGGGGTCCTTTGTCAGTCTGCCCATCAAAATCACTTTGTTCATAGAAAACCCTCCTTTTTCTTACGCTTCTTTGCGGATGATGAGATAACGCAGAACGTTTTCCATAATACGCATACGAGCTTCGATTTCTGCAGGTGCAGCAACGGGTGCTTCGAAAGTTGTGAAGCTGTAGAAACCTTCGTTTACTTTCTGGATTTCGTAAGCGAGTTTTCTTTTGCCCCAATCATCAACTTTTTCGATTTTCGCGCCGAATCTTTCCAGGACAGCCTGTACTTTGGCAACTTCAGCCGCTCTGCTTTCATCGTCAAGTGCGGGACTCAATACCAACGCCAATTCGTATTTGTTCATGTTAGGTTACACCTCCTTTTGGACTAATGGCCCTTTCCCGAAGAAAGAGCAAGGATTTACTTCTGGATGGACGTATGCGCCCATACCAAAACAGCATAGCATACCAAAAAGAAAAAGGCAAGGATTTTTTTCGGAAAATTTGCACTTTTTCAGGATTTTTCCGCAAGGAGGGCATCATAGGTGGTCTGGAGCACATCTCGAATGGCACGAAGCTGGACAGCGGAGATATGTTGGATGCCCCGTTCGATCTTCACCAGAGATTCTCTGGTCAGGGGCACGCCTAGAAGCTGGATCTGCCGAACAAGCTCTGTCTGTCCCATGCCTTTTTCCAAACGGATGCGGCGGATGTTTTCCCCGATGGGGATGGATTGTTTGATTTTTGGTTCCATACTGCCTCCTTGTGGGTTTTCTTTTTATTTTAGGAAAAAGGAGATGGAAAAACAAGAAAAAGCCCCCGAAAAGTAAATTCCCCTTAAGAAACCATTGTTTTTCTGTTTTATGGATTTCTTAAGGGGAATTGCGACGGCTGTCTTCAGAAGAAAATATACCAGATAAAATTTGGGCTTTTTTGTTTTCTTATGAAGAAGCCCCTAATTTCGGGAGCCTTTCCTTTAGTCTATGCAGAGGGGGCAGGGGGTCAAATCCCAGTCTGATAATGTCAGAAAACCTTCATCCAATGCAAGATAGCTGGCAAGACCATTCTGCTTGATGGCGTAACAATCCATTTTGTGATAATGGCT
Source organism: Clostridia bacterium (assembly GCA_022786605.1). Classification (GTDB taxonomy): domain Bacteria; phylum Bacillota; class Clostridia; order Lachnospirales; family Anaerotignaceae; genus Anaerotignum. The sequence continues at coordinate 147,927 of JALFWW010000021.1, read as the reverse complement.
GTCGTTGTCCATGAGGGGGACAAAAATCACAAAGGCGTCCATATAGGCGCTTTTGCTGTCCGGTACAGTCTGCACCACAGGCTGCTGTTTCTGCTGGGTCACAGGCAGTTCCAGTTTTTCATTGACAGGACCAACCACTGCGGAAAGTTTGCCGGCAAGCTGATTCACTGGCACAAAGTAATTGTTTTTGTACCAGAGCACAGGACCGGCAATGGCAGAACCGTTGACCACCACTTTGGTGGGCACTTCTTTTGCCGTTGGAGTGGCAGGTTTTGCCGCCGTTGTCTGGGGTTTGGCTGTTGTTGTCTGAGGCTTTGTGGTTTGGGGTTTGCTGTAGGAAACAGACCGGTTGTAAGGGCAGACACCACCTGTATGCAGATGGGGCGGATTGCCACCGCAGTGGTAATGATAGTAGCCCAGACCGCTGACGTTTCGGTTGTCCCGATGTCCCCCGGCGCTATCGGTTCTGCCGGAATGGGCATAAGCCACAGAAGAAAACAGCAGGGTAAAGATGGTCAAGAGCGCAAGCAAGCGTTTTGTGTGTTTCATATTATACTCCTCCTTTTTTGATGAGAATATCATGGCAAAAGAGGAAAAGAAAGGAATTTCGGGCAGAAAAAAGCAGAATCGTGGAAGTCAACAAAAAGAGGGTGTCATAATTAGTGATATTTATGCTTGAAAAACGAAAAAGATAGTCACAAATTATAAAATTTTATAATGTTTTCCATTTCTCAGCTTTACAAAGGGGGATATGGTATCAGATATCATCATAAGCAAACAAAGAAAGCTGCAATCTTTTTCATATAGAGGATGTCGGCTTTCTTATTTTGACTTAGATTTTATTTGATGTGTTTTCTTAAGGGAAGGTTGCTTTTGTGATTTTGTAAATCAGCATTGTGCAGATTGACCGCAGCCTCCTCGGTTTTTCGTACTTTTGTCCGAGGAAAACTTGTCAGACCTGTGGTATCATAAAAAAAGATAAATGATTGAAAGGCAGAGGGGGGATGTTCTATGACAGAAGAAGAAAAAATCTTTCAAGGGGAAGCGGAAAAACGATGGAAGCATAGTCCGCAGAAAGCTGGCTGTCAGTACAGCGGTGTCATCGCCCTGTGTCTGGCACAGGCGCTTTATGCACCGGATTTTCCTTTTGCGGGACTGGACTTACGGAACATCATCTTTATCGTGGGAGCCGGTTTGGTAGCTGATGTGCTGGCGGGCATAAAGAGAAAGCGGATTCCTGTAAATGCCTTTGGGCTTTTGCTGGTGGGCTATGGCATTGTCGTGGCAGTTTTGGGATTTGCGGTGACTGTGCCCGGCTTGGCGTTTTCTCTGACCAATGAATCCTTTTGGATGAAAGTGCTGCTGGGACTGTCCCTTGTGATTTTTGTGCTGTCTCTCATTCGTCTTTGCGGGCGGTGGAAACTGGATTGAATGAAAAACCGTGGTACAAAGTACCACGGTTTTTTTAATCCTCATCATCATATTCTTTTTCCAGTTCTTCCTGTCTGTGTTTGTTTATACGGTACATACCGAACTGTGTTGCCAGAAAAGCCAGAATGAATACGCCAAGGGTAATCAAAATCTCTGCCAGCGGTCTTTCCGGTCCATGGATGACCTGAAGCAGACCAAGGACAACAATACCCCCCACCAGAGAAGCCACCAGCCGTTTGGGATTGGGTTTTGCAATCACATTCAGCACAACGCCCATTTGTCTGGCACGGAGGGTCTGATAAATGGGTGCCAGAATCAAAACTACATATTCCATGACGCAGTCCTGCAAACTATGATGCAGGAGCAGGATTCTTACCACAAAGGACAATATGGCGATAAAATACAGAATTTGCATCATTTCCGCCCAGATTTTGTTCCTCGCCTGTTCAATACGTTCGTCTTTGATCATACCTCATTCCTCCTCATTCCAGAATAATTCATCCAGTGTTTTTCCCAGCGCCTTGCAGATGGCAATGCACAGATTCAGGGTGGGGTTGTACTTCCCAGCCTCGATCATGCCGATGGTCTGCCTAGTGACGCCCACCAACTGTGCCAACTGCTCTTGGGAAAGGTCTTTTGCCGCTCTTGCGGCTTTGAGCTTCAGATTTTTCAAGGATGCACCCCCTCTATAGATAAGCATTTTCATCTCTTACTTTATTTATATACTATATCATTCTAAATGTCAAGTATATATTACATTATGAAAAATAAAAATGGAATCCATGCAGAGCGAAACAGAACAGACAAAGCAACTTCCCCTTAAGAAAACATTGTTTTTTTGTTTTATTGATTTCTTAAGGGGAATTGTGACAGCTGTCTTCAGAAGAAAACATACCAATGAAAATTTCAATAAAAGAAAGCGGAAAATCCTCTATTATGATAAGGATTTCCGCTTTCTTTGTTTTCTTATGAAGATGCCCCTAAGGGAATGGTTTCCTGCAAAAAATCTGCATTTTGCTCAAAGCAAATGAGAAATACCATAGAAAAACCGTCTGATTTCCGCCTTGTATGCCCTGGCTCCCTTGTTTTATAATAAATGCAGTTTGAAAAAGAGAAAGGAACACAACTATGCTGACAAAGATATATGAAAATCCCGCCGTTTATCGGGTGGACGTGCCTCTGCCGGACAACCCCCTGAAAAACCTGAACTGCTATGTCATTCAGGACAGCGGTGAAACACTGATACTGGATACAGGCTTTAACCGGAAAGAATGTCTGGATGCCCTCATGGAAGGCATGGCGGAACTGGACGCGGATTGGGAAAAGACAAACCTGTTTTTGACCCATCTCCACTCTGACCATACAGGTCTGGCGCCTACGCTGATGAAAGGAAAGCCCGGCAAAATTTACATGAGCCGTGTGGACTACGATTATTTTGAAAGCATCATGGTGGGAGAGGTATGGAAGGATTCCGACCGCCATTTCATTCAGGAAGGCTTTACAGAAGAACAGATTTGGCGGCTCCACAGCGAAAATCCCGCAAGAGGCTATGAACCGGAGGAATTTTTCACCGTGGAAAAGCTGGAAGATGGGGACGTGCTCACCGTAGGGAAATGGAAATTTCAGTGTATTCTGGTGCCCGGACACACACCGGGGCAGATGCTTCTCTACCAGAGAGAGGAACAGCTCCTCTTTACGGCAGACCATATCCTTTTTGACATCACCCCCAACATCACTTGTTGGGTAGGCACAGCGGATTCTCTGGGAAATTATCTGGATTCCTTGGTGAAAACAAGGGACATCCCCATTCGGACAGCCCTGCCCGGTCATCGGAAAAACGACATGAACGTCTACGAACGTATGGACGAGATCGTGGAGCACCACTTGAAACGACTGAAAGAAACCGTAGACGCTATCCAGCAGTTCCCCGGCAGTCATGCCACAAAGATCGCCGCCTGTCTGCGCTGGTCCATGCGTGGGAAGACATGGGAAGAATTTCCTCTTTCCCAGCGTTGGTTCGCCGTAGGGGAAACCATTGCCCATCTGGATTATCTGGTGTGCAGAGGGTACGCGGAGCGGAAAGAGATCGACGGCAAAAACGCTTACTGGCTCACCATGGACGGCGCTTTGTGCAAATCCAAACTGGACTGCATCTGGAAAAACTACCGCGCGAAATAAAGGAAAAAACGTCAGAAAACAAATATGGCTGGAATCCTTAGGGTTCCAGCTGTTGTATTTTTACGGGGATTGTTTTCATTCCGACGTTTTGTATGCAGAAAAACAGACTTTTTTGTAAAAGGAAGGGAGAAAATTTTTTCGGCACCCACCTGTTTTGTATGCTAAAATGGAAAAAGAGATATTTTTTTGGAGAAAGGAAACACATCTATGGATATTTTGAAACAGTTACAGATAGAACTGGGCATCAAGGCTTCTCAGGTGGAAAACACCGTGAAACTGCTGGATGAAGGCAATACTGTGCCTTTCATTGCCCGTTATCGGAAAGAAGTCACAGGCTCTCTGGATGACCAGATCATCCGTCAGCTGGCGGAACGGCTCACCGCCCTCCGCAATCTGGAAGAAAAACGGGAAATGGTGCGTAACGCCATTACGGAACAGGGCGCCATGACCGATGAACTTTCCGCAAAACTGGAAGGAGCCATGACCCAGACGGAAATCGAGGATATTTACCGTCCTTACCGCCCCAAACGCCGCACCCGTGCGTCCATTGCTAAGGAAAAAGGTCTGGCGCCTCTGGCGGAATATATTTTTGGACAGGCATTTCTGGTGCCGCTGGAAGAATACGCCGCCGCTTTCGTAGATGCGGAAAAAGGCGTGGAAACTGTGGAAGATGCCATCAATGGGGCAAAAGACATTCTGGCGGAACAGTTCTCCGATGACGCAGACCTGCGGAAAATGCTCCGTGAAGAAACCATGAAGTTTGGCCAGCTGGTGACAAAGGCGGCAAAAGAGCAGACAGAACCCACTGTCTACGAAATGTATTACGATTACAGCGAACCTCTGCAAAAAGCGGCGGGCCATCGTATCCTTGCGGTGAACCGTGGAGAAAAAGAAGGTATCCTGACGGTGAAGCTGGAAGGGGACGAAGAAAGACTCCTGCAAAAGCTGGAACGGAAACTGATCCGCAAAAACAGCCCTGCGGTGGAACTGCTGAAAGAAGTCATTGCGGACAGTTATAAACGACTTATTGCGCCTTCTCTGGAACGGGAAATCCGCAATGATTTGACAGAAAAAGCCGAAGAATCCGCCATGGGTGTATTTCGGGAAAACCTGAAACAGCTGCTCTTGCAGCCCCCCATCAAAGGAAAAACAGTGCTGGCATTAGACCCTGCTTATCGTACAGGCTGTAAAATCGCTGTCATTGACGAAACAGGCAAACCGCTGGAAACCACTGTGGTTTATCCTACACCTCCCCAAAACAAAACCGCCGAAGCGGAAAAGAAATTGACGGCTCTCATCAAAAAATACGACGTAGACCTGATTTCCATCGGCAACGGCACCGCATCCCGTGAATCTGAGCAGTTTGTGGCGGAAATGCTGAAAAAACTGGATAAAAAGGTCTATTACATCATCGCCAACGAAGCAGGGGCTTCTGTGTATTCCGCTTCCAAACTGGGTGCGGAGGAATTCCCTGATTATGACGTTGCCCTGCGTTCCGCCGTTTCCATTGGCAGACGTATCCAAGACCCTCTGGCGGAACTGGTGAAAATCGACCCCAAATCCATCGGCGTTGGGCAATATCAGCATGATATGAACCAGAAACGTCTGGGCGAAACATTAGGCGGCGTGGTGGAAGACTGTGTAAACAGTGTCGGTGTTGACTTGAACACAGCAAGTCCTGCTCTGCTTTCTTATGTGGCAGGCATCAATAACACCGTTGCGAAAAATATTCTCACATATCGTGAAGAAAACGGTCTGTTCCACAACCGAAAAGAACTGAAAAAAGTGCCCAAACTGGGTCCAAAAGCCTTTGAACAGTGCGCTGGTTTCCTGCGCATTGCCGAAAGCGATATGCCTTTGGATAAAACTGGCGTCCATCCCGAAAGTTATAAAGCGGCAGAAGCATTGCTGAAGCTCTGCGGCTATTCTCTGGAGGATGTGGCATCAGGTCAGGTGAAAGGCTTGGCAAACAAAGTCAGCATGACAGAAGAAACAGCGGAAAAACTGGGCATTGGTCTGCCGACCTTGCAGGATATCGTCAAGGAACTGGAAAAACCCGGTCGTGACCCCCGTGACGAAGCCCCTGCTCCTGTGCTCCGCAGTGACGTACTGACCATGGAGGACTTGAAAGAAGGTATGGTGCTGAAAGGCACTGTCCGCAATGTCATTGACTTTGGTGTGTTTGTGGACATCGGCGTCCATCAGGATGGGCTGGTACATATTTCCCAGATATGCGACCGCTATATCAAACATCCCTTAGAAGCGGTGAAACTGGGGGATATCGTTACGGTGAAAGTATTGAGCGTGGATTTGCAGCGCAAACGCATTTCCCTGACCATGCGGCATATGGATTGAATTTTACAGAATTGTAATGTTTTTTTGCTCGGTTTTTTGTTATACTGAAGGCAAAGAAAGGCGAAAAAAAGGAAGGGAGAGATGGTTTATGAAAAAAATGACAGCTTATGTTCTGGCAGGGGTATTGACATTGGGCTGCGCCGCAACGGCTTTTGGCGCGGAAAAAATCACCGGTACCGTAACCGTGCGGGATGCGGCAGTGACACAGCCTCTGTATGGGGACGCACTGGGCACAAAACTGGTGCCTGTCCGTGAAGTCAGTGATCTGCTGGGCTATATGGTGGCGTGGGATAAAACCACACGCTCCGTTACGGTTTCTGACGGCAGTACGACAGTAGGTTTTGCCGCTGGCAAGGACGCTTATACCGTGGGCGGCAGTACAAAGACGCTGGGAGCGGTGCCGGAACTCATCGACGGCGTACAGTATGTGCCTGTGGAAGTGTTTTCCGCCTTCTTCCCTGTGGCAATCCAGACAAAGGCAGGACAGACCACCCTCACGGACCTGAAAGGCGCCGATGTGGAACAAATCAGCGGCACCGTTGTGGAGGCGGCACAGTATAATCTGGTGCTGCGTCTTGCTGATGGCACCCTGCGGTTATTTGCCAAAAATCAGACGGATATGACGCTGGCAGGCAGTCTGGCAAAAGACAGCCCTGTGACCGTTTATTACAATACGGCAGATGCCAAAACAGCCTTGAAACTGGTACAGGTGTCTGCGGAAACGGAGAAACCGGCGGAAACAGCGCCGGCAGAGAGCCAGCCTGACAATGGGGCAGAAACAGAAACCGACAGCGGCAATAGGTCAGAATGAGAATTTTCAAAAACCCGCAAAGCCTCTGTTCCCCCAGGGGCTTTGCGTTTTTCACAAGGAGAAAAAACTGTTGTTTTGCATAAATCAAAGCCTATTTTTTTGATAGTATTTTCTTAGAAAAATCCTTGACAGTTTTTTCACAGCTGATATAATGAACTTGTAACTGAATTATGAAATTCTTCAGGGCAGGGTGAAATTCCCGATCGGCAGTAAAGTCTGCGAGCGCTTTTGCGCAGGATTCGGTGCGATTCCGAAACCGACAGTATAGTCTGGATGGGAGAAGAATAAAAGTTTGGTGTTTTTTCGTGCCGTCGCGCGGAAAAGCCCGACCTTTATTTTGCTTGTTTAGCCTGAAGATTTTCAGGCTTTTTCTTTTGCCAAAAGAGAAAAAGTTCGTCACAGCCTTGGCGGAAGCCTGAAAATTCTAAACAAAAAATGGAGGAAGAAAAATCATGGAAAACGCAGTAAAAACAACAGCGGTAAAAAGAAAACAGAATGTAAGAAAACTGACAGCTCTGGGTATGCTGGGGGCCATCTCTCTGATTCTGGTGGCAACGGTGCATTTCCCCATCATCCCCGCGGCGCCTTTCTTGGAATATGATCCCGCGGATGTGCCCATCCTCATTGGTACATTTGCCTTTGGTCCCGTGGCTGGTTTCCTGCTGACTGTGGTAGTATCTGTCATTCAGGGTATGACTGTCAGCGCGGCAAGCGGCGGTCCCATCGGCATCATCATGCACATCTTCGCAACAGGCAGCTGTGTACTGATCGCAGGCAACATCTACCGCAGAAACAAAACAAGAAAAACAGCGGCTTTTGCCCTGATCGTAGGGGCGCTGGTCATGACAGGCGCTATGGTGCTGATGAACCTGATCCTGACACCTATTTTCCTGGGTGCGTCCATGGAAGAAGTCATCCCCATGCTGCTGCCTGCCATCATTCCTTTCAACCTGATCAAAGCAGGTCTGAACTGCGCCATCACATTTGTACTGTATAAATCCATTTCCCACCTGCTCAAAGGGGAATGATCTGAAAAACAACCCATCTGTTCTGTGATATGAGAGAAATGAAGCACAAAATCTTTCCCTTGCAAGAGATTTTGTGCTTTCTCTTTGTGTGAAAAAAATATTTGACAGAAATAAAAAATTTTTTTCAAAATCTAACCGTCATCTAACAAAGACTTTGCTATACTTGCCTTGCGGTACCGAACAGAATACAAGGATAAGTATCAAGGAGGTTTTTGAGATGAAAAGAACAAAAATGATGGTGACAACACTGGCAATGGCACTGATGGCAATGGGAAGCACAACAGCGGCCTTCGCTGCTGATGGAGAAAATGCCCAGTTGCATCCCTTTGTAAAAGGCGATATCATAGCGGTGAACATTCAGGAGATGTCTCTGGAAGATATGCAGAAAATCGAAGATCGTGATATGCAGAAACTGACAAAGGAAATGCTGGACAGTGAGGAAACCTGCACCGTAACAGTTGCTTACTGCACAGAAGATGGCGTGACTGTACTGCCGGAGGGCAGTGATTTAGACATCACAAAACTGGATGAAACCGAGGCTTCTCAGGTAGTAGTAGCGGCAGAAGCAGTCGACTTCCATCTGGAAGAACTGAAAGAAATGGACTGGCTGCCAGTAGACGGCGATCTGGAGATTTCCGAACAGGTGGTGAAAGACGCCGACGGGAAAGAAATCCTGATGAAAATTGTGAAATTGGCAGATGGAGCGCAGACAAAATAAAAAAATCGTGATGATACGCAAAAGCAGTACGAAGTTTTTTTCGTACTGCTTTTGGCTGAAAATTTATGGATATGGTAAGGAGTAAGGCATGAAGCTGTTATTGGTAGAAGATGAAAGGGCCCTTTCTGGTGTATTGGCAAAGGGTCTGAAAAAACTTTCTTATGCCGTGGATCAGGCTTTTGACGGCGAAGAAGGGCTGGAGCTGTTTTCTGTTTATGAATATGACTTGGTGGTACTGGATCTGAACTTGCCCAAAATCGACGGCTGGGAAGTGCTGCGGCAGATACGTCAGCAGAACAGACAGGTGAAAGTGCTGATCCTATCAGCGAAAAATCAGGTAGAGGATAAAATCGCCGGGCTGGACCTGGGTGCCAATGATTATCTGGAAAAACCCTTTGATTTTCTGGAACTGGCAGCCCGTATCCGCAATTTGCTGCGGTGGGAGTTTGTCCAGCGGGAAAGCCAGTGGGAGGACGGCAGGCTGAAAATCGATTTTTCCGCCAAAACGGTTTTTGTGGATGGGGAAGAAATTGCCCTGACCCATAAGGAATACGGTATTTTGGAATATCTGGTGCAGAACCGGACGCGTTTTGTGTCAGCGGAAGAACTGCTGGAGCATGTTTGGGACAGAGAAGCCGACCTGTTTTCCAATACACTGAAATATCATATCCATTCGCTGAAAAAGAAACTGGGTTTGCCGGAGGTGATTCAAAATGAACGGGGAAAAGGATACCGTTATACAAACAATACGGAAACGTAAAGGCATTTCCCTGCGTCTGCGGGTGACTTTGCTGGTGAGCCTGATGCTGCTGGTTTTGAATGGACTTTTGGTAGGGTACAGCATCTATACCAGCGGACAGCATTTTACCAGAGCGAAAGAAGGTCTGGTGGCGGAAATGCGGGTGTTTCCCATAGATTTGGCAGAAGTGCCTTCACAGGTCAGCGCGGAAACCATAAAGCCGGGCGAAGTGATGGAGGCGGAAGTGACGGAGTTTGGAGAAGTCAAAGAATTCCAGAAAGGAGAAGCCATAGCCGTTTCTGTACTGCAGGCGGCAAGCACCGGATTTCGGAAAGAAATTTTGATTTTTTTCTTTCTCATAGATGTGCTGGGAATTTCCCTAACATATTTTGTGGCAGGCAGAGCTCTGCGGCCTTTGACGAAACTCAGCGCCAAAATGGCGCAGATGGATGAAAATAACTGGAACTGCGTCATGCCGGAGCCGGAAACCCATGATGAGATCGGTCAGGTTTCCGAATCTTTCCGCCATCTCATGGAGCGGCTCCAAGAATCCTTTCAGGCACAGAAGCATTTTGCCGCCAATGCTGCCCATGAGCTGAAAACCCCTCTGGCGGTGATGAAGTCTGCCATTCAGGTGCTTCATCTGGAAGAAAAGCCCTCTGCGGAGGAATATGAGGAAACCCTGCGGCTTTGTCTGGATACCACGGAACAGCTTTCTCAAATGGTGGAGGAACTGCTGACTATCAGCAATCCGGCGGAAGAAGCCAAAGAGGAGATTTCGCTGAAAAAAATGACAGGAGAGATATTCCAGAAATACGCGGGACAGATTCAGGAGAAAGATTTGGTGGTCTGGCAGCAGATGCAGCAGGATACATGGTATACCCATCCCGTCCTGATGCGGTTTTTGCTGGAAAATCTGCTGTCTAATGCTGTGAAGTATAATCGGCAGGGCGGCAGCATCCGGCTGACAGCGGAAATAAAAGAAAATCAGCTCCATCTGGAAGTGGCAGATACCGGCATCGGCATTTCATCGGAACACCTGCCTCATATCTTCACCTGCTTTTATCGGGCAGACCCTTCCAGAAATAAGGAGATCGCGGGGAACGGTCTGGGGTTGTCCATTGTGAAAACGGCAGTGGAAAAAATGCGGGGGGAAATCACAGTGGAAAGCGAGGAAGGAAAAGGCACTTGCTTTCATGTGGTACTGCCGGCATGACAGAATGAAAAAAGATGAGAAAGGCGGAGAAAAACCGCCTTTTTTTCATGCACGGAAAAATCCCCTGCCGCATATATTGTATAGGGATTGCAGCCTCCTTGGGAGGCAGAAGAAAAGAGGAGGTCCCTATGAAGAAATTGACCGTAGCCGTGCTTTTTGGGGGACAGTCATCGGAACATGAGGTTTCCTGCATGTCAGCAGCCAATATGATTGCCGCTTTGAATGAGGAGAAATATGACGTCCTGCCTGTGGGCATCACAAAAAAGGGGAACTGGCGCATCTGTCATGGTTCCGTGGATGTCATCCGTGAGGGACGTTGGGAGCCCTACAGTGTGGATGCCATTTTAAGCCCCGATGCCTCCAGAAAATGTCTGCTGAAACTGGTAGGCGGCAAGTATAAGGAAATCCCTGTGGATGTGGCGATCCCTGCCCTCCATGGTCCTTGGGGGGAGGATGGCACCGTACAGGGACTGCTGGAATTGGCGCAGATCCCTTATGTGGGCTGCGGTGTCCTTTCTTCCGCCCTTTCCATGGATAAGGTCTATACAAAGCTCATTGCCAAGGCGGCAAAAATCCCCATGGCGAAATTTTTCTGGTGTGACGGGCGGCATCTGGCGGAAACAAAGGAGAAAGTCATGGATCAGGCAGAGAAAAAACTGGGCTATCCCTGTTTCGTCAAACCTGCCAACTCTGGTTCCTCTGTGGGGGTTTCCAAAGCCAAAAACAGAGAAGAACTGGAAAAAGCCTTGTTTTATGCCGCAAAATATGATAGAAAAGTAATTATGGAAGAGGCCATTGACGGTCGGGAGTTTGAATGCGCTGTGCTGGGCAATGAGGAGCAGCACATCAGCGGCATTGGAGAGATCGTTACAAGGCTGGAATTTTACGAGGATGATGCCAAGTGCCCCAAGGGGGATACGAATCTCATCATTCCTGCAAAAGTGGATGGAGAAACTTTGGCGCGGATGCGAAAAATTTCGGAAAAAATCTATCATGCGGTTGACGCGAGCGGCCTTGCTCGTGTAGACTTCTTTATGGAGAAAAGCGGTCGTGTGCTTTTCAATGAACTCAATACCATGCCCGGCTTCACTGCCATGAGCATGTATCCCATGCTTTGGGAGGAAGAAGGCATGTCAAAAACAGAACTGATGGATCGCCTCATCGCTCTGGCATTGGAGCGGGACAGAGGCATCTGCGGATAAGGAAGAAGGACAAAACATTTATGGATACAAGACCAATCGGCGTATTTGATTCCGGGGTAGGCGGTTTGACAGTGGTCAAACAGGTGATGAAAGTCATGCCCCATGAAAATATTGTATATTTCGGGGATACGGCAAGGGTGCCTTACGGCACAAAATCCAAAGAAGCCGTAACCAAATTTTCTTTGCAGAATGTGCGTTTTCTGGAAACAAAAGACGTAAAAGCCATTATCGTGGCATGCAACACTGCCAGCTCCAACAGTTTGGATGCCATGCGCGCAGCAACAGACACCCCTATTTTCGGCGTGGTTGTGCCTGGCGTGGAAGCGGCAGTCCGTGCTACCAAAAACCATAAGGTAGGCATCATCGGCACAGCGGCAACGGTGCGTTCCGGCGCTTATGAAACCATGATTCGGGAAGAAAATCCTGACATTCAGGTCTTTTCCAAGGCCTGCCCCCTTTTCGTGCCGCTGGCGGAAGAAGGCTGGACAGATAACGAGGTTTCCCGCCTGACAGCCCAAAGCTATTTGCAGGAACTGCTGGCAAAGGGCATTGACTCTCTGGTGCTGGGCTGTACCCATTATCCTCTTTTGAAACGGTGCATCGGCACCACTGTAGGGGATGGGGTGAAACTGGTAGATCCGGCAAAAGCCACCGCAAGACAGGTGAAGGAATTTCTGGCGGAACGTGACCAGCTCAACGAAAACGAGGAAGAAGGCGTGCGTCGGTTCTATCTCAGCGATACCACAAACACCTTCGGCTTTTTGTGCCAGAAAGCATTGAAACATCCCTATGAAGCGGAAATCATCGACATTGAAAAATATTGAGCAAACAAGAAAAGCTGAAATTCTTTGTATCAAAAGCGTTTCAGCTTTTTTTACGGAAAAAACAACTCATTTGTGTTATGATGGAGAAAAAGGAGGCGATGTGCCATGAAATGTCCTTATTGCGGAAAAGAAATGACATTGGGGTATATCCAGAATCGTGACGATTTGTTCTGGACGTCCCAAAAGCGTGTGGTGGCTTCTGTGCCTTTGGGCGGCGGCGAGAAAGTACATCTGGGCTGTGGCGACGGCAATCCTTTTGTGGGCGGCGAAACGGAGGCATGGCGGTGCCGGACCTGCAAGAAGATCATCATTGACTACGGAAAAGACTGATAGAGAAAATGGGGAGGAAGGGACCTTTCTGTCTGACAGAAGGGTCTCTTCTTTTTTGTGAGATTTTTAAGACATATTTAAGATTGGGTGGAAATCATTGACAGCTACTTCTTTTCGTACTATTGTATTAGTAACTTAATACAATAGTACAGAAGGGGGAGAAGGATATGTGGAGAAAAATTTGTAAAGAAGAACTGCGGGAAACACGGAAAGTGTATTTTGTCATGTTTGCCATTTTGCTGGCGGCAGGGATTCTGAGCCTTGTGGTGATGCGGCAGACGGTCTTTTATCCAGGGGATACTTTTTCCGGCACACCGGAGGAGTTTGATGTGCGGAGTGCCCTTTCCATCGGTTCCATAATAGGCATGTATATCCTGTGGATCGCCGCTATGGTGTTTTATGTGGTGTATACCCTGTACCGCTTTGACCGAGGCATGTTCGGGGGCGAAGGCGTTTTCTGGATGACACTGCCAATGAAGCGGCGGGAAATTCTGGCTGGAAAACTGCTGGCACCTTTGGTCTGGGGGATCGTTCTGGTGCTCATGGGTATTGTGTGGCTGGCATTGGGGCTGTTTGTGCAGGACCCTTATGGCAGTACAAGCTTTTCCATAGAAGGTATGGCTGTAGGCATTGGCAGTTTGGTGTTTGTAATCTTTTCTGAAATCCTTATGGCGGTGGGCAGTCTGTATGCCCTTTGCTTTGCCCTCATGGCAGGTCGTCTGCCTTGTTTCCAGAAACACCCCTATTTGTGGGCAGCGGCTGTCGCATTGGTGATTTTCCTCATCATAGAGCCGCTGTTCAATGTGCTTGCCATGATTTTTATTGGCGTTCCCGTCACATTTTTCCTCGTTGCGCTGCCATTCTTTATGACAAAAGGCATCGCCATGTTTGGTTTCGCCGCCTTGATTCCCATTGCCATGGCAGCACGGATATTGATTTATGGGGCACTGATGGTGTATCTGGCAGAAAAGAAATTGGATTATTTAGGTTAAGGAAGGTGATTCCGTGCAGTTTGATAACGGTTTACCCATTTATTTGCAGATCGTGAAGGAAATGACCCTCCGTGCCTTATCCGGTGCCATAAAGCCCGGCGAGAAAATTCTGCCTGTCAGGGAACTGGCGGCGGAGTTTGGCGTCAATCCCAACACCATGCAGCGCGCCATGGCGGAAATGGAGCGGGAAGGTCTGGTCTATACAGAACGCACCAGCGGACGTTTTCTCACAAAGGAGGAAGGGGTTCTGGTGGAAAAAAGAAAGTCTTTCGCGAGGGAAGAAACAGAGAAATATCTGGCATATATGAAAAAAATCGGCTTTACCACGGAGGAAGTGGCGTCTTATGTGAAAGCCGTGGGCGAGAAGGGAGAGGAACAGGCATGAGTTTGGTAGAAATCAAAAATCTGGAGCATCGTTACGGCAATCAGACCGTTTTGGCAGGGCTGAATCTGACACTGGAAGAAGGGGAGATCATCGGGCTTTTGGGACCTAACGGCGTTGGGAAAACCACCCTCATGAAAATCCTCTGCGGTTTGATTCAGAACTATGATGGCAGTGTATTGGTGGATGGGCAGCCCATCGGCGTACACAGCAAGTCTGTCATTTCTTATCTGCCGGAGCGGACGTACTTCCGCAAAAGCGAGAATGTGAAAAGCGCCATCGGCATGTTCCGGGATTTCTATAAGGATTTCGACGAAAAGAAAGCCATGGAAATGGCTATGGACTTGCAACTGGATTCCAAGCAGAAAATCGGCACCATGTCCAAAGGCATGCAGGAAAAATTGCAGCTGGTCTTTGTCATGAGCCGGAAAGCAAAGCTTTTTGTGCTGGATGAACCTATGGGCGGCGTAGACCCTACCACGAGGGACTATATCCTCACCACCATTTTGAACCAGTATACGGAAAACAGCTCCATTCTCCTGTCCACCCATCTGGTGCACGATGTGGAGCAGATTTTCGACCGCGCTGTTTTCCTGAAGCAGGGACGGGTGTTTTTGAATGAACAGGTGGATGTGCTGCGGGCGGAAACGGGCATGTCCGTTGACCAGTATTTCCGGGAGGTGTATCGCTGATGTTTGGAAAAGTCATGAAACAGGAATTGCGGGCAAACAGCCTGCTGTACGGCGTGGCAAGTGCCATTGCACTGCTTTTTGCCTTTGCTACGATTATGAATCGCAGAGCTATGATCCTTGATTATCTTATGCAGGCACCCCTGCTGATTTCCGGCTGTATCATTGCCATTGTGGTGCTGGTGATGCTGTTTTTGATCCATACAGCCCTGCGGTATCAGAAAAGTATGTACGGCAATGAAGGATACCTCACATTCAGCCTGCCTGTTTCCTCTGTGGAACTGGTGATGGGGAAATTCACG
This sequence comes from Clostridia bacterium, assembly GCA_022786605.1. GTDB lineage: Bacteria > Bacillota > Clostridia > Lachnospirales > Anaerotignaceae > Anaerotignum. The sequence goes on along the minus strand of JALFWW010000021.1, from coordinate 132,730 downwards.
GCAGCTGCCCTTTGGGGCATCATCGTCTGTGTGCTTTGCGGTGTGCTTTGTTTTTCCATACTTTATGGCGCCGTGGAACCCTCCGCAACGGAAATATTCTGGGCAGAAGTTGGAAAAGTATGGGCAGCGGATGGTATCCGGGATTCCATGATCCTCATTGCCGTTTCTCTGACACTGAGCATGCTGGAAACGGTAGCGCTGCTCTATCTTTCTGTTACGTTGGCACACCTGCCTTTTATCCGTCGAGGCAACGGTATTTTTGCCCTGATTTTCTTCTTTGGCATTAGTTATGTGGAAGGAAAGGTCATGGAATTTGTCCCCTCTTTGTCTGCGGACTATATCGAAAAGACCATGACAGCTGTTTTGGACAGTGCCGATCTGGATGCGTTTTTCCAAGGCATCCGCAGTTTCCTGTTGCCAGCGTCTATCTCTACGGTTGTCATGTCCGTGATATATCTGGCAGTGACAGTTCTTCTGGCAAGAAAATATACATCCATCCAGTAAAAAAAGGCGGCTGTAAGAACAGCCGCCTTTTCCTAAGGGGAAGAAGTAGAAAGAATGTGATTCTTTGGGGGAGAGATCACACTCTCCGCTATGAAGTATGTCCCTAAGAAAGGGTTTTATACCTGTTTTTAAAAAAAATTTCTCTTTTATGTGCCTCAGGTCACAGAACAAGCTAATAATGATTATTATTTGAGAAATTTTATTGCAAAGAGTTTTTTTCTGTGATATACTGACATCAGAAATAAAAAAGAAATATTTGGATACAATAACAATAGATGTGTAAGGAGGAATTGATTATGTTAGTTGTAAAATCTGATACATTCCAGAAAGAAGTTATGGAAAGCAGCGTACCCGTATTGGTGGACTTTTTCGCTACATGGTGCGGTCCCTGCCAGATGATGGGTCCCGTGCTGGAACAGCTGCAGGCGGAATACGGCGACAAAGCAAAAATCGTGAAAGTAGATATTGATCAGGCGATGGATCTGGCACAGAAATATCGTGTGATGAGCGTGCCCAACATGATCTTCTTCAAAGACGGTCAGGTGGCAGACAGCATCATCGGTGCGGTGCCCGCTTCCGTACTGAAAGAAAAAATGGATAAACTGGTATAAAAAATGCGAATAAGAGGACATCTTCTCAGACAAGAGAGGGTGTCCTTTTTTTTCATTGGAAAAACCGACGGACATGTGCGTTTTTACGTTTGAATGTATTGTTAAAAATACAAGAAAGACAAGTGTTATTTTACAGAGTACACAAAATTTTTTGTGTTTTTACAGAAACAAGCGTCATTCTTTCCATTGACTTGGGTCTTTGAACGTGGTATCTTTTACCCAACGATTCCAAATCGTCAAAGACAGAAAGAAGGAGATTTTTTATGAGCCGTGCGTTTTCCCATACAATCAAACAGGTCCTGCTCATTGGTGCTATTTTGATCGCGCTGCTGCTGATTTTATGCCGTGTGAAGAAATAGTGCTGATTGTCATGGAAAAAAACACGATGTATGGAAAAAGATGCGGTCTTTTTTCGGTGTAAACAGGTGGTTCCGGATGGTCAGTCCGGGACCTTTTTTGATTTTTACAAAAGAAAAGAAGTGTACAAAGGAAAAAAGAGATCATATACAAAATCAGATGAACCGCCCCTAAGAAAGAGCGGAGAATACAAAAGAAACTTTTGGAAAAATACAAAAGCATATTGGGGGGAACCAAATATGAAAACAAGAAGCGTGGGCATCGTGGGTGTCGGTCATGTAGGCGCCCATTGTGCATATAGTCTGGCAGTTCAGGGCATTGTGGATGAACTGGTGCTGGTGGATGTGAAGGAACAGAAGGTCATCAGTGAGTGTCAGGACCTGCGGGACAGCGTGTCCTATCTGCCCCATCGGGTAGAGATCAGAGGCGGCACTTATGAAGACCTGAAGGACTGTGACATCGTTGTCATCAGCGTTGGCACCATCATCAGCGAAGACCATAGCCGTTTGTCAGAATTGAAACATTCCGTGGAACTGGTGAACAGCTTTGTGGGACGTATTGTGAAAGCCGGTTTTGACGGCATATTCATCGTCATCACAAACCCCTGCGACATCATCGCCAGACAGGTGCAGAAACTTTCCGGCTTCCCGTCATCTCGGGTATTTGCCACAGGCACCGGACTGGACAGCGCCAGATTCAAAACCGTGCTGGCAAGAGAAACAGGCATCGACCATAAATCTCTGGTGGCTTACACCATGGGAGAACATGGCGATTCCCAGATGGCACCATGGTCCCATGTGACGGTCAATGGCAAACCGCTGGATCAGCTGGCAAAAGAAAATCCCAAATATCAGGTGGATAAAGAAGCTGTCCTCCAGGAAACCATTGAAGGGGGCTGGGTCACCTTCGCCGGCAAAGGCGCCACAGAGTTTGGCATTTGTTCTACACTGGCACGGCTGGTTTCCTGCGTATTCCACGACGAAAAAGCAGTGATGCCCGTCAGTGCCCAGCTGAACGGTCAGTATGGTCAGCATGACCTGTATATCAGCACTCCCTGCGTCATCGGCAAAGACGGCGTGGAAGAAGTGCTGGAACTTTCATTAACACCGGAAGAAATGGCAGCATTTCAGCATTCCTGCGATGTGATCCGTACCAATATGGGTTACATGGAAGAAGCGTGATCGTCATTTTCTCAATACCATCATTTTTACAAAAGAAAAAGCGAAGCAAAGAAACACAAAAGAAAAAAATAAGCAGAAAAAAATACCAAAGAACCGCATGGGAAATCTGCCATGCGAAAATCCAATGAAGTGGGCACTTTGCTGTATCTTTATGCAGCAATTCCTCTTTCCAAAAGGCGGCATAGCCGCCTTTTTTATGCCCGTGGGGGACGTTGACAAGGGACAAAAACCGTACTATAATGACACCAGAATGCAAAGGGAGCTTCTAAAGGAGGCTGAGAGGAAGGATACTTCGACCTTTACACCTGATTTGGATAATGCCAACGGAGGGAATGCAGGGTGCACAACTCACCAAAGAGCGTCAGAAACGAAGGATTTCCAAAAAGGAAATCCTTTTTTGTTTGCGTTCTTTTCGTTGGGAAGGAGAAAAAAGGAGGCATCAGCAAATGGGTGGCAATAAAGATAATCATGTGTTGAAAATGGTGCTGACGGCAATATTCGCGGGTATGGGCTTTGCCTTATCCTCTGTGGTTTGGTTCCCCAATATGGCACCCTTCCAGCATTTCATCAATGTGTTGGCGGCAGTGTTCGTGGGACCTTACTGGGGATTTCTGGCGGCGCTCATCACTGGTATCCTGCGTATGATGACGGGGCGTACAGCATTGGCGGTCATCGGGGCAGTCATCGGCGCTTTTCTGTCCGGTTTCCTGTATCGGAAATCCGGTCATAAGCTGTATATGGCAGTCATTGGGGAAATCTTCGGCACCGGCATTTTGAGCGCCTTTGCGGCGTATCCGGTGATGAAATACATCTATGGCATGGACTTGCAGACCCCTTGGGTCTATGTGCCGGCATTCGTGCCTTCTTCCGCCATGGGTGCTTTTCTGGCTGTGCTGGTCATCACCCTTTTGAAACGCTCCGGCATGTTCGCAAGAATGATGGAAAAACTCAACCGTAAATAAAGGAGGTTCGTTTTCATGAAAACAGATATTCTGGCGTCTTTTCCCGCTATGATGGCAAATGTAAGGGAAAAAGAACCCATTGTGCAGGCAATCACCAACTTCGTCACAGTCAATGACTGCGCCAATATCATTTTGGCGGCAGGGGCTTCTCCCACCATGGCCCACGAAGTGGCGGAAGTGGCAGAAGTGGCTTCTGTGGTTCAGGGTCTTGTGATGAATATGGGAACCATGGAGGACGTGGAAGCCATGCTGGTGGCAGGGAAAGCCGCCAATGAGGCAGGTGTTCCTGTGGTGCTGGACCCCGTTGCCGTAGGCGCTACCAGACTCCGTCGGGAAGGCGGCAAAAAGCTGCTGGAAAATGTGAAATTCTCCGTCATCCGTGGCAATACCTCCGAAATCAAACATCTGGCAGTGGGCACAGGATCCACCCGTGGCGTTGACGCGGCGGAAGAAGATAAAATCACCGAGGACAATTATAAAGCCTTTGGGTATATGGCAAGAGAACTGGCACGGAAAACAGGGGCAGTCATTGCCATTTCCGGTGTCATCGACATCATCGCATCTGCTGACCGTGTTTTTGCTCTCAGAAACGGCGATGCCATGATGAGCCGCATCACTGGCAGCGGCTGTATGCTGACAGCCCTTTTGGGTGCCTTCTGCGGCGGCAATCCCGATCATATTCTGGAAGCCACCCTATGCGCCGTATCCCTCATGGGTGTCAGCGGGGAAATCGCCAGAGAAAAAACAGACGCACAGGGAGCGGGTACCCTCACATTCCGCACCCATCTGGTGGATCAGATCAGTTTGACAGACGCGGAAACATTACAGAAACGGACAAGACTGGAGGAATTGGAATTGGCAGAAAAAGCAACGAAAGAATCCATGAAAGTATACGCCATCACAGACCGTGCATGGCTGAATGGCAGAACACTCCATGATGTGACAGAAGAAGTGCTGGCGGCAGGGGCAACTTTCTTACAGATTCGCGAAAAAGAACTGGATGAAGCAACATTCTTGGAAGAAGCAAAAGATTTGGCACAGCTGGCAAAGAAATACCACGTACCTTTTGTGGTAAACGATAACATCGACATCGCACTGGCTTGCGGGGCGGACGGTGTTCATGTGGGACAGAGTGATATTGTAGATAAAGATGTCAGAGCCATGATCGGCCCTGATAAGATTCTGGGCATTTCAGCAAACACTGTGGAAACAGCCGTAAAAGCGCAGGAAAGCGGCGCGGACTACATCGGCGTAGGGGCAGTGTTCCACACCGATACCAAAAAAGATGCCCAGTCCCTGACAAATGAGGAACTGCTGGCAATCTGCAAAGCCGTTACCATCCCTGTGGTTGCCATTGGCGGCATCAATGAAAATAACATCATGCAGCTCAAAGGCAGCGGCATCGACGGCGTTTCCGTCATTTCCGCTATTTTCGCCAAGGAAAACCCCGGCGAAGCTACCAAAGTGCTGCTGAAAAAAGTAGAAGAAATGCTGGGCGAATAAGCCTGTTTGAGAAAAAAAGGAAGTGGTTGTTGTGTGTCCATTGACGCAGAAACGCAACAAAGCGGTTCTCCATGCAAAACCGATGTAAGCGACAGTTGCATGGAGGAAACGTCGCGGAAAGTCGGTTTTGCTGCTTGATTTCAATATCAAGGGGGAATCCGACCATGAAATACATCAACGCGTCAGACCTGCTGCCTCCCGCATTGGTGCAGACATTGCAGGAATATGTCCAAGGCGGTTATGTCTATATCCCTGCCAGAGAACATAAGAGCTGGGGAGAGAAAAGCGGCAGCCGTCAGGCATTGGCGCAGCGGAACGAAGAAATCCGCAGCCGAAAGCAGGCAGGGGCAACATTGGAAGCATTGGCGGAAACATATCATCTTTCTGTGTCTGCCATCCGTAAAATCATTTATCAGAAAGAGAAATAAGAAAAAGCTGGGTAAAGCAACTTCCACTTAAGAAAACATTGCTTTTTCTTTTCCTTGATTTCTTAAGGGGAGTGCGACGGCTGTCTTCATAAGAAAACATAACAAATAAAATTTTCATAAAATAAGAAAGCTAAAATCCTTTGTCATCATAAGGATTTTAGCTTTCTTTGTTTTCTTATGAAGATGCCCCTAAAACCCGACTTTTCTTGTACCCAAAACACTGCCGAAGCGTTTGGTGGATTGCGGCAGAAGGGCAGGACTTTGTACAATCAATCCAGAAGGAGGCGATTGTATGAAAATCACCAAAGACGCCATGTATCCCCGCCTTGACGATACATGGACAATCTATCTGAAAAACGCTATCACGAACCCTGCCATTTCCGTGGGGGATTATACCATGTACCATGATTTTGTTCATGACCCCAAAGAATTTGAGAAGAATAACGTCCTTTACCAGTATCCCATCAATGGGGACAGGCTGAAAATCGGGAAATTTTGTTCCATTGCCTGTGGGGCAAAATTCCTGTTCAACAGCGCCAACCATACTTTGGGTTCCCTGTCCACTTATCCATTCCCCATATTTGCCGACGCTTGGGGGTTGGATTGGAAACGGGTCACAGAGGCATGGGACAACAAAGGGGATATTGTCATTGGAAATGATGTGTGGATTGGCTATGAGGCTGTTATATTGGCAGGGGTTACCATTGGAGATGGCGCCATCATTGGCACAAGGGCAGTGGTCACCAAAGATGTGCCGCCTTATACCATTGTGGGTGGTGTGCCTGCAAAGCCCATCCGCAAACGGTTTTCTGAAGAAACCATTGCCGTTTTGCAGGATTTGCGCTGGTGGGATTGGGAAGAAGAAAAAATTGCCCGTCATATCTGGGATATTCAGGGGGGAGATGTGGAAAAACTGAAGAAAGCGTAAAGAAACAGCCTGTAAAAGCAGCTTCCCCTGAAGAAACCATTGATTTTCGTTTCCCTGATTTCTTAAAAAGGGAATTGCGGCGGCTTTCTTCAGAAGAAAACAAATCAAATAAACTCTCAATATCATAAGAAAGCCGGAATCCTTTGTCATGATCAGGATTTCGGCTTTCTTTGTTTTCTTATGAAGATGCTTCTAAACAGACTGTTTCTTATCTGTTCACCATAAGTTTTTTCAGAGCGGCGTTCAAGCCGTCGATGCTCAGGTCGTACATATCAAAATCCTTATGGATGATGTCGTAGGTCTTTGCCCACCAGCCGCCCCAGTAAGGACGTTCGGAGGGGTTCAGCCATACCAGATGGGGATATTTTTCCCGGAATCTGGTGAGCCATTCGATGCCGGGGATGTTATCCCGCACACCGTAATTGTAATAGCTGCCGTCCAGCAGTTCGGAAGGTTCCATCTGGGCATCGCCAACGATGATGACCTTGTATTCGCTGCTGAGGTTTTTCAGAATCCAGTCTGTAGGGATCACAGACTTGGGACGCAGCTGGGGGTCTGTATATATCTTGGAATAAATACAGTTGTGGAAATAGAATACCTGCAAATCTTTGAAATGGTTGGATTTGCTCACAGACTGGAACAGCATGGAGCACAGACGGCTGTAATAGTCCATGGAACCGCCGCTGTCCATGAGCAGCAATACTTTGACGGTGTTTTTTCGGGGACGGTCGTAAACCACTTTCAGTTTGCCCGCGTTGTCACAGGTTTCCCGAATGGTGCCGTCAATGTCAAATTCTGTTTTGGCTTCCTCAGCCTTGGCGGAAAACTGCCGCAGTCTGCGGAACGCCATCTGGAACTGACGGGTGTCCAGTGTGTTGTCCTGACGGAAATCCCGGAATTTCCGTTCGCTGGCAACCTGAAAAGCACGACGTTTGCCGCCTTCTCCGCCCACACGGATGCCTCTGGGGCTGAAGCCGCTGTTGCCGAATACAGAAACGCCGCCGGTACCTACCCAGTAACTGCCGCCGTTGTGTTCTTCCTTCTGTTCTTCCAGTCGTTCCAGAAACATTTTCTGGATTTCCGCCTGAGAAATCCATTCATTCTGCATGGCACGCTCCATGTCGAACTGGTCGCCGGGTTTTTCCTTGGGATTTGTGAGCCAGTCCATGAGTTCAGGAGGCAGCTCCCCTTCAAATTCCACGCCTTTGAAAAATTCCAGAAAGGCACCGTCGAATTTGTCAAAATCCGCTTCACTTTTCACCAGCACACTGCGGCACAGATAGTAAAATCCTGTGAAAGAGGACTGGTGCAGACCTTTGTCCAGAGCTTCCATGAGGGTCATCCATTCATTCATGGATACTTTCAGCCCTCTGGAGCGCAGTAAATAGAAAAATGCCGTAAACATGGGATCACCTGCTTATCGTAAATAGCGGTTCAGTACGTCGATATCTTCGTTCTTTTTCAGCAGCACCCCTGCAAAGGGCACTTCCTGACGGATTCTTTCTACGTCAACACCGCCCAGCTGGAGGGCACGAATCCAGTCGATGACTTCGGATGTGCTGGGTTTTTTCTGAATCTGGTACAGACCACGAATCCAGTAGAATGTTTCCAGCACCTGTTCCAGCAGATGTTCTTCCACTTTGTCAAAGTGTACTTTGATGATTTCTTCCATCTGCTCCGCGTCAGGAAATTCGATGTAGTGGAAGATGCAGCGGCGCAGGAAGGCGTCGGGCAGTTCTTTTTCCGCGTTGGATGTGATGATGACGATGGGACGCTGTTTTGCCTTTACGGTTTCCTTTGTTTCGGGAATGTAGAATTCCATTTTGTCCAGCTCCCACAAAAGGTCGTTGGGGAATTCCAGATCGGCTTTGTCGATCTCGTCAATGAGGAGGATCACCTGCTCATCAGCGGAGAAAGCTTCGCCAAGCTTGCCCATTTTTACATATTTTGCGATGTCGTCTACGCCTTCGTTGCCGAACTGGCTGTCGTACAGACGCTGTACCACGTCATAGACATACAGACCGTCCTGGGCTTTTGTGGTGGATTTGATGTTCCAGATCACCAGTTTTTTGCCCAATGCTTCGGAAATGGCTTCCGCCAGCATGGTTTTGCCTGTGCCGGGTTCCCCTTTGATGAGGAGGGGTTTTTGCAGCGCCATGGCAATATTGACAGAACGCATGAGTTCTTCACTTGCGACATAATTTTTACTTCCTTGAAATGTTGCGGACATGAAATATCACCTTTCCTAGATAGATTATGGGTTATATTGTAAGAGAACAGCGCAGACCTTGTCAAGAAAAAAATGCCTGTATTTCAAGGGAAATCAAGGATTTTAAAAAGGGAAAATGAAGACGTGGGGCGGGTTTTGCCCAAAAGAAAAAGCTGGAATTGTGTGTATTTTCATACAATTCCAGCTTTTGCGCACGAGATTATTGTGAAAAATTTCAGCGTACATCCAGTCCTGCCAGTTTCGCCATTTCCAAAATAGACTGTTTGGACACTTTTTTACCCTTGTAGTCAATGAGGTCATCCATACTGCCTGTGAAAATATCGGCAGGTTCATACTTTTTCAGGATAATGGTGTTTTCTTCCACAAAGATCTCCAGGGAGTCTTTGATTTCGATTCCCATGTTTCGACGCAGCTCAATGGGCAAAACCACTCTTCCCAGTTCGTCTACTTTACGAACGATACCTGTTGATTTCATCTGATTTCCTCCCTGTAAGACCGTTTGGTCTGATTTTTCTTAACAGAATATTAACACAGATCGAGGCAAAATACAACAAAAATATCTCTTTTCACCAATTTATGGAAAAAAAGGGATAGTTTCGCCTGTCAGCGCATACATGTAAAGAAGCGAAGGAGGGGGAAAGATGCTGAATGTGATCTGGGGATTTTTTCTCATAGGCGGTATTTTGACGGGTGCTTTTCTGGGACGGATGGACCTGGTGACAAACGCGGTCATTGACGGCGGCAGGAACGCCGTGGAGCTTGCCTTTACCATGGCTGGGGTGGTGGCAGTGTGGTCAGGCATTCTGAAAATTGCCGAAAAAGGCGGCATGATCGATGCGTTGGCGGAGAAAATGGAGCCCTTTCTGGACTTCCTGTTTCCTGAGGTGCCAAGGGGACATGCCGCAAGACGATATATCTCCGCCAATTTTGCCGCCAATTTTCTGGGGCTGGGCTGGGCGGCAACGCCGGCAGGGCTTCTTGCCATGGAAGAACTGGCGAAACTCAATGGCAAAACAGGACGCGCCAGCAATGCCATGTGTATGTTTTTGGTGGTGAATATGTCCTCTTTGCAGCTGGTGACAGTGAATATCCTTGCCTATCGGGCGGAATACGGCTCTCTGGCTCCGGCGGAGATCATGGGGGCAGGCATTGTTGCCACACTGGGTACCACCCTTGTGGGCATCCTATTGGCAAAGATACTGGAAGGGAGGGGCAAGACTTGCGATTTCTGATGGTGCTTTCGGATTTCATCATTCCCGTGACGGTGCTGTTCATTGTGGTTTTTGGCTCTCTCAAACGGGTGAATCTCTACGAAACCTTTCTGGAAGGGGCAAAGGAAGGCTTACATACAGTGGTGAATATCCTGCCCACATTGCTGGGGCTCATGGTGGCGGTGGAAGTGCTGCGGGCAGGAGGATTGCTGGAACTGTTGACAAAACTGCTGACGCCTTTGGAGCATCTGGTGGGATTCCCGGCGGAACTGGCGCCTCTCACATTGGTGCGGCTGGTGTCCTCCTCGGCGGCAGTGGGACTTTTGACGGAGATTTTCAGTACATATGGTCCCGATTCTTTTCTGGGGCGTTCCGCCTCTGTGATGATGTACTGCACGGAAACGGTGTTTTATACCATGAGTCTGTATTTTCTTTCTGTGGGCATCACCAAAACAAGACATACCCTGTTCTGCGCCCTCGGGGCAAATTTCGCGGGGGTTGCCCTGTCCCTGTTTCTGGTAAAACAGCTTTTCGGCGTGGGCTGAAGAAAAAACAGGTTTGAAAAAATCCCTCTGGTGTTTTATAATAAAAATATCTATGTGCAAAAAACCTTGCAAAAGAGGGAAGGGACAGACATGAAGAAACACTTACTCTGTATGGCGGTCATGGCGTCACTGGCTCTTTCTGCCTGTGGACAGGAAGAAGCGGTCTTTACGCTGACAGCCGCTCAGCAGGAGCAGTATACACAACAGATGGAAGAAGTGGCAGAGGAATACTACTGGGATTTTGACGGGGACAGTCTGCGTTTTGCTGCGGGTATCGTGCCGGAAAACACAGAGGAAAACGCGGATTTCTTTGCTGCCTGCGCGGAAACGGATCATGATATGACCAGCTATGCCGGCACGGAAACAGTCATAGGCACCGCGACGCTGATGCATTATAACGGGGATGTGGCAGGTCAGCTCATGGCTTATTTTTCCGGCAGCAGCCTCATCGGCGTATGTTATCAGGGGGGATACGATAACAGCTGGTACAGCCTCAATGCCCGCAATCCTTATGAAGCAAACGGTACCTTCCGTGCTTATGAAAACTGGGAAGGTATGAGTACTGATTTTTCCATGACGCCGGCTTCTTTTCCCAAAGAAGGATTCCTTTCGGCAGGACGGGATAAAGACGGCAATGTGCTGACGGCATCTTTGCAGGATGGAGCAGTGCAGATTTATCGCTATCAGAAAGGTGCCCTGCGCTTGTGGCGGACACTGACATTTGGCAGTGGCTTGGAAGCTACTTCTGCCACATTTTTTGACGGACCCAATGGCAGTGAGTTGGCAGTGGTCCTTTCCAGCATCACGGAAGAAGGCAGCGGTGAGAGCGAACATGTTTTTACCCGTTCGGAAAAAATATTGTTCTATGACGCCAATATGCAGAAAACTTCCGAGGAAATCCCTCTGGAATCCAGTGACGCGGGCGCTTTGGCGGCAGAAGGCGGCAAACTGCTCCTTTCTGATGACAAGACCATACAGTATTATGAACGGGGAGAAGAGGGCTGGACCAATACAGGCTTTACCCGTTTGAAACATACGGTACAGTACATCCATATTACCGATCTGGATGGGGATGGTGTGAAAGAATATCTCATGAGTGACGGTTTGGACCTGTATTTGTATCAGAAAAACGATAATAATTTCCGCAAGATATGGTCCACCCATCTGGGGGTGGAAAGCCTTTACGGTCCCATCACCAGCGGCGACCTGAATCGGGATGGTGTGAAAGAAGTCTATGTCTGCGATATGACAGGCACCACCATCCGTTACCTGCTGACAGAAAAGGGTCTGCGCTCCTCCAATGAGGACATCGTCTATGCCCAGTGTATCTATCCCTATGATTTGAATGAAGATGGTCTGGATGATTACTGGCTGGTGACAGACATTGAGGAGCGGAACGGTTCTCTCTGTATAGCAGAACAGGCGGCGGAATGACAGAATGAGGAAATCATATGACAGAACAGGATTTGTATTATATGAAAGAAGCCCTGCTGGAAGGGGAAAAAGCCCTGCTGGAAGGGGAAGTGCCCATTGGCGCCGTTATGGTGCGGAATGGGGAGATCATCGCCCGTGGGCATAATATGCGCAATACGGCAAAAAATCCCCTGCGCCACGCGGAAATCGACGTTATCAACGAGGCGGCAGGCATTGTAGGGGATTGGCGGCTGGAGGACTGCACATTGTATGTGACCGTAGAGCCTTGTCCCATGTGCGCTGGTGCTATCGTACAGGCAAGGATTCCCAGAGTGGTGTTCGGCACCAGAAACAGCAAGGCAGGCTGTGCCGGGTCTATTTTGGATCTGCTCAATGAGCCCCGCTTCAACCATCAGGTGGAAGTGGAAGAAGGGCTTTTGCAGGAAGAATGCAGCGAGATCATGAAGCGGTTTTTCCGCAGATTCCGCAAAAACAAAGCAGCGGAAGAAACAACAGAAACAGAAGCATAACACAAAAAATATGGGTTTTTGCCGGAAATACGCCTTTTGGGGAAATTTCCATTGACAGAAAGCCCGTTGTTATGTATACTATAATGGCATTTTTGAAAACGGTAACATTTCCGTGCTAGCCGGGGGATTAGCGGTACCCTGCACCCACAATCCGCTACAGTGGGGGTGACGTCTGCTTTCGGCGCCGTCCAAAAATGGCCTGCCCTTTGGAAGGGGCGTTGAAGTTCAAGTCTTGCACAACAGGAGCCTGTGAACCGTGTCAGGGTCGGAAGGCAGCAGCACTAAGCAGTCAACTTCTCGTGTGTCGCAAGGTCGCTTGGATGGAGCTTCGGAAGGAGGTAACGCATGGTTGGCAGTGACAACAGCAGATGCACGGATTCCTATAAAAAAGAAAACCGAAAGAGATATTTCTCTTTCGGTTATTTTTTTGCGTAAATTTCCAGTATTTTGTTGATGATTTCTTCTATCTGGGCAAATTCTTCGGGAGAAAGCCGCTCAAGGCGCTGGCAGAGGGATTCTGCCGGAGATTTTTCTATATCCCCAAAAAGGAGGGTGTCTGCGGAAACATGCAGCACCTGGCAGATGTTCTGAAGGGTTTCCATGGAAAGTCCAACGATACCACGCTCAATGGCGGAAATGTGTTTGGGGCCCAGATTCAGAAGTTCGGCGAAAGCCTCTTGTGTCAGACCTGCCTGTAAACGGGCTTTGCGAATACGGCTGCCCATTTGGATATTGATTTCTTTTTTCTGTTGCATAAGACACCTCCGTATAGGATTATGCTTATTCTTTCCATTCCCAAAACTTTCGTGAACTGCCAAAGGGAGTACTTTTTCTGGGAGAAAATCCTAAATGCTCACAATATGCTTTGTAGTAGGATTCCAATGTTGGATTTGGAATTGGCTTACTTCCAAGAATAGCTGAGATAGCAGGATTTGTTTCTTTCCCATCCTTCATCGCATTGTTTAAATGTGCATCACGGTTATTTCGGCGATATCCCATAAAACGACTAGGATAGAACCGAAAAGAATTTTCGCCTTCTTTTACAGCAATAAAGCAGATTCCATTTTTTACTAAATCTAGGGCAAAGGAATAAAAGGGCTCTTTTTTTTGGTCTAAATAGCGATTGATTACTTTGATATTATGCATGATATCTTTTTGTGTTTTTACGCATTTCATATAGAGCAACTCCTTTCTATGGGGTTCATTTATTAAGTTTAGTATAAAACGCTTTTATTTTAAAAGCAATGTAACAATCAATTGCGTCTGCCCTGCCTTTTCATTTCCCCTGCCCTATGCTATACTGTATCTGTCCCTTTGGGACATTTCCGCCTGTTTTTTCAGGCGTTATGAAGGAGGAATCGCCATGTCTTACACGGCGTTATACAGAAAATTCCGCCCCAATGTCTTTGCCGGCGTTGTGGGGCAGGATCATATTGTAAAAACACTGAAAAATCAGATGAAAACGGGGCGTGTGTCCCATGCTTATCTGTTCTGCGGCACCAGAGGTACCGGCAAAACATCCACAGCGAAAATCTTCGCCCGTGCCATCAACTGCCTCCATCCTACAGAAGATGGGGAACCCTGTAACGAATGTAAAGTCTGTCAGGATATTCTGGCTGGGCGCAGTGTCAACGTCATGGAAATCGACGCTGCTTCCAACAACAGCGTAGACAATATCCGTGAAATTCGGGAAGAAGTGAAATATCCCCCTACAGAGGGTACCTTCAAGGTCTATATCATCGACGAAGTGCATATGTTGTCCAATAGTGCTTTTAATGCATTGCTGAAAACATTGGAGGAACCCCCTGCACACGTTATCTTCATTCTGGCGACTACTGACCCCCAGAAAGTGCCTGCCACCATCCTTTCCCGTTGTCAGCGGTTCGACTTCCGGCGCATCACTGCCGATGATATTGCCCATACACTGATGAAATATCTCAACGAGGAAGGACTTGTGGCGACAGAAGATGCTCTGCGCTATGTGGCACAGCTGGCGGATGGCTCTCTCCGTGACTCTCTGAGTATTCTGGATCAGTGCCTTGCCTTTTACAGCGGCGAGGAAGTGACCCTGGAAAAGGTGCAGGATGTAGTGGGTGCCGTTGACAAAACGGTGTTCTTTGACATGACAGAGACGTTGAAGCAGAAGGATGCCGCCAAGGCTATGGAGCTGGTGGAGGAAATGCTGCTGGCAGGTCGTGATGTAAAGCAGTTTGTGACAGAGCTTTTGGTGCATCTGAGAAATCTACTGGTCACATCCACAGTGCCGGACAATGCCCGTATTTTGGACTTATCTGCGGAAAACGCCGCCCGTTTGCAGAATCAGGCAAAAGGGCTTTCCCCTGCGGAACTGACTTACTGGATTGGGCGTTTTTCCGGCTTGCAGAACGATATGAAATATGCTTCCAATGAGCGTATCCTGCTGGAAGTGGAAATTCTGCGCCTTTGCTCCACATGGGCAGATACGGATTTGACCGCATTGGCGGCAAGACTGGCGGGATTGGAGCGGAAAGTGGCGGAAGGCGTCACCGTTACCGTCACAGAACAGGTTTCTGACGGCACTGTGAAAAAAGAAAAGCCCAAGGCAAAGCGGAAACCACCTGCACTGCCGGAGGATAAGGAAAAGCTTCAGAAAGAATGGCCTTTGCTTCGCAATGAAATCGGCGATCCCATTTTGAAAAGCAAGCTTTCCCGTGTGGAAATTGGCTTCAAAGAAGATGACAATGTGTATCTGGTTTGCGAATATGGCGCATTGGCGGATATGATTCAGAAATATCTGCCCCAGATCACCGAGGAGCTGGAAAAGGCAACGGGCAAGACATTCCAGCTGCAAACATTGGAAAAAGCCGCTTACGACCAGTGGCGGGAAGCCAATTACGGCGCGGAGGAAGAAGAAGCGTCTGATGAAAACGACCCGGAATGGGCAAGCATCATGAGCGGATATTTCCCCGAAGCGGATATGGAGCCTTAAAAACACTTGCAGTTCCGGCACTTTTTATATAAAATAGAAACGATATGGTAAAAATCAAAACTTTTAGGAGGTTATGAAATATGGCAAGAGGCGGATTCCCCGGTATGGGCGGCATGAACATGAACAACCTGGTGAAACAGGCACAGAAAATGCAGAAACAGATGGCTGCCATGCAGGAAGAACTCAACGAAAAAACACTGGAAATGACCAGCGGCGGCGGCGCTGTGAAGGTTGTCATCTCCGGCAAAAAAGAAATCAAAGAACTGAAGATCGATCCCGATGTAGTAGATCCCGATGATGTGGAAATGCTGGAAGACCTGATCCTGTCCGCAGTGAACGAAGCCATCCGTCAGGCAGACGAAATGTACAACAATGCCATGGGCAAGCTGACAGGCGGCATGGGCATGGGCGGCATGTTCTAAGAAAAAGAGGTTTACCATGAATTATTACGGAAATCCCATTACCAGACTCATCGAGCAGCTTTCTGGTCTGCCGGGCATCGGCGGCAAGTCAGCTCAGCGTCTGGCTTTTCATATCATCCACATGCCTGAGGAAAAAGTGGCAGCCCTTGCGGGCGCCATTTTGGAGGCGAAACAGCAGGTCCATTACTGTTCTGTCTGCTGCAATCTCACAGACGAAGACCCTTGTCCTGTCTGCGCCAATACAAACCGGGATCACGGCACCATCATGGTGGTGGAAGACCCCAGAGATATGGCGGCTTATGAGCGCACCAGAGAATTCCATGGTGTCTATCATGTACTCCATGGCGCCATTTCTCCCATGACAGGCGTAGGCCCCAATGACATCCGTATTGCGGAATTGGTCAAGCGCATGGATGAGAATGTGAAGGAAGTCATCCTTGCCACCAACCCCAATGTGGAAGGGGAAGCTACGGCCATGTATATCAGCCGTCTGCTGAAACCCATGGGGGTAAAGGTGACCCGTATCGCCAACGGCGTGCCTGTGGGCGGCGATCTGGAATATGTGGACGAAGTGACCCTTTCCAGAGCACTGGAAGGCAGAAGGGAATTATAAGAAAACAAAAACAGGAAGTTCTGTTGTGGAGCATCTTCATAAGAAAACAAAGAAAGCCAAAATCCTTATGACAACAAAGGAGTTTGGCTTTTTTATTTTATAAAGATTTTATTTGTTATGTTTCCTTATGAAGACAGCCATCACAATTCCCCTTCAGAAATCAAGGAAAAGGAAAATCAATGTTTTCTGAAGGGGGATTGCTTTATGGAGCTTCCTGTTTTTGTATGGGTTCTGTTTGATTTGTTTATTTCTTTCTCCCGAACCGGGGGATGATTTCAAAAGTCCGGTAAGGCAGTACCAGAATCAGCAGGGAACCGATGCCGATGGCGCCTGCCAGTTTGAATCCTGTCAGGGCATTGGAATAAGTGGAAAGGATATTGCCTTTGATGGCAGCCTGCATGGTGTTGTAAACAGCGGCACCGGGTACCAGAGGCAGTACGCCGGGGATATGGTACAGTATGGAGGGCGCTTCTCTGTGGTAGGAGAGGAACCGCGCCACAGCTGTTACGGCTACCGTTGCCAGCAGGGTAGCTGTCACTGCCTGCCCGTTGTACATCATCACCAACATGTACACAAACCAGCCCAGAAAGCCGTTGATGCCACAGTAAAGCAGTTCTTTGCGGGGTGCGTTGCAGATGATGGAATAGCCCCAGCAGGCAACAAAGGAAAAGGCTGCCTGAAACAAAATCAGTTTTATGGTAATCTCTGTCATAAAGAACCTCCTGTAAATCTCGTCAATTGGGGAAGATGCTCAGCATGATGGCAACGCCGCCAGCGATGGCGCAGGCTACCAGCAGGGCTTCCATCAGTTTGGAGTTGCCGCTGATAAAGTTGCCTTCCAGCAGGTCGCGGATGCCCTTGGTCAGGGTGATCCCGGGGAGCAGGGGCATGATGCTGCCGACAATGATCATATCGATCTGTGTGGAAGGAATGAGCATGTGGAACAGACAGGCGAAAATACCTGTCAGTACGCCGCCCATGAAGGAACTGAAGAAATAAGGCGCCTTCCATTTGCCGTTCCAGTAGACCATCAGCCCCAGAATCATACCGATGACAAAGGCGGCGATGCCGTCGGCGAAAGAGCCGTTATATACCAGTGTGAAACCGCCGGAGGTAAGCCCGTAGCCTAAAATGCGCTGCAATGGTGTAAAGGACGGCGCATAGTGGATTTCCAGCAATTTTTGTGTGGCTTCTTCCAAAGTGATTTGCCCTGCCACAAAAGAGCGGCTCATGGCGTTGACGGCGCAGATTTTCTCGAAATTGACCGAGCGGTCCTGTACCCCTCTTGCCATGGAAAGGGGGCCTTTTTCTTCCCTTGGCAGGCTCACAATGAGCATGGTGGACAGCGCCAGGGCTTCTATTTTTTTGCGTCCGCTGACAGAAAGTATCCGCAGCATGGTGTCCTGCACACGCTGGGTTTCCGCCCCGGACATGAGCATGATCTCTCCGGCGTCCAGTGCCAGATTCAGCAGCTTGGTATCGTCGTCCATTACCTTTTACCTCCAAACATCGTTATTTTTGTCGTTATCATACTAAGTGTATTCTTTTTTGGCAAAATGTAAAGGGAATTTTCCGTAAAATTATTTCGCCTGCGAACTATTTTTTTTGTGCGAAAGTGTGAAAAAAAGGATGGTGTATACAAAAAAGTCATTTACATTGCCTTTCTTTTGTACTATAATAAGGAAAAATGAATACAAAGCTGGGGGTGCCGACGCTGAGCGGCTGAGAGGAATGCATATTCCAACCCTTTGAACTTGATGTGGTTAGTACCATCGGAGGGAAGCAAACGGATGATATGGAAACTATAAGATTCTTTCCTTCTTAAGGGAAAGAATTTTTTTTGTGGAAAAAAGGAGGAAATCATCATGAAACTGACAGAACGTCTTTACAAAAGTGTGGAAGATATCTGGATGGGGTATTTGGAACAGCCTTTCGTGAAAGAACTGGCGGAAGGTACACTGGATGTGGAAAAATTCCGTTTTTATATGATTCAGGATTATCGTTATCTGCTGCAGTATGCCAAGGTCTTTGCTTTTGGTGTCATCAAGACGGAAGACCCGGAATTGATGCGCCGTTTCGCCGGCATGGTACACGATGTACTGGACGGCGAAATGAATGTACATAAGACTTATATGGCAAGACTGGGTATCACCGAGGAAGAAGTGGCAAAAACACCTTCCGCTCTCACAAACCAGTCCTATACTTCTTATATGCTGGATGTGGCAAACAAAGGGGGCCCTCTGGAAATCCTTATGGCAGTGCTGGCATGCGCGTGGAGTTATCAGGTCATTGGGGAACACCATGTGCAGGTGCCCGGCGCTGTGGAACATCCCCTTTACGGCGAATGGGTACAGGGCTACAGCAGCAAAGAATACGCCGACAGCACCAAAGAAATCATTGATTGTGTAGACGCTCTGGGTGAAAACATCACCCCTGAACAGGAAGCGTATCTGACAGATATTTTCGTAACATGCAGCCGCTATGAAAAGCTGTTCTGGGATATGGCTTATGCCATGGAGATGTAAAGAAGGAGAGCGAAAGAAATTATGCTGCAATTTGAGAACGTATCTTTCCGTTATGCCGAAGATGACTTCGACATGATGCGGAATTTGAATTTTCAGGTGGAGGACAGGGAATTTGTGTCCATCATCGGCGCCAGCGGCTGCGGCAAAAGCACCATTTTCCGTCTCATCAACGGTCTGGAAAAATTACAGCAGGGACGGATACTGGTGGACGGACGTCCTGTCCAGGAGCTGAAGAACTACAGTGCTTTTATGCCACAGAAAGACCTGCTCTTCCCTTGGCACACCATTGAAAAGAATATCTGTCTGCCTATGGAACTAGCGAAAGTCCCTAAGGCGGAACAGGAAAAACGCTGCAAAGAAGTGCTGGAGCAGGTGGGGCTGTCGGAATACGCCCCAAAATATCCAAAAGATTTGTCCGGCGGTATGAAGCAGCGGGTAGCCTTTGCCCGCACATTGCTGTCCGGGGCGGATATGCTTTTATTGGACGAGCCTTTCAGCGCTTTGGACTATCTGACCCGTGTGGATATGCAGGAATGGCTGCTGCATCAGTGGGAGCATTATCATAAGACCATATTGTTCATCACCCACGACGTAGAGGAAGCCATTTTCCTTTCCAAAACCATTTATATCATTCAGGACAGACCTTTTTCCCAGATGGAACGGGTGGAAGTGCCCCTGTCTTATCCTCGCAATCGTGAGGACTTGAAACGACCTGATATTGTGGAACTGAAAGAAACCCTCATTGAAAAACTCAGAAGGAGCGTGATGAATCCATGAAAAAGCATCTGCCTTCTGTGATTCTGGCTGTGGTTCTGCTGCTGCTGTGGCAGGGCATCGCCATGATCATTGACGCGGCCTATATCCTGCCCTCACCCACGCAGATTTGTGTGCGGCTGTGGGAGCTTAGAAAACCTCTGTTTTTGGTGCATCTGCCCGCAACCATGAAGGTCACAGCCATTGGGCTTTTGATTTCCATTGTGCTGGGGATTCTGCTGGCAGTTGTCATGGATGCCAGTGAGAAAGTGGAACGGGCACTCTATCCCGTGATCGTGGCATCCCAGACCATCCCTACCACAGCCATTGCGCCTTTGTTCATCCTTTGGTTTGGATATTCCATCTGGAGTAAGGTGCTGGTGACCATCCTCATCACCTTTTTCCCCATTGCCATTACGGTTTTTGACGGATTCAAGGCCACCAAACGGGAAATGGAAGAATTATTGCAGACTTACGGCGCCACAAAAGCCGATATTTTCTGGAAACTGAAACTGCCTACGGCGCTGCCTAACTTTTTCTCTGCCATCAAAATGGCAATCCCCCTCAGTGTCATTGGGGCTGCCATTGCCGAATGGCTGGGAGCGCAGGAAGGTCTGGGCTATTTCAGCAAACGTATGATGACACAGTTGGACGGCGCAGGCGTTTTCGCGCCTGTGGTACTGTTGTCCATAACGGCGATGGTTGCCGTTGGGATCATTACCGTCTTGGAATATCGCTTTATCAAATGGAGAAAGGAGATTTAAGGAATGAAAAAGAAATTGTTTGCAATGCTCATGGCAGCAGTCATGGTATGCGGCATGACAGCCTGCGGAAGTGGAGAATCCGCGGAAACCACTGCCGAAACCACTGGCGAGGAAACCCAGCTGGAGGATTTTTCCGTTGTGCTGGACTGGTATCCCAACGCGGTACACGCGTTCCTCTATGATGCCATGGAAAAAGGCTATTTTGCCGAAGAAGGGCTGAATCTGGTGGTGCAGTTCCCTGCCAACACCAATGACGGCATTTCCCTGCCTGCCGCAAGAAAAGCGGATGCCGGCGTATATTATATGCAGGATGTGATCCTCACTTCTGTGGAAGAAAATGTGCCCATCGTTTCCTTCGGCGCCATCACACAGAAATCTATGAACGTAGTCATTTCCCTGAAAGACAGCGGCATCACAGAAGCAAAAGATTTGGCTGGCAAGAAGATCGGCTATGCGGGCACTGTCCTGTCTGAAGCACAGATTCAGGCAATGCTGGCAGACGCGGGTCTGTCCGCTGACGACTGCGAATGCATCGACGTTGGTTTCGACCTGATGTCCGCTCTGACCACAGGTCAGGTGGACGCGACCATCGGCAACATGGTGAACCATGAAGTGCCGCAGATGGAAGAACAGGGCTTTGAAGTGAATTACTTCTATCCCACAGACTTTGGCGTACCGCAGGGCTATGAACTGGTATTTTTGGCAAACAAAGACGCCATCAATGAAAACCCCGAAAAATATCAGGGCTTCCTCCGTGCCTGCCAGAAAGGCTTTGAAGACATGAAGAACAACCCTGACGAAGCATTGCAGATTCTGCTGGACAACCAGAACGAAGCAAACTTCCCTCTGTCTGAAAACGTAGAAAGACAGAGCATGGAAATCCTGCTGCCCGATATGGAAACAGAATCCGCGCCTTTCCTCCATCAGGAAGCATCCGTATGGCAGGAAAACGCTGACTGGATGTATGAAGTGGGCGTACTGACCAAAGAAGCGGATGTGAGCGGATTGGTGGTAAATCCTCTGGAAGAGGCGGCATAAACGGGATACACAAAGGACTGACTTATCAGGCGGGCTTTCATAAGCAAACAGATGTGGCTGGAATTCTTGAAATACCAAGGATTTCAGCCATTATGTTTTTCTGGGATTATTTCCCTAAGGAGGAGCGAATTGCGAAAGTTGGTTTTTTTGTACCTTTTTGCGGTTTCTCCCGCATTGAAAAACCCCTGTTTTACAGGTATAATGAAATGAAATAAACGGGAAAAAGGAAAGGAGGCGTGCAGGTGCGTGCTCTCATCACCGGAGCCACCAGCGGCATCGGCAAGGCTTTTGCCCTGCTTTTGAGCCAGAGAGGCTTTGATTTGGTATTAGCCAGTCGGAATACGGCAAAAATGCGGAAATTGCAGAAAATATTGCCCACCCATGTGGACATCATCACCGTGGACTTGTCCAAAGAAGCGGACTGCTATCAGCTGTATGCGGCAGTGAAAGATATGCCCATTGACCTTGTCATCAATAACGCGGGTGTGGGCGCAGTGGGGCAGTTTACCCAAATCCCATTGGAAAAAGAACTGGATATGCTGAACCTCAATGTCCGGGCGGTACATATCCTCACAAAACTGTTTTTGCGGGATTTTGTCCGTCGAGATCATGGATATATTTTGAATGTGGCGTCATCGGCTGGATTTACGGCAGGACCCCTTATGGCGTCTTACTATGCCGGGAAAAACTATGTGCTGCGGCTGACACAGGCGGTGGCGGAGGAACTGCGGCAGGAAGGGAGCCAGGTAAGGGTATCTGCTCTTTGTCCCGGACCTGTGGATACGGATTTTAACCGCAACGCCAACGCAAAGTCCGCTGTGAAGGGCATTTCTCCGAAAAAAGCGGCAGCGGCAGGACTGCGAGGTATTTTTGCGGGAAAAACGGTGATACTGCCTGATGGCGGCACATATGCCACAAGACTGATGCAGCGGATATTGCCGGAAAGATGTCTGCTGCCTTTGACCTACGCCATCCAAAAACGAAAAGAGGACAAACATGGAACTGGATTTATACGGACAGATCAATAAACGGAAAGGCTGGCAGAAAGTGATCCTGCTGACCATACAGGGGTATTTTGACAATAAGGTGGGGCGCAACGCAGCCGCTATGACATACTACCTTTTGTTTGCCATGTTCCCGTTTTTTATTTTTGTGACATCTCTTTTGGGGCTATTGCACCTGCCCACATTGACATTGGATGGACAGATCACCCGTTTCCTGCCGGAAGATGTGGTGGCGTTCCTGAATCTTGCCATTGAGCATATCACAAA
This sequence comes from Clostridia bacterium, assembly GCA_022786605.1. GTDB lineage: Bacteria > Bacillota > Clostridia > Lachnospirales > Anaerotignaceae > Anaerotignum. The sequence goes on along the minus strand of JALFWW010000021.1, from coordinate 109,973 downwards.
GAGCAGCAACAATGCCCTGCTCACATTTGGTATGGTCTTTTCCATCTGGTTTCCCCTGCGGGCGGTTTCCAACCTGATGGAAGCCATCAACGATATTTACGGTGAGGAAAAATCCGGCAGCCATTCCATCCGCACAGCCATTTTGACGGCATTGACCATTGTCCTCATCCCTGTGATGCTGCTGCTTCTGCTGCTGGGGGAACGGGTACTGGGTTTTGTAGGGGAATATATCCCCATTTCCGCGGAATTTATCACGGGCTGGAGCCGCATGCGTTTTGTGCCCTTGGCTGGGGCATTGCTGTTTGTGCTGTCGGCGGTGTATTTCTTTTCTCCGTCCAAAAGGCAGAAAGCGCGGTATATCCTGCCGGGGGCTGTATTGTCCATGGGGGTATGGATGCTGTTCTCTTTGATATTTTCCTACTATGTGGACCATATGGGACGCTACTCCATCATTTATGGCTCCATTGGGGTCATCATCGCTTTGCTGGTTTGGATGGACTGGAGCATGATCGCCATGCTCATGGGGGCGGTGTTCAATGTGGCGCTGAAAACCACTTATGATAAGCCCAAAGACACAAAACCGGAAATATAAAAAACCGGAAATTCCAGTTTTTTTATGGAACTTCCGGTTTTGTTTTTGTCAGGACTGGACGATGTCCTTATATTCTTCCTCTGTCAGTTTGCCCAGTGCCAGATAACGCAGCAGCTGGTCTTTGCGGACATAGCCCAGTTTGTATTTTTTCTTCAGGATTTCGTACATTTCACACGCCTCCTTCCAGAATGGTCAGCTCCAGATCGGAAAGCCCCTGCATGATGATCTGCAGGTCTGTGAAAACAGGTTCCGGCTGGGGTTCGTAGTCGTAGATGAGCTGTTGTTCTTCATTCAGCTTCAGATATACCACAAAGCCTTCTTTCGGCTCTGGAAAAGGCGGCAGGGAGGTATCCAGCCAGATGGTGTTGTCTGAGAGGCAGCTTTCCGCCGCTTCCCTGCTTACATAAAGGTTGTACCAGATGACGCGTCCGGTCTTGTCAAAATTGACTAACATATTCGTTCTCTCCTTTCGTTCATGGTGCTATGGTATCGGTGTAGCCTATGGAAAAATCGGTGACTGTCAGGCTGGTGGCGTTGTTTGCTTGCAACAGGAATACATATTCCACACCGGCAATGACGGGAAAAACCCATTCGTTTTCTGTGGAAACCAGCTTGCTGGAAGAATTGACATATTCTTTTTGAAAGTCTACATAATCAAAATTCATTCCCATTGCGTAATCCATAGATTTGAATTCCGTTTTTTCCGGCGCGGATAAAATTTTATAAGCCACTTTTCTGAGCACCATAAAGGACATGATGGCCTGCTGTGTTGCTTTCAGTTTTACATAAATGGTACCGTTTTTCTGAGCATAGACATTCAGCAGTTTGAAATATGTCCATACAGCGCCGCCAGAAACCTGCGGAATGGCTGTCCAGTTTTGAATCTGGTGCTTGATGTCTGTTTTGGAATAGCGGTAAAAGTCCGCTTTTTCCTCCGGTTGGTGACTGGGATGCAAGAGCCCGAAGAGGGTATCCTCCCCTTCGTCACCGGGATTGCCGATTTTTTCGCTGACCCCTGCCATATCCCGTTCCGCCTGATAGAGCTGGGTGTCGATGGCATCCATGTTCTCATTGAAGTCCGCTACGTCGTAATAATCGTCGGTGCCGGGCTTGATGAGGTCATAATGCTCTGTGAATGTTGCCATTTGTTTTCTCTCCTTTCTGTTTGGTTTTGGTTACGCCCTAAGAGTAATGGGTTCTAAGTCCCAAAAAGTCCCAACATGTGAAAAAAGAGAAAATAAAAAAAGAGGCTTCCCCTTTGGAAAGCATGCAGCGTACCATCCGGGAAAAGGAAGATAGCCGGAACCCTTTTGTTTTATAAGGATTCCGGCTATCTTTGTTTTCTTATGAAGATGCCCTGAAGACCTGCCTTCAAAATCATGAGAAACATGCCTTTTGTGTAATTGGAAAAAAATAAGCTGATGCTAAAATGTTGCGGGGCGGAACAGGGGATAAGGGGAAATGGGTCTGTAGATATTAGGTGTTTCAATTATATTGAGTATACTGTATTTTTTGTAAAATCGTTTTCTATCAGAATCCGCTCCTGCTTTCGGAGTCCAGAAGTTCTCCCGGCGTCATTTCCAGTGCGTCCGCAATACGGAACAATGTGGTCAATGTGATGGGTTTATAAATGTTGGGGGCTTCGATCTGCCCAATAAAACTGGTGTCCACATCCAGTATTTCCGCCAGCTGTTCCTGGGTCAGCCCTTTGAGTTTTCGGAAATAAGCGATTTTCAAGCCCAGTTTTTTGTAGTTTTCCGCATAATCTTTTTGCATGGTCCATCCTACCCTTTCTTTGTTGTTAGTATAATGGACGCAGGCACGGCTTTTTATTGTATTAAAAATAATTTATATTATGATATAATAATAAATATGGTAAAAAATATAATAAAAAGGGCGAAAGGGGCAAGCACATGAAAACAGCATTTGCGCAGAATTTACGGAAATACCGCAAGGTCCGCGGTATGACCCAGAAGGCCTTGGCAAAGGAACTGCATTACAGCCACACTGCCATTGCCAATTATGAATCCGGCAGGAATGAGCCTTCTTTGTCGGATCTGTGCCGTCTGGCGGATATTTTGGGGGTGTCCACAGACGCGCTTTTGGGTCGGGAAGGCTTGGAGTACAAAGAAATGAGCAATCCATTTTTGGAGCAGTTTATGCAATTGGAACCCAAAGTCCAGAAAATCATTGGAGAACTGGTTTTTCTGCTGTAATGGGGAACGGCGGAAATCACAATAAAAAGAAAACAGCTGAAATCCTTTGTATGTAAGGATTTCAGCTGTTTTTTGTTTCTGTTATGCCGCCTGTTCAAAGAACTGCTGGTGCCATACTAAGAACATATAGATTGTCCAAATTTTACGGCTGTTGTCCGCTTTGCCCGCCCGATGTTCATCCAGATATTTGATGATTTCTTCGGATTTGAAGAATTCTTTCGCCGCGGGGCTTTCAAAAGCAGTTTTCACACGGTTGTAATAAGCGTCCTCTTTCAGCCAGATACGGATGGGTACGGGGAAGCCCAGTTTTTTCTTCTCCGCAACCATGTCGGGCAGATAACGGTGAGCCGCCTGACGCATAGCAAATTTGGTGTTTTCTTTGTTGACTTTGTATTCTGTGGGTACAGTTCTGGCAATATCGAATACTTTTCTGTCCAGGAAAGGTACACGCACTTCCAGAGAGTGTGCCATACTCATTTTGTCCGCTTTCAGCAGGATGTCGCCAATGAGCCAGAAATGGATATCGATATACTGCATTTTGGTCACATCGTCCTGATCTTTGACTTTGTCGTAGTAAGGGCGTGTCAGTTCCATGTGATGATAGTTCCCTGTGGGGGCTTTCAGTATTTTTTCACGTTCTTCTTCCTGGAACATGAAAGCGTTGCCGATGAAGCGTTCCTGCAAGTCCTTGCTGCCGCGAATCAGGTAGTTTCTGCCTTTTACCTTGGGCAGTTTTTTCGCTACGGCGCCCATGGCTTTCCGTACGGGACGGGGCAGTCTGGTCAGAGGCAGCAGGTCGTGAGGTTCCCGATAAATGTTGTAGCCGCCGAAAAATTCGTCAGCCCCTTCGCCGGAAAGGGAAACCTTCACATGTTTTGCCGCTGTCTGGCTTACAAAATACAGAGCAATGGCGGAAGGGTCTGCCAAAGGCTCGTCCATGTGATACTGTACTTTGCCAATCACATCCCAGTATTCGTCTTTGGAAATCAGCTTGTTGTAGTTGTCGATATGGATTTTTTCAGACAATGCTTTCGCGTAGTCGATTTCGTTGTATTTTTCGTAGTCGAAACCTACGGTGAATGTCTTGTCCCCGTGGAAAGACGCAGCCACATAAGAGCTGTCAACGCCGCTGGAAAGGAAAGAGCCTACTTCCACGTCGCTGATTTTGTGCTTTTTGATGGAATCCTGCATAGCGTTGTCAATGTCGTCCACGAACTGTTCCAGAGATTTTGTGTGGTCGGGTTCGAAAACAGGTTCCCAATAGCGTTTGATGTCCATTTTGCCGTCCTTAAAAGTGAAGCAGTGAGCAGGAGGCAGTTTGAATACGCCTTTGAAGAATGTTTCCGGCAGGACGCTGTACTGGAATGTGAGATAGTTTTCCAGTGCTTCTTTGTTTACTTCCCGTTTGAAACCGGGGTATTCCAGAATGCTCTTGATTTCGGAGCCGTAAACCAGGTTCCCGTTCTGGATGGAGTAGTAAAAGGGCTTGATGCCGAAAAAGTCTCTTGCGCCAAAGAGTGTCTTTGTTTTGCTGTCCCAGATAACGAAAGCGAACATGCCACGCAGTTTGGGCAGCAGGTCTTCGCCGTATTCTTCGTAGCCGTGGAGCAGGACTTCTGTGTCCGCATGGCTGCCCATGACATGACCCTTTGCGATGAGGTCTTCACGGAGTTCCTGATGGTTGTAGATTTCCCCGTTGAATGTGATGACCATATCCCTGTTTTCGTTGTAGATGGGCTGTGTGCCGCCCTCCAGGTCGATGATGCTCAAACGGCGGAATCCCATGGAAACGCCGTCGTCAATATGTTTGCCGCCGCTGTCAGGACCGCGGTGGATGATTTTGTTCATCATGTTTTCCAGTATTTCTTCGGAAGTCATAAGACGTCCCGTAAAGCCGCAAATGCCGCACATAGATGTTGTTCCTCCTTTTATATATGTCAAAAAACATATCTATCCGCATTTTACTTTAGCACAAAATGGGGAAAAAGCAAAGGCATTTCCCCAAAGAAATGCCTTTTGATTGTCGGTAAAGGCGCATTTCGTGCAAGCCTTTGACCCTTAGACAGAAGTATAAACAGTCATTTTCCTTTGAAATCTGTTGTTTTCGGGATTTTACAGGGTTTTCCTGCTTCTTTCTGTCATTGTCAGAAAAATTATTTTTCCGCACATCTGCCAAACAGTTCCGCCAGATACCGCAGCCCATGGGTATAGCCTTCCTCCCACTGGCTCCAGTGGAAACGGAAGCCCCAGTTGCCGCCGGCGATACCGGGACGGTTCATGCGGTGGCTGCCGTCCAGATTCAGCACATCCTGCACAGGCACAATGGCAAATACGGCAGGAGAGGCAAAAGCCATGCGGATGAAGTCCCATGCCACATCTCTGCCATCTACGTTCAGATAACGGCGGTAATGGTCTTTTTCCGCTTCGGTGGCAGTTGCGTACCAGCCCCGTGTGGTGTCGTTGTCGTGGGTGCCGGAGTACATGACGCTGTTTTTGTCACAGCTGTGAGGTAGGTAAGCGTTGTTTTTATCATTCCCGAAAGCAAACTGCAATACACGCATGCCGGGGAAGCCTGCTTCTTCTCTAAGAGCGCGAACTTCATCGGTGATGATGCCCAAATCTTCGGCGATGAGGGGCAGTTTGCCCAATGTTTTTTCGAGGGTCTTGAAGAAATCCATGCTGGGTCCTTTTTTCCATTCCCCAACAATGGCGTTTTCCGCACCAAACTGTACTTCCCAATGGCTTTCGAAAGCACGGAAGTGGTCGATGCGCAGATAGTCCACATCTTCCAGCGCCTTGTGGATGCGTTCTGTCCACCAGAGGTAACCTGTTTTCTTGTGGGCTTTCCAGTCATAAAGGGGGTTGCCCCAGAGCTGACCTTCGGCGCAGAAATAATCGGGCGGTACTCCTGCCACAACGGTGGGGAAGCCCATGGAGTCCAGCTGGAACAGTTTCTGGTTTGCCCATACGTCGGCACTGTCATAAGCCATGAAAATAGGTGTGTCACCCATGATGGAGATGCCTTTTTCGTTGGCATAAGCCTTCAGTGCCTGCCACTGGGTGAAGAACAGATACTGATAAAATTTTTCTTCCTCAATGGCATCAGCCAGCAGACGTGTCCATTTTTTCAGGCTGGCTGCGTTGCGCTTGCGCAGGGTGCGGGGCCATGTGTTCCAGCAGGCGGATTCGAAATAATCTTTCTGCTGATCTTCCGTAAGAAAATCAATGGTGTCTACAGCAAAAGTCAGATATTCTTCTTCGTCAATGCCTTTGGCACGTTCCGCCCGGAAATGCGCCTGCAAAGCGGTGAACAGGGCGAAATCAGAAAGCCACATGTCCTGTTTTTCACAGAAAGCGGCAAAGTCCGCCTGCATATCTTCGTCCGCTTTTGCGCAGAATGTTTCATAAGCCTTGTGGAGCAGGGGCAGTTTGTATGCTTTTACAGCGTCATAGTCCACCCGTTCCTTGTCAAAAGCGGGGATTTCTCCTAAATCTTCTGCTGTCAAAAGCCCCATTTCCACCAGTTCGTCGGGACTGATGAGCAGGATGTTTCCCGCAAAAGCCGATGTGCTCTGGTAAGGGGAATTGCCGTAGCCAATGGGCACCAAAGGCAAAATCTGCCACAGGCTTTGTCCCGCTTCCTCCAAAGTATCTACAAAACGGCGCGCCTCCGCCCCGAAATCCCCGATGCCGTAAACGGACGGCAAAGAAGTGGGGTGCAGCAGTACGCCGCTTTTTCTTTCTTCAAATAACATCAGAAATGACCTCCTTCTTTATACAGGGAAAAACTCCCAACTGTTTTTCCCAAAACATAAACCCTATTGTAACAGCTTTTTTTCGCCGTTACTATCCGCAGAACTGCCAAATTTTGCCCTTTGTTCCAGCAAAAAGCAAGGATTTTTCCGCTTTTTCGGCAGACAATAACCATGCAGTCAGTCTGCGAAGGCAAAAAGGAGGCATACAATATGAAACGAATGGCAATTTGTGCTGCTACAGCGGCAGTGATGCTGGGTGTCACCGGCTGCGGCGGCAATACCGCGAACAATCTGGGTGCCACAGACGATTATCGGGATGATGTCTATGGCAGCAATGTCTATTGGGATGAAAGCTATGGCGTCAATACAGGGGTGGACTTAGACCGCACATCTTACGGCACACCCAAAAGCACCGATACAGGTTCTTTTGCCAAAGATGTGAAAAATGGCGTGGAAAACATGGCAAATGACGTGAAAAACGGCGTGGAAAATGTGGGCAATGACATGAAAAACGCCGTGGATGACGCCACAAATACCAACAGCAGAAACATGATGAACTGACCGAAGGGGGCGTAAGCCATGGGCGAAAAGGGGAAAATACGCCTGACAGGACTGGTGACGGGCTTTGTCAACGGGCTTTTCGGCAGCGGCGGCGGTACCTTGGTGGTGCCTGCTATGGAGCGGTTCCTCCATGTGGAAACCCATAAAGCTCACGCCACTGCCATAGCGGTGATACTGCCTCTCAGCGTCCTTTCTCTCCTGATTTATTTCTGGCAGGGAGAAATGGCGTGGCAGGTTGCCCTTTGGGCTTCCGGCGGCGGTATCATGGGCGGAAGAATCGGCGCCAAACTGCTGGGAAAACTCAGCGGTATGTGGCTCCACCGGATATTCGGCTTGTTTCTCCTTGCGGCAGCTGTCCGCATGGTGCTGTGTTAGGTGTATTGCTGGCGGGGCTTCTGGCAGGCATCGTCAGCGGTATGGGCATTGGCGGCGGCGCCATCCTCATTCCTGTGATCCTCTGGGTGACGGATGTGACACAGCAGCAGGCCCAGGGCGTGAATCTGCTGTATTTTCTGCCAACGGCAGCCGTTGCCCTTGTGACCCATGTGAAAAATGGGAGCGTGGAAACGCCTGTGGCAAAATCCCTCATTTGGACAGGACTTCTGGGCGCTGCCGCCGGAGCTTTGCTGGCATTGTGGCTGGAGGGAGAACTGCTGCGGAAATTGTTCGGCGGTTTTCTCTTTGCCGTTGGTCTGGCAGAGCTCTATAAAGGCAGAAAAAGGCAGACAACAGACGGAAAGGAGAAGGATCATGGATTATAAGGACTTTGAAAAGCTGAAAGAACGGTTTTCCCGTGCTAACACCGACGAGAAAGTGTCTCTCTATGTGAATACACCGGGACTGACCAAAGACCAGTATCGGGAGCTGCTGGAAATGTACCCGAAAAAAGACTGGAATTTGCTGGATCAGGCACTGTGGTAAAAGGTACGCTGTCGTCAAAGCCTCATTTCATTCAAGGCTTTGACGAGTAGACAGAAGTATAAATCCGGGGTCAAGCACTTTGCTTTGCAAAGCCGCCTACGGCGTCCCCGTTTTCTTCGGGGTGCAGAGTATCCATCAGCTTAAAAGCTTTGAAACTCCGGATTTTTCCTCGTCGAAAGTGAATTCCGACTGCGGATTCCAGTTGGGAAACCCTTCGTTTCCCAAGCCCTTCCGCGTTCTTGCAAAAATTATTTTATCTACACGCTAAGCACAAAACCCCCATGGTTTTGTGCTTTTTCTTTTGGTATGGATTCTGTTTTTTCTGGATATGCTTTTTTGTGACACCATACTCCATGGATTTGGGTGGGATACATATTTCCATTTGACGGCATATCTGCTATAATAAAGCAAAACAAAGGAAGAAAGGCGGTGGCACGGCATGCAGCTCATTGAAAACCTGTTTGTGGGAGAAAGTGTGGGAAATCTGGGTACAGTGGTTTATAGTCTGAAACGGGACATTCCTGTTTTCCGTCTGTACTGTCTGGTGTATTTTGCGGACAGAAACCGCATGGAAATCCTTTCCTCCAAAGAGCTGTTCACAAAGAAATACCGCAGCCGGAAAGGCATCATTGCCGGTGTTGCCATGGGGCGGCATGAAGCCATTGACCTGCTGTGCTACATGCTGGAAGAAGCGGCGAAAGCCGGACGGGATTTGACAGACCCTTCGGCGTGGATGCAATAAAAAGAGGATGATGAAGTGAAGAAATTCGGTTGGCGATTTTTGGGGTTTGTGGCATCCCTTGCATTGATGCCTGCCCTTCTTTTGACCTGTGTCCAGTGGCGTGTCAGCTCCATGGATTATTTCCGGGAGGAATACGCCAAATATGACGTTCTGGAACAGGTGGATATGGAAATGGATGACCTTTTGTATCTGACAGAGGAAATGATGGCATATCTTTACGATAAGCGGGAAGAATTACAGGTAAACGTTCCCATTGGCGGAGAGGAACTGCCTTTTTTCAGTGAAAAGGAAATCCGTCATATGGTGGATGTGAAAAATCTCTTTTCCGCAGGCATGGATATCCGTAATGGTTGCGGTGTATTTGCCCTTGCTGCGGCAATTGTCATGTTCGCAAAGAAAAAAGGAAGGACATTCCTGCGTACCTTGCAGGCGGGCATTGGTGTGTTTTTTGGCGCCTGCGGTCTGCTGGTGGCATTGATGCTGACGAACTTCAATAAATATTTCATACAGTTTCACCTGATATTTTTTGATAATAAAGACTGGATACTGGATGAGCGGGTGGACCGTCTCATCAATATTGTGCCCGAAGGCTTTTTCAGTGATACCGCCTTTTGGATTGGCGGTGTATTTCTGGGGGTGTGCCTCCTGCTGTTTGTGGGGGCGGAGATCATCCTGCGCCTTTGGGGCAGAGAACATGTGGAAGAAAAGAATGGGAGCGTTGAAATCCATTGATTGGCGTATTGTTATTGATATTAAAGTGCATAGGGATTCTCCTGCTGGCGCTGGTATGCCTGTTGCTGCTCATCCTGCTGGTGGTGCTTCTTGCGCCCATTCGCTATGAGGCAGGGGGCGAGAAAACCGACGCCATCCGGGCAGACGGTCAGGTGAAATGGCTGTTTGTGCAGGTGGTGGCAAGGTGGCAGATGGGGGACAAAGAGCCTTTTGTGGACTTGCTCATTTTCGGGAAATCCTTGCTGGAGAAAAAGAAGGCAAAAGCCAAAGCCGCAAGGAAAAAACGGAAGAAACCCCGTCCCCAGAAAGAGGGGGATTTGATTTACACCCGGGAAAAGACAGCGCCGCCAAAGGATACGCCGTCCAGACCGGTTATGGAGCAGAAAGTTCCCAAAGAAGTTATAAAAGAGGAAGTTCCGAAAGAAGAACCTCAAAAAGAAGAAATCCGTAAAGAGGAAATCCTGAAAGAAGAACCTCCGAAAGAGGAAATTCCCAAGGAATCATCAGAAGAAATCAAAAAAGAACCCAACACCGTCCGTCCCATGCAGAAAAAACAGGGCATGCGGCGGGTACGTTTGGAAGATATTGAAGAAGAAAAGCCCGCCGAACCCAAAGCGAACGATATCCCCGACGATCTGGATGATGCCTTTTTCACCGGAGAAGAGGGGGAAGCAGAGGAAAAAGAGGAAAATCCTCCGTGGAAACAGCTTCTGGCGGTGGAGGACAAAAAAGGCATTGCCAAAGCCTTGTGGAAATTCATCAAGCGTATGGCAAAGGGCATCCTGCCGGGGCACCTGATTATCAAAGGTACCTTTGGTACGGGGGACCCTGTCTGGACAGGGTATCTTCTGGCAATGGCAGGCATATTGAAAGGAAAATTCGGCGAAGATCTGGAAATCAAAGGGGATTTTGCCAAAGCCGCAGCGGAAAACATCCGTGTGCGGGTGAAAGGGAAAATCGTTCCCGGCTATCTCCTTTACAGCACACTGGCTTTTGCACTTACGAAGCCTGTACGCCGTTTGATTATGACACTGTGGAAAGGAAGAAAACAGCATGAGTAAAGAATTTGACACTTCATTGGATGTATTATTCGGAAAAGTAGATGAACTGGTTTCCACCAAAACCGTTGTGGGAGAAGCCATTGTTTTGGGAGATGTGACACTGCTGCCCCTCATCGAAGTTGGCGTTGGTGTTGGTCTGGGGGGCAAGGACTCCGGCGGCTCCGCTGGCGGTATGGGTGCCAGAATCACCCCTTCCGCTGTGCTGGCAATCCAGAACGGCAGTGTGCAGCTCATCAACATCAAGAATCAGGACGCTGTCAGCAAGCTCATCGACATGGCGCCCGGCGTTGTGAACAAACTGAACTTCGGCGCTGTTTTCGGTCACAAAAAAGAAGAAAAGCCCGAACCGGAAGTAAAGTTTGAAGAAGAATTGGTGGTTGAGGAATAAAAAACTGGGGGGATACCCGTGACAAGAACACTCATTGAATATTATGACAAAGACGTTTTGAAAAATATCATGGGACCGCTGACACTGCATCCCGATAAAGTGATTTTTCTTTATGACAGCGGCATGCAGGATATGACGGTTTTTCGTGCCCTCCATACCTGCTTCAAGCGGCATATTCCCCATATCACATTGGAGAGATACCCCGTGGACATCCTGTCCATGGATAAGATTTACCGCAAGACTGCCCAGGTCATTGAAAACAACGAAAATTGTTTTCTGGAACTGACAGGTGGCAGTGAACTGATGGTCATTGCCGGTTTCCGTGCCGGCATGGAAAAAGGCGCAAGGCTCATCCATACGGACTTGGTACACAACCGCATCACAGACCTTTTGACAGACGAAACCGTCGCGCCCACGGCCACATTATCTCTGGAGGATTTTGTGGATGCCAGAGGTGCGTGCTTCATCGGCGAGTCCCATCGTCCGCCGGAACCGGAACGTTTTGACGCTATCTGGGAAATGGCGCGGTATTTGTTCCGCCATCTGGAGGAATGGAAGCATACATGCAGCTATCTCCAGACCGTAGCGGCAAGGTATCTGCCTCACGAAGTCTATATGGATTCCAAAGAACAGATTTATATGAAAAACGGCAAGAAAACCTACCCTGACAAAGCTATCCTGAAAGAATTCCAGCGCTTAGGTTTTCTGAAAAATCTGGTCATGGATGGGGAACGGGTGCGGTTTTCCTTCTGTTCCGTGGATGACCGCCAGTACTGCACAGGCTATGGCGTCTGGCTGGAACTCTATGTGTATATCGCCGCGAAGAAATCCGGTGTGTTTGATGATGTGAAACTGGGCACCATGATTGACTGGAACGCTTACGACGGCGTGGTGGTGGCAGGAAACGAAATCGACGTGATTCTCATGGAGCAATCCCTGCCGGTGTTCATTTCCTGTAAACTGCGCAGTGCCGATACGGCAGCCCTTAACGAACTGCTCATTGCCAAAAAACGTGTGGGCGGCTGGTTTTCCAAAGGGGTCGTAGTCACATTCAGCCGGGAAAAAGCTGAGAACAGCGGTACATATAAACGCGCTCAGGAATTGGGCATTGAACTGCTGGATGCCGGAGATATTCTGGCGGAGGATTTCCCAGCCCGTCTGGTTCGTGCCATCAAGGAGCATGATCTGGTGAGCCTGAAATGGAAGAAAGTATAAAGGAGAAGTACCTCTATGGCAAAAAAGAACAACCGCAACACCAAAAGCCGCATCATCGCCGCCGCTTGGAAACTCTTTTACGAGCAGGGCTATGATGACACCACCGTGGAGGAAATCGTGGAGGAGTCCGGCACATCCAAAGGCTCCTTTTACCATTATTTCAACGGCAAGGATGCCCTCCTTGGCTCCCTGTCGGAACTGTTCGACGATAAGTATACAGAACTCATTCCTACATTAAAGGAGGACATGCACTCCTTTGATAAACTCATGTACCTGAATCGGGAAATGTTCCGCATGATCGACAACAGCATTTCTTTGGATTTGCTGGCAAGGCTTTATTCCTCCCAGCTTATCACCACAGGCGAGCGTCACCTCATGGATCACAACCGCGTTTATTATAAACTCCTGCGGCAGATCACCGCCGAGGGACAGCAGAAAGGGGAACTGCGGGACGATATTTCCGTCAACGAGTTCGTCAAGACATACGCCCTTTGTGAACGTGCCCTCATTTACGACTGGTGTCTGTGCAGTGGGGAATATTCCTTGAGCAGATACGCCGCGGAAATGATGCCTCGTTTCTTAGGCGGCTTTCGCAAGTCGTCAAAGGCTCATTACATTCAAGCCTTTGACGAGGGGACAGAGGAGTAAACAGTTCGTTCCATCGGCATAAATGCCTTGAAACTCTCTGTTTGTCCTCGCCGGAAGTAAATTCCGCCTGCGGATTCCATTTGGGAAACTCTTTGTTTCCCAAGCCCTTCCGCGTTCTTCAAAAGAGAAAAGACTGAATTTTTAGAGAATTTTCAAATGCTGGAAATTCTCTTTTTTTCTGTCATTTTGCCGTTTTTTCTCCAAAAAAAACAAAATTTTATTTTTTGCCGATTATTTTATCTGTATTTTCGTCTAGTTATTTTCCTTTTATTTCTCGTAAAAATTTGATTTCTAATCAAAATTCGTATAGACTATATTCTATACTTCATTCTGTATTTCAGTCTAATTTATTTTGTGGTATACTGCATGTGGATGTAAGACGAAAAGCCTTTTTTCGGATTGGTTTCGGGAGGACTGACCCGAAAAAATGCTTTTCTCTCTATAAAATAAGAAAGGATTTGAGAAAATGCTATCAGCAAAAGTATGTATCATGATTGCCATCGCCATTTACCTCATTGCCATGCTGGGCGTCGGCATCTATTGCTCCAAGAAAAACAACAACGTAGACGACTTCTATCTGGGCGGCAGAAAACTGGGCCCCTTTGTCACAGCCATGAGTGCCGAAGCCTCCGACATGAGCAGTTGGCTCCTCATGGGTCTGCCTGGTGTTGCTTACCTGACCGGTGTGGCGGACGCGGCGTGGACTGCCATCGGTCTTGCCATCGGTACTTATTTCAACTGGCTCATCATCGCCAAGAGAATCCGTATCTACTCCCATGTGGCAGACAACTCCATCACTGTCCCTGACTTTTTCTCCCGCAGATACCGTGATCACAAAAACATCCTCATGTGCATTTCCGCCATCGTCATTATCGTATTCTTCATCCCTTACACAGCATCCGGCTTCGCTGCCTGCGGCAAACTCTTTAGCAGTCTGTTCGGCGTGGACTATGTTTGGGCTATGATCATTTCCGCCGTTGTCATCGTTGGCTACACCGCCACCGGCGGCTTTCTGGCAGCCAGCGCAACAGACCTGATCCAGAGTATCTTTATGACCGTCGCGCTGATCATCATTCTGCTCTTCGGTGTGAAAGTAGCCGGCGGCTGGGATACCATCATCACTGACGTACAGGCCATGCCCGGTTATCTGAACATGACCGAAACATACAGCGTAACCACCGGCACAGCGGAGCCTTACAGCCTCCTGACCATCGTTTCCGTTATGGCTTGGGGTCTGGGTTACTGCGGCATGCCCCATATCCTCCTGCGCTTCATGGCCATCGAGGATAAAGAAAAACTTGCCCTGTCCCGCCGTGTGGCATCCATCTGGGTTGTCATTTCCATGGCCATCGCCGTTACCATCGGTATCGTAGGCTATGCCATGACAAAAGCCGGTGCCATCGAGTTTCTGGAAGGCTCCGCATCCGAAACCATCATCGTGCGCATTGCGGACCTCTTGAGCCAGCAGGGCGTTGTGGCAGCATTCGTTGCCGGCATCATTCTGGCAGGTATCCTTGCGGCCACCATGTCCACAGCGGACTCCCAGCTTCTGGCGGCGTCCTCCAGCGTGTCCCAGAACCTGCTTCGTGGCTTCTTTAAAGTGGATATCTCCGAAAAAACAGCCATGACCATTGCCCGTGTCACCGTTTGTGTCATTTCCGTCATTGCCATTTTCCTGGCCCGTGACCCCAACAGCTCCGTATTCGCCATCGTGTCCTTCGCGTGGGCAGGCTTCGGCGCCTCCTTCGGTCCTGTGGTGGTGTTCGCCCTGTTCTGGAAACGCTCCAATAAATACGGCGCTCTGGCAGGCATGATCGCCGGCGGCATCATGGTATTCGTTTGGAAATATCTCGTTGCCCCTCTGGGCGGCGCCTTCGGCATCTATGAACTCTTGCCCGCTTTCATCACAGGCGCTCTGGTGAATGTCATCGTCAGCCTGCTGACCCCTGCGCCGGAAAAAGAAATCGTGGAAGAATTCGAACTGGTGCGGAAACTCTGCAAAGAAAAAGCATAATGTCACAAATCAAAGCCTTTTGCGTTGTCAAAAGGCTTTTTTTTGCGGAAAAAAATCACGGTCTGTGAAAAATATTCGCAAAACGAGATATAAACGTGAATTATTTTCACAAAACGCGAATGTCAAATATTTTCACAATGCGGCATGAAAATGTAAAATATATTCACGAATCGAAACACCTCAAAAAGAAATGTCCACGGGACACTGTGGAAAGTTATCCCCAGAATTGTGGATAACCCTGTGGAAAAGTGGATAACTCTACATGAGAAAACACTTATATTACATGAAAAAACCCTTAATTTACACCAAAATTACAGTTATATTACAATTAGAAAAAAACACTTGCCAAAAAGTTTACCGCCTGATAATATAAGTCATGCAAAGTAAATCTGTACGTTCTGTCCGTTCCTGACAAACGGGCGAAGGAGAGCCGGCGGCGAAGAAGGAATCCTCATGGAATGGGGAGAGGGGACTGACGGACCCAAAGGAACTGCTTCAATCGGGCGGCAGAAACGACAGAGATTACAGAGCGAAATGCGCTTCGTTGTATAATTATAAAACGAACACAAAACGAAAAAACAAAATTTTAAAGGAGGAATGAACCCATGAAAAAATTTCTTTCCATGGTAATGGCTGCGGCTATGGTCGTATCTCTGGTTCCTGCAACAGCATTTGCAGCATCCAATGACGTAAGAGCTACAGCTAAAGTAGTTAATGCGAAAAACTACACACAGGACGAAATTGAAGATACTTCTCGCCCTGAAGGCGCAAAAGTTGTTAAAGGTCCTGAACTGCAGCTGTACTACACAACTGCAGATTATGCAACATCTGATAGTGGTAAAGCTGTTTACACAGTAACACTGGACAATGCTGAATTTAGCGCTACAAAAGCACCTAAGATGTACATCAAAGACGACAACCAGTCCGCAAACACATGGACTTGGCAGACAACAGATTATGACGCTTCCGCAACTTTTGGTGCTGACGGTTCCGTTTCTGCAGAAGTTAAACGTGTAGATGACGATGAAATCGAAATCACAGTTGATGGTAAAATGAACAAAGGCTGGACTCTGGGCATTGATCTGGAATCCACAATGGATAAAACATCCAAAGGCAAAACAGCTAAAGTATCCGTTGATTCCGATGATGTTAAAATTGCAAACGGCGATGATCTGGTATACGCTTCCGTAGAAGCTAAAGGTATCAAAGCATCTGTAAAAGATACAGTTGATATCGCAGTTGAAGAAGTTGAAGAACTGAAAGAAATCAAAGTTGAACCTACAGTTGGTAGCAACTTCAGCGCACTGATTTCTGATGTTGACAAAGCAGAACTGACACTGAGACTGCCTAGTGGTTACGAGTTCTCTAAAAAAGAAACAGCAACTAGCCTGAAAGTAAATGGCGTAGCAGTAAAGAATGCTAAAATCGAAGATGATGAAATCGTAATCCCTGTAAAAGATAACGATGGCAGCGGTGAAGCTCTGGATCTGAGCAAAGATGTTTGGAAAATCACAGGTCTGAAAGTAGAAGCTGCTTCTGCTAAAGCTGGTTCTACTGGTACAGTAAGAATTAGCCTGACAGGTTCCGACACTGTAACAGTTGAAGCTATCAAAGTGGTAGAATTTGGCGTAATTATGTCCGTAGATGAAGATGAAGATGTACCTGTAATCTACAGCGGCGTTAACGTGAAAAACGAAGGTATCACAGATGACAGCGATCACAAATCTCTGGAAGTAACAATCAAAGAAACATTTGTTGGTGCTTTCGATTCTAAAAAAGAACTGAGACTGACACTGCCTGAAGGCGTTTATGTTGCAAACGATAAAGGTGAAGGCGTAGACACAGACGGCACAGACTTCTTGGGTGATACAGCTTTCCAGGATGCTTACAAAGAAGGCGAACACACATCTTTCGTATTTGAAAAGAGATCCATGAAGGATAGCGATGACGAAAAATATGAAACAACATTCTCCTTCACACTGGTTGCTGACCCTAACTTCGAAGGCGATGTAGTTCTGACAATGGAAGGTGACGGCGTTGAAACTCAGAAAGTTACAATCGCTAAATTTGTAAAACCTTTCACAGTAGAAGCTAAACAGAACGATCTGCAGATCGCTTACAGAAACACAGATATCCCTACAGACGTAGTGATCAAAGAAGCAGAAGCTGGTCTGTGGGATCAGAAAACAGACCTGAAACTGGCTCTGGACAAAATCGCATTCGATGATGATGCAAAAGTAACAGTTGATAGCAAATCTGGTCTGGAAATCAAAAACGTTAAAACAAAAGACGGCGCTGTATCCTTCGAAGTTGACAAGAAGAGTGGCGACGAACCTGCAGTAGTAACAATTTCCGGTCTGACACTGTTCATGGACAGAAGCCTGCCCGCAGGTGCTTATGACCTGAAAGTTGCTTCTCAGAAAATGCTGGGTATCGACGTTCTGGCTTCCAACTATGATGAAGATGAAGACGTAAAAATTAACAAACCTGGAGAAGGCTATCTGACAGAAGCAATCTACTCTGCAAAAGACAAAGATGACACAGTTGCAGACGTAAACGATGATTCCGTAAGCTATGTTGCAAAAGCTGGCTTCGTAAACATCATCACAGCTGGTCCTCAGGATACAGAATCCTTCACAACTAAAGTTGTTGTTCCCGTTGGTGAAAAATACATCATCTCCGGCGAAAACAAAGTTGAAATCGACGTACCCGCTTACATCAACGCAAACGGTTACACAATGCTGCCTCTGAGAGCAGTATCCGTAGCTCTGGGTATCAAATCCGACAACGTTCTGTGGGATCAGGCTACAAGAACAGCTACAATCATGTACGGTAACAAGATCATCAACATGACATACGGTCAGAAAGTGATGTATGTAAATGGCGCTATGATCCCCGCTACAGCAGCTGTTGAAATCAAAGACAACAGAATGTTCCTGGGCATGAGAGATCTGGGCAACGCTCTGGGCGTAACAGATATCACATGGGATCAGGCTACAAAGACAGCTACACTGAACGGCAGCAAATAATTTGTTGAAAAACAAATTTACTGCTCAGGTGTAAAACCTTTGTGAGAATCCAAGACCTCCTCTTTTGAGGAGGTCTTTTTTTGTTGTCTGTTCCGCCCTGCCGCCCGTTGCCTTCTCCTTTGCCCCGCCTTTTTTCTTTTTTTTGCCTGCCCTGCCATGGCTTCATACTACAATGGTGTACTTATATATGATATAAGTGTATCATTGTATAATATAAGTGTATTTTTTGTAATCCATAAGCATTCTGGTGTAGGAAATTCGTAAGAATTTTATAAGACACCTTTTTGGTGATATGTCATAAAATGCCGGAATATCAATAAAAACTGGCATTTCCTCATGTTTTTTCAAAGGCACAAAAGGTTACAGTTCTGTTACATCCTAAATTTTCTCTTGCCAAAATAGTGGTGCATAAGTATAATAAACTTGCATACGAAATCTGTGCTTTCTCTGTATCCCTTCGCACAGACAAAGACCGCACCAAGGAATCCGAGGCTCTTTGCGGAATGGGGGAATGGACCGCAGTGCCCGCGGCGTTGTTTTTGCCTGCGGCGGATGGCTGGAGGGTCGGTACAGACCAGTGGCAGGTTCGTTGTATAATTATAAAACGAAAAAGAGATGAAAAGACGAGACAAAAGGAGGAATGAACCATGAAGAAATTTCTTTCCATGGTGATGGCTGCGGCTATGGTCGTATCCCTGGTTCCCGCGACTGCATTCGCGGCTTCCGGCGACGTGAAAGCTACAGCTAAGATTGTGGGTTCCAAGAACTACACACAGGATGAGATCGAAAAGACTCAGAACAAAAAAGTGGATGGTCCCGAAGTACAGCTGACATACACAACAGCTGACTACGCTGCTAGCTCCAAAACAGAAGTGAAATACACACTGTCTTTGGACAACGCGGACTTCTACAAATCTGGCAGTGCTATCGCTGCTGACACTGATGCAACACTGAAAGTAACACTGAAAACAGACAAAGGTTCCAAAACAATCGACGCGAAAAAGAGCACTTCCGATGAAGCCTTCACTGGCGCGAATGACGAAGCGAAAATCAAATCCGTAACATTCACATCTTCTGACGAAGTGGAATTCGTTATCGAAGGTAAAATGTCCAAAGGCGACGTTTTGGCATTCGGTCTGACTTCCGTAATGGACAAAACTTCCAAAGGCAAACAGGCAAAAGTATCCATCGAATCCGATGATGTGAAAATCTCCAACGGTGACGATCTGGTTTACGCTTCCGTAGAAGCAAAAGGCCTGAAAGCTTCCGTAAAAGACACAGTTGACGTGGCTTCTGAAGAAGTGGTTGAACTGAAAGAACTGAAGATCGAACCCGCAGTAGGCGATACTCTGGGCGCTGTTATCAAAACAGACGGTCTGGTAAGACTGAAACTGAACAGCGGCTTTGAATTCTCCGGCAAAAAAGGCGATGTAAAAGTTGAACCTTCCAGCGCAACTGTTGAAAGCTTTGAAGACGATGAAATCGCCATCAAAGTGGACAGCACAGCAGCAGGCAAAGACGTGCTGAAAATCACAGGTCTGAAAGTAGAAGCGGCTTCCGCTAAAGCAGGCGCTACAGCTACTCTGAAAATCTACGCTGACGGCAATGACACTGTTTCCGTAGAAGTAGCGAAAGTGGTTGATTCCGCAGTTATCATGTCCGTAGAAAAAGACGCTGACGTACCCGTAATCTACAGCGGCGTTGACGTGAAAAACACAGGTATCACAAACAGCAGCGACCACGAAGCTCTGGAAGTTACTGTAAAAGAAACATTCCCCGGCGCTTGGGACGATGCGAAAGACTTCACATTCAAACTGCCTCAGGGCGTTTACATCGCTGATGTACTGAACCCTACAGCAGACAACATGCAGGTAGCAAAACCCGCTGAATGGTTCGAAGGCGCTTACGATAAAGGCGATTACGAAGCACTGACATTCAAAAAGAGAACTTGGACTGAAACAGACCCTTCCAAGAAAGATAAAGCAGAACTGAAATTCACTCTGGTTCTGGTTGCAGACCCTAACTTCGAAGGCGATGTTGTTCTGACTCTGACAGGCGATGCCCTGAAAGAACAGAAAGCAACTGTTGCAAAATTCGTAAAACCTTTCACAGTTGAAGCAAAACAGAACGATCTGCAGATCGATTACAGAAACACAAAAGTTCCTACAGATGTAGTGATCAAAGAAGCAGAAGCTGGTCTGTGGGATAAAAACACAACATTCGCGCTGTCTTTGGATAAGATCGATTTCGATGACGACGCAAAAGTAACTGTAGACGATAAGAGCGGTCTGAAAGTAAAAGACGCGAAAACATCCAAAGGCGTTGTTACTTTCAAAGTAGACTCTAAGAGCGATGACAAACCCGCGGAAGTAACCATTTCCGGTCTGACACTGTTCATGAACAGAAACCTGCCCGCAGGCGCTTATGACCTGGATGTATTCTCCCCCGCACTGCTGGGCGCAGAAGACGGCAAGAGAGAAACAGTAACTAAGAAGAGCGACCCTGCGAAAGACGCTGGTTTCCTGTCTCAGGATATTCTGGGCAAATCCACAACAAAACGTGTAGTAGCTGACATCAACGATGACTTCTACAGCACAAAAGCAAAAGCTGGTTTTGTAAACATCATCACAGCTGGTTCTCAGGATACAGATTCCTTCACAACAAAAGTTGTTGTTCCCGTTGGTGAAAAATACCTCATCTCCGGCGAAAACAAAGTGGAAATCGATGTACCCGCTTATGTAAACGCAAATGGCTACACAATGCTGCCTCTGAGAGCAGTAGCAGTGGCTCTGGGTATCAACACAAACAACGTTCTGTGGGATCAGAACACAAGAACAGCTACAATCATGTACGGTTCCAAGATCATCAACATGACATACGGTCAGAAAGTGATGTATGTAAATGGCGCGATGATCCCCGCTACAGCAGCTGTTGAAATCAAAGACAACAGAATGTTCCTGGGCATGAGAGATCTGGGCAACGCTCTGGGCGTAACAGATATCACATGGGATCAGGCTACAAAAACAGCTACACTGAACGGCAGCAAATAAATCTTTGTATTCCAAACCCTTATGTATAGAAAAGAGGTCCCTGCGGGGACCTTTTTTCCTTGCGCAAAACATACCGGAATCCTGTAAAAATAAGAAAGTCCCGCTCTTTTGTACTGGAAAGGCTGGGGCTTTCTTTTTGTATGAGGAAGCCCCCGAGAAACAGGCGTTTTTTTGTTTTTCCCGAAGAAATGTTTAAGAAATATGAAAGCACCTGTTTTTTTTCTTTTTGATATGGTATAATTTGTTTTACTATAAACATATCTTGGGGTCATAGCCCATAGGAGGTTTGAGAGATGAAAACATGTTTTGTCAGAGGAAAAACCATTGCGGCAACGGCGGTGGCGGCACTGCTGGTATCCACAACGGCGCTGGCGGCGGAAAAACCGAAGGAATCCATCCCTGCCACAAAAATTTTGACCATAGAAGAAGCGAAAGCCTTGGAAGCCCAGAAGGAAAAGGAACTGACTTATGAAGAGGCAGTGGAACTTGCCACCAAAAACAGTTCTGACCTGCGCTCTGTGGCGGAAACAGCCGATTATCTGCAGGACCTGAAAGAGGATATCTGGGACATCACAGGCTCTTTCTCCGTGCCTACAGTATCTTATCAGCAGTGGGTGGATGATGACATTTATGCCATCTATTCTTCCATCCAGAACATCAGCAGCAGCATGACCAAAAACCGTTATTCCGAAGAACTGACCAAAATTTCTTTGGAAGGGACTGTAAAGAATTATTACACTTCCATTTTCAGTGACCAGAGTTCTCTGGAACTGGCGAAAAAAGACATGGAAGTAAAGAAAACACTGTGGGAACAGGGACAGCGGAAAAATGAACTGGGTGTCCTCAGTGACTACGATCTGCAAAAACTGCGGGCGGATTATGAACAGGCCCAGTATAATGTGACAAAGTTGGAAATGGCGCTGGAACAGGAATATCTGGCATTCTACAACTTCATCGGCGAGGACAGGGAAAAGGATTATACACTGGTTTATGATGTGGAATATACCCCTTATGAACTGCCTCAGCCCATGACACAGTATGTCAACAGCAAAATGAATACAGACTATACCATCAAACTGCAGGAACAGGCGCTCAAAGACGCGGAATTCAATAAAAATTACCTGTCTGTATCTTCTTCCAACGCAACCTCTGCCAATAATAAGCACTCTTACGAGGAAGCGAAACGGAGCCTGAAAACAGCGAAGGACAGCAAGGAACTTGCCATCCAGAACGCCTATAATTCCATACTGTCTTTGGAGAGCCAGTATGATTCCGCAGTGACTACACTGGAACAGGCAAAAGCGGCACAGCGTGCGGCGGAAGTCAATTATAAAGCAGGCAATACCACAGCCATTACATTAGACCAGGCTGCTCTGGTGGTGGAACAGGCGGAGAACGCCGTGACACAGCTGGTATATGCCCACGACATGCAGATTTATCAGTTTGAAAACACAGAACTGCTCTCCAGCGGCGCAGGCGGCAAAACATCCCCATAAGCCGAAAATGAGAAAAAAATAAGAAAATTATGAGAAAAAAGGACGGTTTCATGAGAAACGTCCTTTTTTTGTAATATTTAGAAATGCCGGAAAATCAAGGCTTTCACCCCTTATGTTTCAGTAATTTTACATTGAAATTAGAGTTTGGCAAAGTCTATTGTCAATCTTTTTTTTTGCGGATATAATAGCGTTGCAAAGTTGAAACGCACAAAACATACAGGAAATATGCAGATTTTGCTTTGAAGAATATGGGAATAAGATCATGGGTTTTGTTTGGAATCATAGGGGACAGAAGAAGTGGTCTGGGGGATTTTTCAAGGTATGTATGTCTTTTGTGCGAAAAAATGCATCTTCGTTTTATAACTATGCAACGACATTTTACAGAAACAAAAGGAGGAAATGACATGAAGAGATTTATCTCATTCGCTATGGCATCTGTCATGGCAGCGTCTATGGTGCCAGCAACGGCATTTGCGGCAACAGGCGATGTGAAAGCCACTGCCAAGGTGGTAGGGGCTGAAAATTACACAGAAAACGAAATGAAAACAGCAGGTGGTAAGATCGACGCAAAGGATGCAGCCGAATTGCAGCTGACCTTTACCACAGCAGACTACAGCAGCAGCAGCGTACCTGACGCGGAAATCGAAATGACATTGGATAAAGCGAATTTCCGTGAAAATGACGGCGATGTTGTCAGCGGAAGTACAAGTGAATCTGACCTGACAGGTCTGATTTATCTGAAAGATGACGACAGCACCTATACACTGACAGAAGGCACTGACGATTTCGGTGGTGACAGTGACGCAGACTATGCCGGTCAGTATATTTTCGCGGACAAAAACAACAACGTACTGAAAGACGCTTCCGGCAATACAATCACCATCAGTGATGTGACAGCGGATGATGTGGATGAACTGTCCTTCACATTGACAGGTAAAATGGAACGCGGCTGGGTGCTGTCCTATAACCTGACTTCTCAGCTGACAAAAACATCCAAAAACACACAGGCAACCGTCAGCGTAGATTCCAGCGATATGATCATCACAAACGGTGATGATCTGGTATATGCGGCCATTGAAGCAAAAGGCATCAAAGTATCCGTAAAAGATACTGTAGATGTAGCAGTGGAAGAAGTTGCGACACTGAAGGATATCACAATTGAACCTTCCGTAGGCACCACATTCACAGGTGACAGAGATGATACACTGACCCTGAAACTCAACAGCGGCTTTGAATTTGTTGTAGACAGCAACACCATGGTAGATGGCGGCAAAGCAGGCAAATACGAAATGAGCAAACTGACCGGCTACGAATACGATGACGATGAAATCACATTTAAACTCTGTGACTATACAGACGCGGAATCCCTGAAGATCACAGGTCTGAAAGTGGAAGCGACATCCGCAAAAGAAGGCGCTGCAGCGACAATGAAAGTATCTGTGACAGGCAACGACAGTGTTTCTGTAGAAGTTGCGAAAGTTGTGGACTACGCGGTATCCATGAGTGTTGACAAAGACGAAGACGTACCTGTAATCTACAGCGGCGTTGACGTGGACAACACAGGTATCACAGACGACAGCGACCACGAATCTCTGGAAGTATCCATCGACGAAACATTCGCCGGCGCTTGGGACAACAGCAAAAAATTCACACTGTCCCTGCCTGAAGGCGTTTACGCGGCAGACGTGGATGTGGTAGCTGACGGTATCGATCTGGACAGAGATGACTTCATCAAAGCTTACGATAACGGCGAATACGAATACTTCGAATTCGACAAACGTATCTTTGAAGAAAATGAATCCGGCAACGATCCTTACGAACTGGATGTGACATTCACACTGGTGGCAGACCCTGATTTTGAAGGCGATGTTATACTGACACTGGCTGGTGACGCTATGGAAGAACAGGAAGTGACCATTGCGAAATTTGTAAAACCTTACACAGTATCCGCACAGCAGAATGACCTGACCATCGACTACAGAAACACAGAAATCCCTACAGATATCGTTATCACAGAAGCGGAAGCTGGTCTGTGGGAAAAAGGCTCTGAATTTGCTCTGACACTGGACAAAATCGACTTTGACGATGACGCCACAGTTACAGCTGACGACAAGAGCGGTATGGAAGTCAAAGATGTAAAAACAAAAGACGGCGAAATCCGTTTCACAGTTGACAGCGAAAGCGATGACGAACCTGCAACACTGACGGTATCTGACCTGACACTGTATATGGACAGAAACCTGCCCGCAGGCGCTTATGACCTGAACATGTACGCACTGGATATGCTGGGTGTAGACAGCGCGGAAAAAGCGGAAGAATTCAAAGGCAGCAACTATAAAGCAACAGACAAAGGCTATCTGCCTCAGACACTGCTGGCAAAGGATGACGAAACTGTATTTGTAGGCGATGAATCCGATGATATCGACTACACAGCGAAAACAGGCTTTGTAAACATCGTTACAGGCGGCAGCGACATGAATGGTTTCACAACAAAACTGACAGTGCCCATCGGTGAAAACTACCTGATGGCTGGTGAAACAAAAGTAGAACTGGATGCACCTGCGTACATCAACGCAAACGGCTACACCATGCTGCCCATCAGAGCCATTTCCACATCTCTGGGCATCGACAACAACAACGTACTGTGGGATCAGGCTACAAAGACTGTTACCATCCTGTACGCTGACCGTATCATCTCCATGACACAGGGTGCTTCCGTGATGTATGTCAATGGCAGCTCCATCCCCACAAGCTCCACACTGGAAATCGTAAACGACAGAGCGTTCCTGCCCATGCGTGACCTGTCTGTGGCTCTGGGCGTGACAGACCTGACATGGGATACTGACCCCGCTACAGGCAAAACAACAACTGTTTACATGAACGCAAACAGATAAGACGAAACACACCTGATTTCTTTTCAAAATTTATCCAAACCGATGTTTTCTGGAGGACGTCCGAAAGGACGCCCTCCTTTTGTGTGTCTTTTTGGAAAAAAGGTATAATCTCCGTCCCTTTCAGCAAGACTATAGGAAAAAGGCAGGTGAGCGGATTTTGGAAATTGGGAAAAATCTGGCGGCGAATCGTACCGCCATGAAAGAATTGTTTGCCGACTGCGGAGATATTGTGTTCCGTGATTTCGCGGCGGCGGAAGGGCAGGGACAGCTGTTTCTGGTCTATGTGGATAATATGGTCAATACCACCGCTGTGGAGGACGCCATCATGACCAATATCATGAACCGCTGTCATGACACAGAAACGGAAGAGCGGCTTTTGGGGCTCATGGAAAGCGTCATTGCCAATCGTGATGTGAAACAGGTGCAAACCATCCAGGAAGCCGCTGCTGGGGTGCTGGCAGGGGATACAGTGATTTTTATGGAGGGGAGCTCTTTTGCCTTGCAGGCGTCCACAAGGGGCTATCCCAACCGCGGCGTGGGACATACGGAAACAGAAGTGGTGGTGCAGGGTCCCAAGGATGCTTTCACGGAGCTTTTGGCATTTAATCTGGTGCTCATCCGCAGAAGGATACAGGATACCCGTTTGAAAGTGGTGCGTACCAAAGCTGGCAGCCGTACAAAGACCGACGTTGCCCTGATGTATCTTTCAGATCTGGTGCGTCCGGAGATTCTGCGGCAGGCAAAACGCCAGCTGGAGCGGCTCAGGATAAATGGCATACTGGACAGCGGCTCTCTGGAACAGCTTCTGGAAAAGCGGCAGTTTTCGCCCTTTCCCCAATTACAAATGACAGAACGCCCCGATAAAGCGGCGGCGGCACTGCTGGAGGGGCGTGTGGTGCTGGTGGTGGATAATACGCCTTTTGTGATTCTGCTGCCAGTGACACTGAATCTGTTTTTTCAGGCGGCAGAGGATTATTATGACCGCTGGGAGATCATGAGCCTCATTCGTTTCATGCGGTATGTGGCGGCTTTTGTGGCGGTGGCATTGCCGGGGCTGTATCTGGCGCTGACGGTGTACCATCCAGAACTTTTGCCCACGTCTTTGGCACTAAAGATTGCCACCACCAGACAGAGTATCCCTTTTTCTGTGGCGGTGGAGGTCATTTCCATGGAATTGGCTTTTGAACTGCTGCGAGAAGCGGGGGTGCGGCTCCCTTCTCCTGTCAGCGCCACCATTGGTATTGTGGGGGGTATTATCATCGGTTCTGCGGCGGTGGACGCGGGGCTGGTCAGTCCGGCAGTGGTCATCATTTCCGCCCTCACAGGGATTTGTTCTTTTGTCATTCCCAATATTTCCGTGGTTTCCGGTCTGCGGCTGAGCAAATATCTGGTGATCTTCCTTTCTGCCGCATTGGGGCTTTATGGCTTCTGGGCAGGTATCCTTCTTTTGGTGGTGCATCTGGCTGGGCTTTCTTCTTACGGGATTCCTTATCTCTATCCCTTCTGCTCCGCTTCCGTGAACCATTATCGTGATCTGGAGGACAGCCTGTTCCGTCTGCCTTTGCCATGGCTGAAACGGCAGTCCATTTTTATGGAGAAAGGAGGGAAACGCTGATGTTTTCCGATAACCATAAAATTTCCCTGCGGCAGATGCAGGCGCTGTTCTGCTTTTATTTTCTGGGGACGGCGTCTCTGTTTTTGCCTGCGGAACTGGCAGAGGGAAGCGGCAGAGCCTGCTGGCTGGTGATGCTCGTGGGCGGTCTGCTGGCGGCGTTTTTCTCTCTGGTGCTGACTCTTTTGGGCAAAAAAGAACCTACATGGACGGTGGTGGAATGGCTGCGAAATACATTCGGCGGTGTGCTGGGCAGCGTACTGGCAGTGTTCATCGCCGGAAAAATCGCCGTGGATGCCATGCTGGAAGTTCGTATTTTTACGGAAATCCTCCGCAGTACCATGCTGCCCCATACGCCCCTGTGGCTGATGGTAGGCACCTTGCTGGCGTTGTCTGCCTTTGGTGTGGCAAGGGGCATCGAGGGACAGGCAAGGGGCGCGGAGATACTGTTTTTCTTCGTGTTCCCTCCTTTTGTGCTGTTGTTGTTTGCCGTTGCTCTCACGGCAGGGGAGGCGTATTTCCTCCCTGTGGAATTGCCGAAGCTGGATGGACTGCGGCGGGGAGCGGCTTATGTGCAGCCCTTGTTTCAGGGGATGATATTCCTGCTGTTTCTGCCGCCTTTTCTGGAAAAACCGGAAAAAGGGCAGAAAAGCCTTTTTGCTGTCTGCCTGCTGACTACATTCCTGATGACGGCAGCCACATTCCTTTGCCTGACGGTCTACGGTGCCGAATCCCTGTCCCATAAGATTTTCCCCACGGTACAGGTCATGGAGCGTGTGCGCTTTTCCGGTATTTTTCTGGGCAGACAGGACATCCTCCTGTTGTGGTTCTGGATGGTTTCCGCCTTTCTGTATGTGTCTGGAGCGCTGTTTTTTGGCAGTGTCTGCTGTGTGCGTCTGTGCCGCCAAAGCGGGCAAGGACGACGGTACTGGCTGCTGCTGTGGGTGCCATTGCTGTTTATGGGCGCCATGATTCCACAGGACTTGGCAATAGCCTATGATTTCCGCAATAAAATACAGCCTATCTTCAGCGCCCTTACAACGGCGCTCCTGCCTCTTTTGGTTTTGGGAGTAAAATGGATCAAGGAAAGGGGGAAACGCCGTGAAACAGCTTAAATTTGCCCTCATAGCCCTATTGCCGCTATTTTTGACAGGATGCTGGGATGGCAGAGACCCGGAGGACAGGGCTTATGTCATCACCATGGGCATTGATAAAGGAGAAGATGGACTGCTGGTGACTTTCGCCCCTGCCAAGACTACAGAAGGAAATAGTCAAAGTGTCTATCGGGTAAAAGGGGACACCCTGACGGCAGCTGTGGCGGAGGCGGACAGCCGCAGTTCCCGGGAAGTCTATCTGGGACAGCTGCGGACGGTGGTGTTCGGCAAAAGTCTGCTGGCAGACAAAGCCGCCTTTGAAGCGGTGCTGGAGGAATTGGAGCGGGGCAATGCTCTTTCAGAAAAAGTCATGGTATTGGGCACGGAAAACGCCGCAGACGCCTGTGTGAATGCCATTGCGGAGGCGGATAGCTCCACAGGGCTGTTCCTCTGGGATTTTTATAAGAATACCGCCCAGGAGGTGGCTGTGACCCGGGGCATGGATTTGGATATGCTCCTGACGGAATTGGGCGAGCAGAGCGGCAGTACGGTTCTGCCACGCATTGAAAAGACGGAGGAAGGTCTTTCTTTAGGCGGCGGCATTGCTTTGGCAGATGGTGCCTATGCCTTTTCATTGCCTGCGGCGGAAGAACAGGCGCATCTGCTGTTGCTGGGAGAAGGCAGCGGCGCTGTCATTGAGGGCAACTGGAATGGAACGGTACTGCCTTTGGAAATCCGCAAGGACAAAGTTTCTTTTGATTTTGCAAAGACAGGGGAAGGGCTTTCCTGTCAGGTCAACGTGAAGGTTTCCGGCGCTCTCACAGGCAGCGGCGGACAATCCCTGTTGGAGGGAAATACCCGACGGGAACTGGAAAATTTCTTCGGGGACATCATAAAAACAGATTTGGAAAATACAATAAAAAGAGCCCAAGAAACCACTGCCGGGGACGTGTTCGGTCTTTGGGGCAAATGTCAGCGGCAGGCGCCGGAGGTGGCAAAGTCTGGCGAAAACTGGCAGGATTTGCAGGTTTTGGTGAACTGTGAAGTGAAATTGCAGGATACGGGACGCACCCGATAAAGAGAAGGTATAAAATACCAAAAACAAGGTCATACTCTCTCCATCAAAAGAGAAAAAAGGGTGGGAGAATATGAAAACATTGGTTTTGTGGGCTTTGCGGTTCAAAGCCTTTTGGAAAAAACAGTGGAAATATGGGGTGACAGCCCTTGTGGGGGGCATTTTGGTCTGTGTCCTTTGGTCTGGTGTTTATGCGGCAAATATCCAGCGGGGCATTGCCGATGGCGTGGTGCGGTTTCATGTGCTGGCAAACAGCGATACCACAGCGGACCAGAACTTGAAGCTGGATGTGCGGGACGCGGTGCTGTCTGCTTTTGGGGAAAAGCTGGAGAGCTGTTCCTCCAAAGGGGAGAGCATGGCGCTTTTGGCAGTATCCAAAGAGGAAATACGCCAGACTGCGGCGGCGGAAATCGCCAGACAGGGGTATGAGTA
Source organism: Clostridia bacterium (assembly GCA_022786605.1). Classification (GTDB taxonomy): domain Bacteria; phylum Bacillota; class Clostridia; order Lachnospirales; family Anaerotignaceae; genus Anaerotignum. Next base: position 80,446 of record JALFWW010000021.1, on the reverse strand, counting down.
TCCCGTTTCCGTATCATTGGTGCGGGAGGATTTCCCCGAAAAGACCTATGGAAATCTGGTGTTTCCTGCTGGAGTTTATGACGCGGTGCGTATTGAGATTGGAGAAGCGAAAGGGCATAACTGGTGGTGTGTGCTCTATCCCCAGATGTGCTATGTGGATGCCGCATGGGGAGAGCCTACGGCGGAAGGCAGGGAACGGCTGCAAAACAATCTGACACCAGAGGAATACGCAGTGGTTTCCGCGGCGGAACAGACCAACAAGGCACCGAAAATCAAGCTGAAAATCGTGGAAATGTGGCAGGGGGAATAAAAAACAGGGAAGGAGCAGGGGCAATGGGGCGAAAAGGCAGGAGAAAATGTGTTTTGATATGTTTGCTGGCACTTCTGGTGTTGGCGTGGGGCATGGCGGAGAAGGCAAGTCAGCCGGAAACAGTGGCAGTGACGAAGCTGGTTTCCTGGGGCACCCGTGGCAGTTTGGTGAAGCAGACCCAGGAGAAACTTCGCCAGCTGGGCTATTATCCTGATACGCCTGACGGTGTTTTCGGCACCAAAACATACGAAGCCATTCGCCAGTTCCAAGCGGATAACGGCTTGAAAGTAGATGGCATTGCCGGCAGTGATACCCTGTCCCGTTTGGGCATTTCCATTGGCACTGGCACCAGCGGCGTGGGGGAAACAGGCACCAGCGATTATGATGAGGATTTGTATCTCTTGGCGTCTATCATCCATGGGGAAGCCCGTGGGGAACCTTACGAAGGACAGGTGGCAGTGGGCGCGGTGGTGTTGAATCGGGTGGCAAGCCCGGATTTCCCCAATACCATTGCGGAGGTCATCTACCAGCCCGGCGCCTTCGATGCCGTTGCCGATAAGCAGTTTTATCTGACGCCCAACGAAACGGCGCTGAATGCCGCCAGAGATGCCCTTAACGGTTGGGACCCCACCAATGGAGCGTTATATTATTGGAATCCTGTCACAGCCACCAGCCGCTGGATTTGGAGCATCCCCATTACCACCACCATCGGCAGACATGTTTTCGGCGTAAAATAAAAAAAGCACGGTATCTTCCCGAAAGAGAAGTACCGTGTTTTTCAGTTTCAAGCTGTAAAGGCAAAACTGGTCATCAGCAGCCAGCACAGGAAAATGTGCATAAGGGCTGTAAGCCCGTAAGCCAGATAAAAAGAAATATGCTTTGTTTTGTGGTGCTGTGTGAACATGCCAACAAAGCCCCCGATGCTGCCGCCTAAAATGGCCATCAGGAACAGTGTTTTCTCAGGTACCCGCCGTCTGCCGCGGATGGCACGTTTTTTATCCAGGACCATGGCGCAAAACAGCACAATATTGATGATGAGGTAATACCCTGTGATGATCCAGAAGGGTACAGCATGAAAGGTGAACTGCATATTATCTCACCACGTTTCTCCAGTCCAGATCGCCTCTGTCCAGCGCCAGCAGCAGCACTTCCGCTGTTGCCAGATTGGTGGCAACGGGAATGTTGTGGGTATCACACAGGCGGAACAGGTTGCTGTATTCTTCATAAGACTGGTGAGAAGCAGGGTCACGCAGGAAGATCATCACGTCCAGATCGTTGTTGATGATCTGCGCGCCAAGCTGTTCGGAGCCCCCCAGCTGCCCAGCCAGATATTTATGCACATTCAGATTTGCGGCTTCACTGACCAGACGACCTGTGGTAGCGGTTGCGTAAAGTTCATGTTTGCACAGGATATGACGGTAAGCGATGCATAGATTTTCCATTAGTTTTTTCTTATTGTCGTCCGCAATCAATGCGATATTCATAATAAACCCCCCTCGAATAATGATCTGGTTTCTTTTTTTCGAATATTCAGTACCAGTCCAAGCGCCACCATGTTTGTCCACATGGAACTGCCCCCATAGCTGACAAAGGGCAGGGACATGCCGGTATTGGGCACAATGCCCGTCGCAACGCCGGCGTTGACGAAGGTCTGGAAGGCGAACATGCCTGCCACACCCACTACAATGAGCTGGCTGAATGTATCTCTCGTAGATAATGCTATAATGATACAACGAAATACCACAAAGAGCAATAGCCCTAATGTAAATATACAACCCAAAAATCCAAATTCCTCCCCAATTACAGAAAAAATAAAATCATTATGGGGTTCCGGCAGATAACTGAGCTGATTAAGGGTGCCCTGAAACAGCCCTTTGCCGGTGAGCTGACCGGAGCCGATGGCATTGATGGATTTTTCTGTCTGATAATACAGGTCTGGGTTGGCAGTGGGGTCTACGAATGCCAGGATACGATTGAACTGGTGGGGTTCAAAGATTTTGTCCATGATCAGGGGATTTTCCCGGCTGACATCCCAGAAAATGAACACCAGCAAGGGCACAGCCACAATGGCTACATTACGGATCCAAAGGGTTTCGATGCCTGCCACAAAAATCAGGATACAGAAAACCGTTACCAGTACCAGACTGGCGGAAAGGGCAGGCTGCTTCAGTACCAGCAGGATGGGAATCCCTGTGATGACGCACAGTTTCAGGAAAAAGTCCAGCCGGTTCATTTTCGACTGATGCAGGGAAATGAATTTTGCCAGAAAGAAAATCATCATGACTTTGGCAAATTCCGATGGCTGGATGGTCAAAGGACCGATGGCGATCCAGCGAGTCGCGCCTTTGGATTCACTGCCCAATACAAATACCGCCAGCAGCAGTGCGATATTGATGAAATAAATAGGAATATAGTATTGTGAAAAATATTCATAGTCTACATTTGCCGCCACGATCATCAGCCCAAGACCAATGATGAAAAAGACGATCTGTTTATAGACTTCGGAAGTTCCTTCTCCCAGATTGAAGTGCAGGGCGCTGGCGATGCAGACGATGCCGAAAACGGCAAGGATGCATACGGCGCCGATGAGATACCAATCCAGGTTCTGGAGCCATTTTTTGCTTTGCATAGGCACCTCCAGAGGTTGGTTTTATAATACAGCAAAGCCGGTTGAAGCATGAGTCTGGCTCAGGTTCCCCGGCTTTGTTTTTTTGTGTTTGTTTCAATTTAGTCCTGGTTGACTTTGCGCATGCTCTTGATGGGAATATTGGCATAGAGCACAGGAACGGTACCGTTCTTGTCATCGGATTCGGTCTGGGTGATCTGGATATCCAGTTCTTCATCGTCGATTTCCATGTAGTTGGAGATGACTTTGATGATGTCTGTTTTCAGCATTTCCAGTACCTGAGAGGAGCAGTTGACGCGGTCGTGTACCAGCACCAGTTTCAGTCTGTCTTTTGCCACACTGCCGGAAGGCGGTGCGGATTTTTTCTTAAAAAAGCTAAAGAAATCCATCGTGACACTCCTTTCCAAACCTGGGGATTAACGGCGGAAGAGCTTTTTCAGCTTATCCATAAATGTTTCCGGTTCTTCCTCGAAGGTCATCAGAGGCACATCTTCGCCCATGATGCGGCGTACGATGTTGCGGTAAGCCTGTCCCGCGCGGGATTCATCGCTGCTGACAGCAGGTTCCCCTTTGTTGGTTGCGATAACGATGGTTTCGTCATCGGGAACCACGCCCAGAATATCCACGGCAAGGATTTCTGTTACATCCTCAATGTTCATCATTTCGCCCCGTTTTACCAGATCGATGCGCAGGCGGTTGAGGATGAGGGTGGGGTTGTTCAGACCGTTTGCTTCCAACAGACCAATGATACGGTCAGCGTCACGAACAGCGGATACTTCCGGTGTGGTGACTACAACAGCACGGTCAGCGCCGGCAATGGCGTTTTTGAACCCCTGTTCAATGCCGGCAGGGCAGTCGATGAGGATATAGTCAAATCCTTCTTCTTTCAGGTTTTCACACAGTTTCTGCATCTGTTCGGGAGAAACCGCGTCTTTGTCCCGTGTCTGCGCCGCAGGCAGCAGGAACAGACCTTCATAACGTTTATCTTTGATGAGCGCCTGTTTCAGACGGCAGTTGCCTTCTACCACATCTACCAGATCGTATACAATGCGGTTTTCCAGCCCCATGACAACGTCCAGATTACGCAGACCGATGTCCGCGTCTACCAAAGCGACCTTTTTGCCCTGAATGGCAAGACCGCAGCCAAGGTTTGCACTGGTGGTGGTTTTCCCAACGCCGCCTTTGCCGCTGGTGATTACAATTACTTCACTCATGGATCATATCCCCCTAGTTTTTTACTTAAATCAAATGTATTTCCTGCCAATGTGACAGGGAGAGGCAAAAGAGCCTGAAATCTCTTTGCCTATACGAAAATATCATATATATCTGTATTTTAACAAATATATCCTGAATTTGCACGAAAATTTTTTAGCAAAAAGCAATTTGTTTTCCCAAATTACGACAAAGCCATGACGAAAATCTGTCCGTCTTTGACGAAAGCGTATTCAGGCGGCTTGGGACCGTGTTTGTTTTCCTCAGGAAAACGTGTGATGATGTCCGCAATGCGCAGCTGTACCGGCGCCATGTAAACAGCGGTGACAAAAGCGTCTGTCATGCCCTTGCAGCCGGCGTGGGCCATGCCTTTGAGCTGACCCAGGATGATGATGTTGCCTGTTGCCTTGATTTCCGCACCGGGATTCACATCGCCTACAACCACAACGCTGCCGTCAAATTCGATTTTCTGCCCGTTGCGCAGAGAACCTCTGTGGAATTTGGTCAGGTTGAATGCGCGGATGTCTTTTTCCAGCAGTTCGGAAATCTGTTTCAGTTCATTGTTTTCCGTTTTTACAAATGTGATGCGCATGGTTGTTTTTCTGGCAATGATCTGCAGCAGTGTTTCTTCTTCCTCTTCGGTGAAGCTTCTGCCTTTGAAGGCCAGTGATGTTTTGACATTATCGAAGAATTTCCCTGCTTCTTCTACTTTCTGTTCCAATTGTGCGCAAAGTTCCTCAAAAGGAACGTCCGGCTGAAACAGTACGGTTACGCCGTCCTTGGTTCCTTTGAAGATGACATAGTTTTCCTGATTCATAGTTCCCCTCCTGAAAATATTACTGATCCAATACGGTTTCCATATTGGTGTTTGTCGGTGTGTAGTCCAGTCCCAGATATTCCGTGATGATGGCAGAGGCGACCTTTGGCGCGGGAGAACCATAGTTCTCGGCAAAGGGGATCATGACGGTGATGGCGATCTGAGGGTCTTCGTAAGGCGCGAAGCAGACCAGCCATGTATGGGAGCTGCGGGACAAGTCTTCCTGAGCGGTGCCTGTTTTGGCTGCCACAGTGACGGGCAGGTCCTTGAAGGCGGTGCGCAGGGTACCTTTGGTGCCGTTGGCAACCAGATACATGCCTTCGTAAACAGCATCCAGATTTTCCTGCTTCAGATTCATCTGATTTTGGATGACTTCGTCTTTTTCTTCGTGTATGGTGCCGTCAGGATTGACCACTTTGTCCACCAGATGATACTGGTACAGTGTGCCGCCGTTTGCCAGAGTGGCGATGTAGCGGTTCATCTGTGCCGGAGTGTAGCTGTTGATGGACTGGCCGATGAAGGCACGGATGGTATCCCCGTCTGTCCAGCGGGTCTGGCTGCTGGTAGCGTCGGGGTTGTATGTTTTGATGGTACGTTCCTTGTAATAAGGCGATGCCATGGTGGGACCGTATTCTTCCAGTTCAATGCCGGTGACGGAGTTCAGACCGAAGCCTGCCATATATTCGTTCAGTGTGGCAATGGACTGTTCTGTGGTGCCGTTTTCCGCGTTGCCCATGCGGTAACCCAGTTCGTAGAAGAAGTAGTTACAGGATACTTCCAGCGCATGAGAAACATTGACAGCCCCATGAGTGCCGCCGTTGTTGCTGTAGATCCAGCAGCGGGCATAAGGTGTGCCGGCGTCTTTGAATATCCCTTTGTCCGAAATGACAGTGGAAGGGGTGATGGCACCGGTTTCCAGCCCAGCTATAGCGGAAATCATTTTGAATGTGGAACCGGGCGCTTTTTTCTGTTTCAGCGGACGGTTGACCAAAGGTGTGTTGGTATCTTCCAGCAGCTGGTTATAGTAGCTGTTGTTGAATGTGTTCACCAGCTGGTTATTGTCATAGGATGGATAAGTCACCAGCGCCAGCACCTGACCGCTGTCTACTTCGGAAACCACCACAGAACCTGTGGAAGGGTCCAGAGCCGTATCGGCAGGGCTCATTTCGCCGCTTTCCAGCTTACGGATGACGAAAGAGGAAGGCGCCAGAGAGCCGTTTTTCACGGATTCGATTTCCTCCGGTGTAGCAGGGACTCTTTCCTGTTCGATCATGCACAGCAACAGTTCCTGGGCGGAAACATTGCCGTTTGTCAGACCGTCTGTGAGGAAAGTCTGGAGGATTTCCGCCGCGTTTTCATCATCTACGGAGAAATCGGGAACAGTAGCTTTGCAGCGGTCTACCAGTGTTTTCTGTACAGTGCCTTCCTGAGCGGAAAGCATCAGGGAAGACGAAATATGGTTGGCATTGACCATGGTGGTAAAGAGCTCCGTGGTGGAAATGCCGTATTTGCCGCCGGAAGTGAGACGGTTGAGGAGCACATCCCGCAAAGCGTTTTCCAAAGCGGTGTAGGCGATGGACTGCAGTTCGCTGTCGATGGTCAGATAAACGTCCTTGCCGGGGATAGGGTCCGTAGAACTGATGGTGCTCATACGACGGCCTTCTTTGTCTACTTCAATGGTGATTTTGCCGTCAGTGCCGTTCAGGTCCTGTTCGTAAAGTTTTTCAATACCCGCCTGACCCACAATGTCAGTAGGGCTGTAAACAGGGTTGCCTTCCGCGTCCACGATATCCTGATATAAAGCAATGTCAGACTCGGTCATTTGACGGATATAGCCGATGATCTGTGAAAAATGTTCCCCGTTGGGATATTCCCGCAGAGAAACGGTGCTGATGACCACGTTGGGGAATACATCCTGATTTTCTTCTACATACGCCAATGTTTTGTCACTGATTTCTGTGGCGATGGTTACAGACTGATATTTCTGGTAACGTACTTCGTAAAGAGAGTTGCGGATGCCCACAGCTTTGCGCACCAGATCGTCCGGCAGATACTCAGGGAAGCCGAAGAAATCCCGCAGATAATCCAGCGTTTCCAGAGAATCGTAGGAAAGCTGTTCGTCTTTCATCAGGAAAGAAAGCTTCCAGTTTTCTTCTTTGGTCTTGTTGCCGCCGAATTGGAATTTATAAGGATATTCCATATCCATGGGGATGCTGTCGATGATGGTTTCGCCAAATTCCGTCAGTTTTTGTGCCAGTGTCAGACACATGAGGCTTTTGTCGGAAAGTGTCAGATCATAGTAAACATACATACGTTTTTTGGCTGTGTCGTAGTCCGCGGGGGCTTCACAGGCTTCGTAGAGATAATTCAGACATTCCTCAGCGGTATAGTCCATTTGTTTCCGATCCAGACCGATGCTGGTTTTCCATGCTTCTTCCGCTTTTTTCTGTTCTTTTTCATCCCCTTCAAAGGTAAAGACAGCGGGAGAAGATTTGGAAATGGGCAGAGCGTCGTTGGCTTCGGTGCCGGAAGCGAACAGGGTGTCCAGCAGATCCCGGAGCAGGTCCGCACGGTAAGGGGTCAGATTCGGTGTCACGCTGTCGTCGATCTGGACGGAGTAAGCCACCTTGTTTTCCGCCAATGGTCTGCCGTAGCGGTCGTAGATGTTGCCGCGGGGCGCGGGCACATTGACCTCTTTGGAAACACTGGTGAGCAGTGACTCATTATATTCTTTCCCGTTGACGATCTGCAGAAGAAACAGACGGACAAACAATATGAAAAAAAGCAGACAGATCCCGCACAATACGACAAATATTCTGCTTTTGCATAAATCTAAAAAATGTTCCCAATATTTGCGCATAGGAACCTCCTTTATGGCAGGCAGGTTTTATTAAAACAGCCGATACTTGTATTTTTCCTTTAACTCCAGCCATTCGTTGATGCCAAAGAGCAGACGGTAAATGGGAATGGTGACAACCGCTGTGTAAACGGCTTCCGGCAGTGCCAGACGCACCAGAAAATACAGCACCGAAGTATTTCCCTGAAGGAAAAAGCCGGTGATGAAAATAACGCTTTCATAAACGATGGCAGACAAGGAGCAGATGATGATGGGCAGCAGATAATTTTCCCGGTAGAAATCCTTTTGGCTGCGGCCTGCCAGAAGCCCAGCCAGCAAAAACAGCAGGGTATAGTACCCAAAGGAAGTACCGAAGAAAATATCAATGGGCAGACCGCTGAAAAAGCCCACAATGGCGCCTTCTGTGCTGCCTCTGAGCAGGGCGTAGGAAACCACGATGATCAGCGCCGTATTGGGCAGAATGCCCCCAATGGAAATATACGGGAGCAATGTGGTCTGCAGTATGAAGTTGACGAAAACAAGAATGCCTGTCAATAAAATTCTCAATTTGTGTCAGCCTCCGAATTACCATTTGTCTGTGTTTCATCCTGTGTATCGTTGGATGAAGTTGTTTCGTCATCTCCCGTATTTGTTTCGGTGAGAGTCTCCTCGTCAGTTTCCGGCTGAGTCGCGGGAATGTCTGTGGGAACAGAAAGGTCACCAGGGGAAACAGTACGGGTATTTGTTTTGTCAATGACCAGCAGGGTATCCAGATGTTTCAGGTCTACTGCCGGCTCGATGATGGCATAACGGGTCAGACCATTGGTGTCGTTTTTGATTTCTTTCACACGACCGATGGTCAGTCCCGGCGGATACACGTCGCTCAGATGGGAAGTGACGATTTCATCCCCTACGGCGATTTCCGCTTCCGCGTCGATATATTCCATTTTGCACAGCCCGTTGTTCATAAGGGTATAATCCCCTTTCACAACGCCTAAGTCCCCTGTACGGGCGCTCATGGCAGGCACAGAGCTGCGGCTGTCCAGTATGGACTGCCCTTTGGCGTAAGTGGCGCCGCTTTCAATGATCTTGCCCACCAGACCTTCCGGCGCAGCCAGTACCATGTTGGCTTCCACGCCGTCGGAAGTGCCTTTGTCCACAGTGAACACGTCATACCAGCTGCCGGGGTTTTTGGCAATGATGCTGGTGCCGAAGGTGTTGTATTCTGGGTATTTCTGTGAGATTTTCAAAAGAGCGGAAAGTTTGGCGTTTTCCGCTTCGTAAAGGGAAAGACGGGTGTTATCAGACTGCAGGGATGCCACCTGTTCCCGCAGAGCCTCGTTTTCCGCCAGAATTTCTTCCTGTTCCCGACGTTCAGAGGTGGTGTTTTCCACCCATCTGCCGATGCCGGAAGTAATGTCCTGAAAGGGCGTCACAACAAAGCCGAGGGCACTTTCAAAAATGGTGGCATTCAGCTTTTTCCCGCTCGTTACCAGCGCCAGCACCGTCAGAAGCAGTATGACGCCGGTGAATATGAACTTTTTGTATTTTTCAAAAAAGGAAAACAATTGCAAACGCTCCTTCACAATGATTTCAGATTCTTAGAACAATGCTTTTCTGGGGGAGATCAATACATTTTTCAGTGTATCGATGTGTTCCAGCACCAGACCAGTACCCATGGCAACACAGTTCAGTGGTTCATTTGCCACGTGAACGGGCATGCCGGTTTCAGATGTGATGAGGGCATCCAGACCACGCAGCAATGCGCCGCCGCCTGTGAGGGTGATGCCATATTCCATCACGTCAGCAGCCAGTTCAGGAGGTGTTGCTTCCAGTGTCTGCTTGATGGTTTCGATGATGGAAGAAACGGGTTCGCTGAGGGCTTCCCGTACATGTACGGAATTGACTTCGATGGTCTTAGGCAGACCGGAAAGCAGGTCACGACCACGGATTTCCATTTTTTCTTCCTGTTCCAGAGGGTAAGCGGAACCGATGGTGATTTTGATTTCTTCGGCGGTTCTGTCACCGATGGCCAGGTTGAATTCGCGCTTGATGTAGTTCACGATGGCACTGTCCAGAGCATCACCGGCTACACGCAGGGATGTGCTGGTAACGATGCCGCCCAGGGAAATAACTGCTACTTCGCTGGTACCGCCGCCGATGTCGACAACCATGCTGCCGGTAGGTTCCGCAACGGGCAGACCTGCGCCGATGGATGCAGCCATGGGTTCTTCGATGAGGTAAGTGTCTTTATCTTTGGAGCCGGCAGCAATGGCTGCTTCCAGTACAGCTCTTTTTTCCACTTCTGTTACGCCGGAAGGTACGCAGATGACGATGCGGGGCTTAGGACCGAACATAGAGCGCACATAAGCCTTGTTGATGAAGTAACGCAGCATAGCCTGTGTTACGTCGAAATCCGCGATGACGCCGTCTTTCATGGGACGGATGGCAACGATGTTGCCGGGGGTACGTCCGATCATTTCTTTTGCTTCGTTGCCAACAGCCAGCACTTCTTTTGTCTGTACGTTGATGGCTACAACGGAAGGTTCGTTGACAATGATGCCTTTTTCACGCATATAAACCAGTGTATTAGCGGTACCCAAGTCGATACCCATATCTTTGGAAAACATAAATTCAATTAACCCCTTTCTATCATAAAAACCAGAATTGATTTTTCTTTTCCTGCAAAAGTCTTACATTGGGGACATCTTCACAAGAAAACAAAGATAGCCGGAATTCCGAACCAGAGGGCTTTCCAGATATCTTTTAACCTGAATGAAGGGATGTTTTCTTCTGAAGAAAGTCGTCGCGGTTTCCATTCAGAAATCGACAAAAAGAAAAAAGATGTTTTCTGAATGGGAGCCTGCTTTTTATAATACCTTTTTTTTGCGGAATTTTCAATAAAAAAGCCATTGGAATTAGGAAAAACAAGAAAATTTCCACGCAAAAAACGACAGAAAAAAACCGTCCTTCCCGTGGCATTTCCCCGAAACAGACGGCTGGATCTGTTTAAATTTTGCGATAAATAAAAAAAGCAAGGACGATACCCAGAATACCGGCGATGGTAAAACGTACCGTAAAAGCGAATTGCAGTGTCAGCACGCCCAAATCCAACACCAGAGGAGAGGTAAGCCCGAAGCTTTTGCCATAACCGAGCCAACTCAAGGCAGGGTAACCGCTCAAAAGCTGTGCCAAAAATCCGCCCAGCACAACGCCAGCCAGCAGCAGCAGTATCAAAACCCAAATGTTTTGTGAACGTCCTTTCATGTGATTGTCCTCCTGTGTTATTTCCAAAAGTATATCATATTTTGACAAGAGGGTAAAGGGAACAAAACATAAAAAAACAGGGTGAAAACCTTTGATTTCATTGAGAAAATGACGAAAGGAGCGGATTTCGTCAAATGGGGCGGGAAAAGGCGAGCGGCCGTATGGAAGGAGCGGCAGGCAGAATGAAAAAAACGATGTACACGATGTAGGGTTCTTAAGGAAACATCATTTTTTTCTTTCCGGTAAAAAAAGGCATAAAAAAACGGTGAAGTCAATGACTTCACCGTTTTGCTGTTTTGGATTATTCAGCAGGTTTTTCTTCTGCTTTGGGTGCTTCAGCAGCAGGTGCTTCCGCTTTGGGAGCTTCTGCTTTAGGAGCAGCGGGAGCTGCGGGTTTTGCTTCAGCAGCAGGAGCCGCAGGTCTCTTACCTGTGATAACGCCTTTGGGGCATTTGTTTGCGCAGATGCCGCATGCTTTACATTTGCTGTAGTCGATGACTGCCACGTTGTCGATGACATGGATTGCATCGAAAGGACAGTTCTTTTCACAGATCTTACATGCGATACAGCCTGTGGAGCAAACCTGCATTACATTTTTACCGATGTCTTTGGAAGAGCACTGTACTTTGACTTTCTTCTTGGCAGGCAGCAGTTCGATGATGTGTTTCGGACATGCGGATACGCACTGACCACAAGCAACACATTTATCTTTGTCTACCACTGCAACGCCGTCAATGATTTCGATTGCGCCGAAAGCACAAGCTTTTTTACAGCTGCCCAGACCCAGACAGCCGTATGTGCAGCTCTTAGCGCCGCCGCCAGCCAGCTGTACAGCCATGTTACAGTCGTCGATACCAAAGTAGTCGTATTTCATTTTTGCTGTTTCGCAGGTACCGCCACATTTTACAAATGCAGCCAGAGGTTCCGCAGCGGATGCTTCGATACCCATGATAGCACCTACTTTTTCTGCTACAGCAGCGCCGCCAACGGGGCAGGCGTTAACAGGAGCAGAACCGGCAGCGATTGCAGCAGCACAGCCGCTGCAGCCAGGGAAACCACAACCACCACAGTTTGCACCGGGCAGTGCTTCCAAAATTTCACCGATCTTAGGGTCTTCTTCTACTTTGAAAACCTCACCGGCAACGCCAAGGCCTGCACCAAAAACAACACCAAGGCCACCGATACTCAGGATCGGGAATACAATATTCATAATGTCCATTTTTGTCACACTCCTTGCATTACAGTTTGATCAGACCGGAGAATCCCAGGAAAGCGATAGACATCAGACCAGCGGTTACCAGAGCCATGGGGAAACCGTCGAATGCTTTCGGTGTATCGTTGTCTGCGATTCTTTCACGGATACCAGCGAACAGTACGATTGCCAGTGCGAAACCAGCAGCGCCGCCGATACCGTTGAAGATGGATTCGATGAAGGAATAACCCTTCTGCATGTTCAGTACGGCAACACCCAGTACCGCACAGTTTGTTGTGATCAGGGGCAGGAATACGCCCAGTGCCTGATACAGCGCGGGAGCTGATTTTTTCAGGAACATTTCTACAAACTGTACCAGGGATGCGATAACCAGAATGAACGCGATGTTATACAGATATTCGATGTGCAGAGGAACCAGGATCAGGTTATAAACCAGCCAAGAAGCTGCACATGCCAATACGATAACGAAGATTACGGCCATACCCATGCCGGCTGCGGTGTCTACTTTTTTAGATACGCCGAGGAATGGGCAGATGCCTAAGAACTGGGACAAAACGTAGTTGTTTACGAAGATCCCGGCTAATAATAACAAAATCAGATACATTCTCTACCCCTCCTTATGCTTTTTTCTTGTTTCTGAAGTGATTCAGTGCAGCCATCAGGCAAGCCAGTGTGAAGAACGCACCGGGAGCCATTACGAACAGCAGTGTTTTGGGGAAAGCTTCGGGCAGCACTGTGATATCAAACAGAGTGCCTGCGCCGATGAATTCACGCACCAGACCCAGAACGCCCAGACCCAGTGTGAAACCAAGACCCATACCGATACCGTCGAAGATGGAAGCAACGGGACCATTTTTGGAAGCGAATGCTTCTGCTCTGGCCAGAATCAGACAGTTAACAACGATCAGGGGGATATACAGCCCCAGGGATGCATTCAGGCTGGGCAGGTATGCCTGCAGCAGGAACTGAATGATGGTTACGAATGTAGCGATAACAACGATGAAGCAAGGGATTCTTACTTTATCGGGAATTACTTTTCTCAGCAGAGAGATAAACAGGTTGGCGAAAATCAATACTGCTGTAGTGGAAAGACCCATACCGATACCGTTGATTGCGGAGCTTGTAACAGCCAGTGTAGGACACATACCGATAACCTGTACAAAGGTAGGGTTTTCATTGATGATACCATTTTTCAGGATTTTGATAGGGTTAGCCATTAGTTAGCACCTCCGTTCGCTGCGACCCAGTCCAGTGCTTCCTGTGCGCCTGCACAAACAGCTCTGGAAGTGATTGTGGAACTGGTGATAGGCACGATTTCGCCGCCGTCTTTTGTAACGGCTACAGAACCGGATTTACCTGCGAACTGTTCATAGAAATCGGGTTCTGTGGATTTTGCGCCCAGACCAGGTGTTTCGGAGTGACCAGTTACACGCAGACCAGTGATGACGCCATCTGCATCAATACCAACCATTGTGTTTACGACACCGCCGAAACCGCTAGGCTGTGTTGTCAGAACATAGCCGCCGTTGTCTGCCTGATATACAGCGGTGATTGTGCCGGTAGGTTCTACATCCAGCTGTTCAAAGGAAGATGCTTCAGGCATAACTGCCTTCATGGATTCGTTCAGTGTTTTTTCGTTCTGCACTCTGATGGGTTCTTTTGTTACTTCAGAAACCACACCCAGGCAAGCCGCAGCAACTGCGGAAATAAGCAGAAGCACAACTGCAGGTTTTACAACTTCTTTTGTGTTCATGCTTTTTTCGCCTCCTTCACTTTGGGCAGTGCACCGAAGATCTTAGGTTCTGTGAATCTTTCGATCAGAGGTACAGCCAGGTTCATAATCAGAATAGAGTAGGATACACCTTCGGGGTAACCGCCAAAAATTCTGATGAGTGTGGTGATAATACCACAGCCGATGGCAAAGATCACTTGACCTTTCGGTGTAACGGGGGAAGATGCATAGTCAGTTGCCATGAAGAAAGCACCCAGCATCAGACCGCCGGTGAAGATTTCATAAACAGGTACGCGCAGACCTTTTCTGCCGATGGCAGCGGTCAGTACGAATACTGTCAGGATGTACAGCACAGGAATCTTCCAGCTGATAACGTGTTTCACCAGCAGGTAGATACCGCCGATGATCAGTGCGATGGCACATGTTTCACCGATACAGCCGCCGATGTTTGTACCGAAGATAACATCCTGCAGGCTAGCGTCGGGCATTACGCCTGTTTTCAGTGTAGCCAGAGGTGTTGCAACGGAAACTGCGTCAGCGCCGCTGAAACCAACGGGTGCTGTCCATGTTGTCATTTCTGTAGGATAAGAAGCCAACAGGAATGCTCTGCCAGCCAGGGCAGGGTTGATGAAGTTCTGACCCAGACCGCCAAAGAGCTGTTTTGCAAAGATGATTGCGAATGCCGCGCCAACGATAGGCACCCATACAGGAGCGCTTGCGGGCAGGTTCATTGCCAGCAGCAGACCAGTTACTACTGCGGACAGGTCACTGATGGTGACAGGTTTTTTCAAAAGTTTCTGATACAGCCATTCGAAGAATACACATGCTACGATGGAAACTGCGATCAGGATCAATGCCGGAATACCGAAGAAAAAGATACCCGCTGCTGTTGCAGGAATCAGAGCGATGATGACATCACGCATGATGCTCTGAATAGATTCTTTAGAACGCACGTGAGGGGTACCGGATACTACAAAATTAGCCATTTCTTACTCTCCCCCTTCTCAGTTCTTTTCAGCTTTGGCTTTTGCTTCTGCTTCCGCTTTTGCTCTTGCAGCAGCGGCTGCGGCAGCTTTTTTGCCTGCTTCGATTTTCTTAGTTGCGCGGATGGACTGTGCCAGCTGGCGTTTTGCGGGACATTCGTAGGAACAGGAACCGCATTCGATACAATCCAGACCGTGATGTTTTACGAAACCTTCGCCGTCACCTTTCAGAGCGCATGCGTTCAGCAGGAAAGGCTGCAGACCCATAGGGCAGTGTTCTACGCATTTACCGCAACGGATACAGTTTCTTTCTTCAGGGATGAAAGCTTCTTCCTGTGTGAAGCACAGAAGACCGGAAGTGGTCTTTACGGAAGCAACATCCAGAGTATACAGGGTAGGACCCATCATAGGACCGCCGGCGATGAGTTTCACAGGAGCTTCCGCGCCTTCTTTGAAACCGCCGATGGCGTCTACCAGATCTCTCAGTGTCATACCGATTCTGATCTTGTAGTTACCGGGGTTTTTGATACCTTTACCGGAAACGGTCACGATTCTTCTCATGAGAGGTCTGCCTTTGCAGATAGCTCTTTCGATGGCAACAACGGTATCAACGTTGTCTACGATACAGCCAGCGCTTGCGGGCAGTGCACCAGATTTTACTTCTCTCTTTGTGATTGCGTAAATCAGGTGTTTTTCAGAACCCTGAGGGAATTTGGTCACCAGAGGCTGAACAGTGATGTTGTCGATGCCTTCACAAGCCTTTGTCATGGATTCGATAGCTTTGGGCTTGTTCATTTCGATACCGATAACGCCTTTTGCACCAGGGTGCAGTTTCAGCATGATCTGCAGACCTTTTACGATCCGTTCGGGTTCTTCCAGCATCAGACGGTAGTCGCATGTGAGGTAAGGTTCACATTCAGCCGCGTTGATGAGGATGTGATCGATGGGAGTGTCTTTGGGAGGGTTCAGTTTTACATGTGTGGGGAAGCCCGCACCACCCAGACCAACAACGCCGGCTTCTTTGATTGCAGCCAGGATTTCTTCGTTGGACATGGTTGTGTAATCTCTGCCCTGATTCAGACCTTCGATTTCTTCCATCTTACCGTCGTTTTTGACAACGATGGATTTTACAGTTGCGCCGCCGGGTACCAGCATGGGTCTGATATCCACAACTTCACCAGATACGCTGGCAAAGATGGGAGAAGACATGAATGCAGGTGACTCAGCGATTTTCTGTCCTACTTTTACATGGTCGCCAACTGCTACCAGAGGTTCACAAGGAGCCCCGATATGCTGGGACATAGGGTAGAACAATTCAGAGTTTTCTTTGGGGAGTATCACCTGAATGGGCTGCTCTGCGGACAGGGCTTTCCCATCGGGCGGGTGAACTCCACGTTTGAACGTTAAAGCTTGCATATTATCCCCCTCTGTCAAGTGATTTTTGCGTTTACAGCACAAAAGACAAGCATTTGGCTGGAAACGCTTGGTTTGGTTATACTTTATAAAAATATAGCTATATATAACAGCAATATTTTAATACAAAAATAAGAAATTCACAATATTTTTTTGCCAAAAAAACGGGAAAAATGCTTTTTTCATCAAAATGTGTGTTCTTTCACATCTGATTTTAAGATGTATTTAATTAGGAAAGAACTGCATTTTATAAAATCATTTCCCAGTTAGTTTGTATCCAAAATATTTTCTTCCCCTAAAGTGTACTATTATTATCTATAAATGTAAATGATAATTTATTACCAACATTTTAACTGGAAAACTGTTAGCTTTCACAAAAAAACATCCAGAAGACATACAAAAATGTAAAACAATGGCATAAAACTTGCTACTCAAATTCCTCTGTGTTACAATAGAAACAAAAAAAGAAGGAAGGGAGGTGGCAGATATGGACCTTTCGTTGCAAATGCAGCAAAAGCAGATTCTTTCCCAGCGGATGCAGCAGTCCGTTGAGATTCTGCAAATGAATACCCTGGCGTTATCGGAATATATCCGGGAAGTGGCGGAGGAAAATCCTCTGCTGGACTGGACGGAGGAACGTCCGCTTTTGCCGGAGGATGAAAAATTGCTGCAAAAACTGGAGTGGCTTCAGGAAAGCGACGAGCAGAACAGAGGCTTTTACCAGACAGAGATGGATAATGAAAAAGAGCGGGAAGACCTGCGCTATGGCAAGAAAGAAGCCCAAAGCCTCAGGGAATATCTGCTCTTTCAGATTCATCTGCTGCCTGTGTGCGAAAAAGAAAAAAAGGTGCTGACATTCTTGGCGGAAAGCACAGAAGAAAGCGGCTATCTGGAAACAGGCGCCTTGGAAGCAGCTATGGAGCGTTACCATCTGGAGGAACAGCGGGCAGAGGAGATTCTGGCGCAGCTGCAGAAGCTGGACCCGCCCGGCGTAGGAGCGAGAGATTTGAAGGAATGTCTGAAGATACAGCTCATACAGAAAGGCGCTTCCCCGGCGGCACAGGACGCGGTGGAAAAGTATCTGGCGGATATTGCCAAAAACCGCATCTCCTATATTGCTAAAAAGCTGCATATATCTATGGAAGAAATGACAGATGTTCTGGCGGAGATTCGCGGCTGCGCGCCTAAGCCCGGCAGTGGTTTCGCCAATGACCGCCCTGTGGAATATGTGGTGCCCGATGTGTTTGTGGAACGCAGAGGGGGAGAACTTCTGGTGAGCGTCAACAGTTCTCTGGTGCCTAGACTGTTTATCAGCCCTTCCTATCAGCGGATATTGAAAGAGGACCCTTCCAAGGACACGAAGGAATATGTGGCACAGAAACTGCGGCAGGCCCAGTGGGCAGTCCAGTGTGTGGGCAGACGGGAATCCACATTGCTGGAAACGGCAAAACAGATCGTGGCAGTGCAGCGGGATTTTTTCCTTTCTCCCAATGGCGCTCTGAAGCCTTTGCGTATGGTGGATGTGGCGGAAAAAATGCAGGTCCATGAATCCACCATCAGCCGTGCCGTAAAGGACAAATACCTCCAGTGTGACAAAGGGGTATTTGCCTTGAGTGATTTTTTCTCCAAAGCCGTTGTCATTGATGGTGCCCAGAGTGTATCTGCCAGCAGTGTGCAGAAACAGCTGGCTGCCATTATCGACAGTGAGGATAAGACCCATCCCCTCAGCGATCGGGAATTGACAGAAAAACTGGTGGAACAGGGCGTGCAGATTTCCCGCAGAACCGTAGCCAAGTATCGGGAAGCCATGGGTATCCCCGGCGCGTCAGGGAGAAAACAGTATTGAAATAGAAAAATAGCCGGAAATTTTGAGAGAAAACAGAAATTTCCGGTTTCTTTTTGGTTTGAGATAGAAGAAAAGAAGGTGGAAAGCATGGATGAGATTTTTCAGATACAACTGGATAAAACATCGGAAGTGCCCATGTACCGTCAGCTTGCCGACGCCATAGGGGCTTTGGCATCAGACGGGCTTTTGCCTGCGGACAGCAAACTGCCGCCCATTCGGAAAATGGCGTCCCATTTTGGTGTCAATACGGTGACGGTGGTAACGGCTTATAAGTATCTGGAACAGAAGCAGATGGTCTATTCCAGAGTGGGCAGCGGCACTTATATTTCCCCGTTGCCTGTGGAAAAGGTGCCGGAGCCGGTGGCAAGACGGAATCTGCAATTATTTGAAAAAACACCGGCGCTGGAACATGCCATCAACTTTACATTATCATCCCTGCCTAATGAGCTGTTTCCCGTGGATGCCTTCAAAAAAGCCTTTGATACGGTGTTGGAGCGGGAAAAAGGCGGCGCCTTCCGTTATACGGACAGTATGGGATATCTGCCTCTGAGAGAGGAACTTTGCCGTTATCTGGCATCTTTCGGTATCCATACAGCGGCGGAGCATCTGCAGATCATTTCTGGTGCCCAGCAGGGCATCGACATCATGTCCAAAGCCATTTTGCGGTATGGGGATGTGGTCTTTGTGGAAAGTCCTACCTTTTATGGTGCGGCTGGCGCATTCCTGTCCAGAGGGGCAAAGCTTATTGGCATTCCCATGAAAGAGGATGGCATGGAAATGGAAGTTCTGGAAAATTATCTGAAACTGTACCATCCACGTTTTATCTATATGATGGCGTATTTCCAGACACCGACTGGGGTATCGTACTCTATGGAGAAAAAACGCCGTCTGCTGGAATTGGCGGAAAAATATGATACTTATATCATTGAGGAAGATGACTTCTACGACTTTCATTACAGCAGGGAAATGCCTTTGCCTCTGAAAGCCTTGGACTATAAAAATCGCGTCATTTACATCAAGAGTTTTTCCAAGATTCTTATGCCTGGTCTGCGTATGGGGCTGATGGTACTGCCGAAAAAGGTGCGCCAGAGGGTCATGGAGGCAAAGTATACCACAGATATTTCCACTTCTGGCTTCATCCAGAAATCTTTGGAGGAATACCTTCGGGTCAATGGCTGGGAAGCCCACGGGAAACAGGTGCGCCAGTACGGCAGCGGCAAATACCGGAAAGCCGTTTCCATGGCGAAGAAGTATCTTTTGCCAAAAGGCGCGTCTTTCGCTCTGCCAGATGGAGGCGTGAGTCTGTGGGTGCGCCTGCCTGACGGCGTAGACGCGGAAGTGTTCTGCAATCGAGCGCTGGAGAAAAATGTGCTGATTTCTCCGGGCAGTCAGTTCTTCATCGAAGGGGGAACAGGCAGTCATGTGCGGCTGAGCTTCGCGGGACTCACCGACGATAAAATCGAAGTGGGCATGAAGCGCATGGGAGAAGTGCTGGGAGAAATGTAAAAACAGAAAGAAAAAAGAAAGGCTGGTACACATAAGGTGTACCAGCCTATTTTTATCTGGAATACATCAAAAAGCGGAAAAGCAGCTCAATGGCAAGGAATATCACAAAAGATATGCCGCAGAGGATGCTGTCGTTTTTCAGCTGTTTTTGGTATTTCTCCAAACTTTCGTCATCATCCGCCCGAATGTCGATCCCATGGCGGAGTAGGAAAATATCCAGAAAAAGCTGTATGAGCATACAAATCAGGGCAATGGAAAAAGCGACCATTTTCAATGTGCCGTCAGGAGCAAGAATATAGATACTGATGAGAAACAGCCCAGCTTTGATAAATCCGCGGCGCAGTATGTTTTTTTGAAAATCAGATGTTTTTTCTAAGGTTTCTTTTGTCAGCATAATCTCACTGTCCTTTCTTTTCTTTTCTTTGCCATCGGGATGGAAATAAGCTTCTAATTCTTTCCGGTAAATGAGCGCAAGCTCTACGATCATAGACCCAATGACTACAACCATCAGCGGAACAGGCAGGTACCGATATTCCTCTGACATGAAGGAGCCCACAAGAGCGTCTGTATAAGCGTGCAGATAGGAAAAGCCCCAAATGAGTGTCAGTATCAACAGGTTCAAAGTGACGGCGAGAACGCCAGCGATACTTTTCATCATAAAATCCCCCTTTTTCAGAAACAATGCCCTTTTTTCGATGATATCACAAAGGAAAAGGGCTGTATATGGTGATTTTTACTGGAAAAGGGCTGTTTTTCTTGACAAAGTGACAGGGGCTGTCTATAATCAAATTGTATTTTTATATGGAAACAAGCCAAGAAAAGAAGGAGTACGCAAGGGGTGGACGTTTCAGAGAGGAAATCACTGGTGGAAGATTTCCCGCAGCACATTGCCGAAGCAGTCTTTTCGGGTAAGAACCACAGCTCTTTGGCGGAAAGAGAAGTATGTCAAAGCGTATGCCTGCGTTAAAGGCTTCGAGTGACGCCTGCTTGGCGTAACAAGGGTGGTACCACGGTGAATTCGTCCCTGACTTTTGTCAGGGGCTTTTTTATTTTCCGGGTATCCTGTCAATGAGAGAACATATTTAAGGAGGTAAGATATGAAATATTTAGGTGTAAACGAAATTCGTGAAGAATTTCTGAAATTCTTTGAAAGCAAAGACCATCTGCGTCTGCCCAGCTTCCCTCTGGTGCCCCATAACGACAACAGCCTGCTGCTGATCAACTCCGGTATGGCACCCATGAAAGCATACTTCACAGGTCAGGAAATCCCTCCCAGCAAGAGAGTGACAACCTGCCAGAAATGTATCCGTACAGGCGATATCGACAACGTAGGGAAAACCGCTCGTCACGGCACATTCTTTGAAATGCTGGGGGACTTCTCCTTCGGTGATTACTTCAAAAACGAAATCGTGCCCTGGTCTTGGGAATTCGTGACAAAGGTGTTGGAAATCCCCGAGGATAAGCTCTATGTGACCATTTATGAAAATGATGATGAAACCGGCAAAATCTGGCATGATGTGGTAGGTCTGCCTTGGGACAGAATCGTCAAACTGGGCAAAGAAGACAACTTCTGGGAACACGGCACAGGTCCCTGCGGTCCTTGTACAGAAATCTACTATGACCGTGGTCCTGAATACGGCTGTGACAGCCCTACCTGTGGCGTAGGCTGTGACTGCGACAGATACATGGAATTCTGGAATCTGGTATTGACACAGTTCAACGCCGAAGAAGACGGCACATACACAGAACTGGCGATGAAGAACGTAGATACCGGTATGGGTCTGGAACGTATGGCAACCATCATGCAGGGCGTAGACTCCATTTTCGACGTAGATACTGTAAAATCCATCCGTGACACTGTTTGTGCAAAAGCAGGCGTAGAATACGGCAAAGAACATAAGACAGACGTTTCTGTTCGTGTCATCACAGACCACATCCGTTCCGTGACCATGATGACTGCTGACGGCGTACTGCCTTCCAACGAAGGTCGTGGCTATGTGCTCCGTCGTCTGCTGCGTCGTGCCGCTCGTCATGGCAAACTGTTGGGCATCGAAGGCGAATTTTTGGCTGAACTGTCCAAATCCGTTATCGCTTGCAGTGGCGAAGCTTATCCCGAACTGGTGGAAAAACAGGATTATATCTTCAAAATTCTGTCCATCGAAGAAAACAGCTTCTATAAGACCATCGACAAAGGTATGGAAATCCTGAAAGCAGACATGGAAGAAATGAAAGCTGCCGGTGTGAAAGTCATGAGCGGCGAAAAATCCTTCCGCCTGTATGACACATATGGTTTCCCTGTGGACCTGACAAAAGAAATTCTGGCGGAAGAAGGCATGGAAATCGACGAAGACGCTTTCGCAGCGGAAATGAAAGCACAGAAAGAACGTGCGCGTTCCGCAAGAGCAAAATCCAACTACATGGGCGCAGCTGAAACCGTTTATAACGAACTGCCTGTAGAAATGGAAACAGCTTTTGCTGGTTATGATGTATATGATGTGGCAAACGCTAAGATCGTTGCACTGGTGGCAAACGAAGCCATTGCGGAAACTGCACAGGCTGGCGATACAGTAGCAGTATTTTTGGATAGAACACCTTTTTACGCGGAAAGCGGCGGTCAGGTAGGCGACCAGGGTATCATCAAAACAGAAACAGGCGTTGTGAAAGTGACCAACTGCGTCAAAGTTGTTGGCGGCAAGATCGCCCACATGGGTGAAGTGACAGAAGGTCTGGTGCAGGTAGGCGAAATGGCTTGCGCAAGCATCGACGTGGAACTGCGTATGGCTTCTTCCAGAAACCACAGCGCAACTCACCTGCTGCATAAAGCACTGCGTACGGTTCTGGGCACTCATGTAGAACAGGCTGGTTCCTATGTCAGCGCGGAAAGACTGCGTTTCGACTTCACACACTTCGCAGCAATGACTGCTGATGAAATCAAAGAAGTGGAAAGACTGGTCAATGACGCTATTTTCGCAAGCTACGACGTACACGCCGAAGAAATGAGCATTGATGAAGCGAGAAACATGGGCGCTATGGCGCTGTTCGGCGAAAAATACGGCGAAGTGGTGCGTGTAGTAGACATGGGCGGCTACAGCATCGAACTTTGCGGCGGCGCGCACCTGAAAAACACCGCACAGGTCGGCTCCTTCAAAATTCTGTCTGAAAACGGCGTTGCTGCTGGTGTGAGAAGAATCGAAGCCGTAACCGGCAAAGAAGCTCTGAAACATTATCAGGCACAGGAAGACGAAATCAAAGAAATCTGCCGTCTGGTGAAATCCACACCTGACAAACTGCTCTCTCGTCTGGAACAGCTTCTGGCAGAACAGAAAGAAACCGCAAAAGAACTGGAAAAACTGAAAGCCAAAATGGCAGGCGGCGCAGCGGACGAAATGCTCAACAGCAAAGTAGAAATCGGCGGCGTAACAGTGCTGGCGGCTGAAGTGAAAGATATGGACGGCAATGCGCTGCGTACCATGGGCGACCAGCTGAAACAGAAACTGGGCAGCGGTGTCGTGGTACTGGCAAGCGGCAAAGACGGCAAAGTAAATCTGATGGCTATGGCTACAGACGATGTTGTGAAAAAAGGCGTACATGCCGGCAACATCATCAAAGCAGCAGCGGCTGTCTGCGGCGGTGGCGGCGGCGGTCGTCCCAACATGGCACAGGCAGGCGGCAAAGACCCTTCCAAGATCGCGGATGCTCTGGAAAAAGCAAAAGCCATTGTAGCGGAACAGCTGGGCTGACTGACTGAAAGATTATAAACGAAATCAAGCTGAAAATCTCTGGAAACAGAGGTTTTCAGCTTTTTTTGTGTACATACAGAAGGGTTTTTGTATACGGCAAGGTGTGGTAAACTATTGGTTTATCAAAAGGAAGGACTGATAGCAGGAGGAGGGAACGATGAGAAGCGGAATATGGAAATGGGCGGTTACCGTGGGTTGTGCGGGCATATTGCTTATGTTTGGCGCCATTCTGGCTGCAAATCGCTGGGAGGATATGTTCGGTATAGGAGTGTTTTTGGGGTTGGTGTGCATCTGGGGCGCGCTGCTGCTGTTGGCAGTGGCTTGGGTGCTGGAACTTTGGCGCAGCCTGCGTGATGGGACCTATCTTTTGACGCTGCTGTGGCTGTTTTTGGGACTTTTGGTGCTGATTCCCTTTTGCCTGCGGTTTTTTGGAACATGAAGGAATACAGCAGTCATAGAAAAAACCCCTCTGTTTCAAACAGAGGGGTTTTTGTTATACTCGATGCAATATGACTTTACAATCTGTCAATGGAATCAGTCTTTGCAGGGAATGAATTTCCCGATGATACCACCTACGATAGCAGGTACGATCCAAGCGAAGCCCATGGGAGCCAGAGGCAGGGATTTTACGAAACCTGTAGGCAGACCGAAACCAGCCAGGATTTCCAGTGCGCTGACAATGATTGCGAAGTATGTAGCGACACGATAGATGTTTTTGTTTTTGATCTTGTTGTGGAAGAATGCCAGGATGATCAGTACCAGTACGCCAGGGTATACCAGGTTCAGCAGAGGAGCGGAGAACTGGATGATTGTAGATACGCCTGCGTTGGAGATCAGCCAGCTGAATACAACTACGATGATAACGACTTTTTTGTAGGAAACTTTACCGCCTGTCAGTTCTTCGAAGAAAGCACCTGTGGAGGAGCTCAGACCGATGGCTGTTGTCAGGCAGGCAAACAGTACGATAACGCCCAGCAGGATAACACCGCCGTTGCCGAACAGTGCTTTTGTGATTGCAACCAGCAGAGCTGTCTGGTTCATGTTCTGCATTTCAGGCAGGTTACATGTTGTTGCGCCCAGATATGTCAGACCGCCGTAGATAACGAACAGACCGATGGAAGCAACGCAGCTGGAGCTCAGAACTGCTTTAGACAGGGAGTGACCTTCTGTGTAGCCTTTGCCCTGTGCACTTGTTGTGATGATCATGATGAAGATCATGGATGCCAGTACGTCCAGTGTCTGGTAACCGTTCATAGTACCGTTCTGTACGGAGTTCTGTACTTCAGGTACATCGATGGGACCCAGAGGAGAAATGATGCCTTTGATGATCATAACCAGCAGTGTGATAACCAATACGGGTGTCAGGAAAGAGCCGATGATATCAACTACTTTGGAAGGACGGATTGTCAGAGCCAATACAATCGCGAAGAAGATCGCGGAGAAAATCCATGTGCTGAAGTTGGGAGCCAGAGGCTGCACACCGATTTCAAATGTGGTCGCTGCTGTACGAGGGATCGCAAGCAGGGGCCCAATACACAATACGGCGATACAGTTGATGATGGTGGAAGGAACCTTGCCCATCACGTCTGTGATACCGTTGATTTCAAATTGTCCTTTACGAACCAGAGCCAGGATGGCAACCAATGCCAGACCTACGTCAAAGATGAAGAAGAACAGGAAGCCAATGAACCAGGATGTACCGGACTGCTGACCCAGCAGGGGCGGGAAAATCAAGTTGCCGGCGCCGAAGAACATGGCAAAGAGCGCACCACCAATGACTAGGATGTCACTAAATTTTTGCTTTTTTTCCATAGAATACAACCTCCTTATAAATTTTTCTCTCTGAAAAAAATGAATAATGACATGACGCTTAGTTTTGTACATATTGCATGTGAGAAAACCATAAGCTTAAGATATATTATGCAGAAAAAAATGGAAAAACACAAACAAACTGGAAATACTCTCAAGAAACTTTTTTGGCTAAAAGTTTCTTGAGAGTATTATTTTTGATTAAATCGAGTATTAAAAAAACAAAAATGAAAATAAAATAAAGCAAAATTCATGGAAATTTGTATTTTGAAGAAATAGACGGCATGTACATGAAGTGTTGAGAAAAACATGTTTTTTTTGAGAAACATTAGGCAAAAACACAAAAACAGTCATATTTATCAAGTGTAAATTTTACAAAAGGTGTGCATCTTTGATAAAAAATGACAAAAATTCAGTGGGGAATTATGAATAAATATTTTTTGTATAAAAACTTGACATTCTACTTAGAATAAACATCCTGTGTGAAAATTGCAAAAAAAAATATGGATTTTTGGGATGTTTTACATTTATTCCCAGATGAGGCGGCATCCTCTCTGGCTATGCGGGAAATACAAATTAAGTCTGTTAAAGATATGGGGTTTATGGTATAATGTGAACGAAAAAGAGATCGTGGTTCCGGCACCGGAAAGCCTGATTTGCTGAAAAAGATTGAGTTTTCAAGGGTTGACGGGATTTTTCACAAAGAAAAAATCTGGAAAAACAGACGTCTTGTCTGAGAAGATACGGCGAAAATGGCACAAAAGCCAATGGATATACCATCTGTTGTATGCTCACGGATATGAAAAAATGCGGATAGCGGGAAGAGAAAAAAGCGGGTGAAGGGAATCTATGAAGGAAATCAGCGTACATGTGGGCAAACGAATCCGTTTGTATCGTAAAATGAAAAATATGACCATCGAAGTCTTTGCGGGACTTATAAATAAAAGTAAAGCCACTGTGTCCAAGTACGAGAATGGGGACATCGCCATCGACATCGAAACATTGTTTATCATTGCCAATGCATTGGACATTTCTGTCAATCAGCTCATTGACTATGATAAGGAAGCGGAAGAAACGGAAACACGGGTGGATCTTTCCGGCAGACGTCATGGCAAGACACGGATGTATCTTTATTTTTATGACGGTCGCCGCAGCCGCATCGTCCGCAATGTCATCGACATCCGGGGAACCGGAGAAAACGGCATATTCAGCGCCGATCTGTATGCGGATGTGGATGATTATTCCAACTGCTATAAATGTAAGTATCTTTATCATGGCACCATGCACCGCTATGATACATTCAGCAATTTCCAGTTTGAAAACCAGAATAATAAAATGGAACGTGTATTTTTGTACGCCATCAACTCTTTCAGTCCGGCAGGGCGTATGATCGGCATGTTTTCTGGTCTTTCCATACAGCCTATGCTGCCGGCGTCTTTCAAGTTTGTTCTTTCGCCGGACATTATGGAAGAAAATGAGGAATTGAAGGAAATCCTCCGTTTTTCAAAGGAAGATATCCGCACCATGAAAAAAATGAACATGTTTATTGTGAACCAGCATTTGTGATATATCCATAGGAAATGTCGGACAATCATGTAAGACAAATACAGAAAAAAATCCCCCCTGTCATGGAAAGGCAGGGGGGATTTTTTAAATGCGTTCTGTCAGACAAAGCATCATCAATAAACCTGCCATACGCACTGTCTGAGGAGATGGAGTACACCCGGTTTCTCCTGAACGGTCACGAACAGCCAACGCATTGCCTTCCTCCAGAGAATACGCCACATTTCGCTGGATCTGCCCCATGGTGTGAAAGAGCATCAGACTGCGGCAGGCTTCATCCAGCCGCCGTTTTCCGGCTTCGTCTGTAAATGCCCCCAGTGCCCGCAGCAATGTCACTTCCCGGGGCGGATGCTCCACGGCGTCTGCCTGCTGGAGGGCTGCGGCTGCCTGTATTTTTTGCAGATAATCCTGTTCTACCCTTGTCTGCATGGTTTGCAGGAAGGTTTGCAGTTCGTTTCTGGCACTGTCGGTGTTTTGCAGCACTTTCGCCAGATGGAATACGTTGTTTTCTTCCATAAAAATCGCTCCTTTCATTCAGGCAGACAGGAAGGCTCCAAAAGCCCGCCGTTTTTTTCGGCGGCGGCACACAGGTGTTGTTTCACTTGGCTGGGTGTGAGGCTGGGGAATCGCTCCAGCAGGCAGGCAGCCATGCCGCTGACCATGGGTGTTGCCATGGATGCGCCGCTCATGGCGATGTAGCTGTGGTCTACAATGCTGCTTTTGGAACGGTTCTGAAGAGAAAAGTTATAGTCCGGTGAGAGAACGGAGATGATGTTTTCCCCGTGTGCCCACAGATCCGGCTGACCTACGGATGTGGTCTGTTTGGCAGGGAACCACGCTCTGTCCTCCCAAGTGCCTACGGAAAGAATGGCAGGACTCAGAGAAGGCGGCGGCAGAAAATGGGTCCCGCCATCAGGATTGGCAGCGGCAGCCACCACCACAATACCTTTGTGCCAAAGGGACTCCACTGCTTCCTGCAGGGGACGATGAACCCTTCTGTCATTGGTGCCTATGGATAAATTGACTACTTTTATATTATATTGCGGGGCGTTGTCCAATATCCATCTCATGGCGCGAATGGCGCGCAGAGAGGTGCCCTGTCCCAAAGCATCCAGTATTTTCAGAGAGATGATATGTGCCCCTGGGGCAACACCGCGGTAACGTCCGCCGGAAAGGACGCCG
The DNA here is from genome assembly GCA_022786605.1 of Clostridia bacterium. Classification (GTDB taxonomy): domain Bacteria; phylum Bacillota; class Clostridia; order Lachnospirales; family Anaerotignaceae; genus Anaerotignum. The sequence continues at coordinate 52,391 of JALFWW010000021.1, read as the reverse complement.
TTGCCGCAGGCAATGCCTGTGACATGGGTGGCAGGCGCAAAAGATGAGATATGGGACAGGATGTGCCGCATATCCATAGGCAAAGGGGGGAGGAATATGGAACGGGCAGCCATTTATTGCAGATTGTCAGTGGAGGACGCACAGCGTCAGGAAGGGAAAGACAGTGAGAGCATTGTCAATCAGAAAGAACTGCTTCTGGCATACGCGGCGGAAAAGGGATGGCAGGTGGCAGGCATTTATGTGGATGAGGATTATTCGGGGCTGCGGGAAGATCGTCCCGGTTTTCAGGAACTTATTGCCCATGGCAGAGCAGGGCGGTTTTCAGTGATCCTGTGTAAGACCCAATCTCGTTTCACACGAAATCTGGTGACAGCGGAGCGGTATCTTTATGAGTTGTTTCCTTTGTGGGGCATACGGTTTGTGTCCGTGGTGGATGGGGTGGATACGGCAAGACGGGAGAATAAAAGGGCAAGTCAGATCAACAGCCTCATCAACGAATGGTACTGCGAGGAGTTATCCGATAATATTCGGGCAGTCCTCCGCAGGAAACGGGAAATGGGGCAGTATCTGGGGAATTATGCCCCTTATGGTTATGAAAAAAGTCCCTTTGACCATCATGTGCTGGTGCCTTGTCCCCAGAGAGCACAGGTGGTGATGGGGATTTTTCGGCTGTACCTCATGGGATTTTCCTGTGCGGGAGTGGCGGAGGCGCTGGAAGTCTGCGGCATATTGTCCCCGGCTATGGCGTTGGCGCAGGAGGGAAAGGATTGCGGCAGAAAGACAAAAGGCATCTGGACAGCGTCTACTGTATGCAAAATATTGAAAAATCCTGTTTATCTGGGCAACATGGTACAGGGGAAATCGGAAAAGATCAGTTATAAGCAGAAAAAAAGCCGTCCCTGCCCCAAAGAGCGCTGGACAGTGGTCAGCCATACCCATACACCGTTGGTGTCGCGGGAGCTGTTTGAGGCGGTTCAGAGGAAAATGGCAGACAACAGAAAAATATGCAAAAAAAACAACGGAGAAGCTTGAAAACAAGCTCTCCGTTGTTTTTATGGACGTCAAACCATCTGGTTGACTTTAAAAATCAGTTGGAATGCTCTGCGGGAATTGCCAATGTGGTTTTCGATGGCTTTGCGCAGTCCTTCGGGATCGGCGGAAAGGGCAGCGTCCAGGATCGCCTGATGTTCCTGCACGCATTCGCAATCACGGTAGTGAGGCTGGTTGAAATATGTGCCCGCGGAGAATGTGAAAGGCTGCAGGTCTTTGAGAATCTCCACGGCTTTCTGATTGCCAGAAGCAGTCAGATACAGGATATGGAATTCCAGATCCAGCTGGAAAAAGCCTTCTGCGTCTACTGTGGAATCATTGCAGGAAATGAATTGTTTCTGTTTTTCCATGTTTTCCAAAAGCTGATCCCGCAGGGTGCTGTTGTAATTGAGGGTGGTGATGATATCTTTGATGAAAAAGCTGTCCATCATCAGACGGATATCGAAGGTATCATTCAGTTCATGGGGTGTGAGTGTGCGAACACTCATGCCTTTGTTGGGCGTATTTACTACCAGTTTTTCTTCTGCCAGACGCTGCAGCGCCTGTTTGACGGGTGTATCGCTGACGCCATATTTTCTCGCCAGTTCTTTGATATTGATTTTTTCTCCAGAAATCAGCTGTTTATTGGTGATTTCTTTTTTAATGTCTGCATAAATCTGATCCGCTAGTGTAATTTTTTCGCTCATAGCTACTTGCTCCCCCTCTGCTTGCAGTTTTTCGCAATGTTAGATAACTTTGTGACAGCGTTTCTATTTCTATTGTAAGGCGGGTTGTGTAAAAATTCAATAGATAAATGAAAAGAATACGTTTTGCAGATAAGACGAATCCACCATGTAAGCGATAAAAAGAAGGATTTATTTTGAAAAATAAGATTTTTTTGGAAGGAAAAGTGAATAAAAAATCTAGTATACAATTGTAAGAAATGTATAATGATTCAAAATATTTGTTTGATATGTATAATAAGAGTGTTTACACGGCGAGGATAAATGTCTACAAAACGTAATAAATACCTATTGAAAATTAAAATTGTATTAAATATAATCTAATAAAAAGCTTTATCTTACAAAAAAGAAGTTTTATTTAAACAAAGAAGTTTACTTTATGTTTTAAAAAAAGAATTTCTTTTAAAAAAAGATGTGCTTTTGGGAGGATTCTAAAGAAAAAAGGGAGGAGTAAGTATGAAAAAAAGACTCGGTGTTCTGGCGCTGGCAACTGCCATGCTGCTGGGGATGACCGGCTGCGGGGAACAGAAAGAGGAAACCGCAGAACCTGCAACACCCGCTGGGTTTGTAGAAAAGAAGGTGGAGCCTGTTACCTTTGAATCAGGCGTGGAACTGCAGGAAGACTGCAAACATTTGATCTATGCTCTGGGCAACGCCCCTGCTACCATCGACGCGGCGAAATTTTTCAAGATGCGTCTGGAACAGGAAACAAACGGTGCCATGACTGTAGATATTTATACAGACAACGTATTGGGCAGTGAACGTGAATTGCTGGAAAGCTGTCAGTTTGGTGACTATGATATCGTACTGGCGACAAACGCCACAGTGGCGGCTTTCTGTAATGATATTTACTGTTTGGATATCCCTTGGATTTTTGAAAACAAACAGCAGGTTTATGAAGTGCTGGACGGCGAACTGGGGGATTATCTGGGCGAACAGCTGAAGGAAGTTGGTTTCCAGCTGCTGCAGTGGCAGGAAAACTCTTTCCGTACACTCTCTACCACAGATAAACCCATCGAATCCATGGATGACCTGAAAGGTCTGAAAATCCGTATCATGGAAAACGAACTGCAGCTGGCACAGTGGAAAGCCTACGGCGCCAACCCGACACCTATGGCCTTTACAGAACTGTTTACTGCTTTGCAGCAGGGTACTGTAGATGGTCAGGACAACGGCGCGGAACTGACATGGCAGTCCAAATTCCAGGAAGTACAGAAATACTATGTTTATACAAAACATATCTACTCTCCTTATGTGATCCTCATGAGTGGAGAGACATTCAACGAACTGACACCGGAACAGCAGGAAATCATCCTGAAAATTTCCGATGAAGCCGTTGCCTATGAACGTGCAAGATGTTCCGAATACGAAGCTGTTGCGCTGGAAAATATCAAAAATTATCCCGGCATGAACTATTCTGAACTGAGCCCTGAAGTGGTGGAAGAAATGAAAGCCGCTTGCGCGGGCATCAAAGATATGGCTTATGAAAAAGTAGAACATCCTGAAGTCATCGATCTGCTTTACAGCGAAGCCGAAAAAGCAAAAGAAAAATATCCCGCAGAACAGACAGCGGACGCACCGGCACAGACAGAAGCTGATGCGGCACCTGCGGCGTAAAGATACAGGGGAGGGAAAAAAGGTATGAAGTTTTTGAATGAACATCTGGAAGCATGCTTCATCGTGCCTTTGATGTTTTTGATGAGTATTATCATTTTTATTCAGGTTGTCATGCGTTATGTATTCCATAGCTCTCTGACATGGTCTGAAGAAATGGCAAGATATCTGTTTGTATGGCTGGTTTATTTCTCTGTGGCTTACACAGCGAAAAAAGAAGCCCATATCCGCATCGACGCTGCCATCAATATTTATCCCAAAAAAGCGCGTCCTTATGTGGAAATCCTCAGTGAAATCATTGTATTGGCTTTTGCCATCTTCATTGCGGTAACATCTGTAACCGTTTTCCAGAAGATATCTGCCAGCGGTCAGATTTCTCCCGCCCTGCATGTACCCATGCAGTTTGTATACGCGGCACCTCTGGTTGGCTTCGTTCTGACAGCCATCCGCCAGATTCAGTGCATCATCAGAAGAATCAAAGCGTTGCATAATCATGAGGAGGTGCAGGAAGCATGACAACTGGAGCAATTGCAGCAGTGGTATTTATCACATTGATCGTCAGCCTTGTTTTGACTGTTCCCATTGGTTTCTCTCTGGGGATCGCTTCTTTGGCTTACATCTTCGCTACAGATCAGCTGACACTGGGTTTTGTGGCGCGTAACATGGTAACTGGTACAGACTCTTTCCCTATCATGGCGATTCCGTTCTTCGTATTCGCCGGTGAACTCATGGGCGGCGGCGGTATTTCCAAACGTCTGCTGGACGTTGCCAACGTATTCTTCGGCAGAATCCGCGGCGGTCTTGCCATTGTAACCGTTGTTGTTTGTATGTTCTTTGCGGCTATTTCCGGTTCCGGTCCGGCAACAGTAGCGGCTGTCGGCGGCATGGTGGTTCCTACCATGCTGGAAAAAGGCTATGATAAAAAATTCGTACTGGCGCTCATCGCCGCCGCTGGTTCCATCGGCGTTATCATCCCGCCCAGTATCCCTATGGTTGTTTACTCTGTAACCGTAAACAGCTCCGTAAGCTCTCTGTTTTTGGCAGGTTTCATCCCTGGTATCCTCATTGGTCTGGTACTGATCGCTTACAGCTATTTTTACGCAAGAACCGCTGGCTATAAAGGCGATACCGAACCTTTCAGCATCGGTCGTGCGCTCCGTGAAGTATGGAGAGGTAAATGGGCACTGCTGTCCCCCGTTATCATTCTGGGCGGTATCTACGGCGGTATCTTTACACCGACAGAAGCCGCTGCTGTATCCGTAATCTACAGCTTGATCATCGGTCTGTTCGTGCATAAAGAACTGAACTTTAAACAGCTGATCGACGTAACAAAGAGAGCCTGCGAAACAACCGCGACCATTCTGGTGGTTATCGGCTGCGCGACCGGTTTCTCCAAAGTCCTGACACTGGGCCGTATCCCTACAACTGTTGCCACACTGCTGACAACTATGACAGACAGCAAAGTACTGATCCTGCTTTTGATCAACCTGCTGCTGCTGTTGGTAGGCTGCTTTATGGAAACAGTATGTGCTATCATGATTCTGGCTCCCATCCTGTTCCCAGTTGTAACAGCGCTGGGCGTTGACCCCGTTCACTTCGGTATCATCATGGTAACCAACTTGGCTATCGGCTTCATCACACCTCCTCTGGGTGTTAACCTGTTCGTTGCCTCCCGTGTTGGGGAAACGACGCTGGATGTGGTCATCAAGGGTATCATTCCTTTCCTGATCCTGATGATCGCCACATTGATGCTGATCACCTATGTACCGGCAATTTCCATGTTCCTGCCGAATCTGTTAGGTTAAAGAAGGAAGGCGAAAAAATCATGCAGTGGTGTAAAAATGTTTGCAGCCACTTGATAGATGCCTGCATCATCGTACTGGTGGCATTTCTCATGTTCCAGTAAGACACAAAAGATAAATAGACAATAGATAATCTCTAACTCCTACATAAAAGCATAAACAGAAAATGGAAAGAGACAGCGCCTGTGTACAAACATGGGCGCTGTTTCTTTTTTGCGCCTGTCACATGGGTCCCGTGTCCGTTATCGTCGTAAGGCGTTGACCGTCCGTTGATGAAATCCCGAAAAACAGCAATGCGGTTATTGGGTATGGTAAAATCCGCCACAGGAGAAATGCCTGTGTCCAGTACGGCAATGCCGATGCCTTTTCCTGTGGGGAATGGTTTTGGCGAAATGGCGGTATCTGTAAAATGCTCCATTTGAAAGACCCCCTTTCTGACAGAGTATGCGCGGGGCTGGTTTTTGGGGAATGGAAAGGAGTTCTTTTTTTCTCTCCTGCGGCATATCTTTTGTTGAAGGACAGGATGGAGGAGATACCATGGAGGAAAACCGGAAAACAGAGCTCATACAGCTGGCAGGAAGGCTGGAAAGACTGCGCCGGCTCATGGGGCAGGATACGCCGCAGCCCGCACAGCAGTCTGTGCCGACAATGGAGGAAGGGGAAAAACAAGAGAAAATGCTTATGGCAGCCATTCCCTTTCTGGATCAGGAGTATCAGCGGAACCTGTATGTGGTGGTGCGGCTCATGGAAATGCGGCGGATGCTGACGGGAGGCGTCCTTCAGGCAAGGAGCCGGGATACCCTGCCCATTTCCGCGCGCAGACGGCAGATGCTTTCAGCCATTCGCCCCTGCCTGTCCCAAGATGAACAGACAAGACTGGATACCCTTATGCGTGTTATGGACGCAAGGGAGATCCTCATACAAAAGGAGGGATTGGATGGACTGGACAAAGGCACAAATGGAAGCCCTGGGCGAGGAACGGCTGCGGCTGATTCAGGAAGCTCAGGAAAAAAGCAAGGGTAAAACAGGACTGGAGAGATTAGATGTTTTTCTGGAATATGGAGAAGCGCTGGCACAAGGGGGCAGCTTGTCCAAAGAAGAACAGAAAGCTTTGTTGGCGGCTGTATCCCAAAGTCTGCCAGAAAGCGACCGTACACAAATGCGGCAGATCATGGGACTTATGGGACTGTAAAATAGAAAAAATACGGCGTATTTTCCGAAAGGGGAAATACGCCGTATCTGTTTACTGAGAAAGCAGCTCCAACAGCAGAAGCACCGCTGCCGGAGAACAACCGCCGGAATTCTGCTTTGGCGGGGTTTTCTGTGGTTTTGCTTTTTGCTTCTGGGGCGCAAAGGGTGCGGGGATCTCTCGTTTTCCATACATATATACCACCTCCTGTCACTACTTTATGCGGCAGGAAGAAAGTTTTTTCACTTTTTTTGCACGGAAAGGAGATTTTATGTTATGATAAAAAAGATTGAAAAAACAGAAGTAGAAATGATTGGTGTATATGAAAAAGGAACGACGGGAACGGAACTTCCGTATATTGGAGTTCCGTGAAAATCAATATGATATCATCGGCGATGTCCATGGCTGTTATGAGGAATTGATCCAGCTGGTGGAAAAGCTGGGCTATCGGGAGGAAAAAGGCATTTATGTCCACCCGGACAAACGGCGGCTCATTTCCGTGGGGGATGTGTCCGATAAAGGTCCTGCCAATTTGGCGTGCCTGAATTTCTGGATGGATCAGGTGGCTTACAACGGCGGTTTCTGGGTCCACGGCAACCACTGCAATAAGCTTTACCGCTATTTTCTGGGGAATCGTGTGCGCATTTCTCATGGTCTGGAGAAAACCGTGGCGGAACTGGACAAGCTCAGCAGGGAGGAACGGCAGGCCTTCCGCAGCCGCTATATGCAGTGCTATGAAAGCCAGTGTTATTATCTTTTGCTGGATAAAAAACGGCTGGCAGTGGTCCACGGCGGTCTGCAGGAAGAAAGTATGGGATATTTTTCCGGTAAGATACGGGCGGTGTGCCTTTATGGCGAAACTACCGGCGAAACTGACGAAAACGGCAGACCCCAAAGACGGGACTGGGCGGCGTCTTACAACGGCAAAGCCTTGGTGGTCTATGGACATACGGTGGCGGAACGCCCTGACTTGGTGAATAACACCGTTGACATTGACCAAGGGTGCGTTTATGGTGGCTATCTCACAGCCCTGCGCTATCCAGAAATGGAGTTTGTGCAGGTGCGCGGGAAGGCTTATGCCCATTATCGCGGTGACGGCAAAGTGCCGGAATGAAAAGAGAACGGATGAATGAAAGCAACTTCCCCTTAAGAAAACATTGATTTTTCTTTTCCTTGATTTCTTAAGGGGAATTGCGACGGCTGTCTTCATAAGAAAACATAACAAATAAATAAAAAAATAAGAAAGCCAAAATCCTTTGTAATCATAAGGATTTTGGCTTTCTTTGTTTTCTTATGAAGATGCCCCTAAAGGTGGCTCATCCGTTTTTTGATTGGAAAAATGCGCTTCCGGCGTGCGTTTTTGCCTGTCAGGTGGTGGAAAGGACGGCGTGTTTTTGTTACCATGATAAATAAGGAGGGATTTTCATGGATTTGGGAAAAAATATCGCAAAGGCAAGAAAGAACGCCAATCTGACACAGGAACAGCTGGCAGAAAAATTACAGGTGGCAAGACAGACTGTTTCCAAATGGGAAGCGGGCACCACTATGCCTACGGTGCCGGGATTGGTAAAACTGGCTGAAACTCTGGAAACAGACTGCAACAGCCTTTTGGCAGAGGAAGAAAAACAACCGGAAATCAAACAAACAGAAACGGGCTACGTGGTGGACTGGACGAAGCTCTATCCCATATTGGTGACGTATCAGCAGGAAATGGACTGCGCCCTTTATGAAGCCCAGTTTGCCGCTATGATGCGGGAAGTTCAGAAAACATACGGCTATTCCGCCGAAGATGCCATGCTGGCATTGAAGGATATTTTCGCAAAAACATATTTCAAAGAATTCCAGTCGTGATTTCGGAGCATCTTCATAAGAAAACAAAGAAAGCTGAAATCCTTGTCAAATATAGAGGATTCCAGCTTTCTTATTTTTACTGAGATTTTATTTGGTATGTTTTCTTCTGAAGACAGCTGTCACAATTTCCCTTAAGAAATCAAGGAAAAGGAAAAGCAGTGTTTTCTGAAGGAGAATTTGCTTTGGCTGGATTTTTTGTATCCATGGACAAGCCGCGTTTTCTCTGCTATGCTGGGGAAAGGGGGGCAGTGGAATGAAAAAGATGGATGATTTTTTTGAGAAATACTGGGTATATCTGCATTTGATCGTGTGTGTATATCTGGCAGCCAATTATTTCAAGCTTTGGGAAAGGTGGAGGGCATACTGGGCGGTGCATATCATCATGGCTGTGTTCTTCTTCCTTTATGGCAGGTTTTGGCTCCTGTCTGCCGGAAAAATGTCAGCGGATAAAGAACGCAGAAACAGAAAGGTCACAGGCGTCCTTTGTTTTGGCATTTGTGTCGGGTGCCTGATTTTGGGTGTTTATACCTTTTGAGAAAGGAAGAATTTTATGGAAAAACCGAAATTGCTTTTATTTTTAGACCGTCATCCTTTCATCCGAAACAATATGCAGAAAGTGTTGACTGTCTGTCTGTTTTTGGATCTGCTGGCGGGGGTATTTGAGCAGTATCAGATGACAAAGCCTTTGGCGGCAATCTCCGCATGGACAACGGTATTCTTTGGACTGTGCGCCCTTTTGTACTGGTGTATGCTACGGGAGTACCGGCAGACACAGAACGCGTGGCATTGGGCATCGGATGGGTATGAGCGGCAATTGAGATTTTTCGCGTTGGCAGGGACAGCCATGGCTGTTTTCAATGCTGTGAAATGCGCCATTTATTTCATCGGCGGTTAAGAACGGGGAAACCTTGGATTTTACAGGGTTTTCCTTGTTTTTTTACAGAAAAAAGAGGATTTTTTCTAAGAAGGAGCGTATTTTTTTAGTAAGCAGTAATATAGGCAAAGAAAAAAGGAGGGATAGATATGAAACATCTGAAATGGATATTACTTTTGACGGCAGTATGTTTGGTGACAGCCTGTGCCGCCAAAGACGAAAAAACGACTTTTGATGAAACCGCCTTTCTAGAGGAGATCAAGCCCAATGTGGAATGCCTGAATCAGTGCGAATTGGAGCTGTTTGGGGCAGAAATGGACATCGATACCACTTATTATGGGGTTTATGAAAGCGAAGAAGCTTATGACAATGGCGAGGGAAAGGTGGCAAAACTCTATCTTCCCGGTGAGGAGGAACAGGTGGCATCTTATTTTGAAGACCCCACCATGTCTTCCTATTATAAGGTATCTAATTTCCAGACAAATGAGGAAGTCCGGGACAGCCTGCGGAACTACCTGTCAGACGCTGTCATTGACCAAGTGTTCCGTGATGATTTTCTGGAATACGAAGGCGCCCTTTATTTGCGGCGGGGCAGCAGAGGTTACGGCGCGGTGACCCTTGATCTGGACAGCCTCAAATTTGTGGAGCAGGAAGACGATAAGTATTATGTTTCCGTGGATTATCTGCTCTTTGAGGAGTATGACCAGACGGTGACGCTGGAATTTCAGAACATAGACGGCAAATGGATCATGACAGATAAAGGGGATTATGTATGAGCCCGAAAAATCTCGCAAAAGGAGGGATGAGAATGGAGTACCGTTTGTTTCAGGAAGAATTGGAGGAAAAAATACTGAGTTCTCTGGCGGCAAAAAGCGCCGCGTCCAAAGGGCGGCTGCGCCCCGAGGAAAAGTGTGATTTCCGTACGGATTTTCAGCGGGACAGAGACCGCATCATCCACTGCAAAGCTTTTCGGCGCATGAAGCATAAGACACAGGTGTTCATCTCTCCCGAAGGAGATCACTACCGCACCCGCCTGACTCATACTTTGGAGGTTGCCCAGATCGCCCGCACCATTGCCAGAGCCTTGCGGCTCAATGAGGATTTGACAGAAGCCATTGCTTTGGGGCACGACTTAGGGCATACGCCTTTTGGGCACGCCGGAGAGCGGAAACTGGATGAACTCTGCAAAGACAGAGGGGGCTTTGCCCATAACGAACAGAGCCTGCGTGTGGCAGACCGTCTGGAAAAAGACGGCAAGGGGCTGAATCTCACTTGGGAAGTGCGGGACGGCATCCTGAACCACCGCACCAGTGGGCACCCTGCCACATTGGAAGGGAAAATTGTACAGCTTTCAGACAAAATCGCATATACCAACCACGACATTGACGATGCCATTCGAGCAGGCATGCTCCGCCCCGAGGAGATTCCGGCGGAATATGTGGCAGTCATAGGAGGAACGTCCAGCAAACGCATCAATGCCATGATACGGGATACCATATTACATAGTACCGGCACCGGCGATATCCGCATGAGCACGGAAATGCGGGCGACCCTCACGGGACTCAGGGCATTTATGTTCCAGAAGGTCTACCACAGTGACATTGCCACCAGTGAGCATGAAAAAGCCCAGAAAATCGTAGGCGACCTCTTTGCCTACTATCTGGAACATCCACAGGAGATGGAGGGAGAGTTCCGCCGCCTCATGGAAGAAGGGGAAACGGTGGAACAGACCGTTTGTGATTATGTCGCCTGCATGACAGACCGTTTTGCCGTGGCAAGGTTTAAGAAACTCTTTATTCCTGCGGAATGGAGCGTCCTTTGATTTATTGATGGATTTTTGCGAAAAATCGGTCTTTTGCGGTCGGTTTTTGTACAAATATACAAAACGTCGCCAAAAGGGAGGATTTTTCGGGGAAATGTCGAAATCATAGAGTATAGCAGGAGAAAGGAAGTGTAACAGCTTCCTTTCTCCAATGTTTACGGAAATTCCAGAAACGTTGTTTCCAAAAAGACGGAAAGGGGGGAGGACAATGCGGTATCCGAGAGAATTGATTGAGGAAATCCGTATGCAAAATGACATTGTGGATGTCATTTCCCAGTATGTCCCCTTGAAGCAGAAGGGCAGTTCTTATTTCGGACTTTGCCCTTTTCATCACGAAAAGACCCCGTCTTTTTCCGTCAACAGTGAAAAACAGTTTTATTACTGTTTCGGCTGTGGAGCGTCTGGGAATGTATACGGCTTTCTCATGGAAATGGAAAACTGTGATTTTCCCGAAGCGGTGAAAAAACTGGCAGAACGCGCCAACATCCCTTTGCCGGAGCCTCAGATGACGGGACAGGCTCTCGCCATGGAGCGGCTGAAAACAAGGCTCTTTGAGATGCATCGGGCGGCAGGAAGGTTTTATTATGACACCCTCCAGTCGGAAGAAGGCGCGCCTGCACGGGCTTATCTGGAACGGCGGCAATTGAAGCCAAACTTAGCCAGAAAGTTCGGCATCGGTTATTCCCCAGACCGCAGACATGCCCTTTTCGACCACTTGAAAGGATTGGGATATTCCGTAGAGGATATGGTCAAAAGCGGCTTAGTCATTCCCGATAAGGAAGGAAGCGGCTACCACGACCGTTTCCGGGGACGGCTTATGTTCCCCATATTTGACGCCCAAGGTCGGGTGGTAGGGTTCGGCGGCAGAATCCTAAGCAAGGGGGAACCAAAATATTTGAACTCCCCCGAAACCATACTGTTCAGCAAAAGCCGCAATTTATACGGGCTGAATTTTGCCAAAGCCGCCAGAAAGAAGGAACTCATTCTGGTGGAAGGATATATGGATATGATTTCTGTCTATCAGGCAGGATTCCATAACGTGGTGGCGTCGCTTGGAACGGCATTCAACCGGGAACACGCCATGACACTGAAGAAATACGCCGAGGACGTGATCCTGCTTTATGACAGCGACGAAGCAGGCACAAACGCCGCTCTCCGTGCCATTCCCGTATTGGTGGAAAATGGATTCCATGTACGGGTGACACAGGTGCCTGACGGCAAAGACCCCGACGAATTTATCAAACAAAACGGCTCAGCGGAGTTTTCCAAGCTGCTGGTCAATGCCGTTCATTATATATCGTTCCAGATCGCCTGCATCCGCAGGAAATACGCGCTGGACAACCCGGAACATCGGGTGCGCTTTGCCACAGAGGCGGCGCAGATTTTGACAAAATTGGAAAGCGACATCGAGCGGGATGTGTATACCGCCGAAGTCAGCCGTATGACAGGGGTGGAGGAAAGCGCCATCCAGAATGAAATACGGAAACTCCGCCGCAAAGAGGACGAGGCATTCCAGCAGGAAGCCCAGAAGCGGCAGATACAGATGCAAAGGCAGTACGGCGGCAGAGAAAAGGAAGATCAGGGGCTGTTGGACGCCCAGAAAAGTTTATTGTATTTTTCTGCCAGCCATCGGCATATATATGAAATTTTACAGAAGGTGTTGGATGAGGACGATTTTCCCACGGAGGTCTACGGCAAAGCATTTGCGGCTATGGGCACTTTATGGGAAGAAGCGGGGAATGTGTTCCCTGCGGAACTGATCAGTTTTTTTGAGGAAGGCGAAGCACAACGGCGTGTCACGGAGATTTTCGCGGCACAACCACTGGCAGACGATGGAATCGACCTGCAAAAAGCCGTCAATGAAGCCGCAAAAGTATTGAAGCGGGCAAAGATCGACCGAAAAACGGCACAGGCATCCACTGTGGAGGAAATCCAACAGCTGGTGGAGGAGAAAAGAAAGCTGGAGGCACTGCATATTACCATCTGATATGGTTAGACTATAAGGAACACAGAAAGGGAGGATTGCTTTGAAATCCGTCGAAGAAACCACATTGTTGACCAGACTGGAAGAACTGGTTGCCATGGGCAAAAAGAAGAAAAGCGTATTAGAGTATAAAGAGGTCATGGACCATCTGGCGGATTTGGACTTGGACCCCGACCGCATCGATCGGATTTATGAATATCTGGAAACACAGGGCATTGATATCCTGGGCAACCTGGACGCAGAAGAAGAAGTGGAAAAAGACCTTGACCTGACACTGCCCGAAGGCATCAATATCAACGACCCTGTCAGAATGTATCTGAAGGAAATCGGCAAAGTGCCTCTGCTGTCCGCAGAGGAAGAAGTGGAACTGGCACAGCGCATGGAAGAAGGCGACGAAGCTGCCAAAAAGAAACTGGCAGAAGCCAACCTGCGTCTGGTTGTCAGCATCGCCAAAAGATATGTAGGTCGTGGGATGCTGTTCCTTGACCTGATTCAGGAAGGCAATCTGGGGCTCATCAAAGCCGTGGAAAAATTCGATTACCACAAGGGCTATAAATTCTCCACCTATGCCACATGGTGGATTCGCCAGGCAATCACCAGAGCCATTGCCGATCAGGCAAGAACCATCCGTATCCCCGTACACATGGTGGAAACCATCAATAAACTCATTCGTATCTCCAGACAGCTGCTGCAGGAATTAGGCCGTGAACCGACCGCGGAAGAACTGGCAGTGGAAATGCAGATGCCCGAAGAAAAGGTACGTGAAATCATGAAGATTGCACAGGAACCTGTTTCTCTGGAAACTCCCATCGGCGAAGAAGAAGACAGCCATCTGGGTGACTTTATCCCCGATGACGACATTCCCGCCCCTGCGGAAGCGGCTGCCTTTACTCTGCTGAAAGAACAGCTCATCGAAGTGCTGGATACCCTCACCGAAAGGGAAGAAAAGGTATTGCGTCTGCGCTTTGGTCTGGACGACGGACGTGCCAGAACACTGGAAGAAGTGGGCAAAGAATTCAATGTCACACGAGAAAGAATCCGTCAGATCGAGGCAAAAGCCCTGCGTAAACTGCGTCATCCCAGCCGCAGCAAAAAACTGAAAGATTATCTGGAATAAGAAACACAAGTGGCAGGCGGCAGGCGTACCCAAAAGGGGTATGCTTGCCGCCTGTTTTGCATAGAAAGGAAACAGGTTATGGATATTTCAAAACGATTGCAGGCAGTGGCAGGAATGGTAACACGCCGCAGTATGGCGGACATTGGCACCGACCATGGCTATGTGCCTTTGTACTTATATGAACAGGGGAAAATCGACCGCGCGTTGGCTTGTGACCTGAATAAAGGCCCTCTGGAAAAGGCAAAGGAAAATATTGCCGCCATGGGTGCAGGAGGTGCCATCGAAACCCGTCTGGGCAGCGGACTTTTGCCTGTACATACAGGAGAAGTGGAAAGCGCCGTTATCGCAGGCATGGGCGGTATGCTCATTTGCCGCATCCTTAAAGAAAGCGAAGAAGTGGCAAAAAGCCTGAAAGAATGGATACTTTCTCCTCAGCATGATTTGGACGCCGTGCGCCAGACAGTATGGGATTTTGGCTTTGCCATTGACGAGGAAATCATGGTGAAAGAGGATGGGAAGTATTATCATATCTTCCGTTGTATCCCCGGCGAGGAAACGAAAAAAACACCTGCGGCTCTGTTTTACGGCGGCAGATTGTTGGAGAAACAAGACCCCATTTTGTGGGAAGAACTGACCAGAGAAGAAGCCCAGTATGAAAAAGTGGCAGAAGGTCTGCGCAAAAGCGGCACCCCAAAAGCGGCGGAACGTCTGGCGGAAATCGAAGAAAAGCTGGCAGTCATCAAGGAGGCGAAAGCATGGTACAAGTAAAAGATATTATGGCAGTCATGGAGGGCATTGCTCCCAGAAAACTGGCGGAAAGCTGGGATAAACCCGGTCTGGCAGTGGGTGACCCTGACCATGAAGTGAAGAAAATACTGGTTGCGCTGGATGTGACAAAAGAAGTCATTGCCGAAGCGGCAGAAATGGGGGCAGATATGATTATCACCCACCACCCCATGTTGTTGTTCCAGAAATTTGACAGCATCACCACAGAGACCTCTGTGGGCAGCAAAATCATTTCTTTGATTCAGAATAACATTGCGGCATTTTCCGCTCATACCAATTTGGACATCGTAAAAGGCGGCACCAATGACGTATTGGCAGAACTCATTGGCTTGCAGGATTTGACATACTTAGAAGAAACATGGGCAGAGGATTTGAAGAAAATCGTGGTATTCGTTCCTGTGACCCATGCCGAAGTTGTGCGGAAAGCCATGTGCGACGCTGGGGCGGGAGAAATCGGCAATTATACTTGCTGCACTTTCGCAGCACCGGGAGAAAGCACCTTCCTGCCCATGGAAGGCAGCAATCCTTTCTTGGGTGAACAGGGCAAGCTGGAACGGGTGGAAGAAGTCCGTCTGGAAGCTTTGGTGCCTGCATCTCAGGCGGCAAATGTCATCGCCGCTATGAAAGCAGCCCATCCTTATGAAGAAGTGGCTTATGACGTATACGCTGTGGAACAGAGATACAAAAAAGAAGGCATTGGACGTATGGGCGTATTGCCTGCGCCTGTGGCTTTTGCGGACTTTGCCAGAATGCTGAAAGAAAAATTAGGTTTGGATAGTATTCGCCTGACGGGTGATGCACATAAAATGATTCAGAAGGTAGCCCTTTGCACAGGCAGCGGCGCGGAATTTATACTGCCTGCTTATTACGCCGGTGCGGACGCTTATCTGACAGCGGACATCAAATTCCATGAAGCCCAGAAGGCAGTGGAAACAGGCATTTGTGTGGCTGATGTGACCCATTATGCCAGCGAAGTGCTCATCGTGCCTGTGATCCAGAAAGCATTGGAACAGGCAGCGGCAGAAAAGGGCTGGGCACTGGAAGTGGTTTGCTCCAAAGTCAACGGGCAGACATTCTGGGCACTGTAAGAGGAGAAAAGGAGGAGAAAAGTCATGGAAACAAGACAGATCAACGTCATGGGAAAAATGGTGGAGATTGCAGAGGGGGCAACCTTTGCCGACGTGGCAAAAGATTTTTGCGGTACCGTCAATGGTCCCATCATGCTGGCAAGACAGAAAAATAAACTGCGGGAACTCCATCAGAAAATCCGCACTTGCGACGATGTGACATTTTATGGCATCGAAAACGATGAAGCTATGCGGGTATATCGCCGTGGGGTACTGATTCTGATGACAAAAGCTGTTTACGAACTCTGGGGCAATGAATCTCTGGTGGTTGTGGAACATTCTTTGCAGAAAAATCTCTACTGCGAAATCCGCAAACCGGAAATGGAAATCACAGAAGAAGTGCTTGCAAAAATCGAAGGCAAAATGCGGGAATATGTGGCGGCAGACCTGCCTATCTGCAAACGCACCATGCGGAAAGAAGATGCCAGAGAAATCGCCAGACGACAGGGCATGCCCGATAAAGACGAATTGTTCCGTTATCGCCGTGCGTCCAATGTGAATCTCTATGAACTGGATGGCTTCTATGATTATTTCTATGGATATATGCCTGCGTCCACAGGGGATTTGAAAGTCTTTTCTCTCATGGCTTATGAAAATGGCTTCCTCATCCGTTTCCCTGACCAGAAACAGCCGGAAGTGCTGCGGGAATTTACTGATCCCAAAAAGATCAGCGGTGTATTTCTGGAACAGATGCGCTGGTGTCAGCTCATGGGTGTCAACAATGTGGCAGAACTGAACCATACATTGACCCAAGGCAGATTTGGTGACCTTATCCGCATCAATGAAGCCCTTCACGAAAAGAAGATTGCGGAAATCGCCGATATGATTCATCAGCGTTTGGATAAAGTCCGTGTGGTACTCATCGCGGGACCTTCTTCTTCCGGTAAGACTTCCTTTGCCAACCGCCTGTGCATTCAGCTGCAAGTATTGGGCATTCAGCCTCATAAAATCTCTCTGGATGATTACTTTGTGGAACGGGATAAAACACCTGTGGATGAAAACGGCAAGCGGAATTATGAACATATCCACGCCCTTGACCTGCCTTTGCTCAACAGTGACCTGAAGAAAATGATCGCGGGGGAATTGGTAGACCTGCCTACTTATAACTTTGTCACAGGCAAACGGGAATACAACGGCAACCGTATTCAGGCGAAGAAAGGGGAAATTCTGGTGCTGGAGGGCATCCACGGGCTCAACGATATGCTCACATCGGAAATCCCGGCGGAACAGAAATTCAAGATTTTCATCAGCGCCATGACACAGCTGAACGTGGACGACCATAACCGCATTTCCACATCTGACAGCCGTTTGATTCGCCGTATTGTTCGAGATTATCAGTTCCGTGGACGGGATGCGGCAGAAACCATCCGTACATGGAATGACGTGACCGATGGGGAAGCGGAAAATATTTTCCCTTATCAGGAAAACGCCGATGCCATTTTCAACTCCGCGACCATTTACGAACTGAGCGTACTGAAGCAGTATGCGGAACCCCAGCTCTTTGCCATTGGGGAAGACCAGCCGGAATATATCACCGCAAAACGGCTTATCAAGTTCTTAGGCTATTTCCTTGCGGCACCGGGCACAGAAATCCCTAACAACTCACTTATTAAGGAATTTGTGGGCGGCAGCTGCTTTAAGGTTTGACAAACAGCTCCTTTTTGGAGTATAATAATCCATTGAGTAGACTGGACAGTCGCGCTGGATTCGCTCCAGTGAGGAAAGTCCGGGCTTCATAGAGCAGGGTGCCGGCTAACGGCCGGTGGAGGCGACTCTAAGGAAAGTGCAACAGAAATAAACCGCCTGTCTTTTGGCAGGTAAGGATGGAAAGGTGGGGTAAGAGCCCACCGCTCCTATGGTAACGCAGGAGGCTCTGTAAACCCCACCTGAAGCAAGACGAAAGAGGGCAAAGAGGCTGCTCGTCTCTCCTCGATGAAAAGTCGCATGATGCTGTTGGCAACAACAGACCAAGATAGATGGCTGTCCACGACAGAACCCGGCTTACAGGTCTGCTCACTTTTTTTAAAAGCAGGAAAATCCGATAAGGTTGTCGATGAAGTCGACAACCTTTCGTCAAAGGCTCATTTCATTCAAGCCTTTGACGAATAGGCAGAAGTATAAACAGTTCGTTCCATCGGCATAAATGCCTTGAAACGCACTGTTTTCCTCGTCGGAAGTAAATTCCGACTGCGGATTCCAGTTGGGAAACTCCTACACCGCAAAGAAATGCGGACAGCCATTTATGGCTGGCGTTTGCGGAGCAAACGTGTTGACCCTTGTTTCCCAAGCCTTTCCGCGTTCTTGAAAATGTAAAAAAACATTTTGTTTGTAATCTAATCCGATGTTTTTTGGAAAAATGTCGGATTTTTTTATTTCGGAAATTTGATTTCTTTCCTCTGGAATGATAGAATCAGTACAGAGCGGCAGAAAGGAAGGTGCGATTATGAAGGAAACAAGAAAAATCATGCAGGTGGTAACACTGCTGTATCTGGTGCTGGTGGGCATTGGGCTGTATATTGCGGCAAAAGTGCTGCCGGCGGAAACTTTGCTGAACGCCATCCTGCCGTTGGCATTGATTCTGATCGTACTTTGGTTTGTGCTGATTTTTGCCACACTGAAATGGCAGAGCAGAAAGAAGTGAGAATAAAGGAGGGATTTCCCATGAACGACAGCGTGAGAAAAATGCTGGAATATAATCGTATTTTTGTAGACCATGAAATGTACCAACGATATGAAACCACAAAATATCCCGATCGTAAGATCGCCATTTTGTCCTGTATGGATACCCGTATGACAGAACTCTTGCCTGCGGCGCTGGGCATCAAAAACGGCGATGTGAAGCTTATCAAAAACGCCGGCGGTCAGATCACGCACCCCTACGGCAGTGTGATTTTCTCCCTGCTGGTGGCTGTTTATGAACTGGGTGTGGATACCATTCTGGTCATCGGTCATGATGACTGCGGCGGCAGAGCGTTGGATGCAAAAAAGATGATCGCCAGAATGGAAGAAAAAGGCATTTCTAGAGATGTCATTGACCATGTGGACGCCAACCATAAAAATCTGGAACAGTGGCTCACAGGCTTCGGCGATATTTGCGCTTCTGTCCAGAACACCGTGGATACCATCCGCAACCATCCACTGATTCATAAAGATGTGGAAGTTTATGGTTTTGTCATGGACCCTCATACAGGCGCCATGCGTGAAGTGAAATGTGCAGACAAATGATATGGGAATTTTCCCCTGCAAGTAAGCCCATGGTGGCTATCATGGGGGAAATCCTGCGAAAATATCCCAAGTGCGAATTTAGCAGGGAATTATTTCCCGGAAATCCTGTTCCCATACTGCGGGTGTCCGGCGGCAAAACAACGGCGGATGTGGCAGACTGGGGCTATCTGACCCAGAAAGGCAAACGGGTCTATAACGCCAGAAGCGAAACTTTGCTGGAAAAGCCTCTTTTTGGAAAGGACTTTGTCCAGAATCGCTGTGTCATTCCGGTGACAGGTTTTTGTGAGTGGGACGGAGATGGGACGGGATGGGATTTTCTGCCCCAAGAGGAAGAAATGCTGTATCTGGCTGGCGTCTGCCGGAAAAAGGCGAAGGGCTGGGAAGCTACCGTTGTGACGGAACACGCCGCAGGATGTGTGGGAGAGATTCACCACCGTACACCTCTTGTATTGTCTGGGGAAAATCTGCGGCAATGGCTTTATGACGAAGGACAGGCGCGGCAGTTTCTGGAAGAAGCCAAAGAACGGGTACGGCTCAAACGGAAGAAGATGGAAGGAGAAACTTTATGAATATGACTTATCTGCATCACAGCGGATTTCAGATTGAAACAAAGCAGTCTGTACTGCTTTTTGATTACTACACCCAGAACGGGATGTTTGACAGAGTGAATGAAGGGGATTTCCCTCATAAGAAGTTTTATATTTTCGTTTCCCATGGTCATGGGGATCACTACGACCCTGCCATCCTGCGGTGGGCAGATCGGGCACATTATATCCTGTCCGACGATGTGGAACTGCCCAAGGATTTCAAAGGGGAAGTCACATGGGTGAAACCTCACCAGAAACTGACTGTGGATGATCTGGAAATCGAAACACTGGCTTCCAACGATCAGGGCGTTTCTTTTGTGGTGAAAGTAGCCGGCAAACGTACCGTATTCCACGCAGGGGATTTGAACTGGTGGCATTGGAACGGCGAAAGCGAAGAATTCAACAACGATATCGCTGACAGCTATCGTCGGGAAATCGACCTGCTCAAAGGCAGAGAAATCGACGTGGCATGTGTGCCTGCGGACCCTCGTTTGCAGGACAAATACGACTGGGCAGTGGATTATTTCATGGAAAGAGTTGGGGCAAAGGTGCTGCTGCCCATGCACTTCTGGAAACATTTTGACATTTGCGAAAAACTGCGTCAAAAGCCTTACGGCGCCCATGTGGCTTTGATCCGCAGAGAAGGAGATACTTTCATCATTTAAGGCATGAAAGGGAGAAACTGGAGAGATTTTGAACCGCCGGAAAAACGGCGGCGAAAGCCCAGAAGATACGAAGAACCTTATGAACCACCCAGACGAAAGAAACGCCGGAGAAAAGGCGGCATCTTCCGTCGTCTGCTGGTGCTGCTGATTCTGTTCGTTTTGGGCTATGGGGGATTCTTTCTGTATTATCGCTATGGCAAGCCCTATACAGTGGCGCTGGACGCAGGTCATGGCGGAGAAGATGTGGGCTCTGTGGGGGTCATTCAGGAAGTGCAGCTGACAGAGCAGACAGTGACAGACTTGGAAAAACTGCTGAAAGAGGATGGACGTTTCCGAGTGGTACTTACCAGAAAAATGGGTGAGGGCATGTCCATCACAGACCGTAACCGCAAACTTGCCTTTTTGCAGCCGGATTTGATGCTTTCGGTCCATGGCAATGCTGACGAAACAGGGGAGGCATCTGGTTTTGAGTGCTATCCTGCTGTACCGGGCATGGAAAACCATGAAGAAAGCATGGAATTTGCCGCTATCCTTGCGGAAGAAATGGAAGCGGCAGGCAGTGAGCTTCGTGGAGGAAACGGCATCCGTTTTGGCTATTATGTGAACGGGAAAAAAATGCTGGTGGATTCCACCGATACTACCGTGTATGATTACGATACTTTCGGCGTGCTGAAGAACCAGATAGGCGCTGCCGTGCTGGTGGAACAGTGCTTTGTCACCAATGAAAGTGATGTGGCACAGTTTGGCACGGAAGAAGGCTGTCAGAAAGCGGCAGAAGCTTATTACCGGGCAATCCTGCGGTATCTGGGAGCAGACGAACCAACAGAAAAGCAATCAGAACCATAAAAAAGAAGCCTTTTTGGGCTTCTTCATAAGAAAACAAAGAAAGCTGAAATCTTTTATATATTGCAAGGATTTCAGCTTTCTTATTTTTATCAGGTATGTTTTCTTCGGAAAACAGCCGTCGCAGTTCCCCTTACGAAATGGAAGGAAAACAATGTTTCTGAAGGGAGAAGCTGCTTTTACAAAAAAGTTTCCTGTTTTCTTTTTATGGCTGGAATTGGTTCAAATCCTGCTGGAGAGATTCCACAAAACGGCTCACATGGAACCCATCACAGACGGCATGGTGTACCTGTATGGCAAGGGGCATTTTCCAGTGACCATGGTGTTCCCAAGCTTTGCCCAGTGTGAATATGGGCAGGAGATAGTCATAGCCTTTTTGCAGGTGCAGATGGAATCCTGTGAATGTGGTCCATGGCACCATGGAAACAGGGAAGGTATTAGGCGGTGTATTTGGTTTTGCGTCCATGTCCAGCACGTTTCCGTAGGTTTCCAAATCGGCTTTGTATCGTGCAAGGAATGTGGAAAAATCCTCGCTGTATTCCGTCCAGAGGTTGGAGAAAGTTTCCTGTTCCTTGTGGAAAATGGTGTAGCATGGCTCCATGTTGGAATAGATGCCCACATTTCCATTCTCGTCAAAGGCTGTGCGGAACTGCTCATAGCGGTTCACGTTTTTTGTTAAGAGATACAGCAGGGCAGGATACAAGGAAACGCCTGTTTTCTTCAGAACGGTGATGTCCAGAGAAACAGTCATGCTGTAAGTGCAGGGAATGTCTTTGTGGTAATGGAGGAAATAGGGCTTTCTGTGCCATGTTTCCATGTCAATGGGTGTAAATGTCATAATGTTTGCTCCTTTTCGTGAAAAAAGCCTGCTCTCTTAGGGGCATCTTCATAAGAAAACAAAGAAAGCTAAAATCTTTATCATGACAAGGGATTTTAGCTTTCTTATTTTATGAAAATTTTATTTGTTATGTTTTCTTATAAAGATAGCCGTCGCAATTCCTCTTAAGAAATCAAGGGGAAAAAATCAATGTTTTCTTAAGGGGAAGTTGCTTTTGAAAGAGCAGGCAAAGATATTTATGCGTAAGGTTTGTAATGAGGCAGTTTGCAGTAGAATTCCTGCAATTTCTGGATGCGATGGTCGCCGTCCCATTCTACCAGATAAACCCCCTCATATTCCCGTTTTTCCCCTTCTTTGTTTACATTCTGGAAATAGAAAGGTACCAATGTCAGATCCTGATCGTGTACGAAACGACCAACTTCCCATTTTACTACACGGTTTTCGCTGTTCCATGTTTCAAACCAGCGGCGAATCTGGTCAATGCCTTCGTATTCCCGTCCCTGAAATTCATAGTAGTGCACATCCGGTGTAAATACTGCTTCCAGCGGCAGCAGTTCCTGTCCCAGCCACATATCCAGCCAGGCTTTGATGATTTCTTCGCGTTGTCTCATATCATACACCTCCGACCTTTTGGGTAGTATTGGATTTGTTTTCATTTTAGCACACAAAAGAGAAAAAAACAAGGAAAGTGTGGAATTTGCATAAAAAAAACTCCTTGATATGAGGAGTCTTTGACAATATTATGAAATATCCAGCTGTTTTTTCTCCAGACGTTTGGCAACATCCTGCCGCAGGAGGGTGTACAGTACGGACATGAGAGGGATGAAAATGAGCATACCCACAATGCCCATAAGGCTGCCGCCCACGGTAACGGCCACCAATACCCAGATGGATGGCAGACCAACGGAACCGCCTACCACATGAGGGTAGATGAAATTGCCTTCCAGCTGCTGCAATACCAAAAACAGCACGATGAACGCCAATGCCTGCATGGGGCTTACCATAAGGATCAGGAAGGCGGCTACCACACAGCCGATGAATGCCCCGAAAATGGGGATGAGGGCCGTGATGGCAATGAGTACGCCAACCAGCAGGGCGTAAGGGAAACGCAGGAGCGTCATGGCAACAAAGAACATGGTTCCCAGAATGACGGCTTCCAAACACTGTCCTGTAAGGAATTTAGCGAATGTGCGATGTGTCAGGGACGCGATTTCCAGCACACGTTCCGCCTGATGTTTTTTCAGATAAGCAAACAGGAGTTTCCGGCACTGTCTGCCCAGTTTTTCCTTCTGGATAAGGATATAGCAGGCAAAGACAAAGCCAATGACAAATGTGGTGACACCGCTGAAAATGCTCTGTACCATAGAGAATGTGGAGCCAAGGATGATGTCCGCGCCGCTCTGGAAGATATTGGTGGCTTTTTTGATGATCTCATCCCAGTTGATGTCCAGATTGGCAAGCCAGTAGGAAATTTCTTTGTTGTTATGGAACACTTCCTCCAGTTTTTCCAGCAGGATGGGGACGTTTGCCTGAATGGTCCTGCCAAGTCCGGAAACGGTGCGCCCCAGTTCTGGGAAGATCACCAGCACCGCCAGCGCCAGTATGGCAATGACAAGGATCAGTGTCAGGATCATGCTGAAGGGACGCAGGAGTTTTTCCCGCTTT
Source organism: Clostridia bacterium (assembly GCA_022786605.1). Classification (GTDB taxonomy): domain Bacteria; phylum Bacillota; class Clostridia; order Lachnospirales; family Anaerotignaceae; genus Anaerotignum. The sequence goes on along the minus strand of JALFWW010000021.1, from coordinate 28,630 downwards.
TTCCGTCGTTTTTCGTCACCGTCCTTGCTGCACAGTTTGCAGATGATGATTTCAATGCGGTTCATGGGCACACTGAGGATAAAGGCAATGGCACCGCCCAGAATGAAGGGGGCAAGGATACCGCCTAAAAAGGAAATGGCGGCAACAACGGCTTCCAGCCGCCACAGACCTACGAACACCGCCAGTGTAAAGACGATGAGCAGGCATATTTTTTTCATGTTTTCTTTATCTAAAGACATTTTCTGAAATGCTCCTTTCTGAATCAGACTCGCTTGTGGTTCAGTATAGCATATATCATGGAAAGAAACAAATAATTTCAGTCCCTTTTTCCTGAAATCCCTTTACAGGGCAGGGTTTTCCGTTTAAACTAGAATATGATATTTTGCCGGATTATGGCTTCGGCGCAAAAGCATGAGAAAGGAAGATGAAATATGGAAGTCAGAACCAGATTTGCCCCCAGCCCCACAGGCTATATGCACATCGGGAACTTGAGAACCGCTTTATATGAATATTTGATCGCGAAATCCCAGGGTGGGAAATTCATCCTGCGTATTGAGGATACAGACCAGGAACGTCAGGTGGAAGGCGCTGTAGATGTGATCTATAACACCATGCGCATGACAGGTCTGCACCATGACGAAGGTCCCGACATCGGTGGCGAATACGGTCCTTATGTACAGAGCGAACGTATGGGCATGTACATGGACTACGCAAAAGAACTGGTGGAAAAAGGCGAAGCATACTACTGCTTCTGCACCAAAGAACGTCTGGAATCCCTGAAAGAAAGCAACGCGGAAGGCGCAGCTTTCGCAAAATATGACCGTCACTGTCTGGGTCTGTCCAAAGAAGAAGTACAGGCAAAACTGGACGCAGGCGTGCCTTTCGTTATCCGTCAGAAAATGCCCGACAGCGGCACAACCACATTCTCTGACGTGGTATACGGCGACATCACTGTGGAAAACACAGAACTGGACGACCAGATTCTCATGAAAGCAGACGGTTTCCCTACTTATAACTTCGCAAACGTTGTGGATGACCACCTGATGCACATTACACATGTGGTACGCGGCAGCGAATACCTGTCCTCCACACCCAAATATAACCTGCTGTACAAAGCATTCGGCTGGGAACCTCCCGTATATGTACACCTGCCGGCAGTTATGCGTGACGCTCACCATAAACTGTCCAAACGTCACGGGGACAAGTCCTTTGAAGATCTGGTAAGAGAAGGCTATGTGGTAGAAGCCATCGTCAACTACATCGCTCTGCTGGGCTGGAGCCCTTCCGGCACACAGGAAATCTTCTCCCTGAAAGAACTGGAAGAAAACTTCGATATGGCTGGTCTGAGCAAATCTCCCGCTATCTTCGACATCAAGAAGCTTACATGGATGAACAGCGAATACCTGAAAGCTATGGACTTTGACAAGTACTATGCTCTGGCAGAACCCAAGCTGAAAGAAGCGCTGGACGGCACAGATCTGGATCTGAAAAAGATTGCGGCGCTCCTCCAGAAACGTCTGGAAACACTGAACGACATCCCCGGCTTGGTGGAATTCTTCAAGACTCTGCCCGAATACGGCACAGAACTGTATACCCATAAGAAAATGAAAACAAACGACGAAATTGCCTTGTCCTCTCTGGAAGCAGCTCTGCCTGTACTGGAAAATCTGGCAGACTGGAACACAACCAGCATCCATGACGCTCTTATGGCACTGGTTGGGGAACTGGGCATCAAAAACGGTCAGCTCCTGTGGCCCGTTCGTACTGCTCTGTCCGGCGAACCCACTTCCCCCGGCGGCGCTATGGAACTGGCAGACATTCTGGGCAAGGAAGAAAGCCTGCGCAGAATCCGCAAAGGCATCGAACTGCTGAAAGGCTGATTGGTGTTTTGACAAAATAAAAAAGAATCGGTATTTCAGACACAATAGAAATACCGATTTTCTTTTTCTTTGAAAAGAAAAGCGAAGTGAAAATGGGACTTTTTTGCGGAAAATGTCACTTCCTAAGAATTTCCATGGAATATCTTAATAAATTCGACAGGGTTTCGCAAAAGTTCCGTTAAAAAGGTGTGTTATACTGCTTTTGTAATCAGGAACGGGGGCGTGGGCGATGCAGATATTGCGTATTTTGCAAATAGCAATATTGGGTATTTTATTTTTTCTCACAATGGTACAGATTTACTTTCAAATTTTCTCTCCCCGCCGCAGAAAGAACGGCAGGTGGAGAATCCTGATTTATTGCGGGCTGATGTTCGTAATTTTTCTCATTCCTTCTTTGGCGCCGGCTCCCGTTCAAACTGATTCGGTGACCATCAGTAAGTCGGCAGCCCATGTGCCGGACTGGCTGGTTTATTACAACCAGACAGACGAACGCTGGGCGAAGGAATTATACGGCGAGGTGGACTATATGGAGGACGCCGGATGCGGTCCCACAGTGCTGGCGATGACAGTCAGTTCTTTGACGGACACCCAGGTGAGTCCCAAGGAAATGGCAGACTGGGCGGCGGAAAACGGATACTGCGCGCCGGGCTCCGGCAGTTATCATACCCTCATTGCGGACGGACTCGAGCATTTTGGACTGGAATCTACTACCACCAATGATGGGGCAGAGGTAGAGAAAGCCTTACAGGCTGGCTATCCTGTCATTGCCCTCATGGGGGAAGGTCACTTCACCGGCGGCGGACATTTCATACTGCTCTGCAACATAGACGCCAGAGGCGAAGTCTTTGTGGCAGACCCCAAAAGTGTGGAAAACACAGAAAAATTATGGCCGCTGGATACCATATTGGCAGAAGCCAAAACAAGCCCTACCACAAACGGGGCTTACTGGATTATTAGAAAACAAGTTTAAATTTCGAATATAGAATCATACCCCTCTCTCAAGAAAACGGAAAAAGGACCGCCGGAAGGCTGGTCCTTTTTCTGTGCAGTGTTTTACGAGAGATTTTCTGGAAATAAGTGTTTTGCCGGTTAGTTTTCCAGCATATTATCGATCATGTCATCCATGACTTCTTCGGCTTTGGCAGCCATTTTTTTGCCTTTTTTCATCATTTTGCGGTAGGTCTTTTTGTCCTGCATGAGATAGCCAACGCCCATGATGGCAGCTGCGCCGCCCACAAGCATGCCAGTGGTGAATTTATTCATGTGATTCCGCCTCCTTTTTTCTTTTTTAGTATGAGGAAAAGAAAAAAGAATATGCAGGAGAAAATTGGAAAAATAAAAAAGAAAGCCCCCAATGCAAGGGGAGGCGCAAAGGGGGTTTCTAGCGTAAGTTATTGACCCAGATCGTGGATGAACAAGCCGCTGCGCAGCTTAGGTTCAAACCATGTGGATTTGGGGGGCATGGTACGTCCGGCGTCTGCCACTGCCATCAGTTCATCCATGGCTGTGGGGAACATGGAAAATGCAACCTGCATTTCGCCGCTGTCCACCCGTTTTTCCAGCTCGCCCAGACCGCGGATACCGCCCACAAAGTCGATGCGTTTATCCACTCTGGGATCACCGATGGCAAGGACAGGCGCAAGGAGAGAATCCTGCAAGATGGAGACGTCCAGTCCATCTACAGGGTCGTGGGACAAAATGTGGTCTTTGGCTTCCAACAGATACCATTTGCCGCCCAGATACATACCGAAGGTATGTCTGCGAGGGGGATGGCAGGGAGAAGCGGGAGCGAGAGAAACTTTGAAATTTTCGGAGATTTTTTCCAGAAATTCCTGTTCATTCCGTCCATTCAGGTCTTTGACCACACGGTTGTAATCTAAAATAAAGAGTTCGTCCGCAGGGAACAGCACAGAAAGATAATAGTTGAATTCTTCTTCGCCGGTGTAATCCGGTTTCTGTTCTCTGCGTTTCAGACCCACTTTCACAGCGGATGCGTTCCGGTGGTGTCCGTCGGCAATATAGAAATTTTCCACGTTGGCAAAGCTCTGCACCAACATGCCGATTTCTGTATCGCTGTCAATGACCCATACGGTATGACCAATGCCGTCTTCAGATACAAAGTCATAGACAGGAGGCACCGCCGCTGTATAGCCGTCGATGATGGCTTTGGCGTCAGGATTTTCCTTGTAAGCCAGGAAAATGGGACCTGTGTTGGCGTTGAGGGTATCCACATGGCGGATACGGTCTGCTTCTTTGTCGGCACGGGTCAGCTCGTGCTTTTTGATGGTGTCATTCAAATATTCGTCAATGGCGGTGCAGACAACCAGTCCTGTCTGGCTTCTGCCGTCCATGGTCAAACGATAGATATACAGATTGGGCAGTAAATCCTGTGTGAAAATACCTTTGTCCAGCTGTTCGTAGAACGTATCTCTTGCTTTTTCGTAAACAGCGGGGCTGTAAGGGTCTATACCCACAGGCAGGTCGATTTCTGCCCGGTCAATATGTAAAAAGGAATAGGGATTTCCCTGCACCATTTCTCTGGCTTCCTCGGTATTCATAACGTCATAAGGCAGGGCTGCCACGTCTTTCGCGTATTCAGGCGCGGGACGGATGCCCATAAAAGGTCTGATGGTTGCCATATTATCCCTCCTGATTCAGTACGCGTACTTTTTTGACACTGTGGATGGCGTAAAGGTCATCCACCAGTTCGTTGACGTTTTCCGGCAGGTCATCGCAAACGATGATGTTGTAAGCCAGCTCGCCTTTGGAGTTGTTCACCATCTTGTCGATGTTGATATGGTGCTTGGTAAATACGGCACCCAACTGCCCGATCATGTTCACGATGTTGGAGTGAGAAATGGCAATACGGGGTTTGCCGGAATACGGCACGATACAGCCGGGGAAATTCACGGAATTGCGGATATTGCCGTAACGCAGGTATTCCCGCAGTTCTACAGCAGCCATTTCGGCACAGTTTTCTTCAGATTCCGGTGTGGACGCACCCAGATGGGGCAGAACGATGATGTTTTCGTTGCCCAGGAGGGAAGTGTCGGGGAAGTCTGTGATATATCTTGCAATGATGCCTTTTTCGATGGCGTCTTTCAATGCGTCGTTGTTTACCAGACCGCCTCTGGCAAAGTTCAAAAGTCTTGCGCCTTTTTTGGTTACGGCAAAGAGTTTTTCGTCAAAGGTGTTTCTGGTTTTGTCGTTCAGTGGAATATGGATGGTGATGTAGTCACTTTTTGCCACCAGTTCTTCCAGTGTTTCCGCTTTGTCAACGGAAGCGGACAGATGCCAAGCAGCTTCCAATGTCAGGAAGGGGTCATAGCCGATTACGTCCATGCCTAAGTCCAGAGCGGCATTTGCCACCAGTACGCCAATGGCACCCAGACCGATAACGCCCAGTGTTTTTCCGGCGATTTCGGGACCGATGAACTGCTTTTTGCCAGCTTCTACGGCTTTTTCCACGTTTTCATTATCTGTAAGGGTCTGTACCCACTGGGCACCGTTGATGATGCGGCGAGAGGATACCAAGAGACCAGCCAGCACCAGTTCTTTTACAGCGTTGGCATTGGCACCGGGGGTATTGAATACGGGAATCCCCATTTCTGTGCATTTGTCGATGGGAATGTTATTGGTGCCTGCCCCTGCACGGGCTACCCCCAGCAGGTTGTCGTTGAGTTCCATGGTGTGCATGTCGAAGCTGCGCAGGATGATGCCCTCCGGGCGTGCAGCTTCCGGGTCTATGTGAAATTCTGCTTCAGGCAGCTTGCTTAGGCCTGCCTGAGAAATCTGGTTCAGTGTTTTGATGGTATACATACGGACATTCTCCTTTACTTGTTTTCAGCTTCAAACTGTTTCATAAACGCCACTAACGCTTCTACGCCTTCTCTGGGCATAGCGTTGTAGATGCTGGCACGCATGCCGCCAACGGTACGGTGACCTTTCAGGTTTACGAAGCCTTTTTCTCCGGCTTCTTTGATGAATTTCGCGTTCAGTTCTTCTGTGGGCAGTACAAAAGGTACGTTCATGAGGGAACGGTCTTTTTTCTGCACTGTGCCTTTGAACAGGGCGGAACTGTCCAGAAAATCATAGAGCAGTGCCGCTTTTTCCTCATTGCGTTTCTGCATGGCTGCTACGCCGCCTTGTGCCTTTACCCATTCAAACACTCTGCCCATGAAGTAAATGCCATATGTGGGCGGTGTGTTGTAAAGGGAATTGTTTTTTGCATGGATGTCATACTTGAGCATGGTGGGTGTGAAATCCATGGCGTTGCCCAGCAGGTCTTCTCGGATGATGACAACAGTCACCCCGGCAGGACCCAGGTTTTTCTGTGCACCCGCAAAGAGCAGACCGAACTTTGTGATGTCGATTTCCTCGGACAAAATGGAGGAGGACATATCCCCCACCAGAGGAATATCGCCAACATTGGGCAGCTTGGTCCAGCGTGTGCCGTAAATGGTGTTGTTTAAAGTGATATAGAAATAGTCCGCATGTTTGTCAAATTTGGATTCATCCAATGCGGGGATGCGGTCGAAGGTGGTGTCAGCAGAAGAAGCCACAATGTTGACTTTGCCGTAGCGTGCCGCTTCTTCCGCGGCTTTTTTCGCCCACTGACCTGTCACCACATAGTCTGCCTTGTTGTTTTTGTTCATCAGATTCAGCGGAATCATGGCAAACTGTGTGGAGCCGCCGCCCTGCAAAAACAGGATTTTGTAATTGTCGGGAATGTGCATCAAATCCCGCAGGTCTGCCTGAGCCTTTTCCAAAATGCCTTCAAACACTTTTGAACGGTGGCTCATCTCCATTACGGACATGCCTGAAGAGCCGTAACAGACAAATTCTTTTTGTGCCTGTTCCAGAACTTCCAGTGGCAGCATGGATGGTCCAGCTGAAAAATTGAATACTCTTTCCATAAATAAGCCTCCCTTAAAGTGTGATAAGAAATGATGTCCCTTATGTGTGGGACGGAAAAAGACCAGGGTCTTTTTGGTTTTATGAAGTTGATTATAGCACGGGGAAAGAAACCGTCAATAAAAAAGAAGTTTTTTTTGAAGTGTAAAAAAATTTTCGGAGGATAGCGCAAAAAAAGTGCAAAAAGTCCTCCAAAAAATGTCAATATTAAACAGACAAATGTCCGCGTATAAAATACAAAAATGAATACTGTCTTTTGTATACAGCAAAAAGCCCATGGGAATCAAGCCTTTCAAAAAACAGAAAATCCAAATCGCATGGTATCAGATTATGATGGGACAAAAGAAAGGTTGCCGTTTTTTTGCATTCAAAAGACAAATTCTTTGTTGTGTTCGCACAAAAAGGACAAAAAAGAGCACATCCGCAAAAATCATTGCAGGGGGATGTGCGCAATAAAAAAAGATTTATTTTTCTCCCAGCATTTCACAGGTCAGGTTTACGAAAGCTTGGGCGGCGGGGGAAAGTTCCGTTTGTGGCAGTGCAATGCCCAGAGAAATGGTGTGGGGCGGGTCTAAAGGCAGTTTGACAACGTTCGCCGTATGTCCTTCGGTGATGAGGCGGTTCATGATGCTCATGCCCAAGCCCTGTGCGATCATGGAAAGAGCGGCATGGTTTTCGATGGTTTCATATTTTACTTTGGGATGGATGTCATGGGCGCGGAATAGCTGGACAACGTCATAATCGGCACCATAGGCAGGCATGATGAAGTCCTCCTGCTGACAGGCGGAAAGGGGATAGGTCTTTTCTCCTGCCATGGGATGCTCCGGCGGCAGTACGGCGATCATGGGGTCTTTCCGCAGGGGAATCCAAGTGTAAGGGCTGTCGGGCTTTTCGCTGTACAGACAAAAATCTACCTGCCTGTTTTCCAGAAAGCTGTCCAGTTCCTGATGGATGCCTTCTTTTAATATGATACGGATGCCAGGATAGACGGCGGCGAAGGCTTTGATGACGGGAGGCAGCCAGCAGGTGGCAATGCTGGTGTAAACGCCGATGGTGAGACGACCTGTCTGCAAGCCCTTGATGCGGGAGGAAATCTGTTCAAAACGATTGGCACAGTCTGCCATTTCCCGCAGGACGGGCATCAGTTCCAGTGCGCTGGGAGTAGGAACCACTCCTGTTTTGGAGCGGTACAGCAGGGGAAAACCCAGTTCCGCTTCCAGATTAGTCATCATGTGGCTGATGCCGGAAGGGGTGTAGTGGAGCTGTTCCGCCGCTTTTGTGAAACTGCCTGTATCAATGGCAGCCAGCAGTGCTTCGCATTTTTTAAAATCCATTTGGTGACCTCCTTATCTTTGACGATTCTTCATAGATAATAGTATAAAACAGCGTTTTACTTTATACAAGAGGGGCGTTATACTGAGGGCAGATATTTCAGAAAGGAAGGCGGTAAGGTATGCAGAAGAAAGAAATGGCAGGGCTTATGGTCATTGCGGCAGGGTGTCTTTGGGGTGTCATTGGATTGTTTTCCCGTAAATTAACGGCGGCAGGATTTGACGCCGTGCAGATGACGGCGCTGCGCAGTCTGGTGACGGCAGCGGGACTGTTTTTGCTCCTCTTTTGCAAAGACCGGAAACTTTGCCGCATTGATTGGAAAGACCTGTGGATGTTCTTGGGCACAGGTATTTGCAGTATTGCCGGATTCAATATCTTTTACTTTGTGACCATCAGCATCACCACATTATCTGTAGCGGCGATCCTCCTTTATACAGCGCCCTTTTTTGTTATGGTGCTGTCAGCGGTGCTGTTTCATGAGAAAATCACTGCCCAGAAGGTGAAAGGTCTTGTATTTGCCTTGGCTGGATGCATCTGCACCACAGGGATATTCAGCGGCAGTATCTATGTGACAGTACTGGGCATCCTCACAGGTGTTGCCTCTGGCTTCTGCTATGCCCTTTATAGTATTTTTGGAAAATTCGCTCTGAAAAAATATACTTCTGAAACGGTGACACTCTACACATTCCTCATGGCGTCTGTTGCCATGTTGCCTCTGTCCCATCCGGCAGACATGTTTTCTCTGGCAGTCAGCGATTTATCCATGACAGGTGCCATTTTGCTGTTGGGTTTGGTGTGTACCCTCCTTCCCTTCCTGCTCTATACCAGAGGGCTGTCCCGTATGGATTCAGGGAAAGCCTCTGTTCTTGCTTTTGCGGAACCCCTGACGGCAACACTGATGGGTGTGGTTGTTTTCAGAGAAGTGCCGGACGGCTTCGGCTGGTTGGGGGTTGTCCTGCTTTTTGGCGCATTGGTGCTGTTGCAGATGCCCCAGAAACAAAGAAAAACTGGAAAAATTCCGAATATTTCGTAAAATATAAATTCCCATTCCCTTTAGAAAAAAGACGGTGACTGACAGACAGACCCGTCTTTTTTTCTGTTTTGCTTCATAAACATGACAGGAGGGGGAATGGATATGGACGAGAAAAAGCGGCGGTATTTGTTATGGGCGTGTTGTGTGGTCATTTGCCTTTGTGTGCTTCATCAGGGGCGGGCGGCGGAGGCTATGCTGCCTGTGGCAGAAAAGACCATTGTGCTGGATGCGGGGCACGGCGGCTGGGACCCGGGAAAAACCGGGAAAACCGGCGTGGATGAACAGGAACTGAATCTTGCCATTGTGAAGAAATTGCAGGCATATCTGGAGCAGGGCGGCGCAAGGGTTTATGTGACCAGAGGGGACGGCATGGCTTTGGGGCAGAGCAAACAGGAGGATATGCGGGTGCGGAAGGATATCACCAATGAAAGCGGTGCGGATTTGCTGGTGAGCATCCATCAGAACGCCTTTCCTTCTTCTTCTGCAAAAGGAGCGCAAGTTTTTTATCATAGCCAGAGCGAGGAGGGCAAAGCCCTTGCCCAGTGCATACAGGAAAGTCTGCGGCAGAGAGTGGACCAAGAGAATACCAGACAAATCAAACCAAACAGCGATTATTATATCCTCCGCACTACCCAGATTCCGGCGGCGTTGGTGGAGTGCGGCTTTTTGTCAAATGGGGCGGAAGAAGCGAAACTCAATGACGATACTTATCAGGAACAGATGGCATGGGGTATTTACTGCGGCATTCTGGACTATTTTGCGGCGAAAGACGGCGCCGGAGGTTTACAGCTTGCGGAAAAGCGGATATAATGGGAAAAACGACGAAAGGCTTTGATATTAGGAAGGAATGGAACCATGGAACAGAATTTTCAGACACTGGGACTGTCCGACGCCCTTGTGGCAGGCTTGGCAAAGCAGGACATCACCGTGCCCACAGATATACAGACAAAAATGATCCCTGCCATCATGACAGGGAAAGATGTGGTCGGCAGATCGGAAACAGGCTCCGGCAAGACCCTTGCTTATCTGCTGCCTATTTTTCAGAGAATCGACCCTAACGTAAGGGGTACACAGGCAATCATCCTGACACCTACCCACGAATTGGCGGCACAGGTGCATCGTCAGGCGGAACTGCTGGCAAAGAACGCCGGTGTCAATGTGGGCTGTGCCCTCATCATCGGTACTGCAAGATTGCAGCGTCAGGTGGAACGCTTACGTGAAAAACCGCCCATTGTGGTAGGCTCTACAGGTCGTATTTTAGACCTCATCAAACGGAAAAAAATTCAGGCACATCTGGTAAAGACCATCGTGCTGGATGAAGGGGACAGACTGCTGGAGGACGGCAATTTCGCGGCGGTGCAGGCTGTGATCAAGACCACCCTCCGTGACAGACAGCTGGTGCTCCTTTCCGCTTCTGTTGGCGGCGAAACCCACCAGCGCGCAAAAGAAATCATGAAGGAAGATGCCCTTTTTGTGGAAGGGGCTTCTCAGGTGGGACAGGTTCCCGATACCATTTCCCATTACTTTATCCTGACTGCGCCCAGAGAAAAATTCCTCATGCTGCGGAAAGTGCTGGCAGGGGAAAAACCGAAAAAAGCTATGGTGTTCCTCAATAATCCCGAAAACATCGAGGTCACTGTGGACAAGCTCAATTACCACGGCATTAAGGCGGCTGGCATTTACGGTCAGGTAGGCAAACTGGACAGAAAAACAGCACTGGACGATTTCCGGGAAGGTCGTGTGCAGGTGTTGGTGGCTTCTGACATCGGCGCAAGAGGTTTGGACATCCCCGATGTAACCCATGTCATCAATCTGGATATTCCCGAAGACCCTACCCATTATCTCCACCGTGCGGGACGCTGCGGCAGACAGGGACAAACAGGTTGCGCCATCTCCATCGTAACACCTTATGAACGCCGCTGGATTCATAAGTATGAAAAGGTTTGGGGACTGTGTTTTGCCCAGAAAGACATGGTTTATGGCAAGCTTACCGACAGCACAAAGACCAAAAAAGATTTGGAACCCAGAAAGTCCCAGTCCAAGGAAAAAGCCCAGCCCAAAGGACAGGCAAAAAGCGGCAAGAAGTTTGTAACAAAAAAGAAAAAATAAATCCCCAAAAAATCATTGTGGAAATCATGGAAATCATGTATCATAAATAAGGAACTTTTAAGTAAAAAATAATATTGCAGGAGGTAGCGAATATGAGCGAAAAATGCGGATGCGGCTGCGGTCATGACCACGAACACGAAGAAGACGTAATGGATCTGGAAACCATGTTCCTGACACTGGACGACGATACAGAAATGGAATGCGGCATTCTGGGCGTATTTGAAGTGGAAGGTCTGGAAGGCAAAGAATACATTGCCCTGCTTCCTTTGGAAGACGAAACCGTTCTGCTGTATGAATACAAAGAAGTAGGCGACGAAATCGAACTGAACGTTATCGAAGACGACGATGAATTCGACAAGGTTTCCAACGCTTTCTACGACATGTACGAAGACGAAGAATAATTAAAACACAACAAGGGGCAGGGCATGGGGCGACTATGCTTCTGCCTTTTTGTGTCTGAAGAATATTTTACCAGAATATGGAGTGTGATGAGATGAAAGGAAAAAGACTGAGCGCTATGGCAATGGCGGCAATGCTGGGGGTATTGCTGGTGCCAAGCAGCGCATACGCCGCAAACGCTGACTGGACGGCGGGAAATCCCCTCATTGCCCACGCTTTGGGGGAATACGACGGGAAAATCGAAACCAACTCTCAGGAAGCTTTTATTTCCTCTTGGGAAAATGGCTACCGTGTCATGGAGGCGGATTTTATCTATACATCTGACGGGGCACTGGTGGTGCGCCATGACTTCGACGCTGACGGCAGTTATTACCGTCTGGAAATCGAGCCCGGCAGCAATCTGGTCATGGACAGCAACACTTTCCAGAATCAGAAGATCATTTATGAGCAGACCCCTATGACAGCCGTAGACCTCATGTACCTGATGAGCACCTATACAGACGTATATCTGGTGACGGATACAAAAGACACGGACAAAGCCACTGTTCAGAAACAGTTTCAGGATTTGAAGAATATCGCCAATAATATTGGACATCCAGAAATTCTGGATCGCATCATCCCACAGATTTATAACGAGGAAATGCTGGGGTGGATCAAGGAAATCTATGACTTCCCTCAGTGGATTTATACCCTTTATCAGCAGACCGATGTGGACTACGCAAAAACAGCGGATTTTTGCGCTAACAACGGCATCGGCGTTGTGACCATCGAAAAAAGCCGCCTGAATCAGTCCATTGTGGATACCTTCCAGGCGAAAGACGTGCAGGTTTACGCCCATACGGTAAACCGCTACTTGCAGTTTGAGGATTTGCTGGCAATGGGTGTCAGCGGCATTTACACAGACAGCATCAAGCCCTATGAACTGGATTGGGTGGGTCTGGAAAACGCAAGAAAACTGTCTGTAGAACCCGTGAACATGGGAAGCAACAACTACACACTGCATACCATGGACATCATGGGTACCAAGTATGTGAAACTCCGTGACTATGCGGCAATGCTGTCCGCAAACGGCGGATTCTCCGCGCAGTTTGATGTTGCCACAAACACATTGGCGCTGAAAAACAGTGGTACATTCACCACATTGGGCAATGAGCTGCTGCTGAAAGAAAGTGACCGCCTCATTACCAAAAAAGCAACCAATAAACTGACTTATAATGACGCGGAAGTGACCCTCACGGGCTATACCATTGACGGTGACCTTTATTATCCTTTGCAGGGGCTGTTGGATATGACCGGTCATGCACTGGAAACAAAGGACGGTGTCACAACAGTGACAAAAGCGGCAAAAACAGAGAAATAAAAAAGAGTGAAGAAATAGGCTGTATCCTTGAAAAACAAAGGGTTACAGCCTTTTTTGTTTCGGGAAAAAGTACATCTTAGAGCGTTGACAGGATATACAAACAGTGGTATGCTGTGGACAGAAGAACAACAAATTTTTACATTTGCTGGGGGTGCCGCGCAAACGGCTGAGAATCGGTAATGGGTCCGATACCCTTATTTCACCTGATCTGGATCATGCCAGCGTAGGGAAGCGGAATCTTGCAGAACAGGCACAGCAAAGCAGATTTCCATTAAGAAGACATTGTTTTTTCCTTGATTTCTTAATGGAAATTGCGAAACAGCTGTGCATTTTTTATGCAAAGGATGCCCACCTTTTCCGGCAATGTAAAGGGACTGAGAAAAAAGGAGAGAGGCACCATGAAAACAAAGAAAATGGCAATTTCGGCAATGTTCATCGCAGTGGGCGTTTTGGCTGGGAATATCATTTATATCCCTGTGGGGGCATCCAAATGCTTCCCCGTGCAGCATACCCTGAATATACTGGCGGCAGTATTTCTGGGACCTGCTTACGGCGTCATCAACGCTTTCTGTATTTCCCTGCTGCGCAACTTTATGGGCACAGGTTCCTTGCTGGCGTTCCCAGGCAGTATGGTAGGGGCGTTTTTGGCAGGGATGGTTTATAAAATGACAAAGAACAACTGGGCAACGGCAGCTGCGGAAGTCATTGGTACAGGGGTTCTGGGCGGTCTTTTGGCAGTGCCCATTGCAATCCTCATGATGGGGCAGGAAGCCGGCGCATTGGCTTTTGTGCCTTCTTTCCTGCTCAGCTCCTTCGGCGGCAGTGTCATTGCCATGATTTTGCTGAAGTCTGCCCATTTTGTGCAGGCGGCAAAAAAGAGTATTTGAAAACAGGAGGAATGAAGTATGAAACATGTATTGACCATAGCTGGTTCTGACACCTGCGGCGGCGCTGGTATTCAGGCGGACCTGAAAACATTTTCCGCACAGGGCACTTACGGTATGAGCGTCATCACAGCGGTTACCGTTCAGAACACACAGGGCGTATTCGGTTGTCAGGACATTGACCCTGAGATCATCAAAGGGCAGATGGACGCCATTTTTACAGACATTGAAGTAAGCGCCGTAAAAATCGGTATGGTATCCCAGATTCCTACCATCCATGCCATTGCGGATAAATTGGAACAGTATCAGCCTAAGAATGTTGTGCTGGACCCTGTTATGATCTCCAAAAGCGGTTTTGACCTGATGCAGCCTGAAGCCAAAGAAGCCCTCATTACAAGACTGATTCCTCTGGCCTATGTCATCACACCGAACCTGCCGGAAGCGGAAGTCATCACAGGACTGAAAATCAACGACCTGCCTTCTATGGAACAGGCGGCGAGAGCCATTCACAAAATGGGAGCCAAAAACGTGCTCATCAAAGGCGGTCATCTGGAAGATGACGCTACAGACCTGCTTTTTGACGGGGAAAACATCGTGACACTCCATTCTGACCGTATCCATACAAAGAATACCCACGGCACAGGATGCACCATGTCCTCCTGTATCGCCGCAAATCTGGCAAAAGGCAAAACAGTGGAAGAAGCTGTACGCATTGCCAAAGATTATATCACAACAGCCATTGCCCATTCTCTGGACATTGGCAAAGGTGTAGGTCCCACCAACCATTTCTATGAACTCTATACCAAAGCGGGTATCTGGGATGAAATCAAAGACTGATTCTCTTTTGGGCATATTCTGAAAAACAATGAAAGCTGAAATCCTGATCATAAAAGGATTTCAGCTTTTTCGTTTTATGCGGGATGTTATCTGGCATGTTTGGGGAATACCGCCGCAATTGCTTTTCCAAAACCAAGCAGAAGAAAAACAATGTTTTCTGAAGGGATATGCTGGAAATTGTCTGAAAAAGAAGTAATTAAAACTTTTTTCATTGTTTTTTGTCGAAAAGGGCGATATAATGTAAAAATGCTGTGCTATGCCCTTGCGGCGGCAGCTGGCAGGAAAAGTCATTCCCTTTTGGGGGACGGAACATAAAAATCAACACAGACGGAGGCGGCATGTTTGAGTAGAAGAAGAAAAAACAGATTACGCAGATTGTTTTTCAAAACACTGTTTATCACCATGGGAATATTGATCGCCCTGATGCTGGCGGCTTATGGCATATTCGCATATTTGCTGGGGGGACTGAACCGTACCACACTGGACGAAAGTAAGCTGTCTGTAACGGCAGGGCTTTCTCAGAATGGAAAAATCACAAATGTGGCTCTTTTTGGGCTGGATTCCAGAAATCATGACTATGTAGGGCGTTCCGATGCCATTATGGTGGCTTCTGTTAATGGAAAAACAGGAAAGATCAAGCTCATTTCCATTGCCCGCGACACTTATGTGAATGTTCCTGGTTATGGGCAGACAAAGATCAATCATGCTTATGCTTACGGCGGTGCGGAACTGGCTATCCAGACCCTGAACGAAAACTTTAATCTGGACATCACAGACTATGCGGCAGTGAACTTTGACTCTCTGGCGGATGTTATTGATGCCATGGGCGGCATTGACTTGGAGGTAACGGAGGAAGAACGCTACCAGATCAACGCATATCTGCTGGAAGGGGAACCCCTCCGAGAAAGCGGCATGGTGCATCTGAACGGACCTCAGGCAGTCAGCTATGCCCGCATCCGTAAGATCGACAGCGATACTATGCGTGCGGAACGTCAGCGAAAGGTACTGGAATGCCTGTTTGAAAAAGCGAAAGATGTCAGCCCCTTGGAATATCCTTCCTATATCCGCAAATTCGCGCCTATGATCGAAACATCTCTCACCAATGAGGAAATCCTCCAGCTGGCGTCTGTAGGGGCAAATCCTAATCTGACACTGGAACAGGGTGCGTTCCCCAACGATTATATCCAGAGCACTGGTCAGACCATTGGCGGCGTATGGTATTATGTTTACGATATCGATCAGGCGGCGGATATGCTCCACGAATTTATTTATAATGACGTTCCTTTTGAATATTATGGTCTGACAGAGGAAGAGATCGCTGCCCTCGAAAGCGGTGGCGCCGCAGAGGGAACGGAAGGAGAAAATGTGGAATAGACTGCATTTTGTCATTGCTTTGGAGAAAGAACTTCTGTTTTTTCAAAAAAATGGTTGACAAAGAAAAATATCGGGTTATAATGATGATTAACTGAAAGAGAAAAAGGCTAAGAAAAGAAGAGTACATCTTGGATGGTTTTACAGAGAACCTCTGGTAGCTGCGAAGGAGGAAACGCGGAAAAGATGGAAGATGGTCTTGGAGCCGCGCACCGAGAGGGATTCCTTTAGGCTGCGACGGGGGTGCCCGTGACAGCACTACGATATCGGCAGTTTTGCCCGTACCGGATAAGGTCATCATCGTGAGGTGATGATAAATTAGGGTGGTAACACGAAGCTATGCTCTCGTCCCTTGACAGACAGTCAGGGACGGGAGTTTTTTTTATAAATCCGTAAAAGGAAAAGGAGAGAGGAACATGGAGCAGAAGGAAATCATGATTCGGCTCAAAGGGATCACCAAAGCGTTTCCACAGAAAAAAGGAACACTGGAAGTGCTCCACGGCATTGATTTAGATATTGAAAAAGGCGAAATCTTCGGCATCATCGGTCTGAGCGGCGCTGGCAAGAGTACACTGGTACGCTGTATCAACCTGTTGGAACGTCCCACAGAAGGTCAGGTGTATCTGGATGGGCAGGAACTGACGGGGCTTTCTGAAAAGGACCTCAGACAGGCACGCCGTTCCATGGGTATGATCTTCCAGCAGTTTCACCTGCTCATGCAGCGGACAGCCATGGAAAATGTATGTTTCCCCATGGAAATCGCCGGTGTGAAAAAGTCAGAAGCGAAAGAACGGGCAAAAGAATTGCTGGAACTGGTTGGTCTGGGTGACAGAATCCAGTCTTATCCTTCCCAGCTTTCCGGTGGTCAGAAACAGAGGGTTGCCATTGCCAGAGCATTGGCAACAAACCCCAAAATCCTGCTTTGTGACGAAGCCACAAGCGCATTGGACCCCAACACAACAGCCGGGGTTCTGGAACTTCTGAAAGACATCAACAAACGACTGGGCATCACCATTGTGGTCATTACCCACGAAATGAAAGTCATTCAGGAAATCTGCAACAGAGTTGCCATTATCAGCGAAGGGAAGATCGCGGAAATGGGCAGTGTGCAGGAAATTTTCCGAAACCCCAAAACGCAGATCGGTCAGGAACTGGTATTCCACGAAGGTTCCAACCGAGAAGCTTATGTCGGGGAACTGCCTTATTGCTATCGTGTGGTATTCAAAGGCGGTATTTCCAATGAGCCTGTGCTGGGACGTATGATGATCGACTGTAACGGTGTGGCAAATATCCTTGCCGGCAATACCCGAAATATTGATGGGGAAGTGTTTGGTCAGATGATCCTGCAGTTCCCCGAAGACGAAGCCCTGCGGAAGAAAATGATACAGTATCTGCTGGATCAGGGCGTAGAAGTAGAGGAGGTAGCGTATGTTTAATTCAGATATGATTTCTCTGGTAGGCGTAGCCTTCTGGGAAAGTATTTATATGACTGTCATATCTTCCTTTTTTGCCTATGTCATCGGGCTGCCTTTGGGGCTGATTTTGGTGGCGACAGATAAGGACGGTATCGCGCCGGCACCTTTGTTCAATCAGGTGCTGGGGATCATCATCAACATCCTGCGTTCCATTCCTTTCCTGATTTTGCTGGTAGCGATGATGCCTATCACACAGGCAGTTGTGGGTACGGTTATCGGCGCAAAGGCAACCATTGTGGTACTGGTGGTAGCAGCGGCGCCTTTCATTGCCAGACTGGTGGAATCTTCCCTGAAAGAAGTGGACAGAGGTGTTGTGGAAGCGGCACAGTCCATGGGTGCTTCTCCCTTTGAGATCATGACAAAGGTACTGCTGCCCGAAGCAAAACCTTCTCTTTTGATCGGCAGCGCCATCGCCATGACAACCATTCTGGGCTATTCCGCTATGGCAGGCTTCTGCGGCGGCGGCGGTCTGGGGGCTGTAGCCATCAACTATGGTTATTACCGCAGTCAGAGAGATATCATGTTAGTCATGGTAGTCTTGCTGGTGGTAATCGTGCAGGTACTGCAGGAAGTTGGTCTGCGTATCGCGAAAGGCACAGACAAACGGCTGTAACTCGTAAAGAGTACACATATAAAAAGAAAACAATCATATTTTTAATTCTAAGGAGGAACATGTATTATGAAAAAATTTCTTGGCATTTTATTAACAGCAGCTTTGGCGTTCGGCGCTGTAGGCTGCGGCGGCACAACAACAAATGAAACAGCAGACGCAGGCGCAAGCACTTCCGGCGAAGGCGTAACCATCAAAGTGGGCGCGTCTCCTTCTCCCCATGCGGAAATCCTGAAAGCTGCTCAGCCCTTGCTGGCAGAACAGGGCATCACACTGGAAATCGTGGAATTCAATGACTATGTACAGCCCAATATCGCACTGAACACAGGCGATCTGGACGCAAACTATTTCCAGCATCAGCCTTATCTGGATCAGTTCAACGCTGACAACAACATGGAACTGGTTTCTCTGGGCGGCATCCATTATGAACCCATGGGCATTTTCGCAGGCAAATCCGCAGATTTGGCATCCCTGCCTGAAAAAGCAATCGTAGGCGTTCCCAATGACCCCACCAACGAAGCAAGAGCACTGCTTCTGCTGGAAGAAAACGGTGTGATCAAACTGAAAGAAGACGTTGGCGTGAACGCAACAAAACTGGATATCGTAGAAAACCCCAAAAATCTGGAAATCAAAGAAATGGAAGCAGCACAGCTGCCTCTGTCCATGGGTTCTCTGGATATCGCTGTGATCAACGGTAACTTCGCGCTGAGCGGCGGTCTGAAAATCGCGGACGCTCTGGCAATCGAAGAAGCTGACTCTCTGGCAGCAGAAACATACCAGAACGTCGTAGCTGTTCGCAAAGGCGATGAAGAAAGACCTGAACTGAAGGCACTGGTAGAAGTTTTGAAATCTCAGGAAATCGCTGATTTCATCAGCAGCACATATGAAGGCGCAGTAGCACCTGCTGCAGCAGAATAAAACAAAAGAAAAAAGGAAAGAACACCACTTTAGGGGTATCTTCAGAAGAAAACAAAGAAAGCCAAAATCCTTATGATTACAAAGGGTTTTGGCTTTCTTATTTTGTTCAGATTTTATTTGTTCTGTTTTCTTATGGAGACAGCCGCCGCAATTCCCCTTAAGAAATCCAGGAAAAGAAAAATCAATATTTTCTTAATGGGAAGTTGCTTTCTTATGAGGATTGTTTTTCCGAAGACAACTAAAAACACGGTTTTCTCCGTGGAAAACTGCTTTTTGGGGATGTTCTTTTTTGCAGATGTCTGAAAAATGTGGTATCATGAGAAAAAAAGCAGGCAAAAAGCGCCTGCCAAAAGGGATGGGGGGATACCGTGAAGATTCCTAGAAGTCCATATGATGTGTTGGTGAATGTGGTGGGCATATGTTCTCTGGGGGGGACTACGCTGTGGCTCTTGACCGTCTGGAATCGGATTTCTGACCATATTCCAGTGCATTATGATTTGAGAGGGCATGTAGACCGTATGGCGGGAAAAGACTCTCTGTGGGTGCTGCTGGCAGTAAGCTGGGTCATGTTCCTTGCATTGTCGGTGGTGGAGCGGTTTCCGCAGATATGGAATACCGGCGTACAGGTGACAGAAAAAAATCAGGAAAAAGTATATCGAACATTGAAAAATATGCTGGGTACATTGAAAATGATCATTGCGGTGCTGTTTTCCTATCTGGCGTTCCAGTCGGCTTTTAGTGGAAATCTGCCGCCTCAGTTTTTGCCCGTGTTCCTGTTGGTGACGTTTGGTTCGCTGGCGTTTTTTCTGGTGCGGCTTATACGATTGAAATAAAAAAAGCAGAAAATTTCTCCATAAGCCATGGGGATTTTCTGCTTTTTTCTGCTTAGTTTTCAGCCATTTTTTTCAAAGTATCGCCTGCCAGACGGTATACTGTCCAGTCGGACATAGGTTCTGCCCCCAAAGAGAGGTAAAACCCGATGGAGGGGGTGTTGGTGTCCAGACACCACCATTCCAGTCTGCCGCAGCCCCGTTCCGCAGAGATCTGCGCCAGTTTCTGCAAAATGGCTTTGCCGTAGCCCTTGCCCCGATGGACAGGGGATACATATAAATCTTCCAGATAAATGCCGGCTCTCCCCAGAAATGTGGAGAAGTTGTGGAAAAACAGGGCGAAGCCAATTTCTTCGCCGGACTTATCCACAGCCAAAAGCACTTCTGCTTTTTCTTTCTCAAAAATCCAGGTTTCCAGAATTTCTTCCGTGGCAACCACTTCCGAAAGAAGCCCTTCATAATCCGCCAGTTCTTTGATGAACCGCAGGATCAGGGGAATGTCCTTTCTTTGGGCGAACCGAAAAGTCAGGTCTGTCATACTATCGCCTCAATTCTTGCCTGTGGAGCCGATGCCGCCACGGTCGTCGTTGCCCAGTGTTTCCGCTTCGTCAAAAGAAATGGCAGGCTGGTGCTCGAAAATACGAAACTGACAGATACGGTCGTTCACATCAATGACAGTGTCACGCATAGCAAGGGCAGGGAAGAACCACTGGTCGTTATCGCCGCAGTAGCTTTCGTCCACAATGCCGCAGTGATTGGTCTGGATCACGCCGAAGTTCTTGAAAGTAGAGCTGCGGGGCACAATATGCGCTTCATAGCCCTTAGGCAGTTCCATGGCAATGCCCAGAGGGATCAGGCGGAATTCTCCTGCCTTCAGTTCTACTCTTTCCGCCGCCCGCAGGTCGATCCAGTCGGATTTGCCGTCGATGTAGCGCAGTTTTTCGATTTTGTCGCTGAGATATTTGATTCTGATGGAAACCATTGATTTCTTCCTTTCTGATTGCTTATTCCGCGTGGTAAAGGTACATGGTGCCTTTTTCCAGGGATTTTGGTACGTCGATGATCCGCTGGTTAAAGCTGCCTTTCCAGTGGAGCTGTGGGTCTTTCAGTTCTTCCACAAAACGTCCGTCCACAATGACGTCCAGATAGGGAATGATGGGCAGGGCGCTGATCTCTTCCCAAAGATAGCCTGTGTAAAGCCATGTTTTTTTGTCGGGGAAGGTTTCTTTGATCTCTTTCGCCAGTGCTGTCATATCTTCCCGATTGCCCATGTATAAAGGATCACCGCCGCTGAATGTGATGCCGCTGATGTAGTCTTTTTCCAGCTCCGCAAAAATTTCTGCCTTGGCGGCTTCGTCAAAAGGCAGACCGCCGTCAGGGTCCCATGTGATGGGGTTCTGGCAGTTTTTGCAGCCGTGGGAACAGCCTGCCACCCACAGGACTACCCGCAGTCCTTCACCGTTGAGCATATCGTCTTTTGTGATGTTATGGTAACGCATTACATACTCTTCCTTTCCGCGATTTCCGCCATTTTCGCTTCGTTCAGGCGGGTGTCGCCTTTGACACGGGAGTAAGACAGATACCCGTTCATACGGTCGATTTTTGTCAGGTTGCTGCTGCCGCATTTAGGGCATACATCCATTTCCAGCTCCTGATGGCCGCAGTCGTCGCAGTATGCCAGAGAAAGGTTTACCCCTTCATAGAAGCCCAGCTTCATGGCACGGCGCACCAGTGTGCGGATGGCGTCCAAATTGTAGTCGATGGGGTATTTCACATACTGGATTTTGCCGCCGTTGGACAGGTTCCAGAAGCGTTTTTCCAGATCCTGTTTCTGGATGGGTGTGATGTCTTCTGTAACATGGCAGTGGAAAGAGTTGCTTACATAAGGACGGTCGGATACATTTTCCACTACGCCGTATTTCTTGCGGAACTGTGTTACCTGCAAGCCGCAGAGGCTTTCGGCAGGGGTGCCGTAGATGGCGTAGAGATTGCCGTCGGCTTTTTTGAATTCCGCTACTTTTTCATTGATGTGCTGGAGGGTGTCGATGGCAAACTGACCGTCTTCCACCAGAGATTTCCCGTTGTGCAGTTCCTGGAGCTCATTGAGGGCGGTGATGCCGAAAGAAGCGGTAGCAGCCTTCAGCAGAGGTTTGATCTTGTCGTGGATGCCCAGATGACCGCCGTAGAAACCGCCTTCGCAGTATGCCAGAGGGTTGGTGGAAGCACGCATTTCGCCCAGATATGCATAAGTACGGATGTGGAGCTGACGAATCAGTTCCAGATAGTAGTCCAGCACTTCATAGAAAGGCTTGCTTTCCTGTTTTGCCTTTGCGTAGATCATAGGCAGGTGCAGGCTCACAGCGCCGATGTTGAATCGACCAACGAAAACAGGTTTGTCGTTTTCGTCAGCAGGTTCCATGCCGCCCCGTTCAAACCAAGGGGACAGGAAGGCACGGCAGCCCATGGGGCTGATGATGGCGCCATATTTTTGATACATTTCCGCTACATAGCCTTCGCCTGTAAGGGAAAGCCAGTCGGGATACATGGTCTTGGAGGAGCAGAGGATGCCTGCTTCAAAGACATCTTCCAGTTCCTTGCCTTTGCCATGGAGATTTTCGTCATAAAGGAATACCAGTTTCGGGAACAGTACGGGCTTTTTGCAGTTTTTCTTGCCCTGTCCTTTTCTGCGGACGTTCAGCATGGTGATGGATGCCATTTTGGCAAATTTGCCTGTGCCTGTGCCGAATGTCATGGTGATGAAAGGATAATCGCCGCGGCTGGAAGCAACGGTGTTGAATTTGTATTCCCAGCCCTGGAAACCTTGTTCAAAGTCGTTGAGGATGTCCGCCATGGCTTCTTTGTCCGCAGCCTTGGGTGTCAGACCCATGTCGATGTAGCGGCGGTAGAATTTTTCATAGCTCTTTTCCGCGAAGGGTTCCAGCAGCAGGTCTACGGAAGGTACCGTAAAACCGCCGTACTGCTGGCTGGCAGCGGAAAGGACGATGTCGCCGATGACGTCAAAGGCAACGTTCAGTGTTTTGGGTTCGTTGTACCACAGGTTCCCCATTTCAAAACCGCCGGTGAGCACGCTTTTTACGTCGAACAGACAGCAGTTCATGGTGTCACGTCTGGCAGACATATCATGGATGTAGATATAACCGTCACGGCATGCCTGCAGTTCTTCTGTAGTCATGAAGAATTTCTGGTACAGTTCTTTGTTCAGCTGGTTGAATACCAGAGAGCGTTTTGTGGAAACCAGAGCGCTGTCGGTGTTGCTGTTTTCTTTGTCGCCAATGTACATGATGGACTGGCTTTTTTTGTAAACCTCGTCCAGCATTTTCACAAAGTCCTGTTTGTAGTTGCGGTAATCACGGTAGCTTTTTGCGACTTCAGGTTTTACCTGTTCCAGTGCGCTTTCTACGATGTTGTGCATTTCCGCAATGGGGATGCCTTCTTTGCCCAGAGATTTCGCTTTTGTTTCTACGAAATCACAGATGAAATCCAGCTCGTCCTGTGTGAACTTCACCAGCGCACGGTAAGCGGATTTGTTTACGGCCACAACGACTTTTTGCACATTCCACGGTTCGTGGGTATTATCTTTCTTAATCACATACATGATGATATCCTCCTTCATTCCCGGCAAGCGGGATACAATACATAGTCATTTGCTGTATCATAATGTACCACATATGGCTATATATTGCAATCGAAAATATAAACAACACAATATATTGTGAAAACTTAGAGAAGTTCATCCTATTTTTTTCGGAAATTTTGTTAAGGTTATTTTTATTTTATTTTGTCAAGGTCTGGCGCACCGCTTTTTGCCAGCCTTCCAGTTTTTCTGCCGCTTCTTCTTTGGATGCCTTGGGAGAATAAGCGTGAGAAACGCCCCAGTTCCGGCGGATTTCCGACAAATCTTTCCAGTAGCCCACCCCAAGACCTGCCAGATAGGCAGCCCCCAGAGCAGTGGTTTCCAGTGTTTTGGGACGAAGCACAGGAACCCCTGTGATGTCCGCCTGGAATTGCAGCAGGAAGTTATTGGCAGCGGCGCCGCCGTCTACCCGCAGTTCCGCCAGAGGAATCCCAGCGTCCTCCTCCATGGCGTGGAGCACGTCATAAGTCTGGTATGCCATGGATTCCAGTGCCGCACGGGCAATATGGTTCCGATTGGCACCACGGGTAAGCCCTGTCAAAATACCTCTTGCGTAAGGGTCCCAGTAGGGTGCACCCAGTCCCACGAAAGCGGGTACCAGATACACGCCGCAAGTGTCAGGTACAGACATGGCAAGTTCTTCCGTTTCCGGCGCAGAACCGATGAGTTTCAGTTCGTCACGAAGCCACTGAATGGCAGCCCCAGCCACGAATACAGAGCCTTCCAGTGCATAGGTGACTTTTCCGTCCAGTCCCCATGCAATGGTGGTTAAAAGTCCATTTTTGGACATGACAGGGGCATCTCCTGTGTGCATCAGCAGAAAGCATCCGGTGCCGTAGGTGTTTTTGGCAGAACCGGGGGTAAAGCAAGCCTGTCCAAAGAGGGCAGACTGCTGGTCACCAGCTGCTCCGGCAATGGGAATGGGTGCGCCGAAGTGGAAAGGCAGGGTATGGCCGAATATGCCGCTGGAGGGCATGACTTTGGGCAGGATAGAAGCAGGAATGTCCAGAATGTCCAAAATTTCTTCATCCCACTGCAAAGTATGGATGTTGAACAGCATGGTACGGGAGGCATTGGAGTAATCGGTGGCATGTACTTGTCCTCCTGTGAGATTCCAGATAAGCCATGTGTCTACAGTACCGAAAAGCAGATTGCCTTCCTCCGCCAGTTTTCTTGCCCCTTCCACATGGTTCAGCACCCAGCGGATTTTCGTTGCGGAGAAGTATGCGTCCAGCAAAAGCCCTGTTTTTTCCCGGAACAGGTCGGTGTAGCCTTTTTTCGCCAGTTCTTCACAGTCCTCGGCTGTCCGGCGGCATTGCCATACAATGGCGTTGTAAATGGGCTTGCCTGTGCGCTTGTCCCAGAGAATGGTGGTTTCTCGCTGGTTGGTGATACCGATGGCGGCAATGTCTGCGGCTGTGAGCCCTTTCTGTTCCAAGGCTTTCTGCGCCACTTCCAGCTGGCTCTGCCAGATTTCCATGGGATCGTGTTCCACCCAGCCGGGCTGGGGATAGATCTGACGGTATTCTTTCTGGGCGGTGCTGACAGCTGCGCCCTTTTTGTCAAAGAGGATACAGCGGGAGCTGGTAGTTCCTTGATCCAAAGACATGATATACTGCATACAAATCCTCCTTTTCATGGGAAAAGCCCCAAAGGGGGCTTTTGGTCTGTAAAAAGTAATTTTACATAAAATCTACAGTTGAAATTCACTTCTGACGAGGAAAAACCGGAGTTTCGTTACATATAAGGGTTCATGCGGCGTTCGATTTCCAGCGTGGTGGCAGGACCGTGACCGGGGTATACATTGTAGTCACCGGGCAGGTTCCGCAGACGTTTCAGAGAAGCGATGATTTCCCCCCAGTTGCCCGTAGGCAGGTCTGTACGGCCGCAGGAGCCTTGGAACAGGGTGTCGCCGGAGAAAATGTTGTTGCCCATGAGATAGCATACGCTGCCGGCTGTATGACCGGGTGTTTCCAGTACGGTAAATTCCAGATCACCTACTTTTACAGCGTCGCCTTCCTGTACCCATACGTCAGCGGAAAGACTCATGGGACCGCTCATGTAAAGAGAGCAGTTCAAAGCAGGGTCTGCCAGCAGGGCTTCTTCTTTTTTGCAGGCATAAACGGGACAGCCGTATTTTTCTTTTACCATCTCCACAGCGCCGATGTGGTCATCGTGACCGTGGGTCAGCAGGATATGGGTGGGTTTCAGGCTGTTTTCTTCGATATAGCGGAACAAAGGCTGGGGATTGCCGTCGCAGTCGATGATGGCGCAGGTGCCCTTGTCGTCAGAGATCACATAGCAGTTGGTGCCGATGTTGCCGATTTCCAGTGTTTGTATTTTCATGGTGCAAAAACCTCCTTGTGTTTTCATACTTACAGGCATTTTTTTGCCGTCTGCACTATTATAGCAGAAAAGACTGCCAGCGGCCTAGTCTTTTTCCATGAAAGTTTCCAAAGGCTGGAAAAAGCTGGACAAGAACACAAAAGGGGAGTAAGATGGAACAAACAAAGTATCAGGCGGATACCGCTGGAACGGAGGAATTTTTTTTGGACGAGAGAAGGAAACAACAGCTCATGGAAGGCTGTATGAGAATCAGAAAAGAAATCGCCTCATGGCTTTTGATGGCATTATGGGTGATTTTCAGTGTGAAAATTGCGGAAGTATTGCTGGGAGAAAGCCTGCCGGGCTGGGTAGAGATCGGCGGCATGATTTTATGCGGTGTGCTGGCAGTGGCTGCCCATTTGGACAATCCCCTGCGTCATGGCTATAAACTGCGCCGTCCCAGACGGTATTTGCTGGGGGCGTTGGTGATCCTCCTCTGTGCGGTGCTGTTTTTTGTCTGGAAAGTGGAATGGGTGCAGGGACTGCAGGCATTGGTGATCCCTGTGGTCTTTATTTGGAACCCTATTTGTGTTTGGCTGGAATGGAAGGAAGAATTGGGTCAGGCATCATAAGGAGGCGGCTATGGAGAATCTGTCGGATGTGCAGCTGAAAAGATGTATCGCGTGGATGCGGCTGGAGCTTTTGGCATGGATCTGTCTTTGCGCCGATGCGCTGGTGAGTGTTTGGGCACCCAGTGTATGGGACACAGGGCATATGTATGGTCTTTTTGTGCTGGTGGTGCTGGTATCCGGTCTGGCGGCGGTGGTATTGTGCTGGCTGCGCAATCCCATGCGCTGGAATCTGACGGGACTTGGACGCAAATTCTTTTGGGGCAGTCATGGCAGTTGTATGGCGGTGAGTGTCATACTGGCTTTCTGGGTACCGGAACTGTCCATCGGAATTTTGTTTGTGTGGAACTGCATTTATATGCTAGTGGCATATGAACGGGAACTGCGCCGGAGAAACAAGAAAGAGGAATTATGAAAAAATGGCGGTATGGCTTTTGGGTCATACCGTTTTTGTTTGCAAAAAACGTATCCTAAACTGCCGCCCTTAAGAAAACATTGTTTTCCTCTTTTTCTGTTTTTTTAAGGGAGATTATAACAAGCATTTTCAGAAAAAACTTTGTCAATTTCAATAAAAATAAGAAAGCCAAAATCCGTTGTATTTTAAGGATTTTGGCTTTCTTTGTTTGCCGTACTTTTTCTAGTTCAAAAAAGATTATTTGTTTTTCAGATATTCGTCAATGGCCGCCGCAGCTTTTTTGCCTGCGCCCATTGCCAGAATAACGGTAGCTGCACCTGTAACGGCGTCACCGCCGGCGTAAACGCCTTCTCTGGTGGTCTGGTTGGTTTCTTCGTTGACCACCAGACAGCCTTTCCGGTTGGTTTCCAGACCCTTTGTGGTGCTGCGGATCAGGGGGTTGGGAGATGTACCGATGGACATAACCACTGTATCTACGTCGATAACATAGTTGGAGCCTTCCACAGGTACAGGGCTTCTTCTGCCGCTGGCATCGGGTTCGCCCAGTTCCATTTTCAGACATTCGATACCGCATACCTGACCGTTGCCGTCATCCAGGATTTTTACAGGATTGCGCAGCAGGTGGAATTCGATGCCTTCTTCTTTTGCGTGATGGATTTCTTCCAGACGGGCAGGCATTTCTTTTTCAGAACGACGGTAAACGATGTAAACTTTTTCTGCACCCATTCTCTTTGCACATCTTGCAGCGTCCATAGCTACATTGCCGCCGCCTACCACAGCCACGGCTTTGCTCTTGCGGATGGGAGTGTCATAATCGGAGATATATGCTTTCATCAGGTTGATACGAGTCAGATATTCGTTAGCGGAATATACGCCTACCAGCGCTTCACCGGGGATGCCCATGAAGGAAGGCAGACCTGCGCCGGTACCGATGAATACGGCATCATAACCCATATCTTCGATGATTTCGTCGATGGACAATACTTTGCCGATAACCATATTTGTCATCACTTCAACGCCCATGGCAGACAGCTTGTCGATTTCTTTCTGCACGATGGCCTTAGGCAGACGGAATTCGGGGATACCGTAAACCAGTACGCCGCCGGCTGTATGGAATGCTTCAAAAATGGTCACGGCATAGCCTGCTTTTGCCAGATCACCAGCACATGCCAGAGAGGAAGGACCAGAACCAATAACAGCCACTTTCTTGCCGTTCTGAGCGGGTTTTTCAGGCATTTCGTCGCAGTTTGCCATGTACCAGTCAGCCACGAACCGTTCCAGACGACCAATAGCCACAGCTTCGCCTTTGATAGCACGGACGCATTTGGATTCGCACTGGCTTTCCTGAGGACAAACACGACCGCAGACTGCAGGCAGAGCGTTTGTGGAAGTGATGATCTTATAGGCTGCCATAAAGTCGCCTTTTGCCACTTCCGCGATGAATTCGGGGATGCGTACGTTTACGGGACATCCGCTGACACAAGGTTTGTGTTTGCAGTTCAGACAGCGAGTCGCTTCTTCCATAGCCATTTCCGCTGTGTAGCCCATGGCTACTTCTTCAAAGTTTTTATTTCTCACATCAGGTGCCTGTTCAGGCATTTTGATTTTTTCCAAGCTCATATTTGCCATTGTTTCCGTCCTCCTTAGTGAATCA
>JALFWW010000008.1 GCA_022786605.1 Clostridia bacterium | reverse complement strand
ACTGTATTCTCAATTATAGTACCTGTTTACAGGTTGCAGTGCAAATAAATGCAATGATATTTTTTTCGATGCCCCTTTTAGGGGTTGGCACGTAATACCCCTTTTAGGGGTTGTTCAAACCACTAGTTTACTAGTGGTTTTTATTCTTTCCAATGTTTCAGTTGAGGTAATTGTTTTTGCATCATATCCCGCAGCTGCCGCTCCGTTGTTTCTGGAAACTGTTCCTGCAGAATAGGGACACAGCGATCCATGAGTTCCTCCATAGAAGTATAGGTAAATTCCCCATCCACATAACACCATTTGCAGTAGTCCTCATTGAAACTGCCGTCTTTTTCCTGACTGATCAACGCGTCATCATCCAAAGGCATGCCACAGCACTGACAAAACAGTCTTTGCGGCATCCCTAAAAGTGTATTGATAGACACCTGAAATTCTTTGGAAATGAGTTTCAACGTTTCCGCATTGGGAATGGTTTCTCCTGTTTCCCAGCGGCTTACCGCCTGTCTGGTGACCAACAGACGCTTTGCCATTTCTTCCTGAGTCAGGTCATGTACTTTCCGTAATTGCAGTAATACTTCTTTCGTTTCCATACAGCCACATCCTTTCTGTGACTTGATTGTACCCGATTTTTCTGTCTTTGGAAAGCAACTGGCTGTTGCTTACGCGCCAAAAGCGCGAATATCTGCCAAAAGCTGTTCCACATTTTCCGCCTCTGTCGCCCAGCTGGTGCAGAAACGAACAGAAGTATGATCTTCATCCACTTTTTGCCATGTATAGAAAGCATATTTCTTTCGCAGTTCTTCTACCAATGCATTGGGCAGGATAGGGAACTGCTGATTGGTGTAGGAATCAAACTGCATACCAAAACCTTTTTCCTCACATGCCTTGCGAATCTTCATAGCCAGATCAACAGCGTGTTTGGAAATTTCAAAATACAGACCATCTATGAAAAGGGTTTCAAACTGGATGCCCAGCAATCTGCCTTTTGCCAGCATACCGCCACGCTGTTTGATGATATAACGGAAATCCTGACGATAAGCAGGGTTCGCGATAACAACAGCTTCGCCAAAAAGTGCCCCTACTTTTGTGCCGCCGATGTAGAAAATATCACTCAGTTCTGCCAGATCTTTCAGTGTTACATCATTGGTAGGCGCTGCCATGCCATAGCCCAGTCTTGCACCATCCACATACAAAGGCAATCCACATTTCAGACAAGTTTCACGCAGTGCTGTCAGTTCCGCTTTGGAATAGAGAGTCCCGTTTTCTGTAGGCTGAGAAATATATACCATACCTGGCTGCACAACATGTTCTCTGGATTCATCCCGCCAATGGGCATCATAGGCTTCCTGTACCTGTTCCGCAGTGATCTTGCCATCTGCGCTGGGCATTGCCAGAACTTTATGTCCTGTTGCCTCAATGGCGCCTGTTTCATGTACATTTACATGACCGGAAACAGCGCAAAGCACCCCCTGATGAGGACGCAGCACAGATGCGATAACAGTCAGGTTCGTCTGTGTACCACCCACCAGAAAATGCACATCCAAATCTTCTTTGCCACAAGCCTGACGGATCAATGCACGGGCATGATCGCTGTAAGCATCTTCGCTGTAGCCAGCGGTCTGTTCCAAATTGGTACGCATCATATTTTCCAGAATCTTCTGATGTGCCCCTTCCGCATAATCACATTCAAAACGTATCACAATACATCTTTCCTTTCTTTATGCCTTCTTTTTCTTTCCTCTGCAGCGCAGTTCGATAAGCTTCTTCACATCTTCCAGAACTTCTTCGTCCTGCACTCTTGCCAGCAGCAGTTTTCCGCCATTGAACAAATCTGTTTTTTCAAAAAGCTGCTGGATATATTCACTGCAGTCTTTGATCAGTTCTTCCGCTTCTGCCAGTTCCTTATGACCGATGCTGACCATGCACATAAAATATCCTTCCATGGGGTACATGGAACAAATGGCACGGACACCTTTGCGATATCGAATGCTCCAGCCTTCCTGCATGCTGCATGTGCTGTAATCATACTGCGGCTGGATTTTATAAGTATCTTCTATATAGCTGCGCAACGCCTGCCAATGCGGGCTGTTGATAAAAGCTGCCATTTCTGCGGGCTGCGGCTGATGTTCTCTGCCAAATGCCGCTCTCCAGTCCATGTGTTTTCCTCCTTTGCGGTCTGTACCATTGTCTTTCCTTTCACAATCATATACAAAAACAAATGGATAAAACCTTGTAGCAACTACAATGTTCTATCCATTTGAATGATTCTGTATAAATGACCTAGTCTTTCGGCTAGAAAACAGAAATTATTCTTCTGTAGCTGCTTCTTCAGCGGGAGCTTCTTCTACAGGAGCATCTGCCTGTCTTTTGGAAAGGCTGATCTTCTTCTGTTCAGGATTTACTTCCAGAACTTTCACGTTGATGATTTCGCCAACCTTCAGTTCGTCTTCAGGTTTTACAACGTGTTTGTTAGCAATCTGGGAGATATGTACCAGACCATCTACGCCTGCTTCCAGTTCAACGAATGCGCCGAAAGGTACCATACGTACAACTTTACCTTCCACAATGGAGCCAACTGCGTATTTTTCAGCAGCCAGTTTCCAAGGGTTCTTGTCTGCATCTTTCAGGGACAGGCTGATTTTGCCTTTTTCTTTATCTACATCCAGAACGAATACTTCTACTTCCTGACCTTCTTTCAGAACTTCTTTGGGGTTGGAGATTCTGCCCCAGCTCATTTCGGAAATATGGATCAGACCGTCTACACCGCCCAGATCAACAAATGCGCCGAAATCTGTCAGTCTGCTTACTGTACCGTTTACTCTGGAACCAGCCTGGATTGTTTCGAACAGAGCTGCGCGTTTTGCTGCGATTTCCTGTTCTACCAGTGCTTTTCTGCCGCCGATGAAACGACGTTTTACTCTGTCAACTTCGATAATGTTGAATTCCAATTCCTGACCATTGAATACGCTCAGGTCTTCGATAAATCTATTAGAAACCTGAGAAGAAGGAATGAATACGTTTACGCCGTTGACAACTGCGATCAGACCGCCTTTTACAACGCTTGTTACTGTACCTGTAACAACAGCTTTTTCGTTGTAAGCAGCTTCGATTTCTTCGATGCCCTTCTGAGCTTCGATACGTTTTCTGGAAAGCATAACATTGCCGTCGCCATCATTTACGCGTACTACGAATACTTCGATTTCATCTCCAGGCTGAACTGTTTTGCTGGGAATCACTGTAGGGTCACTGCTGAATTCGCCTCTTGCGATGATACCATCGGATTTGAAGCCCAGGTTTACGGATACTTCTTCGTTTACAACCTGAATAACAGTGCCTTTTACCACGTCACCTGTGTGCAGGGTAACGAGGGATTCTTCTAACATCTGTTCGAATGTCGCTTCCTCACTTCCTCCTAAATTTTGTACTGCATTTTCTAATGCTTCGCTCATAGTAACAACTACCTCCTTAATTATTGCAGGTGGTGTAGACGCACCCGCAGTTATACCTATTTTATCATCTTTTCCGAAATTATTCAACACCAAATCACAAATTGTTTCAATATGTACGGTATTTCCACAATTTTTTGCACAAATTTCCACCAGCTTCTGGGTATTGGAACTGTTTTTGCCGCCAATGACGATCATTTTATCCACAGCTTTAGACAGTTCTTCCGCTTCTGTCTGCCGTTTCTCTGTTGCGGAACAGATGGTGTTGTGGATTTCCATGTTTACACCTCTGTCCTGCAAGATTTCCAGAATCTTGTCGAATTTTGCCTGACGGAATGTAGTCTGCACCACAACAGCATATTTTTCTTTTTCAGGGATTTCCTTTGTTTTTGCCGCTTCTTCATCCTCCAAAATCACAGCGGCGTTTTCGCACCAGCCATTGATGCCGATGACTTCCGGGTGTGTGCCATCGCCCACAATGATGATACCCATGCCATCCGCCAGTTTTTCATGGACGATGTTATGGATTTTTTTCACAAAAGGACAGGTGCCGTCCAAAATTTTCAATCCCTTCGTTTCCGCTTCATCATACAACGCTTTGCCAACGCCGTGGGAACGGATCAGGAGAGTGCCTTCTGTCAGTCCATCCAGATTTTCGACGATTTCCAGCCCTTTGGATGCCAAGTCGTCTGTTACCGTCTTATTATGGATGAGCTGCCCATAGGAGTACAACTTCTGTTCCACGCCAATGGCTTCATACGCCATTTCAATGGCGCGTTTGACGCCGAAACAAAAGCCCGCGGATTCCGCCACACGAATATTGCTCATACTTCCACCCTCATTTCTCTTACTTTTTCCATGACTTTTTCCGTGATTTCTTCCATCATTTCCGTTGTTACTTTCTGCCCCTTATACTCATCCAGATAAATGGGCTTGCCATAACGGATATGAACGACGGAACGGAATTTATACTTACTGCTGATACAAATAGGCACAATGGGAGCTTCTCCCTTCAGCGCAAACAGAGCAACACCAGCTTTTGCCGCCTTGGCTTCCCCATCTTTGACGCGGGTGCCTTCCGCAAAAATCCCCAGAGCTTCTCCGTTTTTCAACAGTTTGATGGCTGTTTTCAGGGCTTTCATATCTGTGGTCTGACGGTCAACAGGAAAAGCACCCAAAGAGGAGAGCAGTTTCGCGGACCATCTTTTTTCAAAGAGTTCTTTTTTGGCAATATACCGCACTGGACGTCTCACAAACCCCGCCATGGTGGTAGGGTCCAGATTGCTCATATGGTTGCAGCAAAGAACCACGCCACCTTCCGCGGGGATATTTTCTTCCCCCTGAATATCCATACGGAACGCGAATTTATAATAGATTTTTACCAAACCTCTTGCAAATGTATAAAATGACATATCTTTTCACCTCATTTTGTTTTTTCAGCAATGAGTGCCAGCAGTTTTGCTGTCACCCCAGGAATATCCAGCCCGGTGGTATCCACATTCACCGCATCATCTGCACGGCAAAGAGGGCTGTTTTCCCGATGCATGTCCTGATAATCCCGCTGGGCGATTTCTTCTCGGATGATTTCCAGATCAGCAGTCTTACCTTGCGCCTCCAGTTCACCCACGCGGCGTTTTGCCCTCTCTTCCACACTGGCATCCAAATAGATTTTCACTTCCGCATCGGGCAGAACTTTTGTGCCAATGTCACGACCATCCATGATCACAGACTGTTCCTTTGCCAATCCCTGCTGGATTTCTACCAGTTTTTCACGGACTTTCTGGTAAGCCGCCACGCTGGATGCCGCCTTTCCGATTTCCTCCGTCCGAATACGGGAAGTGATGTCTTCTCCATCCAGCAGAATGCGCTGTCCGCCGGCTTCCGGGAAAATCTTCATATCCAGACTATCCAGAGAAGCCACAACAACAGATTCATCTGTGGGGTCAATGCCTTTTTTCAGACAAGCCATCCCAACGGTGCGGTACATAGCGCCTGTGTCAATATATAAAATACCCAATGCCTTCGCGATTTCTTTTGCTACAGTGCTTTTGCCAGAGCCTGCGGGTCCATCCACTGCCACTGCAAATTTTTTCATGTTGTTCTGCCTCCTTATACTTCCTCACAAACGCTGTCTCCGGCGGTATAGCCTGTGGAGAAAGCAATCTGCAGATTAAATCCCCCTGTGTATGCGTCCACATCCAGCACTTCCCCTGCGAAATACAGGTTTTTCACCAGTTTGCTTTCCATGGTGGAAGGATCGATCTCATCCACACAAATGCCGCCGCTGGTGACAACGGCTTCGTTGTATCCTGTCACGCCGATGATAGTCAAAGGCAGTGCTTTCAGCAGATGCAGCAGCTGTTTCCGTTCTTCCTTGGTGATGCCGTTCACCTTTTTCTCAGGGTCAATGCCAGAAAGAGAAATGATAACAGGAATCAGTTTCTGAGGCAGCAAATCCCCCAAAGCATTGCGGAAATCTTTGTTGCTGTATTTCTCAAAATCCCGCAGGAGCCGCTGATCCAGCTGTTTTTCATCCAGCGCGGGTTTCAAATCAATATAGAGATGGAATCCTTTTTCCGTATCTGTCAAAATATGGCGGCTGGCACTCAAAATCACAGGACCGGATACACCAAAATGAGTAAAGAGCATTTCCCCGAAATCCTCATAAACAGTTTTGCCTTTTTCATTGCAAATGCGAATTGCAATATTTCTGAGGCTCAGACCCATGAGCTCCTGACACCAGCTTTCCGCTGTTTTCAGAGGAACCAGCGAAGGATACAGCTTGGTAACTGTATGCCCCGCGGCTTTTGCCATGCGATAGCCATCCCCTGTGGAACCAGTATTGGGATAAGAAAGTCCACCTGTGGTCACAATGACTGCGTCAAAAGGCAGTTCCTTCTGGTTTTTCAGACGAATTCCAGTGACTTTGCCCTCTTTCATGACCACATGTTCCACCTGACTTTCCAGATGGAGGGCAACTTTATTCTGCCGCATATATTTTTCCAGAGCCTGTACCACATCCAAAGAACGGTCTGTCACAGGAAATACCCGGTTGCCCCGTTCCACTTTCGTTTCCAGCCCCATGTCCAGCAAAAGCTGACGCAGTGCCTGATTGTCGAAACGATAAAAAGCGCTGTACATGAAATAAGGATTGCCGGGGATGTTATCCAAAAAGGCATCCAAATCCCCGTCATTCGTTACATTACAACGACCTTTACCAGTATGAGTATTTTCTTGCCTAAACGATTATTTTTTTCAAACAAATGGACTTCATGCCCCCGCTGTGCCGCACGACCTGCCGCCAGCATCCCCGCGGCACCGCCGCCGATAACTGCGATCTTTGCCATAATCATTCCCCTTTTTTGAATAAATCTGCCATTTCCAGATGGGCTTTGTCATTGAGTGTCATAAGGATACGTCTGCCATCCTCCATGACATCCACTGTTGTAATGGAGGTATTTGTCATCCATGTTTTGCGGTAGAAATTCACATCCATACCCATGAGCCCCACCAACATAACACGAAGCAGACCACCATGGGATACAATGGCAACATGTTTGCCCCTGTTTTCTTCCAGAACCGCTTCAAAGCCTTCCATGGAGCGTTTTGTTACATTAGCGAAGGAGCCTTCACCCGGGAATGGATGGGCAAAGGGATTTTCATAAAAATCCATATATGCCTGTCCATATGCTTCCTTCAGTTCAGGGATAGTCATGCCTTCCCATGCGCCGAAGTTGATTTCTTTAAAATGTTCATCCACAATGGGGGTGAT
This sequence comes from Clostridia bacterium, assembly GCA_022786605.1. GTDB lineage: Bacteria > Bacillota > Clostridia > Lachnospirales > Anaerotignaceae > Anaerotignum. The sequence goes on along the minus strand of JALFWW010000008.1, from coordinate 91,873 downwards.
ACCTGTTTCTCTGCCGATGGTCTGGGCTGTCACCAACGCACGTTTCAGGGGAGAAGCATAAATCTTATCCAAAGGCAGATAACGGAAACGCTTTGCCACCAGTTCTGCCTGTGCCACCCCTTCTTCGGACAGTTCAATATCTGTAGAACCCTGATACCGTCCCTGGCGGTTCCACAATGTTTCCCCGTGACGGATCAGATAAAATCTTGTTTTCTGTTCGCTCATAATTCAGCCTTCCTTTATGATGTACTCTAAACTTAAATTATATGGGAAAATCGCCGGACTTTCAAGCATAAAGCCAAGAATTCCCCTTCTTTCTCAAAAACATAGAATGTCTGACAAATATTTGTTTTCTATTCTTTCGCCATATGGTAGAATAAATCATTAAAGTCATTTATGGAGGTGATCAGATGAAAAAAAACCATATATTCCTATGTCTGTTCCTAAGCATGATGCTTCTGCCCGCTTGCAGTTTTTGGGAAAAAGATGTGTTCCATCTTGGCATCAATGCCGTTATCACAGAAATCGACACCGAAAACCAAACCATCACTGTAAAAGATGCCGATGAAAACGGAGTTCTCGGTGAAAACTGCATCATTGATTGTTCTGACATCCCCTTGTTTTACTGCCATTATGAAACCCATGATGTGAAAAGCATTTCCTTAGAAGATTTGCAGGTGGATGACAGCGTTATTTTAGGCATCTACAATTCAAAACTGGAAGCCTACAAAAACAAAACCGAGGGCAACATCCTCCATGTTGAGCAACTGCAGTTGGGCACCCAAAGATTGGGATAAAGAAAACCTGACCGCCTTTTTCCACAGTAAAATAGCGGTCTTTTTTATTTCAGCAAAAAACGGCATAACAAAAGCAGCTTTCCATTAAGAAAACATATCAAATAAAATCTGAATAAAATAAGAGAGCCGGAATCCTTTGTATCGTAAGAATTTCAGCTCTCTTTGTTTTCTTATGAAGATGCCTCCAAAACCATACCGTTTTGATGCTTTACAGTTTTTTCAGATACTTGATTTCTCTTTCTGTCAGATAACGATATTTTCCTTTCGGCAAGTCACCCAGTGTCAGTTCTCCTGTTGCTACACGTTTCAGCTGTGCGACGGGATGTTTGATGGCTTCACACATTTTTCTGACCTGACGGTTTTTGCCTTCGTGGATAATGATCTCCGCTGTACAGAAACGCATATCTTTATCCTTTTCCAGAATCTGAATTTTCGCAGGTCTGGTCTTTCTGCCGTCAATGACAACACCTCTGCGGAATTTCTGCAAAGCACCTTCATCAGGTACACCATAAAGTTTTGCGATATATGTTTTGTCCACATCGTGTTTGGGATGTGTCAGCTTATAAGTCAAATCGCCATCGTTAGTCAGGAGCAGCAGACCGGATGTGTCATAGTCCAGTCGACCTACAGGGAAGATACGTTCCTTTACACCCTGCACCAAGTCCAGCACCGCCGGACGTCCAAACTGTTCTTTCGCTGTTGTCACATAGCCTTCGGGCTTATGGAGCATGATATATACTTTCTTTGTTTCCTGGGCTTTCACAGGCTTATTATCAAACAATACTTTATCTTTTGCCGGGTCGATTTTGACCCCCAGTTCCCGTACCACCTGTCCATTTACCTGCACACGACCTGCGGCAATGAGTTCTTCTGATTTTCTGCGGGAAGCGATGCCTGCTTCCGCCAAAAATTTCTGCAATCTTTCTTCCATGGCTTCTCCTCCGTCCTTTTCGTCCCACCAGTATACAGGAGAAAGAGCGGAAAGTCAAAGAAAAATCACATTTCCGGCAAAAATTCTATCCAATCAAACCAAACAGAAAGCAATCTGCGGTACTGCTCTGAAAGTATATAGGCTGGTGCATCTGTTTGTGCTGTCAGCGGAATTTCGGCAATGGTTTCTCCATCCAATTCCAATATCGCTGTACCAATCTGCTCTCCCTGTTCTATGGGCGCTTCCAATGTTTCCGGCAGTTCCGTCTGCCATTGTAAACGGGAAACCTCATCTTCTGAAAATATGCCGCTGTATCCTTCCGCAAGACCTGCCGCAATTTCCTTCACCGGAGAACGTGTCACTGTGATTTCTCCCATATTCTCTCCAACCTCAGCGATTTTCTGTTTCTCATAAGTGGCAAAGCCATAATCCATGAGTTTTTTCGTATCTGTCCATTTAGCTTCCTTACCTGTGTTGCCCCATCCACTTGCCAATACCACACTGACGAGGGTCATATCTTCCTGCTTTGCCGCTCCTACAAAACAATGCCCTGCTTTATTGGTATACCCTGTTTTTACTCCAAGGGCACCGGCATACATCTGCAAAAAGCGATCTGTATTCACTGCCGTATGTACCTTTTTTCCCGAAACATCCGCAAAAGTATGGCTGGGCAAAACAGCTATCTCCCGAAACACGGGGTTTTGCAGGGCATAAGCGGTGATGATGCCCATATCCAAAGGCGTGGAATGGTGCTGTTCTCTAGTCAAATGACTATCCAGCCCATTTGGGGAACCAAAGACCGTATCCGTTGCCCCAATGGATGCCGCCTTTGCCGTCATTTCCATACAAAAGGCTTCCACAGAACCGCTGACATGTTCCGCCAATGCCACTGCCGCATCATTATAGGATTTCAACATCATAGCACGGAGCAAATCCCCCGCATACCACTGTTCTCCTTCTTGCAATCCCATTTGCACATCCGGCTGTTTTGCTGCGTTTTTGCTGATGGTCACCACTTCTTTCGGGTCTGCTTTTTCCAAAACCAATATGGCAGTCATAATTTTGGTGGTGCTTGCCATTTCCATGGGACTTTCCGCATTTTTTCCCCACAATAGCCGCCCTGTTTCTCCGTCAATGAGCGCCGCACCCTGTGCTGCCACATTTGGCTCTGCCGCAAATACCGTTTGCCCACACAACACTAGCGCTATACAAAAACTCAAAAATCTTTTCATGTGTACCCCTCCCCCATCATTGTATGCCTTTTGGGGAAAGGGTATCCATAAAAAAGGAACCTTGCTTTTCCAAAGTTCCTTAGCTGTATCATTCTTTATTCTCAGGATAAAATCCCATATAAATAAAAAACAAACCCACCAATCCAATAAAATCTGTCATCAACGGCTGTTCCAAAAACAAATGAATCAGAATGACCACCATCAATATGGCGTTTCCCAGCAACATCCATTTGATACTTTTCATCTTTTCTTCCCCCTTTTTGTATAAAACACCATGCCTTCTACATCCAGATTAGCAGATACTACCTGCATTTGCAATAAAAAACCGACAGATTATTCTGTCGGTACATTGTCTTTTTCATTTTCTGGTTGTTCTTCTGCTTCTTCCTGTTCTGCCAGCCCCGTGTCTTCTTCCAGCGGCGGCAGTTCTGATACGGACTTAAAGCCAAAATACCGCAGGAAATCCTCTGTGGTACCAAAGAGGATGGGTTTCCCCGGCGCATCCAGTCTGCCTACTTCGCAGACCAGCTTCTTTTCCACCAGCTTGCTGACAGCGTGTTCCGCACTAACGCCGCGAATCTCCTCAATCTGCCCTTTTGTGATGGGCTGTTTATAGGCAATGATCGCCAGGGTTTCCAGCAAAGACTGTGTCAATCCCTGCCGCTGGGGACTTTTGTACATGCTGCGGATATAGGTGAAACATTCCGCCGCCGTACACATCTGGTAAGACCCGTTGATCTCCACAATACGGATACCTCGCTGTTCCGCTTCATATTTGTCCGCCAAAGACTTTACAATGGCTCTGGCAGTGGCTTTATCCATTTCAATTGTCTGGGCAATGGCTGTCAGCGGCACCGCTTCTCCCGAAATAAACAGGAGGGATTCCACCACAGCTTCTAACTGCGCCAATCTCATACTGCATCCCTTTCCTCATAACTGCGGATGTAAATTTCCGAAAATGTCCCCTGCTGGGTGATCTGCACTTCTTTCCGTTTGATCAGTTCCAGCAGTGCCAAAAAGGTCACGACTTTTTCCATTTTTCTGGATTTTCTGCGGAAGATACCGAAAAATGTAATCTGGGGCTGCAAAATCAGCAAGTCCCGAATATAATCCATTTTATCCTGAATGGTAAACAGATCCCGTTCCACCGCTCGGAAAGAGCTGCGGACATGGTCAACCTTAGATTCTTTCCGCTGCATGACTTCCTGAAAAGCCAGATACAAATCCTCCATGGTCACGCCCATGAGGAAGTCCTCAAGGGGCTGATCTTCTTCCCTGCGCAGTTTTGCGATGGCTTTATCCGCAGGTTTATACAGCAGTCTGGCGGCTTCTTCCGCCCTTGCCTTCCATTCTGCCGTTACGCCCTTGATTTTCTTATATTCCAGCAGACGTTCCACCAGTTCCGCACGGGGGTCTGGTCCTTCTTCCTCCGCTTCTTTCTTAGGCTTGGGCAACAGTAATTTGCTTTTGATTTCCAAAAGGGTCGCCGCCATGACCAGAAACTCACTCATGCCATCCATGTTGCGGTCCTCCGCCGCGTCCAGATAGGCAAGGTACTGGTCTGTCAAAGAAGCAATGGGAATGTCGTAAATATCAATTTCATTTTTCTCAATCAGATGATACAAAAGGTCCATGGGACCTTCAAAGGCATCCAGCCGTATGGTCACTTGCTCCATAACTTCACTTCCTTACAGAATAAAGAACAGATGCCCCAAAAACTGAATGACACCATAAGTGATGCCGCCGAAAATATTGCCGAAAAAGCCCAGAAACAGCAGGAACAGGAAGATCATCTGGATCATTTTTTCATACTGCAAATAGCTGTAATATTTATTCGCGGGCATGACCACAGAAAGCACTTTTACACAGTCCATGGGAGATACGGGCAGGATGTTATACACAGCAATGCCCACGTTGTAAAAGCAAAGATAATTCAGGATATTTGCCACATGATGATTGACACTGCCGCCAAAATTCACATATACACCCAAAAATACCATGCCCAGCAGCAGATTCACCACAGAGGGCAAAATAGCTACCAGCAAAGTATCCCGTTTTCTGTTTTTGTAATAAAGTCCACTGGTTTCCACAGGTTTGCCCCAGCCAAAGCCCCCTGTGTAAAACAGCAGCAAAAACCCAATGGGTTCAAAATGTTTCAAAGGATTCAGTGTCAGTCTGCCCTGACTTTTGGGTAAGTTGTCCCCCATGGCGGAAGATGCCAACGCTCTGACAAATTCGTGCATAGTGGTAGCCACCAACAGCCCCGGAATGCTCCAAAGAAATGCCAATAAATAGTTATTCATGTATTCAATTCCTTTCTGTATCGGATTCCTTCCCTATGGTATGATACCAGACTTTCCGCGGCAAGTCAAATCAAGGCTTGTCCGTTTTTCATGAAAAATCTCCGTTCTTTTTTGCAAAGTTCGCTTGACATTTTTTGCAAAGTAAACTATACTAAAATTGCAAAGTAAGCTTTGCAAAGGAGGTACCTATGAAAACACGCATCCAAGAGCTTAGAAAACAGCGCAAATTATCACAGGAGGAACTGGCAATCCATGTAGGCGTTACCCGCCAGACCATCACTTCTCTGGAAGTGGGCAAATACACCGCCTCTCTCCTCCTTGCCCATAAAATCGCCAAGTTTTTTGGCATGACCATTGAAGAAGTCTTTTTATTTGAAGAGGAGGATGAATCATGAAATTTGAAAAGAAACTCAAAATACAACTCGCCTGCGGCTTTCTCTGGATTTGCTTAGGCATACTCGCCTGCATGGCGGCTTTCAGCGGAAAAGTTTCTTCCGGTTATCCCCTCACCTACTGCGCAGGCACCGGCGGCGGACTCATCGCTATTGGCTTTGTCCATATCATCAAGTCCATTCGCCTTCTGAAAAATGAATCTTTGCGGAAAAAAGAAGAAATCCGCATCTATGACGAGCGAAATATTTTCATCCAGAAACAAATATACAGCCTGCATAGTCTATTTTCACTGGTTCTGCTCTATGTGGCAACCCTTTGGGCAGCTTTGCAGAAACCGGAACTTTTGATTCCTTTCCTGCTGCTGATGCTGGCGGATGTGGTACTGCTGTTTTTAGCAGCTATCTACTGCAACATCCGCAATTCCTGTGAATAAAGGAGGTCATTTCCATGAAACCGAAATCATTCGAGCAAAAACTGAAGTGGAATAAGTATACCATGGGAGTCATGTTTTTCGTTTTTCTGGCTGTTTCCCTTCTGGTAAAAATGGGGGTCTACCCAGAATCTCCCTTTTCCTCCCTTGGCTTCTGCGGTGTCATCTTCTGTGGTATCCAGTTCATCCGCATCGATCGACTTCTCCATGACGAAGAAAAACGGGCGCAAGTAGAAGTTTCTGCCATGGATGAACGGAATATCTTTATTGAAAAACAGGCATATAGTGCCTATGCCCTGCTTTCTCTGGTTTGCCTGTTTGCTGCCATTCTGGTCTGCGGCTTTGTGGCACCTCAGTATGCGGAAGTCCTCTGCTGGGTGCTGTCTGGAAACGCTATCATCATAGTTGGATGTATCTTCTACTATTCTAAAAAATATTGATTTCATCAATCATAAAAAGGCTTTGAAGTCCTGCACTTCAAAGCCTTTCTTTTGTCCTAACACCATCCCGCCAGCATCCGCCGCAGCATGGTATCCACATTTGCCTTTGCCACATTCTCTCCTGCTGTCAGTTCCACACGCCCCACTTCTTCTCCGTCACGGAGATATACCAGTTCGCCTACCTTTGTCCCTGCTTCCACAGGTGCCGAAACCGCCGGCAAAAGTTCCGTTCTGGTTTCCCACTGGGCTTCTTTCCCTTTAGGCACCAGTACGGAAATTTCTTCCGCCACCACCGCCTCTACTGTATCTGTCATGCCTTTTTCCACAGGCACTTCCCCCATGGCATAGCCTTTTTCCCGTCCTTTTTCAATGGCATAATTGGCAAAACCGTAGTCCAAAAGCTGCATGACTTCCCGGAAACGGACTTTATAGTCCGGTGCAGCCATGACAACGGCAATAAGCCCCATGCCATCCCGTTCCGCTGTTCCCGACAGACAATACAAAGCGTTACCAGTAGAACCGGTTTTTAACCCAGTTGCGCCGTCATACCACTGAATCAGCTTATTGGTATTGGTCAGACCAAAGGTTTCTTCCCCACGTCTCGTTTTATGTACGATACTGTCCTGCCATGTAGTGGTATACTCCTTGATTTCTGGGAACTTCTCCATGAGCTCCCGACTCATGAGTGCAATGTCGTAGGCGCTGGACACATGTCCTTCCGTGTCCAAACCGCAGGCATTGACAAAGTTCGTATCTTCCATGCCCAATTCCTTTGCCCGTTCATTCATTTTCTGCACAAAGGCTTCCTCACTGCCTGCCAGAAATTCCGCCATGGCAACCGCCGCATCATTGGCAGACGCAATGGCAATGGACTTTGTCATGTCCGCTGCTGTCTGGGTTTCCCCTTCTTCCAGAAACACCTGAGAACCACCCATGGACGCCGCGTGTTCGCTGACCTGTACTGTATCCGTCCATTCAAACTTCCCGTCCCGTTCTCCTTCATAAATGAGCAGCAATGTCATAACCTTCGTAACACTGGCAGGGGGCAGAGCTTCATGGCTGTTTTGCTCATACAAAATGGTGCCCGTATCTTCTTCCATCAGCAGGGCGCTTTTGGAAGTCAGCCCAAGGTCTGTCAGATTTTCATACTGCTTTTCTGCCGCCAATGCGGGCAAACAACAGCCAACACTAAAAATCAGCGTTAGAACTGCTGTCAAAACTCTATGCCTCATGTATTTTCCCTCCGTATTCGTCATTACTAAACTTTATGTCCGAATCCTTCGGGATATGTCTGTTTTACAATTCCACAGGCACAGGCGCATCCAAGCAAAATCCTGTTTCCCACACCTTGCAGTCATAAGCCAATACTTTTACACCTGCCTGCGCCGCCTTTCGCAACGCTTCGGCGAATTTCGGGTCACGGGCTTCATGGGGTCGAAAAACAGAAACGCCTTTCATCTGCACCAGAAACAGCACGGCACTTTCGTAGCCCTTTTCCACCGCTTTCGCCAGTTCCAGCAAATGTTTCGCGCCTCTTTCTGTGGGAGCATCTGGAAACATGGCAACACCATCTTCCTCCAGTGTCACACCTTTCACTTCCAGAAAACCTTTCCGCTCTCCCGCTTCATAATACACATCAAAACGGGAAGCACCGAATTTCACTTCCCGTTTCACAAAAGTCACTTCGCCGATTTCCTGTATCTTCCCTTCCGCCAAAGCCTCCGCCGACACGGCATTGGGTGCCTGCGAATCCATATTCACCAGCATATCTCACTTGTATACAGCCACAAGGGAATGTTTCGTTTTCCGGTTTGCATTGCCGCTTTCTTCCAGAAATACTCTTGCGCCTTCCTGCAACAATTCCCGACATCTTCCTGTATTTTTCACATGCACCAGTTCTCTTGCTCCGTCCAGTTCCACTTCCGCCAGAAAACGATTGGGGCGTTTGTAAAATACGGCTTCTCTGATTTGATTCTGATATTCCATTAAATTCCTCTTTTCTATGTAAGTGAGAGGTTTCCCTCTCAACCTGTTTCCATTTAATAATTGGTCGCTTTCCGCTCAAAATATGCTTTGGGATGTTTGCAGACGGGACAGGCTTCGGGAGGCACTTCTCCCACATGGACATGCCCACAGTTGCGGCACACCCATACAGTCTTGGCGTTATCCTTGAACACCTGCTCATTTTTGATTCTTTCCAGCAGTTTGGCATATCTCGCTTCATGTTCTTTTTCCACAGACGCCAGATTCTGGAAAAACATAGCGATTTCCGGATAGCCTTCGTCTTTGGCAATGGTGCTCATATCCTGATAGATGGTTGTCCATTCCTCATGTTCCCCCGCAACGCCCGCCGTCAGATTGGCTTCTGTTGTGCCAATGCCGTTTAAGAAGCGGAAAATCTGTTTGGCATGCTGCCGTTCATTGTCCGCCGTTTCTTTAAAAATGGCGCCGATCTGTTCATAGCCTTCTTTTTTCGCCTGACTGCTGTAAAAATCATATTTGTTGGCAGCCATGGATTCCCCCGCAAATGCGGCAAGCAAATTTTGTTCTGTTCTTGTACCACTCAAGTTCATACCGTAAAAACCCCTTTCTGTCAAGTCCTTCTTTCTCAGTTTGTCCCTATTTTTCCAAAACATACATTGCCCCGCAGGATTTTGAAAAAAAGCTGTTTTCTTCCAAAACAGTGTGGTATGATAAAAATCAATATTTTACATAAGAATACAGGAGGTTTTTATGAATCGATCCACAAAACAACTGACCGTCAGCGCCCTGCTGTTTGCGCTGGGACTGGTACTTCCCTTTTTAACGGGACAAGTTCCGCAAATCGGCAATATGCTGCTGCCTATGCACTTTCCCGTTTTTCTCTGTGCCTTTCTCTGCGGCTGGCAATATGGGCTGTTTTTGGGCTTTCTGCTGCCCATTTGCCGCAGCATGATTTTCGGCATGCCACATATGTTCCCCGTTGCCATTGCCATGGCATTTGAACTGGCAGCCTATGGACTCATTGCAGGGCTGATTTACGGATATTCCAAGCAAAAATCCACAGCTTCTCTTTACATCGCCCTGATTTCCGCCATGATTCTTGGACGCGTGGTATGGGGCATTGTGGAAGTTCTGCTGCTGGGCATTGGCGAAAACGCCTTCACTTGGCAGATGTTCCTTTCCGGCGCCTTACTGGAAGCTATCCCCGGCATCATACTGCAATTGATCCTGATTCCCGGTATTCTGGTGGCACTGCGCCGCAGCGGACATTTTCCTCTTTGACGCATATAAAAAGACTATGGTTTTTCCATAGTCTTTTTTATATCAAATCAATGTATACAGCTTCGGAAAAATTTCGATGCTCCGTTTCAAAATCCCTGTCATATAAGCAATGGCAATGCCGTAATTGGTAAAGGGAATCCCTGCGTCAGCGGCACATTTCTGGCGGTACGCTACTTCCCGTTCATTGAGCATACAGCCGCCGCAATGAATCACCAAACGATATGGCGTTAAATCCTCCGGGAAATCCTTGCCGGAAGTATGTACCAATTCCAGTTCTTTTCCTATATGCTGCCGCAGCCAACGAGGAATCTTCACAGTACCGATGTCCTCACACTGTCTGTGATGGGTACATCCCTCGCAAATCAGAACTTTATCCCCATCCTGCAAGGTTTCTATGGCTGCGACGCCCTGCACGGCACCTTCCAGAAATCCTTTATACCGCGCCATGAGAATAGAAAAAGAAGTCAAAGGAATATCCAGCGGTGTATCCTTGCTGACCTGCGCAAATGCCTGACTGTCCGTAATGACCATGGCAGGCTTTTTCGCCAGACTTTCCAATGTGGTTTTCAGTGTATTTTCTTTCGTCACCACGGGAATGGCATCCGCTTCCAGCAAATCCCGAATGGTCTGCTGTTGGGGCAGGATAAGCCGCCCTTTGGGAGCGGAACTGTCGATGGGTGTCACCAGCACCACCAAATCTTCCGCTTTTACCAAGTCTTTTACCAACATCCGTTCCTTCTGGTTTTCTTTGCCCAATGCGGCAATACGTTCCTTCAGTTCTTCAATGCCTATTTTCTGAAGGGCGCTGACCGCCACTTCATTTTTCTCTGATAAAACGGGCATTTGCAGGTCACTTTTGTTATAAGCAACGAGAAATGGAATCTGTTTTTCCTGAAACAAATTCAGAAGTTCCTTATCAGCCTTTGTTTTTCCTGCTACACTGTCTACCACCAGAACAGCACAGTCAATGCGATTGAGAATCTGCTTTGTCCGCTTCACACGCTGCTCTCCCAGTCCTCCTTCGTCATCAATACCGGGCGTATCAATGATGAGAACAGGACCAAGAGGCAGCAGTTCCATGGCTTTTGTCACCGGGTCTGTGGTGGTGCCTTTCACTGGTGAAACCACTGCCATTTCCTGATTGGTCACCGCGTTGACTAAGCTGGACTTGCCTGCGTTGCGGCAGCCAAAAAATCCAATCTGCACCCGTTCTGAAGATGGTGTATCCTGTAAACCCATAAAAACCTCCTGCCTTTAGAATCGGAAATCCCGATTGCCTTTTTCAATTTCCTGCAAATGATGCACGGTAATTTCTCTGACTTTTTCTTTGGGAATATTCCCCAGTTCTTTCTGAATCAAATCTTCCCCGATTTTCTTTGTTTTTGGTGACGCATAGTCCTCCAGATATTCTTTCAGGGTCATGAGGGCGTTTGGATGACAGCAGTTCTGAATCTGTCCGCTCTTGCACAGGCTCATGAAGCGGTCACCAGTACGACCTTCCCGATAACATGCAGTACAGAAACTGGGAATATAGTCCAAATCCATGAGCCAATGTACCACTTCGTCTAATGTACGTTTGTCGCTCACATCAAACTGTTCCGAATTTTCGTCCTCCGGTTCTTCTTCACAGTAACCGCCCACACTTGTTTTGGAGCCGCCGCTGATCTGAGAAACACCCAAATACAGTGCCCGTTCCCGCACTTCTTTGCTTTCTCTGGTGGAAATAATCATACCTGTGTAAGGCACCGCAATGCGGATGCAGGCAATGATCTTCGCAAAAATCTCATCATCAATGCCATTATCAAAAGCATCAGGGTCAATGTCGTCCGCACGTTTCACACGAGGCACACTGATGGTATGAGGGCCTACACCGTGAACAGCTTCCAAGTGTTCCGCATGCATCAAAAGCCCCGCAAATTCATAGGCATACCGTTCCAAACCGAACAGTACCCCCAAACCCACGTCGTCAATGCCGCCTTCCATGGCTCTGTCCATGGCTTCGGTGTGATAAGCGTAGTTATGTTTCGGACCTGTGGGATGGAGCTGTTCATAGCTTTCTTTATGATAAGTTTCCTGGAACAGGATATATGTACCAATGCCAGCTTCTTTCAGCATCCGATATTCTTCCACAGTGGTTGCCGCAATGTTCACATTCACACGACGGATGGCACCGTTTTTATGCTGGATGGAATAGATTGTCTTGATACATTCCAGAATATATTCAATGGGGTTGTTCACCGGGTCTTCCCCTGCTTCCAGCGCCAGACGCTTATGCCCCATATCCTGCAAAGCCATGACTTCTTTGACGATTTCCTCCTGGGTCAGTTTTTTCCGGGCAATGTGTTTGTTTTTTGCATGGTAAGGGCAGTACACACAGCCATTGACACAGTAATTGGACAGATACAAAGGCGCAAACATCACAATACGATTGCCGTAAAAATCTTTTTTCAGCTGTTCCGCCAAAGCGTATATCTGCTGGATTTTATCGGGCATTTCACAGGCTAACAGCACAGAAGCTTCTCTGTGAGAAAGTCCCTGACGCAGTTTCGCCTTTTCCAGAATTGTGTCGATGAGTTTTTCATTGTTCTTGTTTTCCTGGGCATAAGCCAAAGTGTCTAGGATTTCTTCGTGGGAGATAAATTCCTCCGCTTTCATGGATCTGGGATCATACATATTCATTTTCTTCCTTTCTTCTAGGTCAGATTTCTCTTTCCTGTCAGTGATTTTGTTCTTTTAACATGGGGCTGTCCCCTCTGGATATGGCAACGGTATAGCCAATATTTTCCAGTTGCTTTCGCAGCCATGCAATCTGTTCCGCCGCTTCCGTTCCCATGATACGCTTGTTGTCATAAAGGGTATACTTTTTCCGTGCTTCCATGGGAGAAAGATTGGGCATGATGACATTTGCGCCACAGGCAATGCCCCATTCCTTTCCCGGCGGCAAAAGTGTCCGCAGTGCCGTTGTGGATGGCAGAAGCACCTTCGGCAAAAGCAGACGTATGACAGCAAGCAAAAACAACGTCAGCTCTCCCGAACCGTTTTCATAATGGGCAAAAGGCGTATCTTTCTGGGAAAGAAAAGGTCCGATGCCTACCATATGAGGCTGAAATTCCTTCAAAAACCGAAGGTCTTTCGCCAGATATTCTAATGTCTGATGTGGCGAACCAACCATAAATCCACAACCCACCTGATAGCCAATTTCCTTCAAATCCCGCAAGCACCGCATACGGTTTGCAAAGTCCATATCCGATGGATGAAGCATATCATAATGGGATGCTGTTGCTGTTTCATGGCGCAGCAGATATCGATTAGCACCAGCGGCAAAGAGCTTTTCATAGCTTTCCCGGCTACGCTCCCCTACAGAAAGGGTGATGGCGCAATCGGGATGGTTTTTTCGGATGGCAGATACCAAATGACACAGACGGTCATCGTCATACCACATATCTTCGCCGCCTTGGAGCACAAAGGTGCGAAACCCTAAAGCATAGCCAGCGTGGCACGCCTTCAGAATTTCTTCTTCCGTCAGACGGTATCTCTCCGCCTTTCGGTTGCTTTTGCGGATACCGCAATAATAGCAATCATTTTTGCAGATGTTGGAAATTTCCAGCAATCCACGAATATAGATTTCTTTGCCAAAAACCTCCTGACAAAGTTTTTGGGCTTCTTCCTGCACAAAAGGTGCCACTTCCCGCCGATGTTTCAGAAGATAAAGCAGTTCTTCTTCCGAAAGATCGTGTTCCGTGACCAGTTTTTCGGCTAAATTTGCCGCAAAACTCATGCCTTCACGCCAGAATATACGGTCTTAGACTGGATGCCGGGCAGATTTCCGATTTTTCCCGACAAAGCGGAAATCTTATCCTGAGGGGCATCGATGGCAATGCTGATGATGTTCACTTTTTTCTCACGATAGGGAATGCCCATTCTGCCGATGATATATTCCCGGTATTCGTGGAGTGTTTCGTTAAGCACATCCACAGACGCTTCTTGTTCTACAACGATGCCAATGACCGCAATTCTGCTTTCTTCTTTTTTTGTTTCCATATTTCCATACCTCCTATTGGCTAATAAAAGAAAAACCGTACCACGAAAGGTACGGGAAAAAGGGCATAGCTGCCCTGTGTTTCCATACTGTACCTTCCGCCGCAAATTTCTTTTTGGTGTCAGGAACCCATGGGTTCGATATGTCATGAAAAATCATATACTGCACATTGATTCTACCATAACCGCCCTTGTAATACAATGACTTTATCATTCCCACAAAACACGCGGACATACAAAAAAGACCAGACAATATCATCTGGTCTTTTTATACTTTTACATTTCTCTGATACGCTCCTGTATGAGCCGTCCTACCGTGTCAGCAAACCAGCTGACAGAGCGGATTCTTGCCAGTTCTCTGCCATAAATCTTATGGGCTGCCGGCAAATCCCTGTCGTTTCCCGTAAAAACGGAAATGACCCAGATGCCTTTTCTTCTAAGGCGGCTCACTTCTTCCGCCACATCCTGCACTCCGGTTTCACCGCCGTAATCTTTGGGCAGATGGAGTCCTTCTTTTGACGGCATAGGCTGATCGTCATTGGGATGAGCATCGGAAAGGATGATGAGCATTTTATGCTCGCTTCTCTCCTGTTCCATGAGGTAATCCGCTGCCCGAAGTGCCAAACCATCTCGATTCCAGCCAGCCGCCAGAAAATGCAAAATATCTTTATTTCTGGAAGTGTCATGGTAATCTCGCAATACCTGCATAACCGTACAGCCACTGACACTGCTGAACGCGCTTACGCGAACAGGAATGTTGCAGCGTGTCAGGCTTTCCGCAATGATAAAACCCTGTGTTGCCACTTTCGCCTGCTGTTCCCGCTGAGAAGCGGAGCCATCCAGCAAAATATCCACCGTTAAAGTATCCAGCTGGCTGTCTGATGTTTTTTCGAAAATCCGTTCATCATGGAGATATACATTCCGCCATACCTTCCCTGCCAACAGATTTCCAGCACGGGTGCGGTATACTGTCGGCTCCAGCTGCAACAATATGGCATTGCGTATCCGTTCTGTCAATTTATTGACAGCCAGCATAGTCTGGCTTTCGTTTGCCTGAAAATAGGCTTCATTGGCCTCTCTCTGTTTTTCAGCAAATTCCCGCTGTTCTGCCGCCTCTCTGGTCAGTTCTCCTGTTTCCGCAAACTCACCACGGGTAAAATGCAGCAGACATTCCCGATGAGCCTCTGTGCAGAGTTTCTTCTCGATTTCTGCCATTTCCGCTGTGGAAAACATAGATTTTCCAAAACAGCTTTCCACATAGGCACGCACCACCTTAGCACTGGGTCTGGAAAATGTCAGCCGCTGATACAGCTTTCGTGCTTTGCCTATGAGGGAATCTTTTTCCTCTGTTGTTTTGCCTTCCCAGTCAATACGCCGCAAAGCACTGCCTGCCCGTTTCCCCCAACCTTTCGGCCAAAAAAACGGAGAATCACTGATATGACCGCCCAGTTCCTCAAATTCTTTGAAATGCCCTTTGAAAAAATATTGGTTCAGCAGACGATCCATGCGGTCTGTCACCTGTTCCGTGTTACAGTCCGCTGGAAATTCCAAATTATCCAGTATTTTTCGTTTTTCTTCATCCAGATCATCTGTCTGACCCAATATACGCTGGCAGTGAGCACGCTTCAAATCCCACAGCAAAGATTCTCCTACATGGTCTTTTGGTCTTGCCAGAAATTTTTCCGCATAAGCCCGCCGCAGTTCCGCCATAGCCGGGCGTTCGTCTTTCGCTTTGCCAAAGACGCAGTTTTCCAGCCCCAGCCAAAGCAATTCCACATACAGTTCCCCATCCTGTCTGCGCTGGAGATAGGTAAATAGTTTATCCAACGTTTCAAACTGAAAATAATGATATACGGCACCAATGACCGTATTGAAATAAAAATCTGCGTCGCCGTCCTCATCAAAGGCAACATACACCGGCTGCAAGGAATAATCCTGGGCGGCGTTCCAAATCTGATTGACGGCACGACGCTCCGCAATCTCTCTGTTTTTCATCAGCGATCACCAAACAGCTTTCCATAGTCCAAATCCTGCGGAATCCTTGCGGCAATGGCATCTGCCACCAGCTGTCGTTCAAAGGGATCAAAGGCTTTGTTGATGATACCCATTTCCAGCGCACGAACAGCTTTCAGACCTTTTTCCATCAAATGAATGGATGCCATAAGCCCACGCAGGTCCAGTGCTTTTGTGGAAATTTCCGCGTTATCGCATTTTGTTTCCAATTCCCGGAACAAAGCGGCAAACTGTTCTGCCCATTTATCTTTCAGCGTAGGAAATTCCCGTTTCAGCAATTTTCGAAGGTTTTCCTCGGAAATGACCGGCATATTGATGACCACAAAACGAGATGCCAGAGCTTCATTCAATTCTCTGGTACCTGCATAGCCATAGTTCATGGTAGCAATGAAACGTGTGGTTTCGTGCAAAGGGATTCTGTCATACCCGGGCACATCAATGGAGCGGCGGAAGTCCAATGTGGCATGAAGCACTGCCAAAGACTCATTTTTCGCCATATTGATTTCATCCAGTACGCCAAAACCGCCCATATGGGCACAGCGGCTGATAGGCCCTTCACGAAACACCACCTGATTATCCCGGAAAGTATCTGTCCCAATGAGAGAAGCGGCGTCCACATTCACATAAAATGAAATGTCCCATGACGGTCTGCCAAAAGCCGCCGCCAGATTTTCCGCCAATACGTTTTTCCCCGTTGCCTTCGGACCAGACAGGAGCAGATTTTCCCCACATAACAACGCTGCTGCCGCTTCTTCCCAGATTTCCTTGCCATAATATAAAAAACGGGGCACCGGTACACGATCTGCCACAGAAGCATCCACTTTATGACTTTCCCGGAACTTCTGGATTTCCTTCAGCAGACTGACGCTGACCCCTTCTTTCTGTAATTCTTCCTCTATATGCCACATATTTTTTCTCCTCCTCTTTGGTTATGGATTCATTTTAACATGTAAAGACATGTGCATATTTCCGAAAATTTTATACTTTTTGTCATTTTGCCTGTTGACATTTTCAGAATTGGTGTATATACTGTTCTCGTAAAAAGAAAACAGGGGAGCTCAATGAATTGGGCTGAGAGGAAGTTTTGCTTCGACCCTTACACCTGATTTGGATAATGCCAACGTAGGAATCGATAGGATGAAATTTTCGGGAGATGTTTGGCATCTCCCTATTTTTATTGCGTACAGACAAACCAAAGCCAGAACTTTTTACGGAAACAGAATATTGGCAGCGTTGAGAGTGAACAAGAGTTCATGAAGGGGTGCACCACCACGGGTGTATTTCTTTGTGAGCTCTTTTTTCTTGCCGCCGCTGGAAAGGAGGCTTCTGAATGATCACCATTAACGGGAAAACATTGACCCTGTCCGCACCCAAAACCCTTGGTGCCTATCTGGACGAAAACAACTACCGCCGTACCTATATCGCAGTGGAAAAAAACGGAGAAATCCTGCCCAAAAGCGAATACGACACCACATATCTCAATGACGGCGATAAAATCGAAATTGTCAGTTTTGTAGGAGGCGGCTGATCATGCACCCATTTACGAAAACAGAAATTTATGAAGCATTGGTGGAACGCCACACAGCAGCCTATCAGCAAAAACTGGACAACGGACATGTTGCCATTGCGGGACTGGGCGGACTTGGTTCCAATGTTGCCTTCGCTCTGGCACGTCTTGGGGTTGGACATCTGCACCTCATTGATTTTGACCGTGTAGACCTGACCAATCTGAACCGCCAGCAATATCTGCTGCGCCATGTGGGCATGTATAAGACCGATGCCCTAAAAGAACAACTGCTCCAGATCAATCCATATCTGAACATCACCACAGACTGTGTAAAAGTGACCAGCGAAAATCTGAAATTCCTTTTTGCTGATGCGGACATCATCTGCGAAGCCTTCGACAACGCGGAAACGAAAGCCATGTTTGTCAACGGCATACTGGAATGTTTTCCCCAGAAAAAACTGGTCTGCGCTTCCGGCATGGCAGGCTTCGGCAGCAGCAACACCATCCACACCCGAAAGATCGGCAGTAATTTTTATCTCTGCGGTGACGAAACCACCGATATTGCCCATGGACAATGCCTCATGGCACCCAGAGCGGCACTCTGCGCTGCTCATGAATCCAATATGATCGCCCGTCTGCTTCTGGGCGAAGAAACCGTATAATATCTGATTTTGGAAGAAAGAAGGAATGTATCATGCAGAATAATGACAAACTCATTTTAGGCGGACACGAATTTACATCTCGTTTTATTCTTGGCTCCGGGAAATTTTCTCTGGATCTGGTAAAGGCTTGTGTGGAAAAAGCAGAAGCACAGATCATCACACTGGCTGTACGACGTGCTAACGAAGGCGGTCTTGCCAACATTCTGGACTATATCCCCGATACCGTTACCCTGCTGCCCAATACATCCGGTGCCAGAAACGCGGAAGAAGCTGTGCGCATTGCGAAACTTTCCAGAGAACTGGGCTGTGGAAACTTTGTGAAAGTAGAAATCATGCGTGACTCCAAATATCTGCTGCCTGACAATCAGGAAACCATCCGTGCCACAGAAATGCTGGCAAAAGACGGCTTCATCGTCATGCCTTACATGTATCCCGATCTGAATGTAGCGAGAGACTTGGAAAATGCCGGTGCTGCCTGCATCATGCCTCTGGGTGCTCCCATCGGTTCCAACAAAGGTCTTTGCACCAAAGAATTCATCCAGATTCTCATTGACGAAATGAACTTGCCCATCATCGTAGACGCAGGTATCGGCAGACCTTCTCAGGCTTGTGAAGCCATGGAAATGGGTGCCGCTGCCATCATGGCAAACACCGCTGTTGCTACCGCCGGAAATGTGGAATTGATGGCAGAAGCATTCAAAAAAGCCATCGAAGCAGGACGCAGCGCTTATCTGGCTGGTCTTGGCAGAACCCTTGAAAGAGGCGCCAGCGCATCTTCTCCACTGACAGGATTTTTGCAGGATTGAGAGGTGAAAAAACATGAGTCAGGAACATTTGAACGAAAGTATTTTAAGTGAAGAAATTCTGGAAGACCAGAAGAAAAACCGTATCGACCATATGACTTATCTGCCCGGTATGGAAGTGCTGGAATCCGATGTGATGGATCAGGTCATTGCCGCCATGGAAGCTTATGATTACGACAAATACACAGAAGCGGACGTACGCCGGGCTTTGGTACACGATAGCCGTACCCCTGAGGATTTTGCCGCTCTGCTCTCTCCTGCCGCTCTGCCTCTGCTGGAAGACATCGCCCAGGCAGCCCGTGTGGAAACCAGAAAGCATTTTGGCAACAGTATATACATGTTCACACCTATCTACATTGCCAACTACTGCGAAAACTACTGTATTTACTGCGGTTTCAACTGCCATAATAAAATCAACCGCGCCCAGCTGAACGAAGAAGAAATCGACAGGGAAATGGCAGCCATCGCCAAAACAGGTTTGCAGGAAATCCTCATTCTCACCGGTGAAAGCCGCAGCAAATCCACAGTACAATATATCGGGGAAGCCTGCAAAATCGCAAAGAAATATTTCAAAGTCATCGGTCTGGAAATTTATCCTGTTAACTCCGACGAGTACGCATATCTCCATGAATGCGGCGCCGACTATGTAACGGTATTCCAGGAAACATACAATTCCGATAAATACGAAACCTTGCATCTGGCAGGACACAAGCGGATTTTCCCTTACCGTTTGAACGCACAGGAACGCGCCTTGAAAGGCGGTATGCGTGGTGTTGGTTTTGCCGCATTGCTGGGTCTGGATGACTTCCGCAAGGACGCTTTCGCTACAGGTTATCACGCATATCTGCTTCAGCGGAAATATCCCCATGCGGAAATCGCATTCTCCTGTCCCAGACTGCGCCCCATCATCAACAATGACCGCATCAATCCCATGGATGTTCACGAAACCCAGCTTTTGCAGGTAGTATGCGCATACCGTCTGTTCATGCCTTTTGCGAACATCACCATTTCCAGCAGAGAATGCGCCCGTGTTCGTGACAATCTGGTGAACATTGCCGCAACCAAAATTTCCGCAGGTGTCAGCACCGGCATCGGCGAACATTCCGCGGAAACCGAAAAGAAAGGAGACGACCAGTTCGAGATCGATGACGGTAGATCTGTACAGGAAGTGTACGATACCCTGCTGAAAAACAATCTCCAGCCGGTCATGAGCGATTATATCTATGTATGATGAT
Source organism: Clostridia bacterium (assembly GCA_022786605.1). Taxonomy (GTDB): domain Bacteria; phylum Bacillota; class Clostridia; order Lachnospirales; family Anaerotignaceae; genus Anaerotignum. Next base: position 71,825 of record JALFWW010000008.1, on the reverse strand, counting down.
GCGTTGTTTTCCCATATCCTTGCGGTATCAAACCGCACATTGAGCAAATGCCCTTTTCTGAAACAGATAGAAGAAATCTGTAAGCACCATCCCAAAGGTTTGATTCTGCGGGAAAAGGATTTGTCAGAAGAAGAATACACCGCTCTGGCGAAAGATGTATTGGCAATCTGTCAGCGTCACAATGTTCCCTGTATCCTACACACCTATTTCCGTGCAGCAAAAGAACTGGGCTGTGATGCCATTCATCTGCCCCTTCCTCTGCTCCGTGCCCACAAAGAAGAACTTTCCAGCTTCTCTCATGTGGGAACCTCCATTCACGCGCCAGCAGAGGCGGAAGAAGCGGAAAAACTGGGGGCAACTTACATCACCGCCGGGCATATTTACATCACAGACTGCAAAAAGGGACTTCCACCCAGAGGACTTGTTTTTCTGGAAGAAGTCTGCCGCAAAGTATCCATTCCTGTTTATGCCATTGGCGGCATCAAAATCAATGAAAAACAGTTGCAGGAAGTTATGGACTGCGGTGCCAAAGGCGGCTGCATCATGTCTGGCATGATGCAATTATAAATAGCTTACTTTCTAATATTTGATAATATATTCCAAGACAGCAGAAGAGCAGGGATTCTCCACCCCTGCTCTTCTGTTTTTATCTGTTATTTTATTTTTACTAAAGGAATTAGATTTCCGCGCCGCAATGACGCAGGAAACGGTCAAATGCCGCCTGTCCTTCCGCTGTTCTTTTATATACGCCAGCGTCTTCCAGAACCTGCGCAAATACCAGACCAATTTCTTCCTGAATGATGCTGTCCAGATTTTCTGCTGTCACAGTATCATATTTTTTCAGGAATTCCCGCGCCCACTGGGCATGGCTGCTGGTCTTTTCGTCTGCTTCCAGATCAGCGCCGGAAAGGATAGCTTCTTTCAAGCACTGCATTTCTTCTTTCAGTCTGGCAGGCAGTACCGCAAGACCCATAACCTCAATCAAGCCGATATTTTCTTTCTTGATATGGTGCAGATGGCTGTGAGGATGGTACACACCCAGAGGATGTTCTTCTGTGGTGATGTTGTTGCGCAGTACCAAATCCAGTTCATATTTGTCACCACGTTTTCTTGCAATAGGTGTAATGGTGTTATGCGGTTCCCCATCTGTTTCCGCAAAGATAAAGGCATCTTCGTCTGTATAACCACGCCATTTCTGCAAAATCATATCTGCGCAGTCGATCAAACGATGATGGTCTTTATGGGAAATACGGATAACGGACATAGGCCATTTCACAACGCCCATTTCCACATCCTCAAAACCCTTGCAGACTGCTTTCCGTTCCACTTCTGCCCGTTCCATGGCGAAAGTATAACGTCCGCCTTGGAAATGGTCATGGGAAAGGATAGAACCGCCTACGATGGGCAAATCTGCATTGGAGCCTACAAAGTAATGAGGCAGGAAGTTGATGAAATCGAACATTTTCGCAAAAGCGTTTCTATCGATTTTCATAGGCACATGCTGTCCATTGAACACGATGCAGTGTTCATTGTAATACACATAGGGAGAATACTGGAAGAACCAGTCATTTCCCGCAATGCGCAACGGAATGATGCGGTGGTTTTCTCTGGCAGGATGGTTCACCCGCCCAGCATAACCTTCGTTTTCCCGACAAAGCATACATTTGGGATAACCGCTCTGGGGAGCCAATTTTGCCGCAGCAATGGCTTTGGGGTCTTTTTCTGGCTTGGACAGATTGATGGTGATGTCGATTTCACCGTATTCTGTCATAGTTTTCCAGCGCATATCCTTTTTGATGCGGTATCTGCGGATGTAGTCAGTATTACAGCTGAAGTCATAATACCAGTCTGTTGCTTTTTCGGGATTTTCTGCGTGAAGTTCACGGAATTTCCCAATAACTTCTCTAGGGAAAGGTGTCATAACACCCATGAGTTTTGTATCGAACAAATCTTTATACACGATGCTGTCAGGAATCAGTTCTCGTTTGCAGGCATCTTCCAGCAAAACAGCCAAAATGATTTCCAGATCTGTTTCCACCTCACCTGTGGGTTCCTCATAAGCATCCAGTTTCATTTCATCTATCAAACGGTTGATGACATAAGGCACATCTGCCTCTGTAATGAGCCCTGTTCTGACGCCATAGAGCGCCAAATCTCGAATTGCTTTATTTACCATGTCTTTCCCCTTTCTCAAAAACCATTGGGGTGATTTTTGTGCCAATTCCATGCGGAAGAAATGATTTCTTCCAGACTGTCATGCTGCGGGTTCCAGCCCAGCACTTTTTTCGCTTTTTCACTGGAAGCAATGAGCTGTGCGGGGTCGCCGGCACGACGAGCCACTTCTTTGGCGGGAATGGGATGACCTGTCACTTTTCTTGCGGTTTCGATAACTTCTCTTACAGAGAAACCAACGCCGTTGCCCAGATTGAAGATGTCACTCTGACCGCCTTTCAGCAGGTAATCCACAGCCAAAATATGCGCATCCGCCAAGTCTGTTACATGGATGTAGTCACGGATACATGTGCCATCGGGTGTGGGATAGTCATTGCCAAAAATGCTGATGAATTCCCGTTTGCCATTAGGCACCTGCAAAATCAAGGGAATCAGATGGCTTTCGGGATTATGTGCTTCCCCGATATTGCCGCTGACATGAGCGCCACAAGCGTTGAAGTAACGCAGGGATACATAACGCAGACCTGTTGCGTTTCCTGTCCATTTGAACATTTTTTCCATTGCCAGTTTTGTTTCGCCGTAAGGGTTGGTAGGTTCTGTACGGTCGTTTTCCAGAATAGGCACCCGTTCAGGTTCGCCGTATGTCGCTGCTGTGGAGGAGAATACGAATTTGTCCACGCCGTTGGCTACCATAACTTCCAGCATATCTCTTGTTTTGCTCAGGTTGTTTTCATAATATTTCAGGGGATTTTCCACGCTTTCCCCTACCAGAGAATAAGCAGCAAAATGGATAACCGCTTCGATATTTTCTTTCTGGAATACATCGTTCAGGAAAGGTTTATCAGAAATATCGCCTTTGTAAAACTTTGCGTCAGGATGTACCGCTTCTGCGTGTCCTGTTTCCAGATTATCTACAACCACTACTTCTCTGCCTGCTTCACACAGGGCATACACCGTATGAGAACCGATATAGCCTGCGCCACCCAATACCAAAATTGCCATAGAGCATCCCTCCTATTTTTCTCAAACCTTCATCAATTCTGTGCCGCCTGCGGGACGAATGGACAGCACATGACATCTGCCCTTGCCCACAGCTTTTTCCATCTGTTCCACAAAACCTGCTAGCATTTCCTGAGGCACAAAAGCCTGAATGGTTCCGGCAAAACCACCGCCATGGACACGGTAAGCGCCTTTGCCTGCCAATGCCGCTTCACAAGCCCCTAAAGTATAAGCAACTTCCTGATGCTGTACACTACCGGAAACATACACATTCTGCAAATACATGAAAGAAGAATAGCCAGATTCTTTCACCAGAGATAAGAACTTGTCAAAATCTCCTGCTTCCAGCGCTGCCGCTTCGTCAATGGCTCTCTGATTGTCTTTCAGAAAATGGTAAGCACGCAGTGTCGCGCGGTCACCTGCTTTTTCCCGAACAGCAGCCATATCTGCTAAAAAGTCTGCCAGAGCCACTTCCCGCAGCACTTCTTTGCCAAAGTGCGCCGCTACCTGCCGCATTTCCATAGGGATGGCGGAATATTCATCAGACAAGTCCGCATGGTCCGCGCCGCTGTCGATGATACACAGGGCATAGCCTGCTTTTGTGAAATCAAAATCCAGCTTTCTTACGACGGGATTTGCGTTATCCCGGAAGTCAATGGCAACAACGCCGCCTACGGAAGACGCTGTCTGGTCCATGAGACCGCTCATTTTGCCAAAGTACACATTTTCCGCATACTGACCGATCTGTGCGATTTCCACAGGGGTCAGTTTATTTTCACAATATAGTGCGTTGATGACAGTACCTACCAGCACTTCATAAGCCGCGGAAGAAGAAATGCCGGAGCCTTTCAGTACATTGGAAACGGTATACATATCCAGACCGCCCAGTGTATACCCCATCTGTGTGATTTTGGAAGCCACCCCTCGGATGAGGGATGCGGTTGTGTTGATTTCTTCTTTTTTCACTTCCAAATCATCCAGAGAAATTTCTTCCATGCCATAGCCTTCGGAGAAAATACGGATGATATGACTGTCATTTTTCGCTGCCGCACCGAAAATATCTAAATCTACTGCCGCCGCCAATACACAACCATGCTGATGGTCTGTATGGTTGCCGCCGATTTCCGTTCTGCCAGGTGCGCTGAAAAAACGTTCCGCTTCTTTGCCGAATGTATCTGCAAAACCTTTTTCCGCGTCTGCCATCCGTCCCAGATAAAAATCTGGCTGTGTCTCAAAACGAGGGTAGGCTGCCAAAAGGCTTTCTTTGTTCCAATTTTGTTTCATGCGGGTCCTCCTGTTTTATCGATAAATAACCCCTGCCACAATGGCAAGTACCAGCGCGATGGCAATGACTGCCACCACAATATTCATAGTTTTTAAAGAAACATTGATATGGGAATACAGGTTATATTTCGCGCCTGTAAACGCACTTTCTTTTTGTTTCAGTTCACTCTCTTTTTCTTCCAGAGCTTTTTCCCGTTCTTCCAGTTCATGTATCCGCTGTTCCAGTTCCTCCGGGTTTACAGGTTTTTGTGTATCTGCCACAAAATCCCTCCTTTTTTCTCACCACTTCAAATTGCAACAATTCCCCCGTAATCAAACGGGGGAATTTCCATATCACATCATACCGAAAAAATTATTTCTTTGCAATATACTTACGTACGTCGATGGCAACAGCCAGAATGATGATCAGACCTTTGATGATGTACTGCAGATATGCGTTAACGCCCAGATAGTACAGGCTGTAGTTGATTACCTGCAGGATGATAACACCAATGAGGATACCAGGGATCGTACCAACACCACCGGAGAAGGATACACCACCGATAACGCAGCCGGAGATAGCATCCAGGTCATAGTTGGTACCGGTAGCTGTTGTTACACTCTGGATACGACCAGCTTCCAGGAAAGCAGCGATACCGTAAAGGATACCAGCTACCAAATAGATCAGCATAATATTTTTTGCTACGTTTACACCGGATACAGCAGCCGCTTCGGGGTTACCGCCGATAGCAAACATGTTTTTACCCAGTGTTGTTTTATTCCATACAAACCACATAATGATTGCACAAATAAACATAAAGTAAACCAGATGTGGCAGACCCAGCCAGTAACCATTTACCAGTTCGATATATCTGGGGTCCAAGCTGGCGATAGGCTGTGCGCCGCCCTTCTGGCTATCGATGTACAGACACAGGGCGCCATAAGCGATAAGCTGTGTACCCAAGGAAATGATAAATGCGTGCATATGCAGTTTTGCCACACCAAAACCGTTCAGCAGACAGAAAGCCACACAAACCACGATGGACAGCAGCAAAGGCAGAATCAGCGGCAGTGGTTCTGTGATCTGAGGATACATACGGGATGCGTATGTAACACTCTGCAATAAGGATGCAGAGATAGCAGCACCACAGCCCAAAATACGACCAGCAGACAAGTCAGTACCTGCCAATACGATCATACCAGCAACACCCAGCGCCAGAATGGCTCTGGTAGAAGCCTGTGCCAAAATCTTCAAAAAGTTATTCATAGACAAGAATGAAGGATCGGCAGCAATTACGCCGATGATCATAATAACCAAAATAATGTAAAGCGCATAATCCAGCAGCAATTCCTGCCAGGTCTTATCGCTTTTGAACTTTTTCACTTTTTCCATTCTGTTTTACCTCCCCATTATACATATTTTGCTGCCAGACGCATGATTTCTTCCTGTGTTGCGTCTTTGACATCCAAAATACCAGCCAAGTGACCATTGCTCATAACCATGATTCTGTCACAAATCCCCAAAAGTTCTGGCATTTCGGAAGAAACCACGATAACACCTTTATCTTCCTGCGCCAGATCAATGATCAGCTGATAGATTTCGTATTTCGCACCTACGTCAATACCGCGGGTGGGTTCGTCCAGAAGCAGAACTTCCGGTTTTGTCAGCAGCCATCTGCCCAAAATTACCTTCTGCTGGTTACCACCGGAAAGTGAGCGGATATGGGTTTTCTGACTGGGAGTTTTTACATGCATACTGTCAATGACCCACTTAGTGTCTTCTTTCATCTTACCATTGGAAAGTAAAAAACCTTTCCGATAGTTTTTGATATTGGCAATGACGGAGTTGAACTGGATACTCATGCCGCCAAAAATACCTGTGGCACGACGTTCTTCTGTCAGCAGCGCAAAGCCATTTTTGATGGCTGTTTTTGCGTCTTTGTTCACGACTTTTTTGCCATGCATGTACATTTCGCCGCTCTGGTGATGGGCGATACCGAAAATGGTTTCCAGAAGTTCTGTTCTTCTGCTGCCCACCAGACCTGCCACACCAAGGATTTCACCTTTACGCAGCTGGAAACTTACGTCCTGACAGGTCGGCATATATTTCCCTGTCAGATTTTTTACATCCAGCAGAACTTCGCCCGGTTTGTTTGTTTTCGGCGGGAAACGATCTGTCAGATCACGACCTACCATGAGCTGAATGATTCTATCTGTTGTCAGATCTTTTGCGTTTTCTGTCGCGATCCATTTACCGTCACGCATGATAGTAACTTCGTCAGAAATCTGCAAAATTTCTTCCATTTTATGGCTGATGTAAACCATAGCTACGCCTTTATCCCGGAGTTTGTTGATGATGCGGAACAAATGCTCTACTTCTTCATGGGTCAGAGAGGACGTAGGTTCGTCCAATACAAGAATTTTTGCATTATATGATACGGCCTTCGCGATTTCTACCATCTGTCTCTGGGATACGCTCAGTTTGCCGATGATTGTCTTAGGGTTAACGGGGATTTCCAGTTCCTCGAATACTTTCTGAGTTTCCTGATACATTTTTTTATGGCTGACCAGTCCACCCTGTTTGGGAAAACGACCCAGCCAGATATTTTCCATAACGCTGCGCTTCAATACCTGATTCAGTTCCTGATGTACCATTGCTACACCGTTGTCCAGCGCATTTTTAGGTCCAGAAAACGCTGTTTCCTGACCATCAATGACAATTCTGCCACCATCCTGTTTATAAATACCGAAAAGACATTTCATCAATGTTGATTTCCCTGCACCATTTTCCCCCATGAGGGCATGTACAGTACCGGGACGCAGTTTGAGCATTGCATGATCCAGCGCTTTTACACCGGGAAACTGCTTTTCGATATCTGTCATTTCCAGTACATATTTTTCTTGGCTCACTGCCTTCACCACACTTCCTAATCGTCTGTTGTGCCAACTTCTCTTTGTTAAAACTTCCCCAACGACAGCTTTTTCTCAAAACATAAGCTGCTGTGCTTTCAAATGTTTCTCAGTCATGGACTTTCTTTGCTTATAAGAACGCACAGTGAGGAAAAACCCCACTGTGCGAACCAAATGTTCCTAATCAATTACTGAAAAAATCAGAGATTATTCTCCTGTGTAAGGAGCGTAAGGGATACGAACCGCAATACCTGTTTCGTCATAGGTATATTCTGTGCCATCCAGGAATTCAGCACCGTTTGCTGCGTTCAGAGCTGCAGCTGCGATTGCTTTACCCATTGCGTCACCGTCCTGCAGAACAGTTGCGCTCATCTGACCTTTTGCGATAGCGTCTTTTGCAGCGTCTGTAGCGTCAACACCGATTACAGGAATGAAAGGAGCGCCTTCAGCACCTGTGTTGTAGCCAATGTTGGACAGAGCAGCTACACAACCGATAGCCATACCGTCGTTGTTTGCGATAACCAGTTCGATTTTGCCTTCGTTCGCAGCCAGCATAGCTTCCATTGCTTTCTGAGCTGTTTCTGTATCCCAGTTACATACCTGTGTTTCGCCAACCTGTTCCATTGTCAGACCGTTAGCTGTTGCCTGTTCTACACTGTACTGTGTACGAGCAATTGCTTCGGGGTTGTCAGGTTCGCCCTGGAACATTACATACTGTACTTTGCCGTCACCGTTCAGGTCATATTCAGGATGTGCATCCCACAGGTCTTTGATGATGTCACCCTGCATTTTGCCGGCATCAATTGCGTTTGTACCGATAAAGCATGCTTTATCATAGGATTTGATTACTTCTGTATCGGGTTCTCTGTTGAAGAAGATTGTAGGAATACCTGCTGCGGATGCTTTTTCCACAACGCCGCTTGCAGCTTTCGCGTCAACCATGTTTACACACAGTACGTCAACGCCTTTGGAGATCATAACGTCCAGCTGGTCGTTCTGTGTAGCCTGGTCACCTTTACCATCCTGCATTTCCACAATTGCTTTGCCATCCAAAGCTGCCTGCAGAGAATTTCTTACAGTAGAGATGTATGTATCGTCGTATTTGTAGATCAATACACCGACTGTGGGCAGGTCGCCGCTTGCTGTATCGCCTTCTGCGGGTGCGTCTTTAGAACCGCCGCAGGCTGCAAGGCCCAACACCATCACGGATGCCATCAACATCGCCAAAAATTTCTTTTTCATTGTATAAACCCTCCTTTAATTCTTGTCCAGTCTCAGACCGAAACAAATGTAACACAACATTTGCACTGTTGTTAATAACATTATATCAAATCTGCCTCCAGCAAAAAATAGAGATTTTTTTATATCTACATGAAATTTATTCGTTTTCCTTTGGCGAAACATATAATTTTTTTTGCTTTTTGTCGAAAAAACTGTTCAGTTTATTATTCCGGTATCCGAATTTGTACAGGCACCCGCACATATCTGCCATCACGCCACGGCAAATCTTTTGGCAGTTCCTTTCCTGTGCCCAATGCGGAAGCTATGCCAAATACCGCCTTGCCCTGTTCTTTGGCGCCACAGTCCACCGTTGCCCAGAGCATCTGCTGTTCCAGTGCCGCGATTCCCGCCGGTGTTCCATCAATGCCAAAAACAGCCGCTGAGATATTTTTTCTTTGGAGTGCGTCTGCCGCCCCCAACGCCATATCGTCATTATTGCACAATACCAATTCGATTTCATTGCCCATTTCTGTGATCCATTGCTCCATGATGGCATCGGCACGGCTGCGAAGCCAGTCCGCCGTTTCCACATCCAATTTCTGCAGCTTCACACCACCATCTTCAATGGTCTGCAGCACATAATCCGAACGGAGGATCGTATCCTGATGTCCCATCTCTCCTTCCAGCATCACATACTGCAAAATTCCATCTCCGTTTTTATCTATTTGTTTTGCTTCTGCTGCATAGCTTTGCAGTACCGCTTCCCCCTGCATTCTGGCTGTTTCTCTGGCATCTGTGCCTACATAATAGACATTTTCTCCCCGCAGAATATCTTCCCGCACCGGTTCACGATTAAAAAACACCAACGGAACCTGCTCTGATTGAGCAATATCCACCATACTGGACGCATTGGTACGATCCACCAAATTGACACAAACCGCATCATAACCCAAAGCCACATACTGTTCCACCTGTTCATACTGTTCCCGCTGAGAACCATTGGCACGGGAAATATTCAATGTCACCGGATAACCAGTTTCCGCCTCGTAAGCCGCCGCCTGTTCCTGCATGGAAGATACGATACTGTCTACAAAGGTATCGTTTTCCGAATAAAGAGAAACACCGATCTTCAACTCTTTTTTTTCCTTTGTACGAGGCATCCATAGCCAAACAAAAGCCAGAACAACACAAATCGCACCCAGAAAAATTCCAACTGCCTGTTTTTTTATCTGCATCTGTTATCACCTCACGCAAAAGGAAACAATATCGCTTCCCGACTTCGATCATACATGTTTTCACCCGTAACCCATACCGTCTGAAATTCTCTTTCTTCCTCTGTCTGGTCTTCTCCCGTCAAAAACATAGTCAGTTTCTGCACGCCAAAATATCCGGCACCATAGGCATCTGCAACAGCAACACCCGCAATATTGCCTTTCTCCAGCTGTTCCCGGATCATACCGCTCCAGCCCATGCCATACAAAGGCAGTGCATAACCATTGTTTTCACATACCTGTGCCATAGCTTCCAACGCCTGTGTATCGCAGGAAACCACCATATTGCCCCCTTGAACAGAAAGGCCGCTGACAAGGGCTTTTGTTTCTGCATAATCCGAAAGCTCCACACGACGCACCATAATGCCCGCTTGAGGAAACAATTCTTCCAGCAAATCATGCATTTTCTGTACCTGATCGCCGCAGTCCTTATGGGACACCAATGTGACGCTCTGTCCTTTATCCCGATCCTCAGATACCTTTTCTACCAACAGCCTTGCTATGGCTTCTCTGTCAAACACAGCGGTAGACTTCACCCTTGGAGAATCCGCTTCTGTGTCCCACAATACCACGGGGACCCCCACTGGGATATCCTCCAGAATTTCCTCTGTGACTCTGCTGTTTCCACACTGGAGCACGATTCCTTCACAGCCTGCATCCAGTTCCCGCTGCACCAGCGTCTGCATATCCATCTGCTGTGCTTCATAATCCCGCAGATTAAGAAAATGCATGTCCGCGTGGTATGCCTGTGCCGCCTTTTTGGCGCCTTCCCGCAAATTCATATTGATACTGTCCTGCGGAATGTCCACAATAACGGAAACATTAGACACATCCACTTCCTTTTCCTGCCAGATATAATCCGTGGACGAAATCAAAAACAACAGCACCAGAATGAGGATATCCAGAAAAAGGAATATTTTTTGTTTCACTGTCATGATACCATCCCCCTTTCCTTCATTTCCTCATAGGAAATGGCTGGAATATGTATCTCTACACAAGTGCCCTCATCTGGTTCCGAAAGAATCCGCAGACCATAGTTTTCTCCAAAAACAAGCTGTATCCGTTCCTGCACATTGCGCAGTCCAACGCCGGAACCTTTGCCTGTCTGAACAAACTCTCCCCGCAAAAGGGCTTCTGCCCGTTCTTTTGTCATGCCGCAGCCATTATCTGTTACGGAAAGCACCAGTTCTTCCCCGTCCAGATATCCTTTTACAGTCAGTTCTCCATCATCATCCATAAATTCCATGGCATGATAAATGGCGTTTTCCACCAAGGGCTGCAAAATCAGCTTTACAGTCCCCAGCTGTTTTGTTTCTTCTTTGACGTCAAACTGATAAGTAAATTTATTTTTGAAACGCATTTCCTGTATCATCAGATAGTTTCGCACATGCTCCACTTCATCGGAAACAGGAATGACTGTCTTGCCTCTGCTCAAACTGATACGGAAAAACCGTGCCAACGCGGTGACAGCTTTCACGGCATCGCCGCTTTTTTCATTTTCGATCATCCACACAATGACATCCAGCGTATTATACAGAAAATGTGGATTGATCTGGTTTTGCAGTACCATCAGATCGCTTTTCCGTTTGGCTTCATGCTCCTGCACAATATCCTCCATGAGTTGCTTCAGATTCCGTTCCATTTCCTCAATGGCATTGGACAGATTCTGTATCTCATACACACCGGATGCCTGTATCTTTGTATTCAAATCTCCTGCCTGTATCCGTTTTACAGCGCCTTCCAATCGATGCATGGGCTCTGTGACTTTTCTGGAAACATAAAAATTGATGAGCATCATGGCATTGAGGAAAAACGCCAGCAAAAACAGAATGAAACTTCTTGTTTTCCAGTTGTGTAAAGACGGTGTATCTCCTTTGGATACCCCAACCATATGCCAACCCGTATAACCAATGGTTTTATGCAAAAATGTATAGGGCTTGTCCTGTACACCTCCCTGCAATGACTCCATTAGCAGCGGCAGTGTATCTTCCTGCATAATGCCGGCAGCAATCTGGTCCTGCATAGGATGATACAGCAAATTTCCGTTTTCTCCTGCCAAATACACATAAGACCCTTCTCCCACCATGACATTCTCCAGCATATCCTGCAATACATCATATCGCAGATTGATGAGCAGTACACCACGTTTTGTCTGATCCCCCATGGTCAGCTGCACCATACGGCTCATGGGGATCACCCGTGTATAACCGTCCCCTTCCGCCCGAAAAACTCTGGAAACCTGCGGCGCGCCAAAACGGATATTTTCCTCTGTATCCAAGGCACTGCCATACCACCCTTCTTTCTGTAATGAAAAATTGGGACGCAAATGGCTGTTTGGTGTGGCACAGATCAAATTGCCGTCAATGGAAAACAGGGCAATGCTCTCCACATAATCTTTATTCATTTCATAAATCAGCCGAAAATCATCGGAGATGGTTTCCTGCTGTAAATCTGTACCCTTAATGACCCGATAATACAGTGTATCCGATACTTTGATCATATTGCGGAAGTGGGCTGTCACCTGTTCCGCAGCGTCTTCCATACGGGTATCGTTTCCTTCCCATGTGGTTTGGGCGGACTGCGCCGCAAACCGATAATAAAAAGAAATCCCCATCAGCAGTGTTGCCACAACAGATGTTATGGTAAAAGAGACCCACAGCAATTTTCGCAGCTCTATATGCTTTTTGCCGCTGAAAAACCGTTGCTGCAGACAGGCTTTTCCTCTTTGAAAAATCCCCATGCCTTTCCTCACTTTCCACGAAATTTATTGGGCGAAACCCCAAATTTCTTTTTGAACACATAGCCGAAATAATTGGGCTCATCATATCCTACCCTTGCGGCGATCTGATATGTTTTTTCATCAGTTTCCTTCAGCAGCGTCGCCGCTTTCTCCATACGAATGGAAGTCAGATAGGAGATATAGCTTTCTCCCACTTCTTTTTTGAATATAGTAGAAAAATACGCTGTACTGATATGAAGATGACCGCAGACCATTTCCAAAGAAAGGGCTGAATTGGCATAATTCTCTCCAATATATTTCTTTGCCTTCTCGATAAGGGTCTGGGTAGTGCCCACACGTTCCCGGTATAGCTTTCCGCTGATGGCAAAGCAGACCTCACAAAGCCAGTCCTGCATATCCGCACTGTTGCGGATACCCGTAAGCACACCGTTGTAATCTGTATATTTTCCAAAGACGATGTTTTCTTCCAGCCCGTTTTTCTGTACCACACGCAAAATAACGCTCAAAATATCAATGATGTATGCCTGAAAGCCATTCTGCAAAGGATTCCGCATCCTGCCGGAAATACTTTCCACACAGGACTGTATCATTTCCTCATCGCCAAATTTCAATACATAACTGAGTTCTTTCTCATCTTTTTCATCCAGATGCAGCAAGGTATCTTTCTGCGGTTCCACGTCAGAAATAAAGACCACTTCACCGGCAGTCCGGCTATAAGCAACCGCCTCCCTTGCTTCCGCATAACTATGAGAGATTTCCTCAATATTTTCCACTATACGACCAATGCCCACAATGAGGGTGCAATTCAATATTTTTTTGACCTCTCTGCATAATTCCCGGAAAAATGTTGTCAGCTGCATCAATTCTTTTTCTTCCGATATGGCTGCAATGACACAGATGCCTGAAGGACGCTGGAAACAGCTGTAATTGCCAAAATCCTGAAAACGATCTTCCAACAAACGCTGCACCGATACAGCCAGCAGGTTCCAGCTGTTCCATGCGGCATGATCCATTTCCTGCGCCATGACTTTTGCCGCTATCCAGCGGTCGCCTTCCAACAAAGAAAGACCATATTCTTCCATAAGCACAGGAATGTCCTCTTTCCCCACATTGCCTTTTACCAGATTGCTCAAAAATTTCTCCCGGAGTATGGGCAGATTTTTACGAAAACTTTCCTGTAAGTTTGTCAGGTCTCGCAGACGCTGGATTTCCTCATCCAGCGTCCCTTTGATCCGCAGCAAAATTTCCATCATTTCCTCTGCGTTGACAGGTTTTAAGATATATTCAATGATGTTCAGCTTAATGGCTTTCTGGGCATATTCAAAATCATCAAAGCCGGAAAAAAGCACCACTTTGATGGATGGGCGTATTTCTCGGAGCCGCTCTGCCATTTCCAGCCCGTCCATATAAGGCATACGGATATCTGTCAATACCACATCCGGTTCCAGCTGTTCAATTTTTTCCAAAGCGTCCACACCGTTTTCCGCGTCACCTACCACTTGAAAACCAACAGCAGACCAATCTATTTTTCGAATGATACTGGTACGGACTTCCGCTTCATCATCCACCAGCAATATTTTATAAGGTTCATTCATACTTTCATCCCCTGCGTATTTTAATCTTGTATCAATTAAATTATATCAAAAAGCAGAAAAGCGGAAAAGACTGCAAAACATATTTTGTAATACAACAAAAACCCATGAAATTCTCTGATTGCAAAAGAACTTCACAGGTTCACCAGTAAAATCCATTTCAGCTTTTATAAAGCAGGCAGGCACCACCGCAGATGAGCAGGAATGCCACCAGAAACATACAACCCGGCAGCAGCAAAGCCAGAAACATGCCAATACCCAACGCAATCATCAGAGAACCGATCCATCGTTTTCTCCATTGGTTCACACATCTTCTGCCCACAGGCGTCACCCCCTGCTTCTATTGTATGCGCTTTTCACCGCCTTGTGTCTGAGGACAAGAAAAAAACAGGAATCTCTGAAAACATCAGAAATCCCTGTTTTGTACCATTTATCAAATGCGGTTAGAGTTCCGCCAGATTTTCTGTTTATCCGCCTGGGCAATGAGTTCATCTCTGAAATCAGGATGTGCCAGAGAAATAAGCAGTTCCGCTCTTTCCCATGTGCTTCTGCCTGCCAGATTCACAATGCCGTATTCTGTTACAATATAGAACGCCTGCGTTCTGGGTGTTGTGATGATGTCCCCTTCTGTGAATTTCGGCAGGATTCTGGATTTCAGATTGCCCGCTTTGTCCCGATAAGAAGATGTCATGCAGATAAATCCTTTACCGCCAGGCGCGTCATAAGCCCCTGTGGAAAAGTCCAGCTGTCCGCCTGTACCGGAAATATGGCGTGTGCCTGCGCTCTCAGAGGAAACCTGTCCATACAGGTCAATGGCAATACAGTTGTTGATGGAAATCATATTTTCCATCTGTGCCATAACGCTGGGCTGGTTTACATAGTCCATAGGGAAAGAAAGAAGTCCCTGATTTTCTCCTACCCAGTCATAGAGCCGCTGGGAACCAAGCGCAATGCCAAATACACCTTTCCCACGGTGCAGTGTTTTCCGGCTGTTTGTCAATTTACCAGCTTCGTACAGATCTACGAAACCATCGGAAAGAAGTTCTGTGTGCATCCCCAAATCCTTCAAATCGGACTCCGCCATGAGTTTGCCTACAGAGTTCGGCATACCGCCAATCCCCAGCTGAATGGTTGCGCCATCGGGAATATGCGGCAAAAGCAGAGAAGCGATTTTCTCGTCAATTTCTGTTGCCGGAGGAATGGGCAGCTGTGCCAGCGGTTTATGTTCCCCTTCTACCACCACATCTACTTCGGAAATATGGATGCAGTCTTCCTGTCCGCCGTACACATGGGGCATGTGCTCGTTAACTTCCAGAATGATCAGGTCTGCCGCGTCCAAAATGGCTCTGGTGGTGCAGTTTACCATGGAGAAATTAAAAAATCCTTTGCTGTCCATGGGTGCTACAGAAATCATAGCCACATTCACGGTCAGATACCGTCTGTAATAAGATGCCATATTTCGGAAGATCATAGGGATGTAATTGCAAAGTCCTTCGTCGCACAATTTCCGTTCATAACCGGAACAATGCCAGCTGTTATAGGTAAATGTTTTCCGCTCTCTATCCTGTTCTACTGCCTGAATGGGCTGCATGGCAAGGGAACCGCGAATCTTGATATCTCTCAGTTCATCTTTGCGTTTTGCCAATGCCGCATCCAGCAATGGCGGAAAACCAATCCCGACACTGTAATCCACCCAATCCCCGTCTTTCACCAGTTTCACTGCTTCTTCTGGTGTTTTCAGCTTTCTTTTGTATTCTTCCGCAAAATTCATTCTTCCACTCCCATCTTTATACGAAAACATATTGTGTCATCATTTTCATAGATTCTAAATTCATGCATGATGCATGCACTTTCAACAAAAAAATATTCGCCTAAACAGGCTGTTTTTTTCTGGCAAAAATATACCTTCTCGATTAATTCAGAAAAGCACGCATTAAAATTTCTTTCAAATGTGCCTCCAGTTTTGGAGAATCCACACCGATACAAACTTTCACATTGGGATTTGCTTCCCTGAGTTTCATGGGATCACCAATGGTTCGCCCTGCCGCTTCGCCTTCGGTAACAACGGTCATATACATGGGGAGCATAGAAAACCATTCAGGATGTACGGCACAGACAGCCGCAGAAGGATCATGGAGATAACATGCGGTGCCGTCGCTGTGTTCATGCTGACTGATATAGTATGCCACCATATCCGCATATTTTTCTCCTGCCAAAGTTCCGCAGTTTTTCCATGCCTGCAAATCCTCTAATGTCAGCTGAGAACGCTGTGTCACATCTAAGCCCACCATGGTCACATCCAGACCGCTTTCAAACAAAATTTTCGCAGCCAAAGGGTCTTTGGAAATGTTGGCTTCCGCATAGGGGCTTACATTGCCGGGAACAGTCAATGCACCTCCCATGATGACGATTTTCCCCATATTCTCTTTGATTTCCGGCGCTTTGTTAAATGCTGCCGCCAGATTGGTCTGAGGACCCGTTGCCACAATGACCAGTTCTTTTCCATATTTTTTCACGGATTCAATGATAAAATCCACAGCATCCATTTGAGAAGCATGTTCCGCAGCCACAGGCAGTTCCACCTGCCCCACGCCATTTTCCCCATGGATTCTGGCGCTGACTTCATGACGGACAAAAACATCCTGTGTCAGTGCTTTTTTCTCACCCAGAAAAACAGGAATTTCCGGTTTGCCCATCATTTCCAGCAGATTCAGCACATTTTGTACGCCTACTTCCGTATACACATTGCCATAAGTCCCTGTTACACCGATCAGTTCCAAATCCGGACTGCCAACAGCATAGGCAAGTGCCATAGCGTCATCAATACCTGTATCCAAGTCCAGTATCAGTTTCATAATTATCCTCCTTAATCCTACAAAAAACGGGTAAAACCGAAAAGGTTTTACCCATTTATCCACAGTTCTAATGAAAATCAGACTCAGGCATGTGCTGCTTCGTCCTGTTTTCTCTTTTCTTCGATGGTTTTCTTCAAAACCATATCCTTCACTTTCATCAGTCGTGTGGTGCTGGCTCTTTCGTTTTCCTCCAGCTTCATGGCAATAAACTTAATGGTTTCCTGATAATTGGGAATCATTACGTTTTCCAGTGCGTTTACACGACGGCGGGTACGCTCAATTTCCTGTGCCAAAAGCTGTGCTGTCTTTTCGCTTTCCGCAAGACGCAGCAGTGGCTCCATGGCATCGGAGAAAGAATTCATGGCGCTGTCCAGCTCTCCGGAGGTAAATGCTGTACCATAAGGATAAATATCCCCGCTGCCTTCCTCTTTCTGGAAGTCAAACACAGGTACATTTACGCTCATGATGTTGCGGTTCTTCACTTTGACCGCTACAGACTGCTGGGGAATCATCAGCGCTTCCGCCAATGTGCTTTCGCTCATAACGGCTCTGGCAATGATGAAGTTCTGGTATGCGCTTTCCAAAGCTGCTTCCGCCTGTTCACGAAGGCGTTTGTTTTCCCGCACGATTTCCAGAAACTGTTTCATCAGTTCGTCCAGTTTATCTTTCAGCAGCTTATGACCTCTGGTCGCGGTTTTGAGTTGACGTTTGAGCCTTGTCATTTCCATTCGGGTAGGATTGACATTCAATTTAGCCACAATGCATCACTCCTCGTCCGCCAGATATTTTTCCAGATATTCGTCACGAATACGTTTCAATTCGCTCTTAGGCAGCATACGCAGCAGTTTCCAGCCAGTATCCAGTGTCTGTTCAATGGTTCTGTCTGTACGGAAGCCCTGAGAAACATACTGTTTTTCAAATTCATCGGCAAATTTCGCATACATCAGGTCGATATCGGACAATGCGCTTTCACCCAGAATTGCCATCAGTTCTTTTGCGTCTTTCCCACGGGAATATGCCGCAAAGAGCTGGTTCATAGTATCGGCATGGTCTTCACGAGTTTTGTCTTTCCCGATCCCTTTATCTTTCAGACGGGACAGGGAAGGCAGAACGTCGATGGGAGGCTGGATGCCTTTTTTATACAGGTCACGGCTCAGGATGATCTGACCTTCTGTGATATACCCTGTCAAGTCAGGGATAGGATGGGTCTTATCATCTTCCGGCATGGTCAGAATAGGAATCATGGTGATGGAGCCGGGTTTGCCTTTGATACGGCCTGCACGTTCATACATGGTCGCCAAGTCAGTATACAGATAACCAGGGTAACCACGACGACCGGGAACTTCCTTCTTCGCCGCAGATACTTCACGGAGGGCTTCTGCGTAGTTTGTAATATCTGTCAGGATAACCAGTACGTGCATGCCCTGTTCAAATGCCAGATATTCCGCAGCAGTCAGTGCCATACGAGGGGTACATACACGTTCTACGGCAGGGTCATTTGCCAGGTTTACGAATACGACAGAACGGTCGATGGCGCCTGTCTGTTTAAAGTCGTTGATGAAGAATTCGGCATCTTCGAATGTGATACCGATAGCCGCAAAAACTACGGCGAATTTGGAATCGGTACCGCGAACCTTCGCCTGTCTTGCGATCTGTACTGCCAGATTTGCATGAGGCAGACCGGAACCGGAGAAGATAGGCAGTTTCTGACCACGAACCAGTGTGTTCAGACCGTCGATGGCGGAAACACCTGTCTGAATGAATTCCGCAGGATATTCTCTTGCTGCGGGGTTCAAAGGTGCGCCGTTGATGTCCAGACGTTTTTCAGGGATGATGTCGGGACCATTATCGATGGGTTTACCCATACCACTGAAGACACGACCCAAAATGTCAGGAGATACGCCGAAGTCCAAGCTCTTGCCCAGGAAACGTACTTTACTGTCGGACAGGTTGATACCTGTTGCACTTTCAAACAGCTGTACCAGAGCGGTATCGCCATTTACTTCCAGCACCTTACATCTTCTGACTTCACCATTGGACAATTCAATTTCGCCCAGTTCATCGTATTTTACGCCTTCTACGCCGGAAACAACCATCAGAGGGCCTGCGACTTCCTGAATGGAACGATATTCCTTTATCATAATTCATCAGCCCCCTTTGCGATCAGATCTTTTACTTCATTTTTGATATCAGCTTCGATTTCATCGTAGCTCTTATCTACGTTTGCTTCTTCTACATATTTCGCACGACCGATTCTTTCTACAACATCCAGTTTTGTGATCTTCTGGATAGGCACGCCCTGTTTGATGGCTTCGCCTGCTTCTGCGTAGAATGTCAGAATCAGTTTCAGCATACGATACTGTTTATGCAGAGAAGTATAGGTATCTACTTCGTGGAAAGAGTTCTGATGGAGGAAGTCTTCACGGATGGAGCGGGAAGTTTCCAGAATCAGTCTGTCACTGTGAGACAGGGAATCCACGCCGACCAGCTGTACGATTTCCTGCAGTTCCGCTTCGGTCTGCAGCAGGCGCATTGCCAGTGTACGCTGTTCGGAGAAATGCACATCAACGTTTTTGTCTGCCCATGCGTCTACTTTATCCTGATACAGGGAGTAGCTGGTCAGCCAGTTGATAGCAGGGAAATGACGTTTATACGCCAGAGAGGAATCCAGACCCCAGAACACTTTGACAATACGCAGTGTTGCCTGAGATACGGGTTCGGATGTGTCACCGCCGGGAGGAGATACGGCACCGATGGCTGTCAGTGTACCCATTCTGCCGTCAGAACCCAAGCAGACAACGCGACCTGCTCTTTCATAGAACTGTGCCAGACGGGAACCCAGATAAGCGGGGTAACCTTCTTCACCGGGCATTTCTTCCAGACGACCGGACATTTCACGAAGGGCTTCTGCCCAACGGGATGTGGAGTCAGCCATCAGCGCAACGCTGTAGCCCATGTCACGGAAAAATTCCGCAATGGTGATACCTGTATAAATGGACGCTTCACGAGCCGCAACGGGCATGTCGGAAGTGTTTGCAATCAGTACGGTTCTCTGCATCAGAGATTCGCCGGTACGAGGGTCTTTCAGTTCAGGGAATTCATTCAGTACGTCTGTCATTTCATTCCCACGTTCGCCACAGCCGATGTAAACAACGATGTCGGCGTCAGCCCATTTTGCCAGCTGATGCTGTGTGACAGTCTTACCGCTGCCGAAGGGACCGGGGATAGCTGCAACACCACCTTTGGTAATGGGGAAGAATGTGTCGATAACACGCTGCCCTGTTACCAGCAGAGAGTCGGGTGTTTCTTTTACTTTGTAAGGACGTTCCTTACGAACGGGCCATTTCTGCATCATGGTTACTTCGATGTCTTTACCCTTTTCGTCTGTGATGATACAAACGGTTTCTTCTACGGTGAATTCACCGATATAGATTTCTTTGATAGTACCTTTTACGCCATAAGGAACCATGATACGGCATTCTACTACCGCTGTTTCCTGTACTTTACCGATGATGTCGCCTGCTTCTACAACATCGCCAGTCTGGCGTGTGGGTTCAAATTTCCATTTTTTTGCTCTATCCAGAGAAGGTGCTTCTACGCCCTTATGAATGTTTGTGCCGCTGACTTCATACAGCTTTTCCAGAGGACGCTGAATCCCATCATAAATGGTGGAAATCAGACCAGGACCCAGCTCAACGCTCATGGGCATACCAGTGGAAACCACTTCTTCACCGGGACCCAGACCGGAGGTTTCTTCATAAACCTGAATGGACGCTCTGTCCCCGTGCATTTCGATGATTTCACCAATGAGGTGCTGATCGGATACACGCACCACGTCAAACATATTGGCTTCACGCATGTTTTCTGCGATGACCAACGGGCCTGACACCTTCACGATCGTGCCTGCTTTCATATTTTCATTCACCTACAATCTTTATTCACTAAACAATATATCCGCGCCGATGGCACGTTTTGCTGATTCTCTGACTTCGTTCATGCCAAGACCCATGCTACCGCCGATACCGGGGATGACAATGATGGCTGGCAATTCAAAGTCCTTATATTTTGCAAGACTTTCTCCTGCCTGAAGACTAGCCTGTTCGGTAATATAAATGATGGCATATTCCTTTTCCGCCAGGCTATGGATGGTTTTCTTGATTTCTTCAGGTGTATAAGCGGGGAAAATATCAATCCCCAGAGCGAGGAAGCCCATGATGCTGTCTTTATCGCCAATGATACCAACTTTAGACATAAACTTCTCTCACCCTCTCTTTGATAATTTCTGTATCAATGTTATGAAGCTTACAGGTCAGAATGATTCTGACACATTTTGCTTCTGTTTCTTTCGCCAGAATATAAGCCACAACAGGCTCAGGCGTCAGTGTTTTGTATTTTGCCTCCTTAATGTATTCCATCAGGAGGTCATCACATGCTTTTTCAAAAACCGTAAAGCCTTTGTCCATATACTGCTCACAAAGAGCGCCGTAAGAAGTTTCCTTCAGCACTGGCAGCATGCTTTCTTCACGGTATGCCCGCTGGAACACATCCATGCGGATTTCACCGCCAGGCACACAGGCGTCTTCAAAGGCTTCAAAAGGACGACCCATCTGTTTCACACGCAAAATGGTTTTCAGGTTGGTCAGATCTGCCAACATGGTCACATATTTGCGTACAAAAGGATTTTTCATCTGAGAAGCTCTTTCATCCATAGCAGCGAAGCATGCTTTATCCAAAACAGTGTCGATATACTGACCGTTTTTAGTCTTTGCATACAGGCTGATGGCTTCTTCCACAGCGTCGCCGTCAATGGTGGGCATTTCCGCGTAATTGCGTTCCCGAAAATTCTTTTTCATATCTTCCACGGGAATGGTGCCGCCCCGTACCAGCAGCTTTTTGCCGCTGACTTTGGAAATTTCCTCTTTGATGAGCACCTTAATATTATGGTAGTCATTCTTATAAAGGAAAATATCAATGAGGGCTTCATCGGGAATGAGCTTTGCCACAGAAGTATATGTTTCTTCCAGATGGGTTTCGATCATTTCCTCAAACTGATGCACATCCTGTACTTGGGTTTTGCCATAAGCCGTATCAGAAAGCAGACGCAGCGCTTCTTCGGCGCTTTTCGCTTCTGCCATCTGCATGAGCTTTTGCTGGCTCAGCAGCTTATTTTCCATGGAACGCACACTGGCCACGGCGAAAGGGTAAATTTTATTTTTAGACATTTCTACCCCTCCTTAAAATAAGATTTTTGCTGCTGTAATCTGCATTTCTTCTTTTTGTACCATGATGATCGCATCAAAGGAATAGTTATACTCAATGTCACCGTTCTTTACCACAAAGCCGCTGTCGATGTCACGGGTTTCGTCAGAGAGCACATAGCCCTTTTCTTTTACCACATCTGCCAGACGTGCTTTGTCTTTTTCAGAAACGATGAGTTCTTTGCCCTGGCTTTCGTCCAGACGTTCCAGCATGCCGCCGATAACCTGCGCATATTCCGCGTCAGGCAGATTTTCCAGACGTTTTTTTGCTTCGGCGATGATTTCTTCCAGAATATCCTGTTTTTCCCGCAGGATTGCTTTCTTGGCTTCCATCTCTGCTCCAGAGATTTCTTTTGCCCGGGCTTTTCTTGCTTCTTCCTCCGCTTTCTTGCGGTAGGATTCTTTTTCACGGCGGACTTTGTCTTCCGCCGCTTTCATAATGGCGTCCGCTTCCCGTTTGCCTTCCAACATGAAGGCTTCGATTTCCTTGTCCGCTTCTGCCATGATTCTGTCAATGATGATTTTACCGTCGTTCATAGGAGTCATACCTCCTTTATCCGCAAATTACAGCTGCAGGCTGTTGAGCATCAGGAAGGATACCAACAGCGCAAGTACTGCGTATGTTTCTACCATGGCTGCAAACAGCATACCTTTTGCCAGCTCGCTGGGTCTTTTACCAACCAACATTACGCCTGCTGCTGCTGCTTTCCCCTGCGCGATCGCGGAACACAGACCAACAATACCGATGGGCAGAGATGCCGCAAAAATGGATGCACCCTGTGCAACAGTCAGATCCAGCATACCGTCACCGCCCAACAGACCAACTTTTACCATAACGATGAAGGCGATCAGCAGACCATAAATACCCTGTGTACCGGGCAGCGCCTGCAGCAGCAGTACCTGACCGAATTTGTTAGGGTCTTCAGAAACAACGCCCGCAGCAGCCTGACCGGCTACGCCAACACCAAGAGCACTACCGATACCGCCAAGAGTTGCAGCGATCGCAGCGCCAGCTAATGCCAATACCTGACCGTTTAATAAACTATCTACCATCTTCAACATCCTCCTCTAAAATCTTGATATATTTTGTCTTTCTTTCAAAGGGACGGAATTCTCTGCCGCCGCCTGTGTAAAACTTGCCGAAAAATTCTACATACTGCAATCTGCAGGAGTGAACGAAAGCACCCAGTGCGTTGATCGCAATATTGAATACTGTACCTGCCAAGAATACCACGATGAGCACGATGGAACCGACGATGCCGCCGCCTGCCAAAGAGCCCAGTGTGTTGATAACCTGCGCAACTACCCCTGTTGCCAAGCCCAGAGCCAGCAATCTGGAGTAAGAAAGTACGTCAGACAGGTAGCTGGTGATACCGTAAAGGCTGCCCAGACCGCCTGTGATTTTCCCCAAACCTTTTTTCTTTCTGCCGCCGGTGATCAGAATGCCCACAGCGCCAACGATTGCCATATATTTGCCTACAGGTACCAGAGAAGGCATCAGGCTGCCGCCGAACCCAAACAGTACCAGACCAATGAGCAGCAAATACCATAAACCGATATCGAACAACGCATCCAAGGGATGACCGTCACGAATATACATATACGCCTGTACGCCCATACCAACGAAGATGTGGATTGCCCCCAGAATCAAGGAGAAAATCAACAGCTTCATGGGTTCTTCCAGAGGGTTAAACCAAATAGGTTTAATGACAAAGTCCACACCGAAGATGGTCTTTGCGGCTACCGTAAAGAAATCGCCAAACCATCCGCCGAACAATGCCCCCCAAATGAATGTGGAAATCCCACAATAGAAGAACATTTTGAACATACGGTACATGGTACCTTCCAGTTTATACTTTTTCAAAATGATGGCACAGCCTACGGAAAGGATAATGCCGTATGCCGCGTCACTGAGCATCAGCCCAAAGAAAATAAAATAAAATGGTGCGAGAATCGCAGTCGGATCAATATCATGTCTTGCCGGCAGGCTGTACATGCTGGTAACACCTTCAAAAGCTGTTACCACACCGTTATTGTGCAGCAGGATGGGAACTTCCTCATCAGGGTCCGGTTCCTCAATATTATAGTAGAATTCGTACTTCTTCAGCAGATTTTCCACTTTTTCTCTGCTCCACTTGGGCATCCATCCGTCAAAGTAAAATACGGTTTCTGTGCTGAGCATATCCCCGACAATCTTTGCCCGGTCACGCCGCATACACAAACTGTCATACAGGTATTCAATATCCTGTTTCGCTACAGCCAGAGCTTCCAGTTTTTGCTCTTCTGTCTGGATTTCCCTTTCCAAAGCTGTGATCTGTTCTTCATAAGACTGTATCAATTCTGCCGGTGTTCCTTTTGTTTCCCCAAGGGTCACCGAAACAAAACCGTATGGTCTTAATGCTTCATAGAGCTGATCTTTTTCATCTTTCCAGCAGATAAAAGAGAAATATTTCTGCTGTTTATCCGCTCCGATCTCATTTACGACTGCCGAAGGCAATGCTGCCAGCACCTCTGTCTGCAGCTGTGCGCCATTGGTTTTGGCATTGACCGTTCCCAGAACCAGACAGGCATGTGTCGTTTCTGTCATTTCCATAGGAACATCCAGCGTCTCCCAAGGCTGCAGTCCTTGAATCACCGTACGCAGGCGATTGATTTCCGTCCTTGCATCGGCAATTTTCTTATTAGACTGCACCGCATGATCCACATTCATTTCTGTCGCCGTTTTGGTGGCATTCATGTGATCCACAAAGGCGTTCCGTTTGATTTCCTTTCTGGTATGGATCAATGGTTTCTTGCCAGTGTCATACCGATTGATGGCATCCAACGCCACACTGACACGGGCAATATCCGCTTCCAGACGGGAAACGTCCGCACTGTTACTGGTACGGAAAATATCCGGCATCCACTCTTCGTCGTTTACGACGCCTTCCTGAGAATTGATCTCCACAACGCCTAGGCGCATCAGTTCATGCAGAAACGGGGTACGGCTGCTGTTCAGACCGATGACAGTCAGTTTTTGCATATCAGTTACTGCCATAAGTACCCACAACCTTTCCGATGACCGCCTGTATTGCTTCCTCTTTCTTTCCCGCAGCCTGCTTTCTGATTTCCTGACAAGCCTCTTCAGCCTCTCTGCGAATACCCCGGATGGTCATTTCGCTGTCTTCCACAGCATTTTTTACGGTTTCATCCACCATAATCAGCCCATCTTTGCGAGTCTTTTCCAGCAAAGCCGCCGCTTCTGCCTGTGCTTTCACTTTCAGCTGTTCCGCCTGCTCTGCCGCCTGACGTTTTTTCTCCACAGCCTGCGCTTCTGCATCCACAATACTTTTCAGAATTTCATAAGCCACTTTTATCACCTCTCTCGCTGCAAGTTTACTGCATGTTATCAGGTGTTTCTGATGTATAGACACAAAAAACATTTTTGTTAAAAAAATGTCAATTTATGTTTCCTTACATAAAAAATATCCCCAGAATAAACAAATGCAGTTTCACCTTCTCTTCTTATATATAATACAAAAAAGAGAAGGTCCTATCTGGTAAAAAATGTCTAATATGAATAAGTTTTACCAGTGCCTTCCAGATATGTATCAAATATCAAACATACCCTAATCTAAATAATAATCGTTCTTCACTGCATTGTCAATATACACTTCCCCCCTCATGTTTCCAAAAAAATGAAGATTTCCCGACATTATTGTTAAATATAAATCGAAAATTTTTCATAAAAAATAGAAATCCTGTATTTTACAGGTTTTGCGCATGATATTTTGCATCCTATCTATTTGCAGGCAAAATGATTCATCGTTATTTTTCCTATTAATTTCATATGCAATTGTGCATATACAACAAAATACTAGTTCTTAATTTGGATATTATTTTATCCTTTTACCATTGTCATACAGATGAAATATACACTCTTTTTTCCCGCACATTGCCAGACTTTCTGATTTTGAAGATTTTTCTGCAAAAAAAGACTTTGTTTTCACATGGATTCCCATGGAAACAAAGCCCTATGCTTCTGCTTTCTTCAGTTGTTTTTTACGGATTCTAATGCACGGAAAATATCCCGTTTCATCCAATGGGGCAGCTCACTTTCTTCTACCTCGTCTTTATGCAGCCAGAAAAAACCATCATGTTCCTTGCTCAGCTGCACTTCCCCATCTTTCCAAAATGCCGCATATGTAAAAATACAGAGGTGAATCTGATGCCGAATGATGTCAAACATGGAAACCGGTCTGCCAATTTCCACAGATAGGGAGGTTTCTTCCCGAATCTCACGCAGGAGTCCATCTTCCGCTTTTTCGTAAAAATGCAGACCACCGCCGGGCAAATCCCATTTCTGATATTTATTCATATAACTGCCTGCCATTTCTCCTTTGGAGCGACGCAGTACCAACACTTCATCCCCCCGCACGATGACAGCCTTCACAGCCACCGCAAAATCCCGATGCATCCGATTCACCTCCCTTCCTGATTTTTTCTTACTTCGCGCTTTCCAGCAATTCTTTCAGTTCTTCTTCTGTGAAGTCATATTCTTTATTGCAGAAATGACAATGCAGATTTGCCTTCTTATCTTCACGGATGATTTTTTCCAATTCTTCCTTACCGATGCTGATAAGTGCTTTTTCCACACGTTCCTTGGAACAGTTGCAGTAAAATTCCACCGGCATCTTATCCATGATTTTCAGGTCCATATCGCCCAGAATCATTTCCAGAATATCTTCAGGTCTTTTGCCCATATCCAGCAGGTCTGTCACATAAGGAATGGTGTTCAGGCGCTGTTCCAATTTAGAAATCATTTCTTCTGTTGCTTCGGGCATCAGCTGAATGATGAAGCCGCCGGCACGACGGATGGATGTATCTGTTTCTACCAGCACACCCAGACCTACAGAGGAAGGTGTCTGATCAGACTGCGCGAAATAATATGTCAGGTCTTCGGCGATTTCACCGCTTACCAGCTGGATTCTTCCTGCATAGGGTTCTTTCAGACCGATGTCACGGATCACGCTCAGGTAACCTTCCCCGATGGCACCGCTCACATCCAGCTTGCCGGGATATTTGCTGGGAATATCCACGCTTGGATTGAACACATATCCTTTGACATGACCATGAGAGTCGCCGGAAACCACAATACCTTTCAAGGGTCCCAGACTGCGGATCTGCAATGTTACCAAGTCCTTATCACCTTTGAGCATGCTGCCCATCATGGCTGCCGCTGTGAGCATTCTGCCCAGTGCCGCAGACGCTACAGGAGAAGTGTGGTGCACTTCTCTTGCATACTGCACGGTTTCTCTTGTTGTTGCCGCAAAAGCACGGATACTGCCGTTCCCTGCCGTTGCACGAATGATATAATCCTGCATATTGTATTTCCTCCGTTTCTTACTCTGCCCTTTTTGCCACAAACACAATCCGCTGGCAATCTTCTTTGGGGCTTTCCCATGTATAATCATCATACATGCCTAACAGCGTGAATCCATTTTCCGCCAAAGCGGTTTTGATTTCTTCCACACTGTAGGCTCTTTCATAATGTACTTCTTCTGTTCTTTCGTACCTGCCGTCTTTTCCTTCAATAAAGAAGTTCACCGCATAGGCATTGATTTTTTCTTCTGGGTCATAATCATTTTCCCAGATATAAGCAGCGTTTTCTTCTGTAACGGCATAAGTATTCTGGGCAAGGATTTCTCTGAATTTGTACTCTGTATTCATATCGAACAAAAACAGACCACCCTGCCCCAAAGAATCTTTCACGCAGGCAAAGGCCGCTGAAAGTTCTCCATCTTCTGTCAGATAGTTCAGGCTGTCGCAAACGCTGATGATACAGTCTGCCGCCTCCGGCAGAGAAACCTCTGTCAAATCCTGCTCTAATAATATAGAAGAAAGTCCTGCTTCCCGCAGTTTCTTTTCTGCCTGACAGAGCATATCAAAAGACAGGTCTACCCCCATGGTGCGATATCCTTTTGCTGTCAAAGGCACCAGCAGATTGCCTGTCCCACATCCAAGGTCAGCAATGACCTGCGGCTGTAAACCTTCCTTCTGCCAGATTTTCTCCAGAAAAGAAAGCCACTGATCATAAGGTACTTCTTCCATGAATAAATCATAAACTGTGGCAAAGTCTGTATATGCGTTCATTGTTTCCACTCGCTTTCCTTGTTGCCATAATCTAAAATTATACCGTTTTCTAAATAGAAAAGCAAGTATTTCCCTTTATTCATCTGTCTTTTTCTCTTTTTCCTTTTGCTGGGCACGCTTCCGTTTTCCCATGATGCCGCCGATGCGTCCGCTTTCTCTGGATGTGAGTCCTTTCCAGCCGTCTTCTGAAATTTTATCCAACAGACCCAATTCCTCCGCGATTTCGTATTTCATACGCAGATCAGCTTTCTGCTGTGGTGTCAGTTCTTTTTTCATGATTTTTATAACCTCCCGTTTTCCCCGAAATATGGGCTTTTTTATTGTACTGATTTTTATTCTTGAAATAATTTTAAAAATTATGCAGGAAAGGTTTGACAGAATCGGATTTGGATGTTAGACTAACTTCATAAGTACATAAAAATGCAAAGTAGAGGTGCGTTTTTCAAGAGTAACCGAGCCAATATCATAAGGGATACAGGAGGCTCGTCGAAAGGGGAAAATGCCGAAGAAAAAGACAGCCTTATCTGTCTTTCTCTGGTTGTGCGGTTAAGAGCCGTATGACTGTCATTGGGTTTCCCAATGGAGCGCTACTGGATAATTACCATAGTTTTATTTCCTATGGTTTTTTGCAGTCGGCGCTGACCGGCTTTTTTTGTTACCAAAAATCATCTCTCGCACAAACGTATTTCTGGGAAGGAAGGTATCAATCATTATGAAAAAAATCAATCTTGCTGTTGTAGGCGCAACTGGTATGGTAGGCAGAACATTCCTGAAAGTTCTGGAAGAAAGACAGCTGCCCATCGAAAACTTCTATGTAATGGCATCCAGCCGTTCCGCTGGCTCCAAACTGACTTTCAACGGCAAAGAATATACAGTAGAAGAACTGACAGAACATTCTTTTGATAAACCCATCGACATCGCCCTGTTCTCCGCAGGTGGCGGCACCAGCGAAAAATTCGCTCCCATTGCGGCGGCACACGGCTGTATCGTCATCGACAACAGTTCCCAGTGGCGTATGGACCCTGAAGTGCCTCTGGTTGTTCCCGAAGTAAATCCCGAGGACATCGCTTGGCACAAAAATATCATTGCCAACCCTAACTGCTCCACAATCCAGGCAATAGTTGCCCTGAAACCACTGGATGACAAATACAAAATCAAACGTGTGGTTTACTCCACATATCAGGCAGTATCCGGCGCAGGTGTTGCAGGCTGGAAAGATCTGGAAAACGGTCTGAAAGGGGAAGCTCCTAAAAAATTCCCTCACCCCATCGCAAACAACTGCCTGCCTCACATTGATTCCTTCTTGGACAATGGCTACACAAAAGAAGAAATGAAAATGGTAAACGAAACCAGAAAAATCCTGCATAACGACAACATGCGCGTAACCGCGACCACCGTTCGTGTGCCTGTATTCGACTGCCACAGTGAATCCATCAACATTGAATTTGAAAAACCTTTCGAAATGGACGAACTGCTGGAAACACTGAAAAACGCACCTGGTGTTGTGCTGCAGAACAATTCCGAAGCCAACGAATATCCTCTGGCTGTGGATGCTGCGGGTCATGATGAAGTATTCATCGGTCGTGTACGTCGTGACGAAAGCGTGGAAAGCGGTGTAAACATCTGGGTTGTAGCGGACAACATCAGAAAAGGCGCCGCAACAAACGCTGTACAGATTGCAGAAGAAATCGTAAAAAACATGCAGTAACTCAAATCATTTGTGTAAGAAGTTGAAGGAGGTCATTCTTATGTCTATTTTCACAGGCGCTGGGGTGGCACTGGTTACCCCTACCTACGCTGACGGCAGCGTAAATTTTGATAAACTGAAAGAACTCATTGAATTCCAGATTGCCAACGAAACAGATGCGCTGATCATCTGCGGCACAACAGGGGAAGCATCCACACTGTCTGACGAAGTGCAGATCGAATGTGTGCGTTTCTCCAAAGAAGTCGCGAACGGTCGTGTTCCTGTTATCGCAGGCGCAGGCAGCAACGATACCGCTCACTGCATCGAACTGGCACAGGGCTGTGAAAAAGCAGGTGCTGACGCTGTTCTGCTGGTAACACCTTACTACAACAAAGCAACACAGAAAGGTCTGATCCTGCACTACACCGCAGTTGCAAACAGCATCTCCATTCCCGTTATCCTGTATAACGTACCTGGTCGTACCGGCTGCAACATCGCACCTAAGACTGTTTATGAACTGTCCAAAGTGAAAAATATCGTGGCTATCAAAGAAGCAAGCGGCAACTTCTCCCAGATTGCGGAAATCGCTGCTCTGTGCGGTCCTGACTTCGATATCTACAGCGGCAATGATGATCAGATCGTTCCTATGCTGGCACTGGGCGCAAAAGGCGTTATCTCCGTACTGTCCAACGTCGCTCCCAAAGACACTCATGACATGGTCGCAAAATTCATGGCTGGCGATATAGCAGGCGCTGCAAAACTGCAGCTGGGTGCCATTGAACTGATCAACGCCCTGTTCTGCGAAGTAAACCCCATCCCTGTAAAAGCAGCTCTGAATCTGATGGGTTACGAAGTTGGTCCTTGCCGTATGCCTCTGTGCGACATGGAAGAAAAGAACTTGGAAACACTGAGAACCGCGCTGAAAAACTACGGTTTGCTGAAATAAGACATATTTGTTTCTGTTGAAACAGCAAAATACATGTATTCCGTAAGGGCATCCGTACCAAACTGTATCGAGCCGGAAACCCCTAAAAAGGTTCCGGCTCTTTCTTTTTAAACATTGTTGTTTCGACTTATTTGAAGGAGGTTTTTGATTTATGGTAAATATCATCATGCACGGCTGCGGCGGCAAAATGGGTCATGTTGTAGCAGACCTGGTGAAAAATGACCCAGATTGCCAGATTGTTGCTGGTATTGATCCTGCTGTTCCCGCTCTGGATTTCCCTGTATTCGCTTCCCCTGCGGAATGTACTGTTGACGCGGACGTTATCATCGACTTTTCCACAGCAACAGCTGTTCCTGCCCTGCTGGACTTTGCCAAAGAAAAACAGATTCCCGTTGTTGTCTGCACAACCGCTCTTTCTGATGAAACACAGGCAAAACTGGAAGAAACCGCTAAAAGCGTTGCTGTTCTGAAATCCGCTAATATGTCCATCGGCGTAAATTTGCTGCTGGATCTGGTACAGCGTGCGGCACAGATTCTTTACGATGCAAACTTTGACATTGAAGTCGTAGAAAAACATCATAACCAGAAGATCGACGCACCCAGTGGCACCGCTATGGCACTGGCTGACGCCATCAATACAGCTATGGATGAAAAATTCCACTATGTATACGACCGTTCCCAGAAACGGGAAAAACGGGAACGCACAGAAATCGGTATCCATGCCATCCGCGGCGGCAATATCGTTGGGGAACATGATGTGATCTTCGCAGGACGTGATGAAGTCATCACCCTTAGCCACCATGCTTCCAGCAGAGAAGTGTTTGCCGTTGGCGCTGTAAAAGCCGCGAAATTCCTGGCTGAACAGCCTGCTGGTCTGTACTCCATGAAAGAAGTTCTGGCATAAACAGATTCCAGAAAAAACATCATCGGTAAATAGAAAAGCTGAAATCCTATGTATGAAAAGGATTTCAGCTTTTTTACTTTCTTACGAAGCAGTGCCAAAAGCACAGTCTTTTTTTATTGAAATGGGATTTATTTTTCTGTTACAATCTGATAAATGCGGTCTGCTTTCTGGGCAATGGATGGCGGCAGACTGGTACCTGTCAAAATCATGTCCATGGTATCTGGACGCTTTTCCATCATTTCCGCCACTTCTTCTTCAGACAGATAATTTTCTTCCACACATTCCAAAATACCATCCAGCATCAGCATGTCACATTCGCCTGTATCCAGGATTTTTTTCGTAAAGTTAAAGGCATTTCGTATTTCCGAAGCGATTTCTTTACGAATTTCTTCTGTCATTTCCGTACCTCCCCGGTCTTTTTCAAAATGGAAAATACGAAAATCCGGTTCCAGTTTTTCCAGTAATGCAATTTCCTGATTGTTATGATAATCCATAAACTGGATCATAACCACCCGCAGGTTTTCACCAAGGGCACGAATGCCTTTGCCCAGAGATACACTTGTTTTGCCTCTGCCTGCGCCGTAATAAATTGCAATTTGTCCTGTTTTCACCATTGTTCACTCCTGTTATTCTGCCAAATCAGCCTGTGTTTCCTCCGTCGTGTTTTCACGCAGCGTATCTTCTTCTGTATGCAGAGATATTTTAGACACGGATACTTCATAAGCCATCCGTTCTTCTATCTGATCGCCATTTTTCTTCTGATACACACGGCTCTGGATACGTCCCCATACTTTCACGGCTGTACCCACTTCCAGAGAAGAAATGTATCTCGCGTTCCGTCCCCATGTGATGCAAGGAATATAGTCTGACTTATTGTACGCACGGTTTACCGCAATCAAAACATCGGAAATTTCTCTGCCAAAAGGCGTTTTTCGATAAATGGGCGCCTTGCAGATAAAGCCATTCAGGACGATCTCATTTTCGTTATGCATCTGTTCCTCATCCAGCACTTGAATGTCTCTGACAAAAATTGTCAGTACCAATCGACTGCGATTTCCCGTATAATTGTTATAACTTCTGAGCTGTCCTTTGATCTTTACTTTCTTTCCTCGTTTGATTTCCTGATTCGTCAATAAACGCTCCGACACAGTGATCGGCAGAATATCCGCATTTTCACTGAGTCGTTCCGAAGAAATTTTAAATGTATAAAAGCCTTCACCGTAAACTTCATGGCTGAATACGCCATCTTCCACAATCACACCCGTAATGACAACGGAATTGTTTTCAGGCAAACTGTTCATTTGCATTTTCTCCCCTTTTCTGTGCCAAAGCAACTTGCTTACACTTCGGCATTTGTTCTTCTGTAACTTACTTTATGCTTGCACAAAAGCCTTTAGAAGTATGTTAAAACAGAAAAACATCTTGTTCCTAACTCATTCTATCGTTTTTTTGCGAAACGATCTTTTCTTCTCTCATTCTTCTCCATTGGTGATGTGTTTTCCGTTACGGAAAATAAAACCGATCTTCACACAATCAATCGCCACCACCATGGTATAGTCTTTTGTTTCATATATCATTGGTTCGCCGCCCTTTTTCACGATCACAGCGTCAATCTTCTTTCCTTCTGCTGTCCAATAAGAAAGAAAATGAAAATCTTCATCTCCTTTAATCGCCCATTCCAGATCCAAAAGAGGTTTCAAAAAAAAATCTCCATCACAGCCGAAATAATCAGCCACCCTCTTTCTGGACTGTTCAAAATCCAAAACAGGTTCTTTTCTTGCCATGTTCTTCCTCCGCAATTTTACTAAAGCTATCTGTTTCTATGGTACTGATAACCAACGGATTTGTCAATAACATCCGCATTTTTTGATGGTTTCACAAAACGAAAAAAACTTGATTTTCCAACAAAAAATCGTTTTTTTCACCAAAAAAATTTTTTTATTCAGCAGAAAATCCGATGAACGCGAATACATCGGATTTTCTTTTTTTCATTTTCTATCTAATATAGGTTTCAAATATTTTCCTGTGTAGGATTCCGGCACACCACAGACCTCCTCTGGTGTACCACAGGCAACAATGGTACCGCCGCCGGTACCGCCTTCTGGTCCCAAGTCGATGATATAATCCGCTGTTTTGATCACATCCAGATTATGTTCGATAACAACCACCGTATTGCCTCCTTCTGCCAGCCGCTGGAGGATATGGACCAGTTTATGGACATCCGCCATATGAAGCCCTGTAGTAGGTTCATCCAAAATATACATGGTGCGTCCTGTGCTTTTCTTGCTCAGTTCTGTTGCCAATTTCACCCGCTGGGCTTCCCCGCCGGAAAGGGTCGTGGATGACTGTCCCAGCTGCACATAAGAAAGACCTACATCGTACAATGTCTGTAATTTTCCTTTGATTCTGGGGATATTTTCAAAGAATTCCAGCGCTTCTTCCACTGTCATTTCCAGTACATCGGAAATGGTCTTGCCCTTATATTTCACTTCCAGTGTTTCTCTGTTGTACCGTTTTCCATGACATACTTCACAAGGCACATAAATGTCCGGCAGGAAGTGCATTTCGATTTTGATGATACCATCTCCGGCGCAGGCTTCACATCTGCCACCTTTTACGTTAAAACTGAATCTGCCTTTCTGATACCCGCGCATTTTTGCTTCTGTTGTCTGGGCAAACACATCACGGATCATATCAAAAAGTCCTGTATAGGTCGCTGGATTGCTGCGAGGGGTACGCCCAATGGGAGACTGATCGATATTGATGACTTTATCCAGCTGATTCTGTCCGTTCATATCTGCATGGTTGCCGGGGCGGAGTTTCGCCCGATTCAAGTCCCTCGCTAATCGTTTATAGAGGATTTCGTTCACCAGAGAACTTTTGCCGGAACCGCTGACACCTGTAACGCAGGTGAAAATCCCAAGGGGAATGTCCACATTGATCTGTTTCAGGTTATTTTCTGCCGCTCCCACAATATGAAGCATGGCTTCAGGATTAACAGGTCTGCGTTTTTCCGGCACTTCGATCTTCTTTCTGCCGCTGAGATAATCGCCAGTCAAAGATTCTGTACATGCCTTGATTTCTTCCACATCGCCGGTACAGATGATATTGCCGCCGTCTTTTCCGGCACCCGGTCCTACGTCCACAATAAAGTCCGCCGCATACATAGTATCTTCGTCATGTTCCACAACAATCAGGGAATTTCCGATGTCCCGCAAATGCTGCAATGTTTTCAGCAATTTGTCATTATCCCGCTGATGGAGACCGATACTGGGTTCATCCAGAATATACACAACACCTACCAGACCGGAACCGATCTGCGTGGCAAGGCGAATTCTCTGGGCTTCCCCGCCGGAAAGGGTCCCTGCCGCACGGGACAATGT
Source organism: Clostridia bacterium (assembly GCA_022786605.1). GTDB lineage: Bacteria > Bacillota > Clostridia > Lachnospirales > Anaerotignaceae > Anaerotignum. Next base: position 36,492 of record JALFWW010000008.1, on the reverse strand, counting down.
GAGGTATTCCAACCCTACATCCACCAAAAAACCAATACGGGCATGGATTTCTTTCAAAATCCGTTCCGCGATCATTTCATCTCTGCCGCTGAGCTGAAGATTCTGGAAAAATTTCTGAATATCCGCCACAGACATTTCTGTGACCTGAGAAATATTTTTTCCGCCTACGGTAATAGCGAGAACTTCTGGACGCAGACGCATGCCATGACAGGAAGGACATTCGATGTTTGTCATATATTCCTCATATTCCCCACGCATGGTTTCAGAAGTTTCGCTGTAACGTCGCTGCAAGTTGGGAATGATGCCCTCAAAGGCGTAATCATAAGAACCTGTACCACGGTAGTTGGTGTATGTGATTCGCAGTTTTTTACCGCCAGTACCATAGAAAATGATTTTCCTGATTTCTTCTGGCAGTTCACGGAAAGGTGTATCCAAAGAAAATCCGTATTCTTCCGCCAATGCATCGAAAAGCACCCGTGTCATGGTATCCTTTGTGGAAATGGAATTATACCCCGGTGCCACAATGGCGCCGCCTGCAATGGAAAGGCTATCGTTTGGCACAATGAGCTGTTCATCAAACTTCATCTGCATCCCCAGCCCGGTACAGGTAGGACACGCGCCGCTGGGATTATTGAAGGAAAAGAGTCTGGGCTCGATTTCCATGAGGTCAATGCCGCAGTCGGGACAGGAGAAATTCTGGCTGAATACCAGTTCATCCTCTCCCTGATTCACATCCACCACCAACAGCCCACCTGTCAATGCCGCAACGGTTTCGATAGATTCTGTCAGACGTTTCTGGATGCCTTCTTTTACCACCAGACGATCGACAATGATTTCAATGGTATGTTTCTTATTCTTTTCCAGCTTGATCTCTTCTGATAAATCGTAAATGATGCCATCCGCACGAACACGGACATAGCCGCTTTTCTTCGCGTCTTCCAACAGTTTCACATGTTCCCCTTTTCTGCCACGAACAACAGGGGCAAGAAGCTGGATTTTTGTCCGTTCCGGCAGTTCCAGCACACGGTCCACAATCTGGTCAATGGTCTGCTTTTTGATTTCCTTGCCGCATTTGGGGCAATGGGGCACACCGATTCTGGCATACAGCAGACGCAGATAGTCATAAATCTCCGTCACAGTACCTACTGTGGAACGAGGGTTATGACTAGTTGTTTTCTGGTCAATGGAAATAGCCGGAGAAAGCCCGTCAATCTGATCCACATCAGGCTTTTCCATCTGTCCCAAAAACTGTCTGGCATAAGAGGACAGAGATTCCACATATCTGCGCTGTCCTTCCGCGTAAAGGGTATCAAAGGCAAGGGAGCTTTTCCCGGAGCCGCTGACCCCTGTAAAGACCACCAGCTGATCTCTGGGAATGGTCAAATCTATATTTTTCAGGTTGTGCTCTCTGGCACCCCTGATGACGATTTCATTTTTCATATTCTCTCCTTTTTTCCTTATTATAATAAGGAAATGTATCATAAATCTTTTTCCATATATCTCTCTTCTGGCACAAAACCAAGTTTCTGATACAAAGGCAGACCATCATCTGTATAATGCAGACGCATTTTGGTCACGCCTCTCTCTTTGGCTTTTTCCAGTGCCATACCCACCAGTTTTTCGGAAATGCCTTTCCTGCGATAGGCAGGCTTTGTATAAACATTGCGCAATTCTCCATATTTGCCGGAGGGGTTGTCCACCATGGGGCAAGTTTCATAAAAACAAACCATACAGGCCGCCACCAATTCGCCTTCCTCCTCCGCCGCCAACAGAAGCAAATCTTCTGTTTCCATATGTTTACGCAAATAATTTTCTGTCATGATCAGAAAATCTTCTGTCTTAGGTACGTCTTGATAAGACAGCAAAAATTCCATACGCAGTTCCAGAAAACATTCCAGATCTGCCAGATGCAATACTCGATAATTCATAGGGTTCCCCCTTTCGCATCTTACATGAGTTTTTTCAGTTCCAGAATTTTGTCACGCAGTTCCGCCGCCCGTTCAAACTGCAGTTCCATGGCAGCATGCTTCATTTCTTTATCCAACGTCTGGATGAGTTTTTTCAGTTCTTTTTCACTCATGGATTCCGGGTCTTTTTCCAGACCGAATTTCTGTTTTTCCGTTGCCGCTTTGGTAATCTGGATGACGTCATGGACTTTTTTCACAATGGTCTGTGGCGTAATGCCATGGGCTTCGTTATAAGCCTGCTGGATACCGCGACGGCGGTTGGTTTCGTCAATGGCTTTCTGCATGCTTTCCGTCATGACATCAGCATACATGATGACACGACCTTCCGCATTTCTGGCGGCACGGCCAATGGTCTGGATGAGGGATGTTTCCGAACGAAGGAAGCCTTCTTTATCCGCATCCAAAATGGCAACCAGACTGACTTCGGGAATATCCAGACCTTCTCGCAGCAAGTTGATGCCTACCAGCACATCAAACACATCCATACGCAAATCACGGATGATTTCCAGTCGTTCCAGTGTATCAATATCCGAATGGAGATAACGCACCCGTACGCCTGCTTCTCTGAGGTAATCTGTCAGACGTTCCGCCATTTTCTTGGTCAACGTGGTTACCAGCACTTTCTGTCCTTTTTCTGTGGTTTTCTGAACTTCTGAAAGAAGGTCATCGATCTGCCCCGCAATGGGTCGCACAGAAATTTCCGGGTCTAACAGCCCTGTGGGACGGATGATCTGTTCCACTGTCTGCTGGGAATGTTCCTTTTCGTACACAGACGGTGTAGCGGAAACAAACATCAGCTGATTGATCTTGCTTTCAAATTCCGTAAATTTCAAAGGACGGTTGTCCAAAGCGGAAGGCAGACGGAATCCAAAGTCCACCAGTGTGGTTTTTCTGGACCTGTCTCCTTCGTACATGGCACGGATCTGGGGAATAGAAACATGGGACTCGTCGGCGATGATCAAAAAATCATCAGGGAAGAAGTCGATGAGTGTAAAAGGCGTGCTGCCTGCTTCTCTCAAGGACAAATGACGGGAATAGTTCTCAATGCCCGTACAGAATCCCATTTCTTTCAGCATTTCAATATCATAATTGGTACGCTGTGCCAATCTCTGGGCTTCCAGCAGCTTATCCTCTCGCTTCAATTCTGCCAGACGTTCTTCCAGCTCCGCTTCAATACGGGCAATGGCCATCTGCATTTTTTCCGGCGAAGTCACATAGTGAGATGCAGGATAAATGGAAATATGATTTCTGGTGCCAATGATTTCTCCTGTCACCACGTCGATTTCTGTGATACGGTCAATTTCATCGCCGAAAAATTCCACACGGACAGCGTATTTCGAAGATGCCACGGGGAAAATCTCCACCACATCCCCACGGACACGAAAAGTACCGCGTTCAAAATTCATGTCATTTCTGTCATACTGCATTTCAATGAGGCTATGCAGCACTTCATCCCTGTCTTTTTCCATACCGGGACGGAGCGAAAGCATCATGCCATAGTATTCTTCCGGGTCGCCCAAACCATAGATACAGGATACGCTGGCAACAACAATAACATCCTGCCGTTCCACCAGCGCCGCTGTGGCAGAGTGACGCAGTTTGTCAATTTCTTCATTGACCGCGGAATCTTTCTCAATATAGGTATCGGTGCTGGGCACATAGGCTTCCGGCTGATAGTAATCATAGTAACTGACGAAATACTCTACAGCATTTTCCGGGAAAAATTCCTTCAATTCATTATAAAGCTGGGCTGCCAATGTTTTATTATGAGCAATGACCAGCGTAGGTTTCTGTATTTTTTCAATAACGTTTGCCATGGTAAAGGTTTTCCCGGAACCTGTTACCCCCACCAAAGTCTGAAATTTCAATCCATTTTGAAACCCATGGGCTATTTTTTCAATAGCCTGCGGCTGGTCGCCGGTGGGCTGAAATTTGGAATGTATTTTAAATGGTTTGTCCATGACACACCTCCGTTTGCACAAATTCATTCTGATGCGGTCAGCAATTTCCAAAAATGAAACCAACTATATCAAATCATAGGATAAAACACCCATTTCTATATGCTCATTGACTACCAAAGAGTATATCACAGTTAAATACTAAAGTATAGGGGAACAGCGAAAATATACAAACATTTGTTCTATTTTATTCTGCTGCTGCGTATTTTCCTTATTATATGACACAATTGCTCGTTATTTATTTCTCATACTTTTGCCTGTGTTTATGGAATATCATAAAACTGTCTGATTTGCTCCGCAATCCGCATCAGCCCTTCTCGGTCAGCAATTCGATCCCGCTTTTCTTTTCCTTTTAATATGCCTTCTTTGCGCCATTTTTTCAGTACATAACAAAGGCTGCGGCGGCTGATACCAATTTCTTCACATATTTCATCCAATGTATAACTTTGAAGCCTTGCTGGATGCATCAGGCAATACATAGCGGTATTTTCCTCGGCAGTAAAAAGTGTCAGACTGAGGACTTTCCGATACATCTGATAGGTACGGCTGCTGGTACTGCGATAAAATTCCAGGGCAAATGCCGAATCTTCCATAAGCTGGCAGAAAAGCTGATCTGGGAATTCCAAATAAACACAGGCGGTTTCCGCTATGATATTAGCATCAAAGCTATAGCCACGCATACGGCTGATGTGACCAGAAAAACTGCCTACACCGATTTCATCCAGCAAAATACGTATGCCTCGATAGGTCAGGCTCACAATTTTGACCGAGCCATAAAGGATATAAAGAATGCGGTATCCTGTGTCTGCCGCATCAGATATACAGGTTTTTGCTGGAACTTCATGAATGGTGATCTGTCCTGTTCCCAAATACGGGCGGATCATGGGATACAGTTTTGATTTTTCCACAGCCTCCTGCCACTCAGCCCAGATACGTTCATGCATACAAAAAAACTTCCTTTCGAATGTTTTAATTTTGTGAATAGTTTATCACATTTTTCAAAATCGTGCAAATTGCACTTAACGAAAGATATCCTGCCTGCCATAATAAAATCATGATCATTCACAGAAAGGCAGGTTGAAAAAGTTTGGAAAGTAATGAACTGAAATTGCAAGAAATCCTCAAAGCAAGAGGTATCACCGATGAACAGTTGAAAGAAGTACAGGAGCAGGATATTCCCGCTGCTGCCGAGAGTTTTCAGCGGATCATGGACATCTATTATCTGCTGAAAGTCACAGCGGATATGGAAAGTGCCTACTGGTACAACCGTGTATGGTGGGAAAACGACGGCGATCTGCTGGAAGTACGCCGCGCAAAAGCGGTTGCCGCTTCTCTGGCACACAGCACACCTACCATTTTGCCTTATGAAAAACTCGTTATGAACAAGACAAAACATCTGCGTGGTGCTTTCCCCTTCCCTTGGGTTTGCGCAAGTTTCTTCAATTCCCTGGCGGAATCCCTCATGGAAGAAGCTGAAGCCCCTGCGGAAAACGAAGCGGACTCCGTGTCTGTTGTTGGTGCCGGCGGCGGCAATGTTACCGAAAGCTATGGCGAAATCATTTCCATCGCGAAAAAATTCGGTATGCGAAAAGAAGACATTCCTGTTCTGGTAAAAGTTTCCAAATACTGGGATGGTATTTCCGTAGAAGACATTTCCACAAAATATGCCAAAACACTCCCCGGCTATGAACAATTCCAGAATGTCATGGACAGTGTTCTGGTTATGTTCGACTCCTTTGCAATCCCTCAGGGTCGTGAAGTTATGAACTATTACATGCCCTTGCAGTACGGTTTTGACGGCATTTTGGAACTGTGCGACGAAAAAATCGCAGAAACCATGGGTGAAGCTGGCGGCGACGGCATTCTTGGCATGAGTCGTGGTTACTACTACGCTGCCATGAAAGAAATCGTCAAAGGTTTGAGTCAGTGGTGTGAAAACTACGCACGCAAGGCAGAAGATTTGGCTTCCCGCGAACCAGACGAAGCATACAAAAAGAATTATCTGGAAATCGCACAGGTTATGCACAATATCGCCCACAAACGTCCTTCTACATTCCGTGAAGCACTGCAGCTGACACTGTGTATGCATCTGGGCGTTGTCAACGAAGACCCCCAGTCTGGTCAGTCCATCGGTCGTTTGGGTCAGGTATTGCAGCCCTTCTATGAAAAAGACATTGCTGACGGCACCACCACAGAAGAAGAAGTTGTGGAACTGCTGGAACTGTACCGCATCAAGATCACATGTATCGAATGTTTTGCTTCTGCTGGTGTATCCGGCGGCGTTCTTTCCGGCAACACATTCAACAACCTGTCTTTGGGCGGTCAGAACCACGATGGTCTGTCTGCTGTTACACCTTTGGAATACCTCATCATCGAAGCAGGTATGCGTGCGCAGACACCACAGCCTACCCTTTCCATACTTTACGATGAAAAGCTGCCCGAAGACTTCCTCATGAAAGCTGCCGCTTGTACCAAACTGGGCATGGGCTATCCTGCATGGATGAACAACCAGGTAGGTATGAACTTCATGCTCCGTCAGTACGGCCCCGAAGGCATGGATTTGTATGACGCCCGCGCATGGTGTCTGGGCGGCTGTCTGGAATCCGCTCCCGGCTGCTTCCTGCCTCTGGAATACAACGGCAAAGTGACTATGATCCCCGGCGGCGCTTCCCCTACTTGCGGCACTGGTATCCACTTCACAGGTCTGCCGAAGGTTCTGGAACTGGTACTGACAAACGGTGTTGATAAACGTACCGGAAAACGGGTATTCCCGCCTCACAACAAGAAACTGGAAACATTTGATGAACTGCTGGATCAGTGGAAAGAATATCTGGATATCAGCAACCGTGTTGTAAACAAAGTCAACAACATTCAGATGGATGTATGGCGCAAATACAACATGCCTGCCGTAAACTCCCTGCTGAAACCCGACTGCTTCAAGAAAGGTCAGCACATCGGCAACTGCGGCGCTCGTTATAACGCCTGCATCAACTTTGAATCCTGCGGTACCATCACATTCATCAACTCTCTGGCGTCTTTGAAGAAAAACGTATATGACACCAAGAAATATACATTGGAAGAAATGACTGACGCTATGCTGCATAACTTCGGTTTCCGCACCGCTTATGATACCGGCGTATTCTCTCCCGATTATCGTGAAAGCACAGATGATGCTCAGAAATACGCAGCAATCTTTGCGGACTGCATCAACGCGCCCAAGTACGGCAACGCAGACCCTTATGCAGATCAGCTGCTGCGGGATTACCACATGTATCTGATGCATTATCTGCCTACACTGGAATCCTTCTTCGGCAAGCCGGAATATCTCTGCCAGATTTCTGTTTCCACCCATGGTCCTCAGGGCTTCATCACACTGGCAACAGCTGATGGTCGCTTAGCTGGCACTACTTACTCTGACGGCTCTGTATCTGCTGCTCCCGGCACAGACAAAAACGGCGTTTATGCCCTCTTTGAATCTGCTACCGTTTACGACCATTCCCAGAACCAGAATGCCCAGATGAACCTGAAACTGCATCCTTCCTCTGTTCAAGGCGTGCAGGGCACCAGAAAACTGCTGGAACTGGTTCGTACCTATATGCGTAAAGGCGGTTTCCACGTACAGTTCAACGTGGTAAGTTCCGACACATTGAAAGAAGCACAGAAAACACCTGACCAGTATCGTGACCTGATGGTTCGTGTAGCTGGCTTTACACAGTACTGGTGCGAAATCGGCAAACCCATCCAGGATGAGGTTATCTATCGTACCGAATATGAAGAAGTTTAAGTGGAGGCGTGAAACCATGAAACATGTAGAATGTATTAACTATATCAACTTAGACTGTGAGAAAGGCATGTGCGCCCTTTCCAAACAGATCATCCCCATTGACGGCAACGGCAGCGACGCCTGCGCTCATTTCCAGGCAGCGCCCGTATGCGGCAACTGCGCATGCTTCGCTGATGCAGATAAACACGGCATCGGCACATGCAAAGGCTTTGAAAAAGAAAACTGGACATATGCAAACTGTGGTGCTTTCTGCTGCGAGCATTACAAAGCCGCACGGGGTTAAGCCTATGGATGCACGCGGACATATTTTCGACATCCAGTCTTTTTCTGTACACGATGGTCCCGGCTGCCGCACCACAGTATTTATGACAGGCTGTCCTTTGCAGTGCCGTTGGTGCGCTAACCCTGAAAGCTGGATTTATGGCAAGCATCTGATGTTTGCTCAGGCATCCTGCAAATGGGATAAAGGCTGTGACGTATGTCTTTCTGTCTGTCCTACTGGCGCCATCACCATGGAACCGGGACAGCCTCCGCAGGTGGACTGGAATAAATGTAAAGACTGTCATGACTTCCCCTGCACCTCCATCTGCCCCAACAGGGCGCTGAAACAATGTGTACGGGAATACACCAGCGATGAACTGCTGCAGATCCTCCGCAGAGATTTCAGCAGCTGGGGCAGCAATGGCGGCGTCACATTCAGCGGCGGCGACCCCATCACTCAGCATGATTTTCTCATCGAAGTCCTGAAGGGCTGCCAGAAGCTGGGTATCCACACTGCCATTGAAACCAGCGCGCATTTCCCCAGAGAAAAATTTCTGGATGTGATGCAGTACATCGACTTTGCCTTTATTGATGTGAAAAACATGGACAGCGAAGCACACAAAGCCGGAACAGGTGTAGGCAATGAACTGATTCTGGACAACATCCGTGCTCTGAAACAAAGCGGCTGGAAAGGTCGTCTGGTGCTGCGTCAGCCTGTCATCTGCGGCTACAATGACAGCGAAGAAAACGCAAAAAAACTCATTTCCTTTATGAAAGAAAATGATCTGTTTGAAATCAATCTGCTGAAATTCCATCGTTTGGGTCAGACCAAATGGGAACAGCTGGGCAAAACATACGATTATGCTACTGGCGGCGAAATGACAGACGAAGCCATGACCGCATTGCAGAGCCTTTATCTGGATGCGGGCATCGCCTGCTATATCGGGCATCATACCTCTTTCTGATGCCCAACTAAACTGCCAAACTATATATGCAGGCTACGGAACAGGCAAGTGCCATACCTTTCAACAGGCGGGCACTTGCCTTTCTGTTTATTTGTTTTCTGAACACCTCTGATATAAAATATTGTGTACATCCGTATATCTGAAAAAGACATTGCTCCATCTCATCTGCAGGAAACAAATTCTTCCATTTTTATAGATACTCTCCAATGATTTCTCATTTCCTGCATTTTTCATCGTTTGTTTTTAGGCAAGATTTCCCTCGCCTCCACAAATCATCGTCATTTTTCCTGAACATTGTTTTCTCCAGACTTTCTTTCACCACTAATTTTCAAAGGAAATTGCCACAGGCATAAAATCTCCCTTTGCTGTTTTTGTTGTATTCAGTCGTTTTTTCGTATACAATAGAAATGACGGCATGCGCAGCATGCCTTATCAATTTTGGAGCAACAAGAGATACCATCATTTTTTAGAATCATAAGGAGGAACCATCATGGGCGGTTTTTTTGGCGTAACTTCCAAGCAGGATTGCGTACTTGATATCTTTTTCGGGGTGGACTATCATTCTCATCTGGGCACACGCAGAGGCGGTATGGTCATCCACAGCCGGGAAAAAGGCTTCCAACGCCAGATTCACAACATCGAAAACACACCTTTTCGTACCAAATTTGAAAAAGATCTGATCGATTTTCAGGGTCATTCCGGCATCGGCTGTATCAGCGACTCCGATCCCCAGCCCCTTCTGGTACGTTCTCATCTGGGCTTATACGCCATCACAACAGTCGGTGTCATCAACAACGCTGATGAGCTCATCAAAAACTATTTTTCCGACCACGGACACCAGTTCATGGCAATGAGCTCCGGCAAAGTCAATGCCACAGAACTCATCGCCGCACTGATCAACCAGAAAGATGATCTGGTTTCCGGTATCCTCCACGCACAGGAACAGATTGACGGTTCCGCAACCATTCTGGTACTGACAGAAGATGATTCCATCATCGCTGCCAGAGATAAAGTGGGCAGACTGCCTGTCCTCATCGGCAAAGACCATGAAGGTTATTGTGTTTCCTTCGAATCCTTTGCCTACACCAAACTGGGCTATGAAAACGTATACGAACTTGGTCCCCGCGAAATTGTTAAGATCACGCCTGACGGCTTCGAAACACTGAATCCTGCCGGCAAGGATATGAAAATCTGCGCGTTCCTGTTCAGCTACTATGGCTACCCTAACTCTAACTACGAAGGCATCAACGTGGAAGTGATGCGTTACAAAAACGGGGAAATCATGGCAGCAAACGAAAGAAAAAATGGTACCCTGCCTGATGTAGACTATGTCGCAGGCGTACCTGACTCCGGTATCCCCCATGCCATTGGTTATTCCAAAGAAAGCGGCAAACCTTTTGCCCGTCCTTTTGTAAAATATACACCTACCTGGCCTCGTTCTTTCATGCCCGCTAACCAGAAAGTGCGTAATCAGGTAGCAAAAATGAAACAAATTCCCGTTCCCGAACTGATCGAAGGGAAAAAACTGCTGTTTGTGGACGACTCCATCGTTCGTGGCACACAGCTGAGAGAAACGGTTGAATTCCTTTATCGCTCCCATGCGGCAGAGGTACATATGCGTTCCGCATGTCCTCCCATCATGTATAGCTGTAAATATTTGAATTTCTCCAGCAACGGCTCTGATATGGACCTGCTGGCACGCCGTGTTGTACAGGAACTGGAAGGCGATGAAGGTCATAAACATCTGGAAGAATACGCAGACGCTTCCACAGAAAGAGGTAAATGCATGCTCCGCTCCATCTGTGAAAAACTGGGCTTTGACTCCTTAGGTTACCAGTCTCTGGATGGTCTGTTGGATGCCATTGGCATTGACCGTGACAAAGTCTGCACTTATTGCTGGAACGGCAAAGGCTGATATTTCATACTGTCGCAGGAAATCTCCTGCGGCAGTTTTTTTTGTTTTTTTCCCAATCACTTGTTATTTTCTCCCTACTTTGTTACCATAAAAGAAAATACAACTGTCATAAAGGAGGTTTTTTCTATGGCTGCAAAAGTATACTTTTCCCGTGAAATCACGCCGGAAAAAGTTCTGGAATTATATAAAATGGCTGGCAAAGAACTGACTGGCAATGTTGCCATCAAGCTCCACTCCGGTGAAGAAGGCAACCAAAATTTCCTGAAACCTGATTTTTGGAAACCTGTCATCGACTTTGTAGGTGGCACCGTTGTAGAATGCAACACTGCTTATGAAGGTCAACGAAACACCACCGAAAAACACAAAGCTCTGCTGACTCGTCACGGCTGGGATGCCTATTTCAAAGTGGACCTCATGGACGCGGAAGGTCCTGATATGGTGCTGGAAATCCCCAAAGGCAAACAGATTCAGAAAAACTATGTAGGCAAGCATCTCGCAAACTATGACGCCATGCTGGTGCTCTCCCACTTCAAAGGGCACCCCATGGGCGGCTACGGCGGCGCATTGAAGCAGCTTTCCATCGGCGTGGCTTCTTCCTTTGGCAAAGCCTATATCCACGGCGCTGGGGAACCAGAAAAAATCTGGACAGCAGACCATGACGCATTCCTGGAATCCATGGCAGACGCCGCGTCTTCCGTTGTGGACTACTTCAAAGGCAATGTGATCTATGTCAATGTTATGAAAAACATGTCTGTGGACTGCGACTGCTGTGCGGTTGCTGAAGACCCTTGCATGAAAGACATTGGTATTCTCGTATCCCTAGACCCCATTGCCATTGACCAAGCTTGTCTGGACTTAGTTTATGCCGCTGATGATCCCGGTCGTGATCACCTTATCGAACGCATTGAAAGCCGCAATGACGTTCATACCATCGAAGTCGCTGCCGCTTTGGGCTTTGGTTCCAGAGAATACGATTTAGTAGAAGGATAAACATTTTCCCTAAAACAAAAGAGCCGCCTCTTTCTCAAGAGTGTCCGGCTTTTTTTTCATAAAAAACAGGTGATTGAAAAAGAATATCCTCTGCAATCACCTGCTCTCTTATTATGCTTTCATTTTTTCCAATGCAGCATTGGCTGCGTTCTGTTCCGCTTCTTTTTTGCTCTTGCCACTGCCCTGTCCCAGCACCTTGCCTTCGTGGGTCACTTCCGCCACAAAGACTTTGTTGTGGTCAGGACCTTTTTCATCTACAATGGCATAGTGTACAGGAACCTTGCTGATTTTCTGGATGATTTCCTGCAAGTGTGTCTTGCAGTCCAGATTGCGGAAATTGGTCTTGGTATGGGCAATCTGGTCTTCCATAAACCGCATAACATATGCAGATGCGGCTTCGATACCGCCATCCATGCACACTGCGCCGATGATTGCTTCAAAGGCATCCGCGAGGATGGAATCTCTGTTTCTGCCGCCGGTGCTTTCTTCGCCTTTACCCAAAAACAGATTTCTGCCTACGCCCAATTTTCTGGACAGGCCTGCCAGAGAACCCTCACAAACCACTGCCGCCCGCAGCTTGGTCAGTTCTCCTTCCGGCATCTCGGGAAATTTGCGGTACATATATTCACTTACCACCATATCCAGCACCGCGTCACCCAAAAATTCCAGTCTTTCGTTGTTCTCATGACTGCCTTTTTTATTTTCATTGGCATAGGAACTATGGGTCAGTGCCAGCAAAAGCAAATGCTTATCCGCAAAATGGTATCCCAGTTTCTTTTCAAATTCTTCCAAATTCAAATAATTCATATTACTTCTCCACTACTTTTCTGATATAATCCAACACATTTCCAATGGTTTTCATATTCTCCGCCACATCGTTGTCAAACTCGATGTTATAAGTTTCCTCCAATGCAGAAATGATCTGAAACACGTCCAGTGAATCCGCACTGATATCCACAAAGGAAGTTTCCTCCCGTAAACTATCCGCAGAAATATGCAGCTGATCCGCAACGATCTGCATTACAACAGTTTCGTCCATACATGTAACCTCCTTTTTTCTTTTCTGTCAATACTATACTCTATTTCTGCCGTTTTGTCAGTAGAATTCCCCGAAAAATAGAAGTTTTCCGAATTTCATACATAAGATTTTGCTGTTTAAAGTTTATTCTGAATTTTTCCTACAATATCCGCTTCTTTAAACAGTACACACTGTCTGATAGCATTTTTAAAGGCTTTGGCATTAGAGCTGCCATGCGCTTTTACCACAAGGGATTTCAGCCCGATAAAAGGTGCGCCGCCAACTTCATCCGCATCGAAATATTTTTTTACATTGCGGAAAGGTTTTACCAGCATAGCCGCGGCAATTTTATAAGCGCCTTTGGTGATTTCAGACTTGATGATGTCCACCAATGTTTTGCTCAGACCTTCCGCGAATTTCAAAATGGTATTGCCTACAAAGCCATCGCAGACAATGACATCCGCTTCCCCAAAGGGAATGTTTCTGGGCTCAATATTGCCTACAAAATTCAAATCAGATACTTCCAGAAGCTCATAAGCCTCTTTGGTCAGGCTATCGCCCTTCTCTTTTTCCGCACCGATATTCACCAGTGCAACAGAAGGATTTTTCTTACCAAATACGTTTTCCACATAAACAGAACCCATTTTGCCGAACTGTTCCAGATATTTTGCTTTACAGTCCACGTTTGCGCCACTGTCTACCAAAAATGTGAAGCCATTTTTTGTAGGCAGGCAAGTACCTAATACGGGACGTTCTACGCCCGGCAGACGACCTACAATGAGCAGAGAGCCTGTCAGCAGAGCACCGGTACTGCCGGCGGAAACAAAGGCGTCAGCCTCCCCATTTTTCACCAGCTGCATGCCTACGACCATAGAGGAATTTTTCTTTTTGCGAATTGCCATAGTAGGCACTTCATCGGTACCGATGACTTCTTCCGCATGAATGACTTCAATTTTTTCTTTGGGATATGTATATTTTGCCAGTTCTCGGTTCACATCTTCTTCTCTGCCTACCAGCTTTACCAGTACATTCATTTCTTTGACTGCGTCCACAGCGCCTTTGACGGTTTCCACAGGAGCCAGATCACCACCCATGGCATCCAGTGCGACGATTATTTTCTGATCCATAAACTCACCATGATCCTTTCTTTCAAATTACATGCTTTTAGTATAAACAATTCCCCATAAAATTACAATCCCGCATCCCAATACTTTTTCTCCATAACGAAATCATTGCCGTATTTGACAAAATATGGTAAAGTAACATTGTATGAATCATAATACCTTTTATGGATGCAAAGGAGGCATTGTTTATGTATCAGATCAAAAATCTTCTGGAAAATGATGACATTCGTATTTTGACAGAATTGGGACCTTTTACGGTTATTGAATATCTGCGGGATTTGAGCGTTTCTCCTGCCAATGCGGCAACAGCTTATTTCGCTTCTGAAATGAATGTGCGCAGACGTCAGGTTATTTGTGATTTGAAAAAAGCCAATATCACATTACAGGCAGGTGCTATGCAGTGGACCGTTGGCAACGTCAATGCCACCACTGGCATCAAAGGCGTAGGCGACCTTTTCGGCAAAGCCATCCGCGGGAAAGCAACCGGTGAATCCGCCATCAAACCAGAATATACCGGCGACGGCACTTTGGTGCTGGAACCCACCTACAAATACATCCTGCTGGAAGATGTCGCAGACTGGAACGGCTCTCTGATTCTGGAGGACGGTCTGTTTTTGGCCTGCGATTCCAAACTGACACACAAAGCTGTTATGCGGTCCAACCTGTCCTCTGCTGTAGCTGGCGGAGAAGGCTTATTTAATCTGGGTTTGAGCGGCAGCGGTGTGGTAGCCCTGGAATGCCCTTGCCCCAGAGAAGAACTCATTGAAATCTACTTGCAGGATGATGTGCTGAAAATCGACGGCAATATGGCCATCGCATGGAGCGGCAGCCTTGACTTTACTGTAGAACGCTCTGGCAAAACCCTCATTGGTTCCGCAGCTTCCGGCGAAGGTCTGGTGAACGTATTCCGTGGCACTGGCAAAGTGCTGATGGCACCTGTTCTGGACTAAAAAATACATCATATCGAAAATGAATAAAGCTGGAATCCTTTTTGCATGGATTCCAGCTTTATTATATGAATCAGGATTTCTGAAAAGATATCCTTTAGAGCATCTTCATAAGAAAACAAAGAACGCCGCAAATCCTGATCATGCAAAGGATTTCAATTTTCTTACCTCTTAAGATTTTATATGGTATGTTTTCTTAAGGGGAAGTTGCCTTACAGACATCTTTTTTCACCCAACGCAAAAAAGGCAGCATTTCTGCTGCCTTTCATTTGCTCATCCAAAATTAGTCAACTTTGATGATAGTTTTCTTGTTATAAGCACCACAAGCTTTGCATACCTGGTGAGGCGCCATCAGTTCGCCGCATTTGCTGCATTTTACCAGGTTGGGTGTTGCGATCTTCCAGCTCTGTGCTTTTCTCTTATCTCTTTTGGATTTAGATACTCGACCCTTAGGTACAGCCATTTCTACACCTCCTCATCAACATTGAAAAGAGCCCTCAAACTTTCAAATCTCGGATCTATCTCTGTGGTGTCGCATCCGCACGCACCTGTGTTCAGATCCTTGCCGCAGACAGGACAGAGTCCTTTGCAGTCATCCCTACAAAGTGTTTTCATAGGCATGGCCTCCATGATCCCGCTTCTGACATAGTCCGCAAGATCGATCTGATCTCCCGAAAAAGTTTCTGTCTCTTCGTCATCTCTGCCTGTATGGGAAAAACGCTCCTCAATATTGAAGTGAATCTCTGTTGTTACCGGCGCAAGGCAACGGTCACACGGAAGGCTGACCTTTGTTTCGCCCTTTGCTTCCAAAACGAAAATCTCATTTTCGTTTCTAAGAGTTCCTTCTATTTTTACAGGCTCCATAAAACCCACAACATTGGGGTATGCCGCAATCTCTTGTATCTGCTCAGATATGTGCACTTCCATAGAAGCACCGTTTTTACCATATAAATGAGCCATTTGCAATATCATTCGTATCACCCCGTAGTCGTACCTAAAATATTATACAGAAAGGTTTCTTATTTGTCAAGCAATTCCTTTGTATCTCTTGCAATAACCAGTTCTTCGTTTGTAGGGATTACAAACACTCTTACTCTGGAGTCGGGAGCGGAGATTTCGATCGCTTTGCCTCTCAAAGAGTTGTTGTAAGAATCAATGTGTACGCCCAGGTAACCCAAATAGTCACAAATCAGTCTTCTTGTGGAAGCGGAGTTTTCACCCAGACCTGCTGTAAATACGATTGCGTCTACGCCGTTCATAGCAGCAGCATAAGCGCCGATTCTCTTCGCTACTTTGTAAGCGAATACGTCCAGAGCGATACCAGCTCTTTCGTTACCATGTTCGCTTGCTTCTTCAACGTCACGGAAGTCGCTGGATACACCGGAGATACCCAGTACGCCGGAATGTTTGTTCAGGATATTGTCCATTTCCTGAGGTGTCAGTTTTTCTTTTTCCATCAGGAATGTGATTACAGCTGCGTCAACGTCACCAGCTCTTGTACCCATTACCAGACCTTCCAGAGGTGTGAAGCCCATGGTTGTGTCAATGGATTTGCCGTTTCTTACTGCACATACGGAACCGCCGTTACCCAGATGGCAAGTGATTGTTTTTGTCTGGTCATAAGGTCTGTCCAGCATTTTCGCAGCTTCTTCAGATACGAATCTGTGGCTTGTGCCGTGGAAACCGTATCTTCTGATTTTATATTTTTCATAGTATTCGTAAGGGATTGCATACAGGTATGCTCTTTCGGGCATTGTCTGGTGGAATGCTGTGTCGAATACAGCTACCTGAGGTACGCCGGGCATGATCTTTTCGCAAGCGTGGATACCGATCAGGTTTGCAGGGTTGTGCAGGGGTGCCAGTTCGCAGCATTTTTCGATTGCTTCGATAACTTCAGGTGTGATTACAACGGAGTTTGCGAAGTATTCACCACCATGTACAACACGGTGACCAACTGCGTTGATTTCAGACATGGATTTTACAACACCATGTTCGCTGTCTGTCAGTGCATCCAGCACCATTTTTACTGCTACGCTGTGATCTTCCATGTAATCATTGAAGATAACATCTTCTTTGCCTACAGGCTGATGTTTCAGTCTGGAGCCTTCAATACCGATTCTTTCGCACAGACCTTTTGCCAGTACGCTTTCGGTTTCCATGTCGATGAGCTGATATTTCAGGGAAGAACTACCACAGTTTAAAACCAGAATTTTCATTTTTTTCTCTCCTTATTTTTTGTCCGTAGTTGTTATTTGCGGGCAGAAAACTGCCATTGTTTCCGATTGAGGAAAAATTATTTACCCATTACCTGCGCCTGAACGGATGTCAGTGCAACAACTGCAACGATGTCGTTTGCGGAGCAGCCTCTGGACAGGTCGTTCACAGGTTTCGCGATACCCTGCAGGATAGGACCAAAAGCTTCTGCCTGCCCAAATCTCTGAACCAGTTTGTAACCGATGTTACCAGCGTCGATGTCAGGGAATACCAGTACGTTTGCTTTACCAGCAACTGTGCTGTTGGGAGCTTTCAGTTCGCCAACTTCTTTTACGATAGCAGCGTCCAGCTGGATTTCGCCGTCCAGTTTTACGTTGGGGAATTTTTCTTTCGCGATTTTAACTGCGTCTACAACTTTTGTTACGTCAGCATGTTTTGCGGAACCCATTGTGGAGTGGCTCAGCATAGCAACTCTGGGTTCTTTGCCGATGAATGCTTCGTAAGATTTTGCGGAATCGCCTGCGATGCAAGCCAGTTCCTGAGGGTTAGGGTTCTGGTTCAGCGCGCAGTCAGCGAACAGCAGGATACCGTCATCACCATACTGAGGTGTGTTTGTTACCATGATGAAGAAAGAGGATACCAGTTCTGTGCCAGGTGCTGTTTTCAGAATCTGCAGAGCGGGACGCAGTGTGTCAGCTGTGGAGTGGATTGCGCCGGAAACCATACCGTCAGCGATATCCATTTTCACCAGCATAACGCCCATGAACAGAGGATCGTCCAGCAGAAGTTTTCTAGCTTCTTCCAGAGTCATGCCTTTGCTTTTTCTAGCTTCTGCCAGAGCAGCAACAACTTCGTCCATTCTTTCGTAGTTTTCAGGATCAACGAAGATTGCTTTGGATACATCAAAGCTGCCAGCAGCTTCCATGATCTTTTCTTTGTTGCCGATCAGAACGATGTCAGCCAGATTGTCTCTCAGGCATTCAGCAGCTGCTTCCAGATTTCTTTTTTCATAAGATTCGGGCAGTACAATTACCTTTTTGTCTGCTTTTGCTTTTGCTTTCATTTCAGATAAAAAATCCACTGTAAAGACCTCCATTTTTAAATAGATAGATTAACTGTTGTCTTTTTTTACTGGAAGAAAAAGGTTTCTTCCGTTTCAGGAAAACAAAATTCCCTGACATATATACTGTTTCAAAATCCGTCTCCAATAAAACGGACAGCATATTTATTATAAACAAAAAACGCCGTGTATACAAGTACATCCGCGAAAAAAACGGTAAAAACTCCATTTTTTCTCACAACTTTTTCCCACAGGAACGGCAGAAAGCGTAGTCTTTCTCCGCCTTTGCCCCACAGTAAGGACAAAAAGCCGTTTCTGTTTGTCTCTCCTCTTCCTCTTTTGGTTCTGCTGTTTTTTCTTTTTTGTTCAGCACTTCTTCCAAAGGGTCAGGTTCTTCTCCTTCTTCTGTGATGTCATAAAGAGAAAAGCGATTTTCCCCGGTGGCATTCATCAGAGAAATAATGACATTGCTGCCAGCGATCACCACAAACACCAGTCCCATAAGTACAAATGGCGTTGGTGCACCCATTTTTGCCGCTGACACCATCCAGAAAATACCGAAAACAACAGCAAACAATGAACCGATGGCCCCCTGCAGAGATGGACCTCTGCCGGGCTTGATGCTTCTCATAGGCATCCCCTCCTGTCCTTTTGATTGGTATCAGGTATTTTTTTCATACATATTCTGTCCGCAAATGCGGCAATTTCGCTCCCTGCCCTGCACATTGGCGCCGCAGTAAGGACAAACCTCATAATACCCATCCTGATTGAGATAGCGTCCCTCTGTGGAAAAATGATGCTTCAACCGATAAAAAGAAACCCCCAAAATCAAAGCAAGACTGCATAATCTGGCAGCCATGTAAATCCTGTTCATACTGTCAGAAGAAACAGGGAGGTATCTGACCAGAATGAATACCAGCAGCTGCAGGGTAATGGCACCCCAAATACAAATATCAAATATCAGCATTCTTTTTCTTTTTTCTGACAGATACATGCTTTCTCCTCCTTTGAAACAAGCTACCTATTCATAGACCTATTGCCTCATTTCATACATATCCTTTCCGCAGATCAGGCAGTTTCGTTCTTTTCCCTGCACATTGGCGCCGCAGTAGGGACATGCCGTCAGCATCCTTTCTTTGGGCACAGAGGTTTTCTTCCTCCTGCATCCATCCCACAGAAAAGCTGCTCCCAGAATCAGCAAAGCCAAACCTATGACAACCAGAAAACCATGGATACGCGCACCACCGGCTGTTCCTTGTTCCTGAAACCACATATTTTCCAATATCAGCAGAAAAATGCCGCCTGCCGCCATTGCCGCTCCTTTCAGAACAGATAATAGCCTCTCTTTCCTGCTCATAAGCATTCCCCCCTTAGGGAATCAGCGGAAATTCCATAAAGAACGTCGTTCCCATGTATTCCTTACTTTCGATACGGATACTGCCCCCCAGCACAGATACTGCCGCATTAACCACATCCAGACCCACACCTCTGCCAGAAAACATGGTGGCACTGCTTTTTGTGGTAAAGCCGGGTCTCAGCAAAAAAGCATATACTTCGTTATCTTCATATTCTTCTTCATCTTTTTTCAGCCAGCCTTTTGCCTTTGCCGCCTGTAAAATTCCTTTGCGGTCTAAGCCGCGTCCATCATCTCGGAAAATCACAAAAACCTGCTGGGTGGTTTTCTGAATTTCCAAAGATATTTCCCCTACAGGGGTTTTCCCCATTTTTTCCCGGTCTTCTGTTTTTTCCAGACCATGATCCATGCTGTTTTTCAGCATCTGCATCACTGCCATGGTGATCTTGTCGTAAATATCTCTGGGCACTTCCGTTTCCGCTCCGGAAACTTTCAGCAGGAAATCTTTTTCCAATGCTCGTCCCATGACTGTTGCCAGACGTTCCATCTGGACGACCAAAGCGGAAAAATCCGTGTAAGGAATCAGCTGACGTCCTTTTCGGGTATAGGCGATCTGATAACTGGGTCCTTCCGGTTCATTATCGCTGTCCACATGGGCAAGGAAATTCTTGATCCGCCGTACCACAGCCCAGCCGAAGTCTGTCACTTCATCCTCCGTTTCCATACGCCTCAGTTCCCGCTTCATATAGCCGGAAACCATACGCAGCAGCTGCAATATGGTCAAAAGGTCTTTGTCCGCCGGGTGTTCTTCCTCTCGCAAATAAGAAAAAAGGTCTTCGGCGCTGTGAGCTGTTTCCGAAAAAGCCGGATAGCCCATCATTGACGCAGAGCCCTTGATGGAGTGCATGGTACGAAAAAGTCTGTTGACTTCATCTTTTGTGATCTCCACCTGTTCCGTGCCTGATTTGCTTTCAATAAAACTGTCCAGTCTCTCTATATTTTTCCATGTTTCTTCTACGAACAGATCCTGCAGAAAATCCGGATTTTTTTCAAATCTCTCCATGGTATCATCCTCATTACTATATTCTGATTTTAGTATAGACCGATTCCCCCAAATTTTCCAGAGAAAAATTATATAATTGTTGAAAAATATGTTATACTGCTTTTAGAACTATTTTGCGAAAGGAGCGATACCATTGCGAACGGTTGGAATCATTGCAGAATTCAATCCCTTTCACAAGGGACATCAATATATTTTGGAAAAAGCAAAGGCACACACAGACTGTCAGCGTGCCATGGTGGTCATGAGCGGCAGTTTTGTCCAGCGGGGGGAACCGGCGTTTTTCGACAAATGGACAAGGGCAAAATGCGCCCTTCTTAACGGCGCTGACATGGTGCTGGAACTGCCTGTGCTTTTTGCGGCGGCAAACGCGGAAATTTTTGCCATGGGCGGTGTGAAAGTGCTGGAAGATACAGGCATGACAAACGCCCTTTGTTTTGGCTCCGAAAGTGGCGATCTGAAAGCCCTGCAGGAAGCGGCAAAGATCATGACAAACGAAACAGAGGAATTCCAGCGGCTGTTGAAAGCAGGGCTGGATAAAGGCATGTCCTATCCCGCAGCAAGAGCACAGGCACTGGAAACTGTTTCACATATCAGCAGTGAGATCATTTCCCGCCCAAACCACATTTTGGGTCTGGAATATCTGAAAGCTTTAGACAGGCTGGGCAGCAACATGGAACCCTGCACCATCCGCCGAAAAGGCAGTCAGTACGACGATCCTTCTTTGACAGGAGAATTCGCTTCTGCCGCTGCCATCCGCAAAGGGATTCTGGAGGAAAATGCCACAGAAGCCTTTTTGCAGGTACCGGAAAATATTGTGGACCTGCTGACAAAAGAAATCTCTCTGGGAACAGCTCCCGCATCCATGGACGAGTTGGCAGGTGCCCTCCATTATAAACTGCGCACCACTTCCGCCGAAGAAATCCATGACATTCTGGAAGTGACAGAAGGGCTGGAAAACCGGATTCTTCGCGCCATTGACAACGAATTCTTCATGAACGACATCATCGAATACATCAAAACAAAACGGTATACCCGCACAAAAATACAGCGAATTCTGGTACATATCCTATTGGATATTCGGGCAAAGGAAGTGGATTATTTCCTGAGTCAGAACCATCTGCCATATATCCGTGTTTTGGGATTCCAGAAAGACAACGCGGACATTTTGGGCGAACTGACAGAACGGGCAAAATGCCCTGTGCTGACCAATCTGAAAAAAGCGCCAGAAATTCTGGACGAAGACGGGCTCCATCTGTTGGCGCTGGAAAAACTGGCAACAGATTTACAGGCACTGGCAGCACCAAACCCTCTTTACCGTGGACCAAACAGGGATTTTACCACTCCCATGGCAATCGTATAAATCAAAAAACATGAAATCAAAAAAACAGACATAGACTGGTATCAACAAGCATTGCAAAGGATGAATCCCTATGATTTCACGCCTGCTGACCGTCTGTGTCTGTTTTTTTATATTTGCCCTTTTGCGGTATCCTGCCGCTTTGACAGAAGCCGCTGCCGGAGCCTTTTCTCTGTGGTTTTCCAGTGTTCTGCCTTCCCTTTTTCCTTTTCTGACTGCCATCGGGATTTTGCTGCGGATGGGAGCGGCGGAAAAACTAGGGAAACTTTGTGTGCCACTGACAAAACCCCTTTTCTGCCTTTCCGGCATCTGCGCCTTTCCTCTTGCGGCAGGTCTCCTTTCCGGCTATCCTGCTGGCGCAAACACTGTGGCGCAGCTATATGAACAGCGGCGAATTTCCTTATCAGAAGCGCGAAAAGTCCTGTTGTTCTGCAATGCCCCTGGACCCTTGTTTGTATTGGGTACGGCTGGTACGACTTTTTTCGGCAGTCCAGCATTGGGTTATGCTATGCTGCTGGCGCTCTTTGTGGGAACCATATTGACGGGCATTTCCTATCGCTCCATTCCAACAGATTCCAACTATCAAACACCTATTTTTCCGGCACAAAAAAAAGAGCCTTTCTCTCTGCTCTTTTCCTCAGCTGTAAAAGACGCCCTTTTGACTTCGGCGCAAATCGGCGGCTTTCTGGTATGCTTTTGTGTTTTGCAGGAGGGACTTGCCCAAGCTGGCTTTTTTGCCCTGCTTTCCAAAGCCCTTTCTTTTCTGCCTGTTTCTCCGGAATTTTTGCAGGCATTTTCCGGTGGTCTTCTGGAAATGACAAAGGGCATCCATGGTATCTCCCTTTCCCCTGATAGTCTGCGTCTGCGGGCATCGGCTGCTGTTTTTCTGCTGTCTTTCGGCGGTTTTTCCATTTTCGGACAGATTTTAGGGGTTCTGCGGAATGTACCCATCAGCCCTTTTTCCCTATTATCTGCCAAAATACGACAGGCGTTCTTTTCCGTGCTGATTTTCCAATGTTTCTACTCCATGGCAGAAACACAAGCACAAAAAGCAGTTCCCGTATTTTCCACACATACGGCAACTGCTTTTCCGACACTTTATGGACTTTTATCTATTCTCCTGCTGTGCAGTCTATTATTGGAAAGACAAAAGTAAATTATTTGCTCATGCGCAGTTCCTGAATGTTTTCACCCAGTACATTCAGAGTCTGTGCGAAGTAATCGTCTGTCTTCATGCTTTCGCTGTAAACAACTGCTTTCAGTTCTTTCAGCTTGTTTTCCGCATCGCTCAGCACGCTTTCGGAATATTCCATAGCGCCCAGACGCATTTCTTTTGCTGTTTTCTTTGCGGATTCGATGATGTTTGCAGCCTGGTCATAAGCCTTTTTGGTCACTTCGTTGTCATCGATCATACGCACCAGACGTTCTTCCGCGTTTTTCACGATTTCGTCCGCTTCTTTCTGCGCGTCGATGAGGATTTTATTGCGTTCTTCGATGACCCATTTGGACTGTTTCAGTTCATTGGGCAGTTTCATACGAATTTCGCTGATGATGTCGTAAATTTCTTCTTTATCTACAGACACTTTATTGCTGAATGGTACGGCACGGCTGCTGTCCATAATTTCTTCCAGTTCATCCAATAATTGTAATACAGAATCCATTGATGTTCCCTCACTTCTTATATTTTTCTATAACAAACGGTTGTATCTCCTTGGGCACCATAAAGTCAATGTTTCCGCCGAAAACGGCAACCTCTTTGGCATTGGTAGAACTGAGGGACAAATGTTCCTCATCAGCCGCAAGGAAAATCGTTTCGATATCTTTTCCAAGTTTTCGATTGATCAAATACATCTGGTATTCCGCCGCAAAGTCAATGGCATTGCGCAGACCGCGGACAGCGACGGTAGCGCCGATCTCTACCGCGAAGTCTGCCAGAAGTCCCCGAAAAGAGGCAACTTCCACATTTTCCAGATGCTTTGTCACCATTTCCAAATGTACTTTACGTTCTTCCACAGTGAACAAAGAATGTTTATTGGGGTTTTCCAAAACCGCCACCACCAAGCAGTCAAAGAGTTTGGACGCACGTTCGATGATGTCCAAGTGTCCCAGTGTCACCGGGTCAAAACTGCCGGCATAGATTGCTTTTCTCATGTTGCTGATTCCTCCGGACGCAGAAAAGTAATGACTGTCGTCTTGTAGTTTTTTTCACGGTCTACATACAGACCTTTGATGGGTGCCAAAGGTATCTGGGCACTGCGTTCTACAATGACCATGCCTTCCGGCGCCAGAAGCCCGCCGGAAACGATTTTTTCCAGTGTGGGTTCTGCCAGACCTGCCGCATAGGGCGGGTCCATAAAAATAATATCAAAGGTTGCCTTCTCTGCCGACAGCTGTGCAAGTCCTGTCAGCACATCGCTTTTGATCAGACGCGCCCGTTCCATGAGTTTGGTATGTGTCAGATTTTCCGCAATGACTTTCTGACACTCTGCCGCCTGTTCCACAAAAACCGCCGTATCCGCGCCCCGGCTCAAAGCCTCGATGCCAATGGCGCCACTGCCCGAAAACAAATCCAAAAATCTGGACTCCGGCAGATCAAAGGCAATGATATTAAACAATGTTTCTTTGATTCTGTCCGTTGTGGGACGAGTATTGAGTCCCTCAATGGTTTGCAGTTTATGCCCTTTTGCGGCACCGGCGATGACACGCATACTTTCTCACCTTTCAGACCGATTTTTTTACATACAGCCATAGTATAACAAAAAAGTATTGAAAATACAATAAAAAACTGCTTACATATCCAAACTTTTCCCTTCAAACCAAGCGGAAAGTCTGCATTTGAGATGGGCGTTTTCTTCCTGCTCCAACTGAGGGTCTTTCCGCAGCAAATCCCCTGCCGCCTGCTGGGCTTCCTTGAGAATTGCCATATCACGATACAGATTGGCAATTTTCAGTTCCGGCAGACCGTGTTGTCTGGTGCCGAAAAACTCGCCGGGACCTCTCAGCTTCAAATCCATTTCAGAAATGACAAAGCCGTCTGTGGTCTTTGTCATAGTCTGCATACGCTCCACGGCGATTTTTGTTTTGGCGTCACTGACCAAAATACAGTAAGATTTTTCAGAGCCACGGCCTACACGTCCACGAAGCTGGTGCAGCTGTGCCAAACCAAAACGCTCACTGTTCTCGATGAGCATAACGGTAGCGTTTGGCACGTTGATGCCTACCTCGATAACCGTTGTGGAAACAAGAATATCCGTATCCCCTGCGGCAAAATGGTCCATGATTTCCTGTTTTTCTAACCCTTTCATTTTCCCATGGACACAGGCGATTTTACATTCCGGCAGAGCCGCTTTCAGCTTTTCTGTATAATCCAGAACATTTTCCACTTCCATTTTTTCATTTTCTTCAATCATGGGACAGATCACATAAGCCTGTCTGCCTGCCGCCGCTTCTTTGCCCAAAAAGGCATAAATCCGCTGTCGGTAAGAGGTATTGACGCCAATGGTGTCAATCTGCTGTCTGCCGGGGGGCAGTTCGTCGATGATAGAAATATCCAAATCTCCATAAAGGATCAGCGCTAATGTACGGGGAATGGGTGTGGCTGTCATGACAAGGACATGGGGATTTTCCCCTTTTTCCGCCAGCATGCTTCTCTGGCGCACACCGAAACGATGCTGTTCGTCAGTAATGACCAGACCGATTTTATGGTATTCCACACCTTTTTGAATGACTGCATGGGTACCCACAATCATTTTGGCTGTACCGTCTGCAATTTTTGCCAGTGCTTCCCGTTTTTCTTTGGCTTTCATACTGCCTGTGAGCAAAGCCACTTCAACGCCCAAAGGGGCAAACAATTCTGTAAAAGATTTTCCATGCTGTTCTGCAAGAACTTCCGTAGGCGCCATGAGCACTGCCTGATATCCGTTTTCGATTGCCCAGTAAGCAGCCGCCATGGCAACAGCCGTTTTCCCGCTGCCTACATCCCCTTGCACCAGCCGGCTCATGATTTTGCCGCTGGTCATATCGGCAGCGATTTCCGACAATACTTTTTTCTGGGCATTTGTCATGGAAAATGGCAGGCTTTTCTGGAATTCATCCATGACTTCTGGATGTTCCATAACGATGCCGCTTCCTCTGCCCAAAAGTTCTTCCCGCAAGGAAAAAAGGGCTGTCTGGAGCAGGAAAAACTCCTCAAACACCAAACGGCGGCGGGCATCGTAAAAGGCTTCTTCTGTACGCGGGAAATGGATGTTGGTCTGAGCAAAATTCTTTTCCGCCAGATGGTATTTTTTCCGTATCCACAAAGGCAGTTCTTCCATTAATGTGCCGCTGACCTGTTTTAAGGCTTCCTCCAAGTAACTGCGGAGCATTTTCTGGGAAATGCCGTCTACAGAAGGATAGACAGGCACGATACGTCCGCCGGCGAAATTGTCTTTGATGGATTCATATTCCGGTGACACAATTTCCCGTCGGTTATATTTTTTCTGCATCCTGCCTGTAAACAGATAAACTTCTCCGGATTTCAGCGCTGTTTTCATATAAGGCTGGTTATACCACAGGAGTGTGATTTCATCCGTATCATCAAAGACCTGCAGACGGGTGAAGGTCAGTCTGCCTCTCCGTCCCGTCTGCCCTTCTCCTTTCACCCGTGCCAGAAAGGTATTTTCGTCTGTTTCGGATAAATCCGCGATTTTTGTCAGACGGCTTCGGTCTTTATAATCTCTGGGGTAATGTTCCAGCAAATCTCCAATGGTTTCAATGCCCATACGATGGAGTTTTTTCGCTCGCTGTTCACCTACGTTTTTCAGTTCCGTAATGGGGCTTGTCCGCTCCATGCCCTCACTTCCTTTCGCAAGAAAAAGGCGTTGGATATCAAAGCAACTTTCCCTTAAGAAAACATTGATTTTCCTTTTCCCTGATTTCTTAAGGGGAATTGCGACAGCTTTCTTCATAAGAAAACATAACAAATAAAGTCTTCATAAAATAAGAAAGTCAAAATCCTTTGTAATCATAAGGATTTTGGCTTTCTTTGTTTTCTTATGAAGATGCCCCTAACGCCTTCTATCTGTCTGTTTTATTCCACAGAAATGATATAGTAATACAGCGGCTGTCCGCCCATCTGCAGTTCCACTTCGCAGTCGGGATATGTTTCTTCGATATATGCCGCCAAATCTTCCGCTTCTTCTTCTGTCACATCCGCGCCATAATAAACGCTGATCATTTCACTTTCGTCTGTCACAGCTTCTGCCAGCAGTTCTTTGGTGCTTTCCGTAATATCCTTGCCCACAACAGCAATGGCGTCATTGAGCATGCCCAGAATATCGCCTTCATGGATTTCCTTATCACCAATAGTGGTTTCTCTGACAGCATAAGTCACCGTTGCAGTTGCCACTGCGGTAATGGCTTCGTTCATGGCTTTTGCCATTTCTTTCGGGTCTGCCCCTTCTTCGTAACAGAACATAGCGCTGATGCCCTGAGGAACAGACTTTGTAGGGATCACATACAGTTTTTTGTCCTCAGACAATTTCGCCGCCTGTTCCGCTGCCAAAATGATATTTTTGTTGTTTGGCAGGATAAAGATGTGATCCGCATTGATCTTATCCACCGCGTTGAGAATATCTTCTGTAGAGGGGTTCATGGTCTGTCCCCCTTCAATGACTTCATCCACCCCCAAGTTATGGAAGATAGCTGTCAAACCACTGCCTGCGGAAATGGAAACAAAGCCAACGTCCTTTTTGGGACGTTCTTCCTGCACAGGTTGCGCTGTCCGCGCCTGTTCCACCGGTGTTTTCTTTTCAGAAGCGGTAAAGTCAATGATATTGTTATGCTGTTCCCGCATATTATCAATTTTCAGTCCACTGAGGCTGCCAATGGTCAAAGCTTTTTCCAACGCCAGACCGGGATGGTCTGTGTGAACGTGAATCTTGATGATCTCATCATCGCTGACGCAAACAATGGAATCCCCAATGGTTCCCAGATAAGATTTCAGCTGCTGCACAGTTGCATCATCGGGTTTTTTCACATTGATGAAAAATTCTGTACAGTATCCAAAAGTAATGCTTTCATTATCCACGGATGCCAGTGCCGCATATTCTTTTGCGGTCTGCTGGGTAGGTTCTGCCACTTTCAGCGCTTCTTCGGAATTGATATGTTTCAAAGCCCCTTCCAGAATATACAGCAGACCACGACCACCCGCGTCTACAACGCCCGCTTCTTTCAGCACAGGCAGCATATCTGGTGTCTGGTTCAGCACATCATGAGCATGTTCCAGAACCGCTTTCAAAAAGACTTCAATATCGTCTGTTTTTTCCGCTTCTGCCACTGCCGCTTCGGCACATGCTCTTGCCACAGTCAAAATAGTACCTTCTTTGGGCTTCATAACCGCTTTATACGCAGTTTTTACGCCCTGTTCCATAGCTGCGGTCAGTTCTTTTACCCCAGCTTCTTCCAGACCTTCCAGACCCTTGGCAAAGCCACGGAGAATCTGAGATGTGATAACGCCGGAGTTCCCTCTGGCACCGCGCAGGGCACCGCCGGAAGCGCGTTTTGTCACTTCATCCACCCGCAGGGCATCACCTTTTTCTGTTTCTCTGGCTGCTGCCAGCATGGTCAAAGACATATTGGTTCCTGTATCGCCATCAGGCACAGGGAATACATTCATTGCATCCACAGCCCGCTTATTTGCATGCAGTTCATTTGCGCCTGCTACGATCATTCTCTGCAAACGCAGACCGTTTAATTTTGTAACACTCACTTGATGGTTCCTCCTTGTTTCTTATCCGTCCACACGCACGCCGTCCACAAAAATGTTAACGTCGTCTACGGCCAGTCCCGTATATTCTTCTACAGAATATTTCACCGTGCTGACGATATTATCCGCAATGGCGGAAATGTTGGTGCCATATTCCACAATGATATGCAGATCCAGGCTGACTCTGTTGGCATTGACCTGCATCTTGATGCCTTTTGTCAGGCTTTCCAGCTTCAGAAGCTGCACCAGCCCGTCTTTGACGTTTTTGGCAGCCATACCTACAATGCCGTAACATTCAATGGCCGCATAGCCTGCAATTCTTGCAATGACTTCATGGTCAATGCTGATTACGCCATATTCGTTTTCCAGTTTCGCTGTCATATATTACAACCTCCAATCTGTATTTGTTGGAACATATTCATGTTGCTGCAATCTTATTTGCATAGTTGTTTATATTATACCATCATTCTCTGTTTTTGAGAAACCTTTTTTTGTATATTAAGAAAAGCGTCTATTTTTCTTTTCTTTTTTTTCAATAATCATACATACAAAATAGCGCTGTACTCACAAAAACAGTATTTTATTGCAAAAAAAATGTATATTCTTTTATAGGAAAACGTTTTTTTCTTTTTCCCCTTGCTTTTTTTTCGGAAATTTAAGATAATAAAAAATGCATGTTAAGAAACAGAAGAAAACGGAGGGCACGAAAATGCCACAATTACAGCGACTCAGCCTGAAAGCACAGGTTTATGAAATCATTCGGCAAAAAATACTGCAACAGGAATACGCCCTGGGCGAAAAACTCAATATTGATACCATCGCTGATGAATTGAAAATCAGCAATTCCCCCATTCGAGAAGCTTTGATGATGCTTTCTCAGGACGGGCTCATTGAAATGGTGCCAAACAACGGCGCTCATGTCATTTCTTTTTCAGAAGAAGGCTTCCATGAAATCGCATCTTCCCTTTATGTGGTTCTTTACGGCGCCTATGACCTTTGCGTCAGACAAGGAACCATTGATCAGGTTGCCAGAGAAATGGAACATTATCTTGCATTACAGCAAAAATGCTATGACGAGGGCAACATCATCGAAACCGTAAAATACGCGCTGCAATTCGATAAATGTATCGTAACGGGAACAAAAAATACCCATTTGATCTCCATGTATGAGCGCATCGAGGATATTTTCTATCTCATGGCACTGCACAACAATCAACGAGGCGAAGATGATCGTCACAACAACATCACAGAACACAGAATGATCCTGAAAAGCATTCAGGCACAGGATGCCGCCGCACTGCATCGCTGGCTGGGGATTCATTACGACAAACATCTGTAAACCAAAATATATCCAGCACACAAAAAGGCATTTCCCATAGGTGGGGAAATGCCCTTTTTCACATATGACAGGATTTCTCCCATCACTTTTTTATTTCACACTTTCCGGTTTTTCCAATACCAAATCATAATCATCGACAATCCAATAATAAGGATCATACAGTTCCAGTGTCACCGTTTCATTGTTGCTGCCCACCAACGCATGAATGCGGTATTTCCCATCCTCATCAGGGAATATTTGTTGGGGATAGCCATCCAGACTTCCTTTCGCTTCCATAAATACACCGTAAAGCTGACGTTTGCCTTCATTTGGCGTAATGGTGTATGTGATTTCCAAATCTTTGACTTCCGCAACAATTTCTTCTCCGGCTGCGTTTTGCCCAGACAGCTCGATTTTTTCTGCTTTCACCTTTTCAAATGTGACTGTACCATAAGGAAATGCCACAGTCTGGTCAAGGGAGCGAATAGATTCGGGCATAGGGATTTCCACAGACTCCCGCTCTCTGCCTACACCTGTCAACGATGCTCTATGGAATGTGATGGGAAAATCTTCTGCCGTACCTTCCAACAGCATCCGTCTGCCGTTTTCCACGGCTTCCTGCCCTCTATAGCGCAGTCTTTCTCCATCTTTGTTTGTCACATAAAGCATGTCTTGGAATTTTTCCTGCGTAATGCTATCAAAGGTTTTGCATCCATAAGGCAGAGGTGTCAAACGGTACGCAAAATAGTCATCAAAGTCTGTCAGTCTTTCATCCGTCAGAATATAATATTCCAACCAGATGCCCTGCTCTGCCACATCTGCTTTGGCAGTGATTGTAATATCGTTTTGCGTCTGACTTGCACCGATATTTTCCGGTTGTTCTTTGCCAGTATTAGATGTCAAACGGAAAGAAAGGGTATTTTCCAGTCCTACGATACGCACTGTATAAGTTTGTTCCACATTTTTCACATATCGCTGATAATCTCTCCGATACCGCATAATCATGTAGGTATCATTTTCGTCTTCTGCCAACACCCCTCTGCTAGCTGTTGATATTTCATGTTCTTTCCCATCATACTCCATGGTGAGTGCGTACATTTCCTCTAACTTGTCATATTTATCTGGCGAATCGTTTTCATATTCCTCTCGTGTTAATTCTACCAGATTGCCTGTCATTTCCACTTCCATATGGACTGCATGATTTTCCGCATACACATTTTTCAACCGCACATGAATATCGTTTTCCGTAAATTCCCCAGTGATGATTTCCGCTTCATAGTAAACATTTTCTTCTTCATCCACATACATGCCTGCCCCCGGCAGATAATGGAACAGCCGCTCAAAAGCCGCCTGAATAGGTTCTCTGCCCACAACGCCCAACACTGCCACCAGACAGATCACTGCCACTGCAATCTGTTTCCGACTAAAGTGTTTCTGTTCTTTTTTCATTTTTTTCAGTGTCTGTTTTTCGATTCTTTTTTTCGTGACTTCATCTACTTCCGGTAATGTTTCCGGCAGGTATTCCGTCAATTCTTTTTCTTCCAGCTGATCCAGCATTTCTTCCCAATTATCCTTCATAACAGACACCTCCTTCCAAGATGGCTTTTACCTTTGCCAAACTGCGCCGTATTTTCTGGTTTACGGTATTTTCCTGTAAGCCATAGACTTCGGCAATCATTTTTGACGGATATCCAAAGTAATATTTCAAAAGCAATATTTTTCCATCTGGGTCACCCAAAGCCCGCACTGCATCCAGCAAAATCTGGCGGTCTTCCTGTTGTTCCAGTGTATCCGCCGCCGTGATTTCCTCCTGCAAAGGCAATGTTTCTTTCCCTGCCAGTTTCCGCCATCGGTCAACGGCTTTCCTGCGGGAAAGCACTGCCAAAAATCCCTTGATACTCCCTCGCTCCAAATCAATGGCTGTATATTGATGATAAAATGCCAGAAACACGTCGCTGACACATTCTTCGATTTCCTCAGCGGAAAAATCCGCCAGTTTCTGTTTCACAATGTAGTAACATAGCCCCGTATATTCTTTCATGACCAGACGCATGCCATTTTCTGGATTTTTCTGCAAAATTTGCAGCAATTCCCTGTCGTCCATGACCGTCCCCCCTTTTTTTCAAATTGTAAATGATTCTATCTGTAATCTCAAGAATCCCTTCTTATTATACTATTCGTTTGCAGGCAGAGAAAAGTGACAGAAAAATTCTTTTTTCTTATAAAAAATGCTGTACTTCTCCTTTTCAGAAAAATACAGCACTTTCTCATAAATATTTATTTGCTCTCTTTGGGTTCTTCCAGTACCAATGTATAATCATCTACAATCCAATAATAAGGGTCGTATAGTTCCAATGTGATTTCTTTTGTTTCTGGTGAAATTTTCACAGGAAAATGATAAGTGCCGTCTTCTTCCGGGAAAATGGTCAGTTCCTCTGTATCCTTTTGAACCGCTTCCTGCACTTGCATGAATACGCCATACATTTTCCGCTTGCCTTCTTTGGGCTGGATGCGATAAATGATTTCCACTTCGTTGACGCTATCAGCAGGTTTGGTCTGAATCTGTTCCAAAGTCACCGTACCATAAGGAAAGTCAATGTTTTTTTCCAATTTCTCACTGGTTTCCGGCACAGGAATTTTCACTGTTTTTCTTTCTTCTCCAACACCCGTAAATGCTGCCTGATAAAATGTCAAAGGAAAATCTTCCGCAGTGCCTTCATAGAGGATTCGTTTCCCGTTTTCCACATCGTCTTTCCAACGATGACCCTTTGGATACAGCATTTCCCCTTTTCCATTCATGATATAACGCTGCTGATACAATTCCGCTTCGGGAACATCATTCCACCGGAAATAACCATAGGGCAATGTAATGACAGTAAATCGATAGGTCTCATCTGTTTCTGCCAGTCTTTCATCACTCAAAACATAATATTCAAACCAAATGCCATCCTCCGTTACCTCCGCACCAGCTGTCACCGTAATACCATTCTTTGTCTGGCTAGCACCGATATTTTCCGGCTGCATCATGCCTGTATCCGGCACCAATGTAAAAGATAATACAGAATCAAAGCCAGCAATATGCACTTCATAGGTCTGGGCAGGATTTTCCACCTGAACCTCATAGCCCCTGGAGTACATCACATATTTTCCGCCATTTCCGGAACCGCTGTAAGAGCCTTCTACATCAATAAGCTCCTGTTCTTTTCCATCATGGGACAATGTCATCTTGTATTTTTCTTTCAGAAGTTCATAATGTTTACTTTCAGACCTTCCTTCCAGAATACCTTTGCCCAAATCATCCCCTCGGAGTTCCACTTCAAATTTCACTGTCTGATTTTCACCATAAACATTTTTCAGACGCACCTTCACACCATTTTCCTCAAAGTGGTCTGTTATCATTTCCGCTCGGTACATGGTGTTTTCCGCGTCATTGGTATAGATGCCTGCCCCCGGCAAATAATGGAATAATTTTTCGAAAGCTGCCTGAATGGGCGCTCTGCCTACAATCCCCAAAATGGCTATCAGGCAAATCACTGCCGCCGCAATCTGCTTCCGACTTATACGGCTTCGTTCTTTTCGAATCCTTCGTAATGTCCGTTTTTCGATTCTCTGATAGACGGCATCATCCAATTCCGGCAGACTTTCCGGCAGAAAATACGCCAATTCCTTTTCTTCCCATAAATCCAGAATTTCTTCCCAATCAGCCCTCATGGAAAGCACCTCCTTCCAGAATTGATTTTACCTTTGCCAAACTGCGCCGCACTTTCTGGTCTACGGTATTTTCTTTCAGCCCAAACATCTCCGCTATCTTCTTTGTGGGATATCC
Source organism: Clostridia bacterium (assembly GCA_022786605.1). Lineage (GTDB taxonomy): Bacteria > Bacillota > Clostridia > Lachnospirales > Anaerotignaceae > Anaerotignum. The sequence goes on along the minus strand of JALFWW010000008.1, from coordinate 2,623 downwards.
GAAATAATATTTCAATATAACAATTTTCGCATCAGGGTCTCCCAGAGCCAGTACCGCATCCATCAATATTTTCCGCTCCTCCTGCTGTTCCAAGGAATCCACTGTTATGATTTCCTCCTGCAAAGATAAGGTTTCCTTTCCAGCCAATCTGCGCCAGCGATCAATGGCTTTTCTGCGGGAAAGTACCGAAAGAAATCCTTTGATACTGCCCCGTTCCAAATCTATGGCTGTATATTGATGATAAAATGCAAAAAATACATCACTGACGCATTCTTCCACTTCCTCTGGCGGAAAATCCAATAATTTTTGTCTTGCGATGTAATAACACAAGGCTGCGTATTGCTTCATCACCAAACCTATACCATGTTCAGGGTTTTGGCGCATCATCCTGAGCAGTTCTTGATCCTCCATCATCCTTCCCCCTTTTCCTGTTCCTGTATGATAACCTCTTCTCTCCATTTCTTGCAAAATCCTGCTACACCCTACTATTCGCAGAGAAAGTAAAAATTCTGACAGAAAATTTCTATTTTTTTATTTTGACAGGCAAAAGAAAAGCCGGAAGTAATTTCTCCCGACCTTTCCAATGATTTCGCATATGAAAAATATTGTATGTTTTGCGCCTGTAACTCTTGTTCATTGTTTCAGAAAAATTCCTATCATACCACCAATTTACCCATCCAACTAAACGAAACTATCCCTAATCACGACAAATACAAGCAATTCAGGATTCTTCAAAATATTTTTGAGAAACAGAATATCCCATAAGGAAAATATGCATTGAGAAAGATGCTTTTCTGCTGCATCCACACCCTAAACACAAACAATCAGCCGCAATACACCATCCTGTTCTGCAATTTCAGATTTATCATTCCACATTACTTTCATCATATCTAAAGGAAGATAAATGCGTCCACCTACGATTTCTGGTGCTGTCATAAAATAAAATTTTTGCCCATTAACGGAAACATTGTTTTGTCCTGCTGTAAAAACATACTCCTTCTCATTTCTGAAAACATGAAAAGATTTTTTCTCTTCGTTCCACTTCCACTTCATCCGCGCTGCCCAAGGGGCTTCTTCCACCCAAAAACGCCCTGGTATCATATACGTTCCATTCTCCTGACGATATGCAAAATATTCCTGAAAAATCGCATCACATTTTTCAAGATACTCCTTATCCTCCATATTCCATGAAGATGCATGCCACGCTGCATTTGGCGTATCATCAGGCATTATTTTCAAAAAAGGAAAAACTTTCGCATGCTCCATATCCTTATTTTCTGATACACGCAATACCAAATCCGTTTTCTCAAATAAACCTGTTTTCGGAAGAGACCAATCCAGCGCAATTTTAGTTTGCGAATCAGTTCCTGTTACAGCAAAGGAATTATCTGATAAACTTTCTATTTCTCCGCCCTTGACATTGTAAATATCCAAAAAAGAAACTCCATCAGCGGTCATTGACGGATCATTGCACGCCTCCAAAACAAAATAAAGCGTTTCTTCGTCCCTACCAACAGGCCACTGAATGGTTAAATCTCCCTGCGGAAGGCAACGGCAGCCTACTTTGTGATATACACTCTTATACATAATTTGCGTTTTTTCTTCGTCCTCACCGATACTGATTTCACCTGTTACACTGCCATTTTCCATTCCTAAGGCAAAGGACGGAAATGCCAAAGAAGCCAAAATAGTCAGCAATAATATTTTTTTCATAAATACACCTCCCCTTTCTAATTGTATTTTAACAAAAAGTGTCTGCTTATTCTATTTCACGACTGTAAATCTTTCAAAATTTTTAAAAAGAAACAAAAAAAGAGCCTGATACTCAGACTCTTTCAAACTAGGGTAGCAGGATTCGAACCTGCGAATGACGGAATCAGAATCCGTTGCCTTACCACTTGGCGATACCCCATTATAAAAGCTATTTCGCTTTCTTTTTTTGAGACCTGGGCTAGCTGGATTCGAACCAGCGAATGCAGGAGTCAAAGTCCTGTGCCTTACCGCTTGGCGATAGCCCATTATACGATAATTGCAGGATACAAAATAGAAAGCGCGAGACGAGATTCGAACTCGCGACCCTCGCCTTGGCAAGGCGATGCTCTACCACTGAGCCACTCGCGCAAATCCTATATGCAGCCGAGGGGACTTGAACCCCTACCCAGAATCTGGACTAGATCCTTAGTCTAGCGCGTATGCCAATTCCGCCACGGCTGCGCAAAATAAGAAATGAGTCACTCGGGACTCGAACCCGAGACACCTGGATTAAAAGTCCAGTGCTCTACCAACTGAGCTAGTGACCCATAAAAAAGGGTGGATAGTGGGATTCGAACCCACGACCTCCAGAGCCACAATCTGGCGCGCTAACCAACTGTGCCATACCCACCATAATATAAAACTCGGGGTGACAGGATTCGAACCTGCGACCTCCTGATCCCAAATCAGGCGCGCTAGCCAAGCTGCGCCACACCCCGTAATTGAAAATTGGATTCCGGCGACCATCTACTCTCCCAGGCAGCTTCCCACCAAGTACCATCGACCGCTCAGGTCTTAACCGTCGTGTTCGGAATGGGAACGGGTGTGTCCCCTGAGCGCATCATCACCGGAAATTTTCAATTTTTGAGGT
>JALFWW010000016.1 GCA_022786605.1 Clostridia bacterium | reverse complement strand
TGTCTGTCTGTCTGTCTGTCTGTCTGTCTGTCTGTCTGTCTGTCTGTCTGTCTGTCTGTCTGTCTGTCTGTCTGTCTGTCTGTCTGTCTGTCTGTCTGTCAAGATTTTATGGGTCAGCACCATAGCGGTCAAGCCCCCTTTAGGTTCTTCTTCAAGTTTTCTTGTATTTCATTATAACATATTTTTACATTTTTATCACATATTTTTATGCACCTTTTCACTGACAAAATATTTTTCTGCAATAAGTCTTTGTTTCAGAATCAAAACCACTAGCAAACTAGTGGTTTGACCATCTCCTAGAAGGGGTATTACGTGCCAACCCTTAAAGGGACATCGAAAAAATATCATCGCATTTATTTGCACCGCAACCTGTAAACAGGTACTATAATTGAGAATACAGTATGTTAATTAAATATTGCATATCTTTCATTTGATAATTAGCAAATCCATTATAATTATCATTCAAAAAATATACTAAAGTATTTTATTTGCTCCCTAGTAGAACCATGGGTTTTGTTCAGCTAAAGCATCCAATAAAAAAATCCGAGAGATAAACTCTCGGATTTTGATTATTAATTATTCTAACCAAGCTGTGTAATCCGGAACTGGAGCATCTCCATAGAGAATTGCCTCACAGCGTCTATAAGCGTTCGCTGTAGGTGTAAGACCAAGTTCCTTAGCCTCTCTAAGGTTTTCCTTAGTAAGTCTTGGAAGTACATCGCTGATAACCTTATAAACGTGGTTGATGTCAGCTCTTTCCTGCTTACAAACTTCTTCCCAAGCGAACATTACACCTGCAGTGTTATGCCACCAGTCTGTCTGGAACAGAATTCCTCTTTCTGCAATCTTCTGTGCAAGACGGATTTCTTCTTCCTGACTGCTTGCTTTAATCTGGTTGTTAGCAGAACCCCAGATAACCTTACATTTAAGCTTCGGAATGTTTTCTTCGTCGAATACACCACCAATAGCACAAGGTACAACAACATCTACATCCTGCAAAAGGATATCATCTACGTTGCCTGCGGTAATGTCAATCCCTTTAGCGGAAAACTCTGCAACACACTTTTCTACTGCCTCTGGTCTGGCATCCGCTACGATAACCTTGGGGTTTTTAACCTTTTCGCAGATTTCACGAACCATTGCATAACCAACCTGTCCCAGACCTTGGCAAGCGAATGACCAACCATCCATATTGTCATATCCAAGGAATTTAACAGCTTCTTCCAGTGAGATAAATACGCCATATGCTGTCGGAGGACCGGAACTCCCCAGAGGACCATTTGGACCACATGTGTACTGATGGCTATATCCCTTCTCAATCATTACGTCAGTCATTTCAATAGGGAAACCCATATCAGGACCTGTTTCGCAACGCTGCATATCCAGAGCAAATCCCAAGAAGCCAATCTGCTGCATATCGTTCAAGTCGAGTTCGTCCATTGTTACTGTTGATTTAATGCCACCCATGGGCAGTTCTCCAGCAATGTTTTTGAATGACATTGCACGTCCAAGATTAAGCCCGTCAATCACTACGTCGAGCTCAAGTTCGTCCTTGCGATGACGTCTAATACCGCCGCCAAGAGTTGCATGTTTTCCGTTGTTCAATCCGCATTTTCTACTATGCTGATTGCCCATATAGAAAATATCAAGTTTCTTATTCCAGAATGCAAGGATTCCAAAATGTTTTCCCTGCCGCAGCAAAGAGATGATTTCTTTCAAGTAATCACTAAGCCCGTGTTTTTCGAAGACAGCGTATACTTCCTGTTCGTTTAAGTACTTAGCGTTATGCGTCTTTATGCTCTCCGCATAAAAATCTTTGTTGTAACGGGACCAGTCTAAATCTTCGTCCCAGTCTTTAGATGCTGACAAAAACACTTCATCCGTTTTGAAATCATAGAAGATTCTCATTGTTGTAAGGTCTTCCTGATCCATAACATAGGCTAAACCGCGTCTGTTTTTATCCATTCCATATTCCTCCTTGTTTTTTGAAAAAATATCGAATATCTTTTATCACTATTGTACTGCGCGCATTTAAGGTAGAAATGCCCCTTATCTTATAAGAACAGAGCTAAATGTTCTGCTCTTTTTACGGAACAGCCAACATCTTCATTCATATAGTATATCAAAAAATACCAAATGTCAACAAAAATGAAACAATGTTCTAAAATAATTTTAAATTTGTCAAATATATATTACATCCTTTATCAAAAAGTTTCTTTGTGAAGATATCCAACTGAAAGGCCTTATTTGAAAATCATTATATTTGCGCGTTTAATTGAGATTATCAGAGAAGTAAATGTTAGATGTTGCATAGAAATACTTGTTATATTTCCTATAAGAACACTTGACTTTTCCATCGTGCCCCAGTGTAAAAACTAGATCAGATATGTATATATTTTGATGTTCAGAGCCCACTGAAAGACATTATATAAACAAAAATTCAGAAACAAGTAAAGTTATATAAAAACACCATTGATTCACTAAAGTTTTCACAGTAACATTCGGTTTTGAACGCAATATATAAGCCAAAATCCTTATGATTACAAAAAGTTTTGGCTTTCCTATTTTGTTCAGATTTTATTTCTTCTGTTTTCTTATGAAAACAGCCGCCGCAATTCCCCTTAAGAAATCAAAGAAAAGAAAAATCAATGTTTTCTTAACAGGAAGTTGCTTTAGCCAGTGGTTTATTCCGTTCCTAGAAGAGGTCATTATCAATTGCACTCGCAAAGTCATTGAAAATCTGCCAAGCACTTCAATTTCTCGACTGCCACCCTTGACTACTTTTTTATCTGTTCCCTTTTACTTTTTCACCCATGAACAAAAAAACGCCTATATCTTCTTGTGTCTTAGCAGACGCAAGAAAGCATAGGCGTTTTGTGCTTGAATCCCAAGCTCACGGTTCCCTTTGATATAACCGGTGGTTTTTATTGGATTCGCCAAAAAGAAAAGCCCTCATTGATAAAAAATGAGGGCTTTTTGTACGTTTTTTTATGTGTAAAAACTATGCATTGCACAAATCAATTGTCAAATATAATGTTTTGCCATCATTGGAAACACCAATTCCTACCTGTGTCATAGTGCTGTCCATGATGCTGTTGTGTTTTGCGGGTGTGCGCAGCAGTTCTGTATAAAGCTGTACAACATCGCCGCGCGTTGTTGCAATGACTTCCGCAGCCGTATGGAACTGTACCTTATTATCCATCATACGCTGGAATGGTGTCTTTCCATCCTTGCTTTTATAGTCAAAATATTTTTCTTTGACCATTTCTTCGCTGTGAGCGGCAGCTGTCTGATCCAAGCCTGTGTTTTCCGTCAAAACAGCAAGACCTGCTTCTTTTCGCTGCACATTGATGATTTCCAGCAGTTCTTTTTCAATGCTATTTTTTTGTGTACCGCTCAATGAACCAGTCAATGCGTCTTTTGCGGCAAATTCCTTTGTCTGCAGCAATAAACCACAAATTTGGTTTTCATAATCAAGTGGTATTCTGGCAGAAGCATATTCTCCATTCAAAATTGCACTATGATCCACATTGCTGATACTGTCTACACGGGATGTATCGTTCAGCACGGTACCACCCTGAATGCCCTGATATTGAAAACCATTCGAAGGAGTGAAAAATTCCACCGCAACGTCATTTTCAAAAGTAATCCAGAAATAAGAATCTCCCGCATAAATATAACGATCCAAACCAAACACAGTTTCATCAATCCGTGTCGGTTCACCGAAAGTTGCCACAATCTCTTCGGCAGTCTGCCCCAAAGTCAGTTCTTTGCCATTTATGGTTACGGTCTTTGCCATCACCGCATCCCCTTGCGGGACAGCAGTGCCATTCTGTACACTTTCATAAAATGTGTAAGCACTTAAAAACGCAGTTACCGCTTCCTGCACTTTCAATGACTTTTTCGGCTCAAAAGTTCCATTTTGATAACCGGAAATCAATCCCGCACCATAAGCCTTATCAATATAGGACACCGTAACAGCATTTATGTTTTTGGTATCCGTAAAGGGATTCTTTTTGGCATAAGGGGACATATCCACACCTGATTTTTCCAGCGTTCGTACAAGCATAATCGCCATCTGTTCTCTGGTCAACGGATTTTCAGGCGCAAATTTTCCCGGTTCTGTTCCGGCAATGATGCCCAGTGCGTAGGCTTTTTGCGCTGCCAGATCATCACAGTCAGAAAACGGATTATCTTTTGGCACTGGCGCTGTAGTACCTGTTGTTTTTTCATAAAAAGCCACAGCAATTTCACTGAATTCCACTCTTGTTATTGTATCCTGTGCCTGCTGGAGAAGTGGTGCGGAAATAAGCTGCAAAGAATATGCCTGCTCCATATAAGGCACTGCCCAAGGGGAAGCATTGGTCGAAACTGCCCCGAAGGCTGTAAAACAAACACTGACTGACAGCAGTGCTGTTACGGCTACACCTACCAGCCGTTTCATACAATCATCTCCTTTACAAAATTATGAAGAAATATTTACAAAATTATGAACCGTTTTATTATACCATATTTCTGCCTTTTGGCAAGTAAAATCCTGAAAATCTAATATTTGACGCTGTTGATTCCTTCTGTAAATATTGTTTTAAAAACAATGTGGCACATATCATTTCTTTTTCCAATCACAGAAAGCATTGCCTATTCAGACATAAAACCGTCATTTCCTGCCACACCTCAAAATACAGCATGATCAGCACTCTTTCGACAGTGTAAACAGCTGACTTCCCCCATTTGTATTTGATATAAAGGAAGTATCAGCAGTCCTTGCTGGTACCAAATATCATACGAATATGCAGGCAACCAACCAGATTGCTATTATCTTACATCATTATATTCATTGTTTTTGCCAAAACCGATTTCTTTTAAGGTAACTTTTTTTCTTGATTTTGATCAGAAATCTTCAAACGAAAACAAGCTAAACAAAACATCAGTAAAGACAAGAGAGCTGGAACCCTCATATTATAAGGGTTCCAACTCTCTTTGTTTTCTTTTGAAGCCGCCCAAATGCTTTCTCTATTTATTAAGTTCCTTTCCATGTTTTATTTGCAAAGAGAATCAAACAGATGTTGTCATCCCCTTGATATATAACGATGCTTTTCCTTCATAACTGCATATATCCAACGGTGAACCATCATGATTTTTACATTCCTAAAACCAATTTATTTTCTCATCTCTAAATACAGGATCTGCCCCATTTTCATATGGATCATAGCAATTACAGTTACAACCGAATTCCTTCAAAGATTTTATTTTGTTTTCAGCTGTCCACACAATCAAAGAAATGCCATCAAATGCCTCTGTCTTTCTGTCCTTCATCCGATTTTGAAAATACCATTCTACGATTGTCTGATCGTTTTTATGGAAAAACTGTTTGATATTCCATGAAATAACTGTTCCTCGTAAATTCCATTCGGCAAACCAATGCTTGACTGTTTCTCGATTATGATACTCTGGTCCCCAACTTTCCGTATAAACCACATCTTCCGCAAATATATCATCAATACCAAGGTCCTGTTGCTTGATCCACATATCAAACCACAAACGAATCTTTCTTTCTCTTTCCTCCATTTCAAACCACCTCCATAGTATTTTCACTTATGAAAAGTATATCATAGAAATAAGGAAATCGTTTATGATTTTCCATGCCTTTGCAATATAAATATAACAGCAGTCAAAAACCAAAAAATCCCCAGAGTTGGCTGCTCTGGAGATTTTTTTGAGAAAAAACATTATGCGTCTTTTATCACGACCTGATATTTTTTCAGTTCGTTTATAACAAAATCTCTATTCTCGCGAATTTCATCCATGATATACTGAATATCCTGCTCCGTCGCTTCAGTCATATGGTAATTCTTCACACAATTATGCACATAGGAATATTTTGCTTTTTTCAAATCATATTCTCTGGCACGAATCATAGAAGGATCTTTCGGGAATACCAATGATTTACCAGGTACTTCCGTATCAGGATCACCAAAGCATACCTCCACACCATTTTGTTTCGCAAAAGTCAACTGAGGCATTGTATGCTTTCCGGCTCCCGTATATTCCGTTTCCTGAACAATAATAATCTGATCTTGATCCATTTGCTGTGCCAATGCAAAAGCAGCAGTTAATGAAGTATTGCCTGCCGGGCCTCTTTCATACCCTTCCAGCACTGCCAATGCCTGTGTAATATAAAAGACTTCTCCCTGTTTTACCGTAACGTAACGATCCATATAACGCAATGTTCTTGCCGCGTTACGAGGGCAGTCAGAGCGATCAGGCCATGTTACAAAAGGAATCGCGAAGCCAGTATGACCGGTGGTACAGGATTTTTTGTTGAAATCATGATCCGATGCCATATGCAGACCATTTAAGTCAATGCTGGCGCCAATCACCTGTGTATGAACAGCTCCCGCTTTGATCAGACCTCTTGCTGTTCCTGTCAGATTTCCGCCGCCTGCATTTGTACAAACAACTGCATCAGGATGTTTCCCAAAGCGTTCCCTGCATTGCACTGCCAATTCATATCCCAATGTTTCTACGCCGGCAATTCCAAAAGGTGTATACAAAGAAGCATTGAAATATCCGGTTTCTTCAAGCAGACCCAAAAATGTCGTAAACAATTCAGGTCCAACTGTAAGCTGTACCACCTCTGCCCCGTAAGCTTCGCAAATTCTCTGTTTTTCCAGAATTTCCGGCTGACCAATTTTATCGTTGTCGTAACATTCCTGTACCACAATACATTTCAAACCATTCATTGCTGCCTGCGCCGCTACAGCCGCTCCATAGTTCCCGCTGGTAGCCGCAATAACACCTTTATAACCAAGGCGTTTTGCCTGCTGCACAGAAATCGCCGCACGTCTGGCTTTAAAACTGCCGGAAGCATTGCACGCTTCGTCTTTGATAAAAATTCTTGCGCCTTTTCCTTCCGGCGCATATTTTCTTGCCAATGCGGTCAAATTGCGCATTTCCAGCAATGGTGTCTCACCCACACCGTTATCCAGCTGAATCTGGCGCATTTCCTCCATGGAATAACCAACTTCCCGCATCATTTTTTCGTAATCGAAACCAATTCCATCCCATTCAAAATCTTCATAACTAATACGCATCGCATCTTTCATAATCTGATTTTTCCTTGCGTTGATTGCTTCATAGGACATATCTTTAGACATTAGTTTTCACCTCCAAACAAAATTTCCTTTAACTGACGTTCGATTTGCAGCAACTCTGGCTGAAATTCACCATAGTCATGGATATATCGAGGATGAATATCTACTAAATATCCTTCTACGATTCTGCCGGTTGTGGTCTTCACTTTGACCAACTCCCCCTCATTTGCATCCTGCAGCGCTTCCCCTTTCACCCACATTTTCAGATCACACTTTTGTGTATCCTCAGGAACCTGTGGTGCGCGATGTCCCGCAGAAAGAACAATGTTTTCAATTTGTACCCAATCACCTTTTTTTGCTGTCAACATATGTATCTCACTCCTTTTTATCATGATTGTTTTGCCGCATCATACTCTGCTTTGATTTCCGGCGGCAATTTATCCATATAGTCGTGGCGTCCAATGCCAAAGACCATGCTCACAAACATAACAGCCAACATTACGAAAGAATAGAACACACAAGGCATAATCTGCAATGCGGTCAAAGGCGCCGTACTGTCTGCCGCAAATCCTAATGTATAAATCATGGCTGGTGTCCAAGGCAAGCAGTAAACAAGGGTATTCGACTGGGCATCCATCAAGTTTGCTGCACGGTAAGGACTGATTCCATGCTGTCTGGACAAAGGTTTAGCAAAAGAAGCCCCAACTGCCAAAATTGCCGGCGCGTTCAGACCCATCAAGGCAGAGAGCACAATTACCATAAGGGAGATCGTCAGTTCCCCACTAAAGGGTGTTTTTGCAACTTTGCCAAGAGATTTGAGCAGCATAATATCGCCTTCGCCGCGGCGCATTACATTAATCGACCCAAAAAGCAGCAGCGCCAAGATACATACCTGCAGCATACTGGAAATCCCTGTATAAATAACACCATCTACCACACGATCCAATCCCTCACCGTGAACAGAAATGATGGCGGGTACTTCAGGATTCACAGCATCAATTTGAATGAAATCAAACAAGCCAGTGGCACATGCTACGATAACACCAGATACCGTACCAATAGAAGTTGCAATGATAATATCCCCTGTTTTTATGGCAACAACAATTGTCAAAATAACAGGAATGAACATAAACAGTGTTAAGGGATTATACTGATATGTCACCGCTGCAGTACCATTGCCGTCTGTAATCATGCCATAAATAACAATGCATATAATAGTCAAAAGCCCGGCAGTCAATGCATACTTTAATCTGGAACGAACAACGCCTGGTACATCTACTCCCTGAGAAGTTGCTGAACAAATGGTCGTATCAGAAACTGGTGCCAAGTTATCACCAAAAGCAGCCCCAGAAATGATGGCGCCAGCCAATAAAGCCGGGTTCCCGCCTAAAGCAACACCCGCTGGATAAAGCACGCCCATGCCTGCGGCAATGGTACCAAAACCAGTACCAGAAGCAGTCGCCAAAACCGCGGAAGCAACAAATGTGATAACAGCAAATGTTGTACTCCCAACGCCCATACCCGCTGCGATTCCTGCTACCCCGTCCGCCAAGCCGGACATACGCAAAATTCTGGAGAATACCCCCGCAAAAATCCAGCAAACAACAGGAACAATAGCTTCTTTGCTTGCCATCCCCTCAATAACAACTTCCGCATACTGCTTTTTGTCCTTTGCCAAAAAAAACGGCAGCAAAATCGCAGTAAATGCTGGTACCCACAGCGCTCCATCAGAAATGGACCCCCAAATGAATGTGGTCAAAACAATCATTCCCAGGAACACAATGAATGGTAAAAATGACACCCAAGTACCTCCATAAAATTCTAATTTCTTTTTTAGTTCCATACTTTTTCCTCCTTACTTTTCCAATGGTTGTTTGTCACCAAATAAAGAAGCAAAAATCATGCCAAGAATTTTCACTTCTCTTTTTCCCGAAAAACAAGGATTTTTGTAATCAAAGCATAAAAAAACTAGGAAAAAAATCTCCACATGGAAATTTATTTCCTAGCAAAAAAATGCCACTTTTATTTTTTTGTATCAATTTCATACTCTGTAATTTTATTAAATAACTGCCTGCGGCTGATTCCCATTTTTTCCGCTGCTCTGGAAATATTATTTTCGCATGCGGACAGAACTTCCTGAATATAATGAATCTCAAACATCTGCTTGGCTTCTTTATAAGAAGGCAAATCCCCATGATTTCGCAAAGGCACCACTTTATCTAAATCTGATTTTCGATTTAAGTGCAGTATGCCATCTCGAGAAAGAATCACCAATCGTTCCATAATGTTTTTCATTTCCCGAATATTGCCATCATACTCATGTTCCATCAAGAACGCTTCTGTTTCCTGCGGGATCTGTAAAATTTGCTTTCCAGTTTCTTTTTCAAATTTATGCAAAAAGAATTGTATTAAATCTGGGATGTCTTCCCGCCGTTCACGCAAAGGCGGGACTTCAATCTCAATGGTATTGATGCGATATAAAAAATCTTCACGAAATCTGCCTTCTTTTACAGCCTGATACAAATTTCGGTTCGTCGCGCTCACCAAACGAAAGTCAACATCAATCAAGCGATTCGACCCAATACGTTCAATCTGCTTCGTTTCCAACACGCGCAGTAACGTAATCTGTGTAGATAATTCCATTTCTCCGATTTCATCCAAAAAAACAGTTCCGCCGTTGCTGGCTTCGATTTTACCGATCCGTTTGTTTACAGCTCCAGTAAACGCCCCTTTTTCATGACCAAATAATTCTGACTCAATCAGCTTGTCTGGATAATTCTGACAATTGATAGGAATAAACAACTTATCTGCTCGTTTGCTCTGTCGATGAATTTCCTGCGCAACGATTTCCTTTCCAACGCCAGTTTCTCCAGTAATCAATACATTTGCATTGGTCTTTGCGACATCTTTCACCATATCCCATACAGCCTGCATTTTCTGATTTTTGCTGGTCAATAAAAATTGCCCCTTATTTTGAAGCATTTGTTGTGCCTTTGCCGCTTTCAAATCCACCATAGTCTTTGCTTTTTTGATTTCTAAAAGCAATTCTGCTGGATCATTTCCTTTTATAAAATAACCAAATGCCCCCATCTTAATGGTTTGCACTGCAGTTTCAATGCTTCCATAAGCTGTCAGCATAATCACTTCAATGGACTCATTATATGAGTTTTTGATTTTTTGCAAAAAGTCAATACCATCAATGCCTGGCATCATAATGTCCGTAATAACAAGGGGATAATACTCATTTTCCAGAATGCTCAACGCTTCATTTGCAGAAGCCGCTGTTGTCACCATGTATTTTGCGCATGTGAGCAGCATTTGTATGCTTTCTCTTGCTTCCGGCTCATCATCTACCACAAGAATCTTAAAGTTTTTTTCCATAACTCAATCCTCCCTGTTTGGCAAACAAATCGTAAATTTCGTCCCATACCCGACTTTACTATGTACTTTGATCTCTCCTGATAATTTTTCCACTTCAGAATAAACAATGAATAGACCCAAGCCTGTACCTTTGCCGGGATCCTTTGTTGTAAAGAAAGGATTGAACAGATTTTCTCTGCAATCTTCAGGAATGCCGCATCCATCATCTCGACAGCAAATTATAATTTCGGCATCCTGCTTTTCACCTGAAAGAACAAGATTTCCGTCAAAATCCATTGCGTCTATGGCGTTTGATACCAAATTCACCAAAATATGCTTCAGCGCTTCTGGATTGCAAATAAAATATAAATCCTCATGACATCGAATTTCCGTCTGTATTTTTTTCTTTTTCAAGGCATTTTCATGCAATTGCAATATACTCTGGAAAATTGTATACAAATGAATTTTCTCCAACTGATTGCCGGAAATATGCCAAAAATTCATGACATTATCAATAATCCCATTGGCTTTTTGCGCACTCTCATCAATATATGCCAAAGACCGTTTCCCATTTTCATCCAAAGAAGCATTTTCTCGAAGCATATATGTGTGCATACGAATAACAGACAGCGGATTGCGAATCTGATGTGCCATTCCGGCTGCCAGTTGTCCTACAGCCAGCATTTTAGAGGACTGCAACAGCTGTTTGCGGTTTACTTCGTCCAACGTAATATTGCGTAATGTCAGCAACACACCAATGTCTGGAATTTTCATATGGTGTGTCTGCATTTCATAAACATCTTTTCCACTTTTAAATTTGTACTGTCTCCCATCCTGTTTCAATACTTCGTGCAATGCCTTTTGTATTTCTTCTTTCTGCATTTTATCAAACAAAGCATATACAGGCTTTCCAACGCACTGATCGATATCTAATTCCGCATACTGTAATATGCCTTTGTTGGCATTTATGATATTTTGCTTTTCATCCAAAATCGCAATATATTCCGGTATGCTGTCAAAAATCAGCTGCAGTTCATTGCGGCTGTTTTCCAATTCTCTTGTCCTGATCCGCACCATTCTTTTTAATGAAACATTATTCAACGAAACAAAGCTGATGGTTGCCAACAAAATCGCACCTGCTATCAATACAACACGAATATACCTTTTTTCTGGTTCTGCCTGAATCAGCGGCGTTGAAATCCCAAACCACTTCTGCTGTATTTTTTCTAATTGTCCCTGTCTATTTACTTCTTGTATTGCACGGTTTATAATCGGCAGCAGGTCTTCACTTCCTTTTGGCATTGCCAACACAACAGGTTCTTCATACAGCGCAGTGTTAATCATCCGAAATTGGGACGTTTCCCCTAATTCCGTAATATAATAAGATAATATCGGCTCATCCCCCACAACCGCATCTACACTGCCGTCAGAGAGCAGATTCATACCCTCTCCCACATTATTCACATAAACCAAAGTAGCATCAGGGTAATTCTTCTGCATATAATAATTGGCATAATCTCCTTTTTCTGTCGCAATGCACATGGTATTGATATCATCAACGGTAAATTGAGAATCCGCCTGTACGGCAAGCCCCGTACGCAAATTATAGATGGGATCTGTAAAAACATAATCTTTCGCACGCTCCTCATTGGCAAACATATCGCAAAAATCAGTTTCTCCATTTTTCAAATGCTCTAAAGCTTCTTCCCAAGGATACGGCTCCGTTCGAATTTCCACACCTAATTCTAAGGCAAGCTGTGACATATAATCCACAACAACACCTTTGTATACCCCATCAGAATCCACAAAGCGCAGTGGCGGAGCATTGCAGTTGGCACCATAAATGAAATAATCTTTTTCCTTCAGATATTTCTGCAGCGTATAATACTTTTCACCATCATTTGTTTTTTTCACAGCATAGGAAACCAGACTCACCCCAATGGTTACCGCCACCAGAATCCCAACAATCAGTATTGCCCATTTTCGATTTTGTTCCCGCAAATATTGTTTCCAGTCTTCCCGATCTTTTCGCATGATTTTTCTCCATTTTTTATTTTGCCTTTTTCACAATGGTATCATTTTCATAAAAAATGTGCAACTTCTCACCACGCTTTTCATAATCCATTTTCGGCATTTACCATGCGATTCAAATATAATACGCAAATATGAAAAAACATGCTTAAATACACATGACATATTTTTCAAATCTTTCCTTTTTCCCTCCCATTGTCACATCAAACCACTATACATCATCGCACAGCCAATACATCTACTTGATTGCGCTCCTTCATATATATCACTGTTTTCAAAAGAATCGGCGTAATCAATGTGGTAACGATTACCACCAACACAATTGCCGGAAATAAAGCAGGTGAAATCAATCCTGCCTGATCTCCCTTTTGCGCTACAATCAGCGCAACCTCACCACGTGAAATCATCCCCACGCCAATAGCAAGAGAATCTATATTGGAAAATCCACAGATTTTCGCTCCCACGCCGCAACCAATAATTTTGGATAAAATTGCAACAATTAGCAACGCAATCGTAAATATTATCAATTCCTGTGACATTCCAGTAACGACAGTTTTAATACCAATTCCCGCGAAAAAAATAGGACTGAAAAACATATAGGATGTAATGTTGATTTTAGATGCAATATATGATTTTGTTTCTGTGACATTACAAAGGATCAGCCCTGCAAAATAGGCTCCGGTAATATCGGCAACGCCAAAATATACTTCCGAGATATAAGACAGCAGCAAACAAAATACAACCGCATAAATTGCCACCCTTCTTTTGGTTCCATAGACAATTTCCAGTTTGCGAAACAAACGAAATACAAAAAAACCACAAATTCCAATAAAAACAAAAAACAAAAAGATTTTCAGCAATACCGTCAAAATTTCCACTCCGGGCACAGTAAAACTCGTAATGACTGTCAGCGCAATAATGCCAAGAATATCGTCAATAATCGCCGCTCCCAGAATCGAAGTACCCATTTTTCCTTTCAGTTTTCCCATTTCCCGTAATGTTTCCACTGTGATGCTTACAGAGGTTGCCGTCAAAACAATCCCCACAAATGCACTTTCCAAAAAAATCATCGTATCTGGTCTTTGTCCATGGAAAAACAAATAATATGTCAAAAATCCACTTCCTAAAGGGATCAGCACCCCAATAAAAGCAATCATTACAGAAGATTTTCCAGTTGCTTTTAAATCCTCGAAATCTGTATCCAACCCAGCCAAGAACATCAAGAAGATTACACCAAATTCAGCTGACTTCGTCAAAAAATCAGTTTCGTGCAATATATTCAAACAACTGGGCCCCAGCAAAACCCCTACCAATAAGGCTCCAACAACCTGCGGCATATTCACTTTTCTGGAAAGCAAGCTAAATATTTTCGTAGAAAGCAAAATGATCGCAACAAATAATAAAAAATCATAAGATTCCATGATACATACCTCCTTACATCTGTTTTCTGAATAAATCTGCCTTTTTATGAAATACAAATGATTGGAAAAAGACTTTTGTTCAACACAAAAGCCTTTTTCCCTGAGTGGTATTCCATTAATTCAATTCAGATTGTTCCACAGCTGCGCACACATTCTGTGTATTCTTTTTCTTGATATGCAAAATCTTCAATGCAGCCAATGCGCCGATCACCAAAACAACCGCCTGGAAGATAAACATATATGTATATGCTTGTGTCCCTAATGTATCCAGCCAATAACCAAATAATGTGAACTGGAACAGGTCCGGTGAAAAACCAACTGCCGCTGCGATCCCAATGGTGGATGCTGTAAGGTTTCTTGATACACCGGCTTCTGTAATGGTAGCATAATAAGCCCCTCGTCCAATGTATACTGCGGCAGACATGATCAATGTTAAGGCAATCAGAAATTCAGCGGCAACACCCGCATCCGCGAATAATAAATAACCAAGTCCCAATACACCTACTGTATATACACCCAATAAAACTTTGGAAGGAGAACCAACTTTATCTGTTAAGATGCCACCAATAGGCGCACCCAGCAAAGTCATGCCATGTTGTCTTAAAATCGCAACACCACCGGAGAATGTAACCGCAACACCCAATACATCTGTAAAATATGGTGTAAAATAAGTTAAAGTTGTCAGGAAAGAATAAACTGCGAAAATGGAAATGGCTACCAGCCAAGTGGCAGGCTGTTTCATAATCATCAAAAAGTCCGCAACCACATTGGTTTTCTTCTTTGCTTTTTCTTTTGCCTCTGCCGCTTTTTTCGCGCGTTCCGCCGCAATTTTTTCTTTAGGGTTATCCAGCACAATCATCGCAATTCCTGTCAAAACGAAAGAAAGTACGGCAATACTAATCATCGCGGCTTTCAAACCTGCAACGCCTTCCATAAATTTCATATAGAAAACCATCATAACGGTATTGAAAACAATATTAAAAATACCAATGCAAGTTTCGTTCATGCCAAAAATTTTTCCCTGATTCTCATCTGTTGTCAGGTCGCGAATCATTTTAATATGTGTCGGATAGTTCATCAGCAGACTGGCAATGGCAAAGCCAATCCACATCAATACTGCCATAAAATATGTAGGATGCATAACAAAAATAAGTGTAAAAATACCGTTTAACAGTACAGAACCTACATAAATGTATTTATAGTTAAATCTATCTGCAATCCACCCGCCAATAGGCGCGCCAAATACGTTCCCAAAGCCATAAATTGTGATTAACAGCCCCATTTGTGTGTTTGTCGCATTCATGAATTGCTGAAACGGATCATACCAAATGTATTGGATAAATGGAATGATATACACAATGGACCAGCATGCCCCGAGTACCAAAAGAGTAATTGGCAGCTTCAATGATTTCTTTTCCATACATACGCCTCCTCAAATCGCTTATTTTTCTTTTTCAGCAGATAAATTGCTGCGTTTCAAAATCGTAATGCCCGTGAATCCAAAAATGATTGAAATCAGCGGATTAATCAAATTCAAAAGACAGTAAGGCAAATAATCAATGGTACTGACGCCTAAATATGTACTCATGGCTACTGCACAAGTACACCAAGGAATCAAAGGAGAAGTCAGTGTGCCGCCGTCCTCCAGGGCTCTGGAAAGGTTTTGCGGCGCCAAACCTCTATTTTCATATTCTTCCTGAAACATTTTGCCCGTAATCAATAAAGACAGATATTGTTCGCCAGAGGCGAGATTCATAAAAATGCATGTGCAAATGGTGGAGAAAATCAGAGAACCCACGCTTTTTGCAAATCTCAAGATATTCTTCGCAATGGTCTCCAACATGCCTGTCACGCTCATAACTCCGCCAAAACTTAAGGAGCACAAAATCAATGATAATGTCCACATCATAGACTGCAGTCCCCCGCGAGTCAGTAATTCATCTACCATGGCATTGCCGGTCTCGCTGACATATCCATACTGCAAAACATATCCTATGGTACTAATATCTTTCCCCTGTACAAAGATGGCGCACAAAACCCCCATAAATACACTCAGTATCAATCCCGGTATGGCAGGGATTTTGAAAATAACCATAAAAATAATGAATACCAGAGGCAAAATCAAAAATGGCGAAATGACAAAGGACATATCCAAAGCCTCTAACATTTTCTGAATCTCCATCGCGTCTACTGTTTCGGCAGAATAGTTTCTGTTTAATATCATAAATCCGATCATAGCCAATACATAACTTGTACCTGTTGTATATGCCATATGCCGAATATGATCAAACAATGTTGAGCCGGCGATGGCAGGCGCCAAATTTGTTGTTTCCGAAAAAGGTGACATTTTGTCCCCAAAATAAGACCCGGAAATAACCGCTCCTGCTACCATAGGCGCCGGAATCCCCAAACCGGTACCAACGCCAACCAATGCCAGACCGACAGTTCCCGCTGTTGTCCAGGAACTGCCGGTGGCAATACTGACCAACGAACAAATCACCATAGAAGTAACTAAGAAAAAATCAGGTGACAACACTTTCAATCCATAATATACAATAGCTGGCACAATCCCGCCGGCAATCCAAGCGCCGATGATAAAACCAATAATACCGGTGATCAAAATCGGCTGCATTGCAGAGTAAATGGAATCGAAAATTCCTTTTTCTATTTCATGCCAGGGATATTTCAAATAAAATACTCCAATGAGTGCCCCTACAATCGTTCCCAACAACAAAGGAAAATGGATCTCTATGTCCAAAAATAACTGACAGCACACCAGCAAAACAATTACCGTCATCAAAGGTAATAATGCAACGATGATATGTGGTTGTTTTCTTTTTCTAGTGTCACCAAATTCCATCCTGATTCCTCCTTATTGCTATCTTTACCTCCTATAGCTGTCAAGCATGTTTTTTTAATACTTCTGCCAGCAAAACAATCCCTTTGCGAATCTGTTCTTCCGAAACAGTTGTAAAATTCAGCCGCATTGTATTTTTCGCACCATCATTTGCATAGAAGAATTCGCCCGGAATATAGGCAACACCCGCTTCGATGGCTTCATCCAAAATGCCGTCCGCGTCCAGTCCTTCCGGCAACTCTGCCCAGATGAACATACCGCCTTCGGGGCGAGTGAATTTCACGCTTGCCGGGAAATTTTCTTCCATCAATGACAGCATCAGATCGCATTTTTCTTTATACGCAGCCTGAATCTTCTGAATATGTCCTTCTACATCGTAATTTCTCATGTATTCTACAACCTGAAGCTGTGCAAACTCATTGCACTGCAAATCCAGACTTTCTTTCAGTCTTTCATACATCACCGCATGTTCTGGAGATGCGCAAATCCACGCAACACGCAGACCAGGACAGAGAATTTTAGAGCAGGAACCCAGATAAATGACCTTTCCCATGGTGTCCATAGATTTCAGACAAGGGATATGTTCTCCTTTGAAACGAATTTCGCCATAAGGATTGTCCTCAATAACAACCACATCATAACGATTGATGACTTCCATAAACTGTTTTCTTCTTTCCAGTGTCCATGCTCTGCCTGTAGGATTCTGGAAATTAGGGATCACATACAGCAGTTTTACCTTGGGATTTTCTGCCAGCACACGATCCAAATCAGCAATCACGATACCATCTTCATCTGTATCAACACCAAGGAAACTGCATCCATAGGGTCGGCAGGCATTGATACCGCCCAGATAACTGGGATTTTCCGCTACAACAATGTCACCTTCATCCAGAAACAGCATGGCAGTCATTGCCAAACCTTGCTGAGAGCCAGTGGTCACAACAATATTTTCCGTCTTAGCATCTACGCCTTCCTTTTTCCGCATTCTTTCTGCCAAAACCTGAAGCAATTCTGGATTGCCTTTAGAAAGACCATACTGGAAAGCCTGTTTACCTTTCTTTTCAATCATTTCCATGGTTGCTTTTTCCAAGTCTTTCATAGGAAACAGATCAGGATCCGGCAGACCCGCCGCAAAAGAAATGACACCCTGTTTGCTTGCGATTCTTTTCTGCACGCTTCTGATTGCAGAAGGTTTTACCCTGTCCATACGAATTGAATATCCCATAACATTACCTCCTAAATAAATGCTTTCCGCACAAAATTCTTCCTTAATATATACACATGATTATTTTGCCGCTGCCAGACATGCCAGCGCGATGGAATTGATCTTAATTTCTGGTGTATCAGAGCGGCTGCCCAAAATAACCGGTGCCGCTGCTCCCAGAACAATGCCTGCCCATTTTGCGCCATTAAACTGCAGCCAGGATTTCCCCATAATATTGCCTGCCTCAATATTGGGGAAGATCAGCAAATCCACTTCTCCAGCGATCTTGCTGTCAATCCCCTTATGTTCTGCGGCATGTTTGTCAAACGCAACATCGAATGCGATAGGTCCTTCTGCGGTACATGCAGGCAATTCTCCTTTCGCAACCATTTCCACCAGCGCAGCCGCATCAACAGTAGAACTTACTTTGGGGTCTACCATTTCATTAGCTGTTAAGATCGCTACGTTAGGATTCTCAAAACCAAGATTTTTCATGGCATTCAGCGCACTGCCCATAATGACTTTTTTCTGTGCCAGATCAGGCGCTACGTTAATGCCGCTGTCAGAACAGTAAATCAGTTTATGATATTGCGGGAGTTCATACACCGCCAGCAGACTCAGCAGATTGCCTGTGCGCAGACCATACTCTTTGTTCAGAACACCACGCATATAAACAGCCGTGTTTACAATACCTTTCATCAGTACATCCGCTTTTTTATTTCTTACCAGCTCTACTGCCGTTTTCATCGCCGCCGCTTCATCGTTACCGCAGTCAACCAGTTCATACTCTGTAAATCCAATTCTTTCGCCAATTTCTTTGATTTTTTCGCCATCCCCAACTAAAACAGGTTTGATGAAGCCAATTTTCGCCGCATCTCGAACTGCTGACATGACTGCTTCGTCCTGTGCAACAGCAACACTAACGGTTCTAGGTTCAATGGATTTCACTTTTTCCAGCAGATCCATAAAATTTTTCAGCATATTTCTACCGCCTTTCTACCTATAATAATGTCGTTTCAATCAGACATACTCTTTTGCTTCTTCTTCGCCATTAAGAACACGCAGAGCGCCTAATGCCAAAGCTTCCATTTCCATTTCACCAGGAACCACCGCTTTAGGAGCCAAATAAGCAACTTTTTCATATACGTCATGAACGATTTTCTCGGAATAAGCAATGCCGCCTGTAAAAATCACACGGTCAACTTTTCCTTTCAAAGAAGCTCCATAAAGAGCAATTTCTTTCGCTACCTGATAAATAAAAGCATCCAGAATCAGTTTTGCTTTTTCGTCGCCATTGACCGCTCTTTCTTCTACTTCTCTGGCGTCTTTGGTGCCAAGGTAATCATACATACCGCCTTCCGCGCTCACTTTTCGAACCATCTGTTCTCTGGTATACTTGCCGGAATAACAAAGTTCGATGAGCTGATATGCCAGCAAGCCGCCGCTGCGTTCAGGAGAGAAAGGTCCATCGGTTCTGCCGCCACTGCCGTCAATCATTTTGCCTTTTTCATGGGCAACGATGGAAATACCGGAACCAAGGTGTGCTACAATGAAGTTGAAATCTTCGTATTTGCCGCCCATATCTTCCGCAACTTTTCTGGAAACAGCTTTATGGTTCAGCGCGTGGAACCAGCTGAATTTTTCCAGATCGGAAATACCAGTGATTCTAGCTTCGGGAATCATTTCATCCACAGAAACTGGATCGACAACAAAGGAAGGTACGCCAATTTCATCTCCGATATTTCTTGCAATGACTGCGCCAAGATTAGAAGCATGTTCGCCATTGATAGCATTTTTCAAATCTTCCACCATTCTGTCATTGACCCCATAAGTCCCTCCGGGAATGGCTTTCATCAGACCACCTCTGCCTACAACACAATCGAAGTGATCCAAAGAAAAACCTTCTTCTTTCAGAACATCTACGATCATGTTCTTGCGATATTCATATTCATCAAATACATGGGGGAACTGTTTCAGATCTTCACCCGTATGTGTAATATTCTTTTTCAAAACCTCTTTCTTGTCTTCATAGACAGCAACTTTTGTTGATGTACCACCTGGATTGATAACCAGTAAATACATGTTCATACACTCCTTTCGTGTGTTCTATGTGATAGAACATTATTCTATTTTTGTTGCGTTGTACTAATATAAACACATTTCTGTTCTATTGTCAATAACTTTGTTCTATTTTATACGCAAATTGTTTAACACTAACATTTTTTTCATGCAAAAAATATACAAATTATCCATATTTTTATTTTCATCTTTCCTCCACACCGCTTAACAAAATGGCTTTTCTCCCCTCTCCAATAGCCTGGAATCCTTGTATTCAAAAATATAACGCTTTTCATGCACGTTCCAATGCAATAAAAAAAGACATCCAAAGCAAATTTCCCATAAGAAAACTGTGATTTTCTTTGATTTCTTATGGGGAACCGCGATGGCTGCTTTTAGAAAAAAAACAATCTTCATAAGAAAATAGTGTGGCTGGAATTCTTGATATTTAAGAATCCCAGCCACACTGTTTTCTTATGAAAAAGCCCTTTGTGGAAAGTCTTTTTCATTCCTTGTAAAATTATTTTAATTTTTCAGATATCTCCCTGCCTACTTCCATCAATCGTTTGATTTTTGTTTCATAGGTGCCATCCTTAATTCTGGTTGTAGGTCCTGACAAGCTGATGGCAGCAATGGCCTGCTTTGTTGAACCTTTCATAATAGGAACCGCAATGCAAGTCAAACCCAACTCACGTTCTTCATCATCTACGGCATACCCTTGTTTACGAACCAATTCTAATTCCTTTTCCAGACCTTCAATGGTTGTAATGGTTCTTTCCGTATATTGCTTCATAGGATATTTTTCATAAACGCTCAGATCAATCTGGTCTCGAAAGGCCAACAAACACTTCCCTACGCCGGCACAGTAGCATTCATTTCTGGAACCTAAATCAGAATTAAATCCCAAAATTTGCTTGTTTTCTTCTTTGTAAATCATAACACTATGGTAAGCTGCGCCATCACTGCGTTCCAGCACAGACACGTTAACCGCTTCATTGAATTCATCATGAAGCCGCTGTGCATAGGGTTTGATTACTTTCTGCAAACCAATCTTTTCGCCAATGCTGTTGCCAATGACAAAAAGCTTCATACCTAGACCATATTTTTCTGTTTCTGGATTTTTTTCCACAAAATCCTTGCTTTCCAATGTTGCCAATGTCCGATAAACTGTGCTCTTGTATATATCCAAGTCTTTGCTGATCTGTGTGATGGAAACTTCTTTTCCCTGTTCATACAGATAATTCAGGATATCCAATGCACGATCTACGGAATTGATGATAACCGATGTCATGTAATCCCACCTTCCTGTTCTATTGATTAGAACTTGTTTTTCACATTAACATAAAATTCCATAAAATACAAGTGTCTTTCTAATGGATTTTTCCTGATACATATTGTGCATATTGCACATATTTCTAAAAAATAGAACATTGGCAGTTGACATGTATTAATTCCAGTGCTATGATTGAGGCAAATTTATAGAACATCGTTTTATCTGATAGAACACAGGAGGTGCAATTCATGAAAGTATTGGTGAAACCGGAAAGATGCAAAGAATGTGGTCTGTGTGATGCATTCTGTCCCAAAAAGGCAATCAGCCACGCGGATCATACCAACCTGGCTGGGTACCATCCGGTCGTAATTGACGATGAAAAATGCATTGGATGTGGTATTTGCTATACCACTTGCCCCGATGGCGTATTCCATGTATTGGGAAAATAAATAAGGAGGATTAGAAATATGGCTGAAATGATGAAAGGCAATATCGCAATTGCAGAAGCTGCCGTACGGGCAGGGGTTCGTCTCTATGCCGGCTACCCTATTACCCCGTCCAGCGAAATTATGGAATATCTGTCCTGGCGTCTGCCAGAAGTTGGCGGCGCTTTTGTTCAGGCAGAAAGTGAACTTGCAGGCATCAATATGGTTTATGGGGGGTCCAGCTGTGGTGTCAGAGTACTGACCGCTTCTTCCGGTCCCGGCATCAGCCTGAAACAGGAAGGAATTTCTGTTCTCTCAGACGAAGAACTGCCTGCGCTGGTGATCAATGTTGTTCGTTACGGCAATGGTCTTGGCACACTGTTCTCTTCTCAGTGCGACTATTTGAGAGAAACACGCGGCGGCGGCAATGGCGATTATAGATGTATCGTTCTTTGCCCTTCCAGCATACAGGAAGCCGTGGACATGGTTTCTACCGCTTATGAACTTGGTGAAAAATATAGGGTTGTTGTAGTCATGATGACAGAAGGCGCTCTGGGTCAGATGATGGAACCTGTTACCCTGCCTGAATTTCAGGAACCCAAACGGAATTATTGGGGCTTTGACGGCAAATATTCCTATAAAAAAATCGGTATTTTCGACAGAGATTCCAAAAAAGAAGCTGTGGAACTGAACAAAAAATACGCTGAAATCAAAGCAAATGAACAGCGTTGGGAAGAAGAAGGCATCGAAGATGCTGACTATGTATTCGTTGCTTACGGTGTTCCCGGCAGAAGCACACTGGGTGCTATTCGTGAACTGAGAGCTGAAGGTCACAAAGTTGGTCTGATCAGACCCATCACTGCATGGCCCTTCCCCGAAAAAGCCTTTGCACACATCAATAAAAACGTTAAAGGCATCATCACTGTTGAAGCCAACGCTACTGGTCAGCTGGTGGATGACGCTGCACTCTTTACCAAAAAAGTTCTGCGCGCAGATATTCCTGTTTACGCACTGCCTTTCGTTTACGGCGTGCCTCCCATCCGTGAAATCAAAGCCAAATTCGCGCAGATTCTTGCAGGCGAAATAAAGGAGGTATATTAAGATGGCTGTTGAAAGAAAAGTACCCGCAATTATCCACAATCCCATGTCCTTTTGCCCCGGCTGCGGTCACGGTATCATTATCCGTCTGATCTGTGAATGTCTGGAAGAACTGGGACAGGATCAAAATATCATTTTCCCCATCGGTGTTGGCTGTTCCTCTAACTTGGGCGGCGGTCTGGTTACGGATCGTCTGCACTGTCCTCATGGCAGAGCCGGTGCCGTTGCAACTGGTATGAAACGCGTAAATCCTGATAACATCATCATCACATATCAGGGTGACGGCGATGCTTACAACATTGGTATCGCAGAATCCATTAACGCTGCTTACAGAAACGAAAACATCACTGTTATCACTGTAAACAATACAAACTTCGGTATGACTGGCGGTCAGATGAGTGTTACCACAATGGAAGGTCAGAAAACTTCCACATCCACACATGGTCGTGATTGTTCCATCACCGGATTCCCTATGCGTTTCCCTGAATTGGTTGCGTCTCAATTCCATGTTGCGTATGCTGCTCGCGGCACAGTCAGCAGCCCCGCACATATCAATCAACTGAAAGGCTACATCAAAAACGCCATCGAAGCACAGATGAATAAGGAAGGCTACTCTATCGTCGAAGTGCTTTCTCCCTGCCCCATCAACTGGAATCTGACACCTATCAAAGCAATGGAACGCATTGATAATGAACTGATTTCCTACTTCCCACTGGGAGAATTTAAACAAAGGAGCGTGAAAGAAGCATGAAAGAAATGGTTTTTGCTGGTTCCGGCGGTCAGGGTGTTCTGACCTGCGGTCTGATTATGTCTGATATTGCTGTTAGCAAAGGAATGAATGCGACTTGGTCTCCTTCCTATGGTTCCGCAATGCGTGGCGGTACCGCTAACTGCACCATTAAATACGGTGATGATTACATCTACAATCCTCAGCAGGAACAACCTGATGTACTGCTGGCAATGAACGAAGAATCTTTCCGTATGTTTATGCCAATCGTGGCACCTGGCGGTATTTGTGTCATCAGCGATATGGTTACCTGTGACACAAATATCCGTGATGATGTTAAAGTTGTGAAAATCCCCTGTATGCAGATTGCGGATGAAATTGGCAATCCGAAAGGCGCGAATATCATCATGACCGGTGCGATCATTCATTTGGTAAAAGACTTTACCAAAGAAGAAGCAATCGAAGCCATGAACAATATGTTCGCCAAAAAAGGTAAGGCTAAATTCGCAGAATCCAACACAAAAGCTCTGACTGCTGGTTATGATGCTGTAAATGACTGATTTTCATAAATATCTCAAAATACACATTCCATAGAACACATCTCTCAAAAAAAGGCTTCTCTGAATCTTACTGACATGAAAGCAGTTATTCAGGAAGCCTTTTTACGATGTTATCTTTTCCTAAATTCGAACACACAAAAGGTGTTCTTACAATTTCTCTTTATTACGTTTTGGATTTATATTGGAGTCAAAGCGTATTCTTTTCCTGTAAGCAACTTGACATGATGTATCTGATTCATGTTTTTTGTGGCAGTATTTTCCCGAAAATCCAAACGTGCTCTTGATCATTGGCAGTATGTACGCACACAAAACATCCTTAAATGAAAAAACTGTGTGATGGGACAATTCTCACAATCACACAGTTTTCTTTTTCCCGCATAACAGTACAGCAATATCCTGTACTGCGCGTTTTTTGCATAAATGATATTCTTTCTTACTTCAATTTTTCCCAGTCTGCATAAACATGACTTTCTTTTTCCATAACTATTTCTGTAATCATCTTCTCCAGTTTCTTATCAGCATACCAGCCCGTAAAGCGATACCCCTTTTTAACAGGCATATATTCTGATAAGTCAACAACAGAACCTACTGTTTTATGTATGTAATCAGTTGTCGTTACATCTTCAGTGTACAGTTCTCCGCCATTCAAATGAAACTGAAGTACCCCGGAAACAGGCAGCTTTTCCACGTCACTTTCTTCAGACTCGTCTACAAACACTCTGCACGTGGCATTTTCATCCTTTGACCAGGCAGTAAAATCCACAGCATATGTTCCATTTAATAAATATGCCTCCCATGTATAGGGATCTTTTTGCGTCAATGTGACATAAGGTCCGTCACATGTCACCGTTGCTTCTTTACTTGTTGTGATGGTGACGGTACCGCCGCCCTCCACCATTTCACTGCTTGGCTTTATGGTAAGACTTTTTCGAAATATACCTGGTTCATCATAACCCAATGTACTGTATTCAAAATACATATCCTCTGGATATATCGCAATACTGTAAATACCTAAATTTTTTCCATTTTCTTTGTCTTCCGTCATATCACGAATATTGCAGCGATACGTTTGTTCCTGTGTATGGAGCATAAAGAGCAACTCACGCTTTATGACAGACTCTCCCAAAAGCGTTCCTTTTTCTGTGAGATATGTATGAAACTCCCAAGATGTGACTTTATCATTAAAAAATCCCATTAAATCCTGAATGTCTTTCTTTAAATCTTCAGAATCGTTCTTTGCCCTTTCAGAAAACAAATCATACATACCATCATTGTTTCCCGCTTCAGCAAAAGAAACTATTTTTCTCATAATATCGTCCTGATACACTTCCTCTGCTGGATAGAAAATATAAATGCCACCGTTATGGCTCCAAATCCAGAACAATATTGATACATCTCATCTGGATAAATTAGGATACTATAAAAGCCCTCATTGTCTGAATCTCCTGTGTCAATTTTGGTAAGATCAATGTCACAGGAAAATATTGTATCATCCGTGTGGAGCAAGTATTGATGCTGATCCCGAAAAACGCTTATACCTCCTATAGAAGAAGACTCACCATAACCGCCATCGGTTTCCCATGATGTCACATTATCATTGAAAAATTCTATTAGTTCTGGAATTTTCTCCTGCAAGTTCTCTGCTTCTTTTTTTGCTTTTGGCGAAAAAATAGCATAAATGCCATCCATGTCTTCCGCATCCGTTAAAAGCAAAAAGTTATCCATTAATTGATTCGGAGAAGAAAAGCCCACATATTTACCATCCACGACAAACTCCGTACGTTCTGGCACAAAAGGTGATATAATCCAAGAAAAAAACGCGATAATCGCACTTATGATCATGACAATCAATTTCATAAAAATCCCCTCACATATCGCAATCCTCCATCAGTCGTCCAAAAAGTCAGCCGCAAACTCTTCCGGCAGTATCCCATACTGGCTATATTCCTCTCTCAATCTTTCATAGGCTTCTGGTCTCGCATGCAAAGCATCCTTCAGACCCTTTTGTATTTTTAACACAATTGATTGGAACAAAGGCGTTTCGTAAACATCCTCCATTGCTTTTATTACATCCTTTGCCTTACTGGAAGGACACTCCACGCCTGCAAATTCAATGCAGACATCATTTAGAACATTGAGCATTTCATCAATTTGAATAAAATCAACAAAGTCGCACCCTTCAAACTCATCAAAATCCAGTTGTCCTCCATGAATCGCTGTCAACTCCAAAAGCAAATAAGAAGCCCAAGCTAATATTTCCCAATTCAGTGATTTTATATTATCATCAGCAAAATGATTTTTATAAAACGCAGCCTGTCCTTCTGTCAATTCCTCACCAACCATATAATCCAGCACACAGGCATAAACTTTATTGGCAAAGTCTTCAAAATCAACAGGCTTTATTTTGCCATATAAATAATCCCAAAGCATATCAAGAGCCTGATATGTAATCTCCCCCGGTTCTTCTCCTCTTTCTTTCAATCCCTGTTTCAATGTATGGAAATACTGTTCCAACACAAGAAGATTCCCCAAAAGCCGCGTTTGATTACTGCTGTTCCTGAAAACTTCGTCCGCAAGGCTGCTGCAATTCGCAACCCAATCTCCAGCGTTTTTTCTGCTTAATGATGTGAAATCCGCAAAAAGTCTATACTCGATCATCCCAAATTCCTCCTAAACAAAGCAACACCATTTTTTTAAAAATATTCTGGCTTCATAAAAGGTATTATCAGTTCCACTATTTCATTATCTTTGTCAAATCCCCAATAAGCACTGTATATACCGTCACCCATCCCACTTGAAAACATAGGAATCTTCTCACTGGACTGCGGCAGATTCCAAAGCAGGAAGCCGCCGGATACAGTCTGTAAATCTGGAGTATTTTTACAGCTATCTTCAAAAAGCCGTGAAAAATAGTCATGATAAATGTTTTTATTTCCATGCTCCTTATGCCATGTATTCGAAAATTCCGCGTATTTTTCCGCCAAACTTTCATCACAAAAGCAGGCAAGTCCTGTATCCACACCAAAAAAAGAAAACACACCCGGTTTATTAAAATCAGCAATCGTAGAACCTTTTGGCATAGCAATTTCATATCGTACACTTTGTTGATCGGATATTTTCAGTTTTGCTGCCGCAATTCGCAATCCTACCAAATCCGAATGCATGATCGAAAGTTCCACAGCGTAACTTCCTTTAGGGATAGATTTTTCTAAAACCGTTTGATATTTGGTATTACCCAAATACGCAAAGGGATCTGCCAGCACAACGCTGCCTGTAGGAAAATCTCCTTGTCCCATCTGCACAGTTTTGATATTCTTCGTTTCGCGGAACAGATTTTGGAAAAATAATACATCATAATTCTCTTTGTTCAGGAATCTTAAATTTTTCTCAAATGCCGCCTGTACTGGATGTTTTACAACTTCTCGGATTTTCTTTCCTGTTCTTGTATCCACAAAGTATTTACCGGTTTCATCACAGCAAAATTCCAGATCAGAGCCTGCCGGCATATAAAAAATACGCATCACAAGCGGTTCTATTTCTGCAAGAACTGTAAAATCAACCATAGAAAAATTCTCTGCCTGATTGATATATTCCTGAGTATCCGTATCGCCCAATACCACCCATCCTGTGCCTATGCCATTGTATTCTCTGAATATCCATTTCAGCTTTGCTGTTTTATTTAAAACGGATTTCGTCACAATACATGCGCCTAAGGGGTGCCTCTCCTGTCTTTGCTCTGCTTTTTCCATAACATTTGATCTTTTTTCTTTTGTCTGCTCCGTTTTTTTTTGCAGAATTTTGTTTTTTCCCAAAAGAAAACACGCCCATACGCCTCTCCTTTCTTCTTTGAGCTAAATACAGTATGCGCTCCCAGCCAAGAACATTGTGATGTTTACGGATTCTCCATATGTATCAAAATATTTCTTGCCTTTTGTATCAACTCAGTTGCCATCCCAATCTTTTTGCTTTGTTCTTCGATCGGCACGTCTACCTGTGCGTTAAAAGGATTGCGCATCTGCTCACAGCCAAGATACATATATCTATCATAGAATACGATATATATGTTGTTATCTATAATTTTATAAAATTCCATAATATCTTCCATCACTTCAGGTGTAAGGATGTAAAAAGCATTGTGTTCGTCTTGAGCAAAAACAGAAAACATACTGTTAAAAGCTTCGCTTTCCGTTTCAACTTTTTCATGAAATGTCATGTCTTTCATTTTTGAATTTTGTTTTTTAGGAAAAATCTGTATTGCCGTTTCGCTGATCTTAAACTCGTGGAATGAAGAAAAACAAATGACCTGCCCTTCAAACACAGCCAATGAGGAATTATTTGGCTCATAAGTTTCCACAGTGCTGGAGCGAAACCGTATCGTATCATAAATTCCTTCAAAATAATCCTGCGATACAAAAAAACTCTCCGCACTACCTGGAAGAAGCTTCACTTTTGATAATTCCTGAAATGAAATTCCTTGCTTCGCGACGTATTTCAAATTCAAAAAACCTGGGACTTCCCTGATTTTAAGCAGAACATATTTGTTTTTATAATTATCATTAAACAAGTTATATGTTTTTTTCCAAAAAAACAGCATATAAATCGCAAATGCAAGTGCCGCCATGCAAAACGCCACCATAACCTCACCTAAAATCATAAGGATACCAGTTAAGACGGTGCCTGTATCAATGCCTTCTCCCTTCGCAAATATCAAAAAAAGCCCAATATTTCTTGGTTTTAACATAGAAAGCAGCAGACAAATCACAAAAACGACCTTTGGCATTTTCCATAAAAACTTCGTTTTCTTTTCCGCTTTTTGGCGCAATTTTTCCAGCTTTACGCCACTGATATTTTGTTCAATCATTGCCATTTCTTTTTACACCTGCCCAATTCAAACAAAATCTTTTGTTTTATAATATTGCTCATATTCCGGCATGATCCCATATTTATTTGTGATGATCTCTTTCGAAAGCGGTGTATCAAAAGCAATCGTGGTATATGGAATATTTTTATAAGGCTTTTCTCCTTTCCAAAGCGCTTCATATATTTTCCATCGTTCTGCCGTCATAGATTTGGGATCGGACGCATCTTCCCGCATCCAATACTGCCCGCCTAAAAGATAGCTTTCCATCATCTCTTCCCAGTTCTGAAAATATTCTTGCGCTATCTTTCCGGCATCCACCACAATATCCAGCATTTCTTCCATGGAAATATACCCCACAAAATAGCACCATTGTGTGATATAGGCAGCACGTCCCATATCCCATCCCAGAAGCGCGTTTTCACCATATCTTCTGTATGCCATCAGCATTTTGGGCAGAAAACTGTCCTCATCCGCTTTTGGATTTTCCTTCTGGGCTGCCGCAATCAGTTCTTCTTCCGAACAACCATGGTACAAGACCTCCAGTTTCCGCATCTCCGACCCATACTGTACACGCATGCCTGAACGCACCAAATGCGTCATTTCATCCATAGCGCTTTCGTGTCCTTGTATTCCCCAGTATTCCCAAAGGGTCGTTTTGATTCCTTCCACACTCCGCTGATCATTTTCACTCCCTGGAAAATACACTCCTGCCATATAGCGAAAATTGCCATTGTTATTGGCAAGCAGAATAGAACCTGCCGTATTCATCCATTGTAATGTGGGAGATAACGGTGTATATGTATCTCTTCTTTGTTCCCTTGGTCTTTGGATATGTATCACAACAGCCCGAAGAATCAAACAAAAAATCACTGGAACGACAATGATCAAAATCATGAGCATAACCACTTCTAATACATACTTCATCTTCTCCAACCCCTTTCTAAAGCCCACTGAACCTCTTTTGTATCTTGGATAAATGCTGTATCTTCTTATTTTTATGCAATGCAAATCACCTTTGAAATCCACATCATTTTTCCAAATTGATATTCAGAATTGTACTTCTCATTATACAACGATTTGGATTCTTTTACCATAAAAACAATTCTTTTACGATTGCCATAAAAAACTTTTCATTAAAACCACAGCTTCACCGCACAGACAAGAAATGCCATTATCTTTTTTCTCAAAACGGGTCATCTATAACCAGAAGAATTCAAGCCATTCTTTTTCCTTGTCCACAATTGCAAAAGAATCATTCCACGGTTTTTACTAACGATGATTTCCTTTGCTGACAACCTTCCTGTCTAAGTCCTAATGAATACTGTTCCATTTTGGTATTCGGCATGAATGATTCCTTGCATCAAATCATCCCATTGGGTTGTTTGAGAGGCGGCTTACCCCCAAGAAATTCAATCTATGAAACACTTCAAGCAGAAACTGGTGAAATATTGGGGGATTGAAATAACCATCAAAGAAAAGCGAAAGGGCTTGCTGTCCGTAGTATACAGACAACAAGCCCTTTTGGCTTCTCAAAACATTTTCATCCGAAAATATTATTTATAAGTTCAATTCCAGAATATATTATTTTCTCCATTCTTCCAGTGCCGCTTTTCCCGCATCAGTCAATCCATCCACAATGTATTCTGCCCCACAGCACATATCAATTTCATAGGTCACCAGCCAATTTTTATCTTCCATCTCTTTCAGTTTCTGCAATATTTCTCCATGTTTTATGCCTGTTTCCCAAGACAAAGCAGCGGCATCCGTTTCTTCGTTTTTTTCTGTCAGTTCCAGAATCTTTTCCATCAACAGTCCATACATTTCTTCCATATTACTCATTCCTTTTTTGTATTTAGTATACCATGTATGCTTCATTGGGACAATGATAAGTTTTGATACAGCGTCTTTGCTTTTATTGTCATTATACAAGCAGAACCATTTTACAGCATCATAAATTACAGCAAAAAAACAAAATTCAGAAAATGAGTGTTTTCATTATTTTTCATTATTTTTCATTTGCTGATTTATTATTTTTATTAATGGATTAGATTATAAAACTATGCTTTAAAATTAAATTCATATATATTTTTTATCATTCTTTTTTATCTATAATCTAAAAAACCGCTATTTTTCAGTGTTTTTTTATTCTTATTGAAAAATAAGTCATAAATCTATTCAATAAATCTATTTGACTTTTTGATAATTCATTGATATATTTAATAAATAATAACACAAACAGAATTTTCAAAGACATATAAAGACAATTGTCTTTACAAATTCATTTTCCGACGAAAGGGTGATTCTATTGCTTACGTATAACAAAAAGAAAAACTTACTGGAACTGTACAAATACCAGTATAGCTTACAGGATGTTAAAGAACCAAACCTGTACCGTGATAACTTCAATTATGACGAAGTACCCAAAGTTACATTCAACTACCGCCTGGTTCCTATGAACTGTCCTGATGAGATCTGGATCACCGACACCACTTTCCGTGACGGGCAGCAGGCTCGTGCACCTTACACAGTTGATCAGATTGTTACCTTATACAAAATGTTAAGCCGTCTGGGTGGTCCCAAAGGCAAAATCAGAACCTGCGAATTTTTCCTTTACAGCGAAAATGACCGAAAAGCCATTCGCGCCTGTCAGGAACAAGGATTGAAATTCCCCGAAATCACTGGCTGGATTCGCGCTACCAAAGAAGACTTCAAACTGGTAAAAGATATGGACTTGGAAGAATGCGGCATTCTGGTAAGCTGCTCTGACTACCATATTTTCAATAAATTACATAAAACAAGAAAACAGGCAATGGATGGTTATCTGGAAGTAGTAAAAGCCGCTTTGGATATGGGCATTCGTCCCCGCTGCCACTTTGAAGACGTTACCAGAGCTGATTTCTATGGCTTTGTCGTTCCCTTTGCACAGGAACTGCGCCATCTCATGGAAGAATATCAGATTCCCGTAAAAATCCGTTTTTGTGACACCATGGGCTATGGCGTTCCCTATCCCGGTGCTACACTGCCCCGCAGCGTTCCCGGTATCATTTACGGTATCAACCACTTCGGTCAGTTTCCCAGCGAACTCATTGAATGGCACGGACACAACGACTTTTACAAAGCTGTTGTAAACGCAACCACCGCATGGCTCTACGGCGCTTCCTCTGTAAACTGCTCTCTGTTGGGCATTGGGGAACGTACCGGCAACACACCGCTGGAAGCCATGGTCATGGAATACGCACAGATCCGCGGCACACTGGATGGTATGGACCCCACCGTTATCACAGAAATTGCCGAGTACTACGAAAAAGAACTGGGATACAAGATTCCCGAAAGAACGCCTTTTGTTGGCGCTGACTTCAACGTAACCCGTGCAGGTATCCATGCTGACGGTGTCGCAAAGGATGAAGAAATTTACAACATCTTCAATACAGCAAAAATCCTGAACCGCCCTCTGGGGGTAGAAATCAACAAAAACTCCGGTTCCGCCGGCATCGCTTACTGGCTGAACCACAATTTACAGCTGACAGAAAATGAAAAAATTGATAAAAACGCGCCTGAAGTCACACTGCTGAAAGATTGGGTAGATCAGCAGTACGAAGACGGTCGTGTTGCCTATATCAGTAAAGAAGAATTGATTGCTGCCATACAGGAACTAACACCTCATCTTGCGGCACGCATCAAAGAATGAGAGAATTTGGAGGAGGCTTTCATATGAATATCACAGAAAAACTGATAAAATCTCATTTGGTCAGCGGCGAAATGATTCCCGGCAAGGAAATCGCCATCAAAATCGACCAGACCCTGACACAGGATTCCACAGGTACCATGGCTTATTTGCAGTTTGAAGCCATTGGTATTCCCAGAGTCAAAACAGAAAAATCTGTTGCTTACATCGACCACAACACATTGCAGACTGGCTTCGAAAACGCCGACGACCACAAATATATCCAAACCGTTGCAAAAAAACATGGTATCTATTTCTCCAAACCCGGCAACGGCATCTGCCATCAGGTGCATCTGGAACGTTTCGGCAAACCCGGCAAAACACTGCTGGGTTCTGACAGCCATACTCCTACAGGCGGCGGCATTGGTATGCTTGCCATCGGCGCAGGCGGTCTGGATGTAGCTGTTGCCATGGGCGGCGGCGCTTATTATCTGGCAATGCCTCGTGTTTGCCGCGTGGTACTGACCGGCAAACTGAGCCCTTGGGTAACCGCAAAAGACGTCATTCTGGAAGTGCTGCGCAGACTGTCCGTAAAAGGCGGCGTTGGCAAAGTGATGGAATACGCTGGTGAAGGCGTAAAAACACTGAGTGTTCCTCAGAGAGCAACCATCACAAACATGGGGGCAGAACTGGGCGCAACCACATCTGTATTCCCCAGTGACGAAGTGACAAGAGCATTCCTGAAAGCGCAGGGGCGTGAAGAAGACTGGATCGAACTGAAAGCAGACGATGACGCTATCTACGATGAAGAAATCACTATCGCTTTGGACGAAATCGAACCACTGGTGGCATGTCCTCACAGCCCTGACAACATCAAAAAAGTAAGTGAAATCAAAGATCTGGCAGTGGATCAGGTTGCCATCGGCAGCTGCACAAACTCCTCTTACACAGACATGATGACCGTTGCAGCTCTGCTGAAAGGCAAAACCGTTGACCCCAACGTAAGCCTTGTCATCGCCCCCGGCTCCAAACAGGTGATGAACATGCTGGCTGCCAACGGCGCTCTGGCTGACATCATTTCTGCCGGCGCGCGTATTCTGGAATGCGGCTGCGGTCCTTGTATCGGTATGGGACAGGCACCCGCGACAAATGCGGTATCCCTGCGTACCATCAATAGAAACTTTGAAGGCAGAAGCGGCACAAAATCCGCTCAGGTATACATTGTCAGCCCCGAAACAGCTGTTGCCAGCGCATTAAGCGGTAAACTGACAGACCCTCATACACTGGGTGAAGCACCTGTGATCTCCATGCCTGAAGAATTCATGGTAAATGATAACCTGATTATCCCTCCCGCTCCCGAAAGCGAATGTGTGAAAGTAGTAAGAGGTCCTAATATCCAGCCTTTCCCCAAAAACACAAAAGTGCCTAAGGAAATCAAAGGCGGTGCGCTGATCAAAGTAGAGGACAACATCACCACAGACCATATCATGCCCTCTAACGCAAAACTCCTGCCCTTCCGCTCCAACGTGCCTTATCTGGCAGATTACTGCCTGACACCTTGTGATCCAGAATTCCCCGCAAGAGCCAAAAAAGCTGGCGGCGGTTTTATCATTGCAGGGCAGAACTACGGTCAGGGCAGCAGCCGTGAACATGCGGCACTGGCTCCTCTGCAGCTGGGCGTAAAAGCCGTTATCGCAAAATCCTTCGCACGTATCCACATGGCAAACCTCATCAACAACGGTATCCTGCCTCTGGTATTCGTCAACGAATGGGATTACGACAACATCAAAATCGGTGATGAATTTGTTATCAAATATGCTGCTGACCAGATCAAAGGCGCCGCACAGGGACAGATCGTCAATGTAACCTGCGTAAAAACTGGGGAAGAAATCCCTACTCGCCTGAATATCTCCGAACGTCAGAGAGATATCCTGCTGGCAGGCGGTCTGCTGAACTACACAAAAGAATCCAACGAATGATATTGAAGGAGGAATTTCCTATGTCATATAAAGTTACTTTGATCCCCGGCGACGGCAGTGGTCCGGAAGTCATTGCCGCTGCAAAAAGAGTCGTAGAAGCAACAGGCGTTGCCATCCAATGGGAACAGGCAGAAGCCGGCGCAGCCATGATTGAAAAATACGGCACTCCCCTGCCCGATGAAACCATCGAATCCATCCGCAGAAACGGCGTTGCCCTGAAAGGTCCTGTTACCACTCCTGTCGGTACAGGGTTCCGCAGTGTAAACGTGGCGATGCGTAAAATCTTTGACCTGTACGCAAATGTTCGCCCTGCCAAAACTTATCCCGGTGTTATCACACGATTTGAAAACATCGATCTGGTAGTCGTTCGTGAAAACACCGAAGACCTGTACGCAGGCATTGAACACATGGTTGGCGAAGATGCAGCAGAAAGCATCAAACTCATCACCAGAAAAGGCTGCGAAAGAATCATCCGTTATGCTTTCGATTTTGCCGTAAGAGAAGGCAGAAAGAAAGTAACCGCTGTACATAAAGCAAACATCATGAAATGCACAGACGGTATGTTCCTGGATATTGCAAGACAGATCGCGAAGGAATATCCTCAGATTGAATTCAATGACAGCATTGTAGACGCTATGTGCATGCGTCTGGTCATGCATCCTGAAGACTATGATGTACTGGTATGCCCCAACCTTTACGGTGACATCGTATCTGACCTGTGCGCAGGTCTGGTAGGCGGTCTGGGCTTGACTCCC
Organism: Clostridia bacterium; assembly: GCA_022786605.1. Lineage (GTDB taxonomy): Bacteria > Bacillota > Clostridia > Lachnospirales > Anaerotignaceae > Anaerotignum. The sequence continues at coordinate 208,067 of JALFWW010000016.1, read as the reverse complement.
AGCGCAAACATTGGTGTCAGCGGTGCCATTTTTGAACCCATCCATGGTTCCGCTCCTGACATTGCTGGACAGCATAAAATCAACCCCACAGCAGCTATCCTCTCCGCTTCTCTGATGCTGGCACATCTGGGCGAAGCAAAAGCAGCTGCGGACATTGAACAAGCAGTAACAAAAGTCATTTCCGAAGGCAAAACACTGACACAGGATATGGGCGGCACTGCTTCCACAGAAGAATTTGCTGACGCAGTCATTGCGGCACTGTAACATTTGTACAAACGCAAAAGCTGGAAATTCAAAAATTTGAACTTCCAGCTTTTCTTTTTATGCTTCTTTTTCTTTTTTACATGTTTTACAACTTCCGCCACATCCCAGTACAAAACCTGCGGAGATGGCATCTGTATGACATACGCTCTTGCATTGCCCACAGCGGATACATTCTGGGCTATTGATATTTTTCGTTACTTCCACACCCATGGGACAAATTTTCTCACAGGCACCGCAATGGTCGCAGCGAGAAGCATCCACTTCCATGTGATAAAAACTGAATCGCTGGAACAATCCATAGAAAGCGCCTAAAGGGCAGACATATTTACAAAAAGGTCTGCAAATCAATATGGATGAAACAATGGTCAATATCAGCAGGAACATTTTCCAGCTGAACAGCCATCCGATCATTTCCCGCAGGCTTTCATTTTTCAGCATCAGCGGGATACCGCCTTCCAGCGTCCCTGCCGGACAAATATACTGGCAGAAGTACGGCGGCGCAATACCAAAAGGATTGGCAAGGAATATGGGCAATACTATGACCGGCACAGCCAGCATCACATATTTCAGATACCGTAGTCCCTTGTCCAGTTTTACCGGCACTTTTATTTTTGGGCTTTTGATTTTATAAAGCAAGTCCTGCAAAAACCCAAAGGGACACAGGAAACCACAGACCACTCTGCCTAATAATACGCTGACAAAAAGCAAAAATCCGAATACATAATAGCTGAATTGGAATTTCCGATCACCTAGTACCGCCTGCAAAGCACCAATGGGACACGCTCCTATGGCGCCGGGACAGGAATAACAATTCAAACCCGGTACACAGACAAATTTTTGCCCGCCAGTCTGTATTTTCCCCTGCATAAAGCCAATCAGATAGCCATTGGTCACAATGGCTACGATCAACTGTATGATATGACGTCTTTTTTCTGTTTTTTTCATCAGCCTACTCCTATACATTCCAGACAAATGGTGATTGCCTTTTTTAATACTGTCAGATGTTCCTGACGGATAAAGCCATAAGCCATCATGCCCATGGAAAAAAGAAGGAGCGGATATTTCACCCATCCGCCCCGATTATTATTTTGTTTACAATTCATCGAATCAACTCCAAACGCGCATTGATTTCTTCCAGATAAGCCCCCTTGATTTCTCCCGCTTTTCCAGGTACACCTACAACAGGATTGCCAACGATATTTCCTTCCTTATCAATAAAGAATGTGGTAGGAACACTGGAAATATACTGAATCACATCGTTCTTCAGGCTATCGCTGGGCATCAGCACTGGATATTTTACACCGCAGTAATCCAGAATCTCCTGTGTGAACGCCTTATCATCACTGCCGTCAATACAAATGGAAATCAAATTCACATTCTCAGGCAAAGCCGCATCCAGTTCTGCCAGTTCCGGCATTTCAGAAATGCAGGGATTGCACCATGTTGCCCATACATTGACAACTGTCAGATCATAATCCGCAAAGACATCCTGTGTAACAGTTTCCCCTGTCAAAAGTGTGGTTTCAAAGTTTGCGAAACTTCCCGCAAAATTGCTTTCCGGCACCTCAGAAGCAGGGAAAATAAAGATTTTATTCTTGAAATTTTCCCGATCTTCAATAATCGCATTCAAATTGCTTTTTTCTTCGTCTGTCAGCACCAAAGCGCTGTAATCATCGTTATATCCCAGATAATAATCATTGTCAAATGCCGTTGCAAACTTTTCTACATTGCCATAAAGACTTGTGAATTCCGCATAAACTTCTTCTGCCTTTTTATCGTTCTTAGGCAAACGGCATACCCCGGTGAAAAAGAAAATTTCATTGCTCAATTCAGCAGAAAGAACTTCCTGTTCTTCCTCAGACAGATTTTCCGCTTCCATCATTTTATTGGAAACATCCTTAGGAATATAGAACAGTGTCAGCGCATAGGGAGAAATGACGCTCCCGCCTACATCACCGTTATTTAACCCTGCCAATACAGGTTCCGTATTGGTGATGCCAAATCCCATTTCAGACTGTGCAAACCAGTTATCATGATCACTCAAAAGAAATGTAGTGCCATCTAAAGTTGTCATAACTTCTGTATTAAAAGCATCATTGACTTGTGTGCCATCATCCAAAGTAGAAACCGTATGTTCTGATGTGCTCTGAACTTCATTAGAAGCACATCCGCTGAAGATTGCTGTGCAAAGTGACATTGTCAAAAATATGCAAAGTAATTTTTTCATGATGGTGTTCCTCCGTATTCTCTTGAAGTTTCCGTGTCTTTATGAATACTACAGGGAATTGGGGATGATGTCAAGAGAAAGAACGGCAAAAAATAGTAAGATTTTGTTAAGAAAAAATGACAGAAATATAAATGTTCCAAAGACTACAATAAAACATTTATTATCTGTAATCCTCCAGACAAATGTCAAAAACCATTAAAATTTCACGCAGTTCATCCATTTCATCTTCTGTTGGCGCGGCAAAGGTGTCATCTGGTGTTTCCATACCCAGTGCCTCATATTTTCCAAATCCGAATTTATGATATGGAAGTAATTCCATTTTCGCCTGCGGCAAATGGGTATGGACAAATCCCGCACTTGCTTTGATATTTTCCGCATCCGCGTTGACACCTTTGATCACAGGAATGCGAATGACGATTTCTGCCTGCAATTCTTTCAGCCGTTTGATATTTTCCAATATCTTTTCATTGCCAACGCCTGTAAAATAAGCATGTTTTATGGAATCCATATGTTTTAAATCCATAAAGATCAAATCCATCCGCTGCAAAACGGGCTTCAGCGCGTCAAAATCAAAATAACCGCAGGTTTCCATGGCTAAATGAAATCCCATATCATATAGGGTTTCCGAAAGCTCATTCAAAAATTCCCGCTGCATGGTGGTTTCGCCGCCGGAAAACGTAATACCCCCACCAGACTGCATATAAAACAGGCGGTGTTTTTTCACTTCCTCCACGATTTCAGAAACGTCTTTTTCCACAACCATGCGTTTTTTCGCATGCTTTGGACAGATATCGGCGCATTTGCCGCATCCATCGCATTTTTCCCGCTGTTTGGGGTCATTGAGATCGATTCCGTTGTGCACATGACAAACGGTGGTACAAAGTCCACATCCAATACAGAGCTTTTCATAAAATGCCGTTTTGGGCTTTTGATCAAACCCTTCTGGATTAGAACACCATTTACACCGCAGAGGACAACCTGCCATAAAAATGGTGGTACGAATCCCCTCCCCATCATTGACGGAAAAAGGCTGTAACTGCATCACATATCCCTTCATTATTTCCATTCCTTTCTGCTAGGAGAAGAACAGACCGGCAATGCCGGTCTGTACATATCTTTTAGAATGTTTCGTGTGCGTTTCTGGCGATGATGGAATCCTGCATGGATTTGGACAGGTTCACAAACTGTGTGCTGTAACCTGCTACACGCACCAGCAGGTCTTTATAGTCTTCTGGATGTGCCTGTGCCTTACGGAGCGTTTCCGTAGAAACCGTATTGAATTGTACATGGAAGGCGCCCAGCGCAAAATAAGACTGGATCATAGCACCCAGATTTGCCTGACCACGTTTCGTTGCCACCAGATCCTGATTCAGGCGGAGGTTCAGCAATGTACCGCCGCTGTGGATATCCTGATTCAATTTTGCAGCGGAACGCATGGCAGCCAAAGGTGTGGAGGTATCTGTACCTACATAAGGAGATACCCCTTCGGAAATGGGTTCTGTTGCCTTTCTGCCATCCGGTGTGGCACCCAGCACCTTACCTGTGGGCAGGTAGTTGGAAATGCCCATAAACGCGGACAGAAAATGATTGCCATTGATATCTTTATATTTATGAACTTCCTGATAGAAGAAATTGCCGATTTCTCTCGCGATATCGTCTACATAATCATCATCATTGCCGTATTTGGGAGCAGCCTGCACTCTCGCACGAAGTTCATCATAGCCTTCCCAGTTATTGTTGATGGCGTCGATGATTTCTGCCATGGTGACAGATTTTTCTTCAAATACCAGTTTTTTGATAGCAGCCAGAGAGTTTGCCACAACAGCGATACCGATACCGGTGATAACGGGACCGATGTTGTATTTTGCGCCGCCTTTTGTCAGGTCTTTGCCGTTCTTCATACAATGTTCAAGACATGCGGACATGAAAGGTCTGGGTACCATTTCTACATGGAGGCGCTGGGCTGTAATCAAGCTGATGACAGCCTGCTTGATGAGGTAAGCAAACTGTTTGTAGAAAGCTGCTTCCACTTCTTCATATGTAGAGAATGTTTTGGGATCTTTTTCATCCAAAGCGATTTTTTTGCCGCTGAGGCGGCTTTTGCCTTCGTTTGTGGCAAATTCCAAAGCTGCCGCGAAGTTCAGGTTTGCTGCGGAAGTCCATTCCCCTGTTTTACGGAAATGAGGTACCACGCAGCCACAGTTAGACCAGTCACGGGCGTCTTCCGGTTCATAACCCGCATTGACCAACATCTGATAGCCTGCGTTATCGCTGTGGATTGCAGGGAAGCCAGTGCCTTTGCTTACCAGATGGGTCACCGCCGCCATAAATTCATCGGGTGTATCGGGATGGATACGCACGCTCAAACCGGGCTGATGTGCCAGAGTATCCTCTGTTGCTTTTAAGCACATATAAGACAGTTCATTGGTAGCGTCCTTCCCATCTCTGGTTCTGCCGCCCACAGTCAGGTTCTGGAACTGGTTATAACCAGCGAAGAAATCTGCTGTATTGGCAGAAATGGTCCAAACCCATTCAGAAAGTTTCAGCCACAGGCATTCAATCAGTTCCTGCGCTTCATCCGCCGTGATAACGCCTGCATCTTTATCTGCTTTATAATAAGGATACATATACTGGTCGAAACGACCGGGGTTCCATGCCAGAGGGTTTTCGGACAGAATGCCTCCCAGCTGTGTGAACCACATGAACTGCATGGCTTCTCGGAAAGATTTGGGCGGATTTTCAGGAACCACATCGCAGATTTCTGCAATTTGCAGCAGTTCCGCTTTTCTGGTTTCGTCAGCTTCTTCCGCTGCCATTTCTCTTGCTTTTTCCCCATATCGGTTTGCCAGACGGATGATACCGTCACATACCAGTACGATGGAGCGATAGAATTCCATCTTTTCCGCACCTTCCAGAGAAGTTGCGTCCAGTTCTGCCAGATAATCTTCCGCTTCTTTTTTGATGCCGCCAAAGCCTTTTTTGAACAGCACATCCTGATAGTCCGCAGTGATTTCCCCTACTGCCTGCCGCCATTTGGAGTCTGTATCCACAAAGCCTGTATCAACAGCTACCCGTTTGGTTTCTTCGGAAATCTGTGCCAAAAATGCTTCTTCCAAAGATTTATGTTCCCAATAAGGGAAAATTTCTTTTCTGACAAAAGCTCGCTGTTCGTCTGTCATTTCATAAGGGTCCTGTGCACGGGTCGCAAAAGTATCCATTTCACGGTCCACCCATGTCCATGAGAATTCAGGTGTCAGGATGCCGCATTTGCGAAATTCACCGGTACAGCCGACGATGAGTTCATCGGGGAAAATATGAACACACAGTTCATTGCAGGTGTCATAAAATGCCTGAGCACGACGAATGGCAACAGGCTGTCCTTCCGTTCTTTTATGGGATTCTGTCCAAATGCGCGCTCTTTCATAGGAAATGGCAGGCTTGCTGTTTACATAGTTTAAACGGATTCGTTCTACTCTGTCGGTAATGCTCATTGCGTTCATCCTCTCTTTTATGTACTATTTTTTGTAATAAATCAACATGCAGATGCGCGTGTTGCCATCGGAGCCATTTTCATAGATATGCGGTCTGTCTGCCAGAAAATGAATGGCATTTCCGGCTTCCACCTGATGACGTTTGCCGTCTGTCTCCAATATAAAACAGCCTTCATAAACCAATATAAATTCTTCGGTTCCCGGTTCATGGGCTTCGGAAACAGATCTGGAACTAGGGTCCAGTTCAATGTGCAGCATCTCGAATTTCCGCTCATGATGATACGGAAAAAAAGGATACAGGCGAAAATGCCCGCCGTCACTGAGCAGCGGATTCACTTCCTCTTTGGAAACGATTTCCGCTTCTTTTTCAGACTGCTCCAAAAGACCCGTAAAAGAGATATGAAGTCCTGTGGCGATCTTCCACAGTGTTGAAATGGTAGGACTAGATTCTCCTCGTTCGATCTGCCCCAACATGCTCTTGCTGACACCTGTCATTTCCGAAACGGCATCCAGACTCCATTTGTTCTCTTTTCGTATTCTTTTTAGGTTTTCAGCGATAATACCGCTCATTGCATCCATATATGCTCCTCCTCCCACGTACAAACGTCTTTCAAATAGCATAGCATTTGAAAAGGAACACGTCAACGAATTGATTATGCAGTATTTTGTCTATGTCCCGATATATTGTACGCTATAACGCATCTATATGAGAAGCGTATCATGACACACTACTTTTGTCAACACGATCGAACGCTTTTTGGGAATATTTGAGCGTTTTATTGAACAAAATTCACGATCTTATCCTAAAACAAAAGTCTTTGAAAAACAAAAAAGCCGAAAATTTCGTAAATATACCAAATTTTCAGCTCTTTTCTTTGACAATTGTAAAACTCAGCCCTTCAGCTTCAGAATTTCATCCAGAATTTTGTGTGCCACTTCTTCTTTTGTCAGAAGCTCCAGCTGGATTTCTTCCTGCTTGGAAATCATGGTAACCACGTTGGTATCTGTACCAAAGCCACTGCCTGCCACTTTCAGGTTATTGGCGATGACCAGATCAATATTTTTCTTATCCAGTTTTACCCGGGAGTTTTCCAGCATATTCTGGGTTTCCATGGAAAATCCACAATAGAACTGTCCTTCTCTGCGGTGTTCTCCCATGTATTTCAAAATATCATGGGTACGATCCAGCTCAATACTCATTTCGCCGTCTTTTTTCTTCATTTTATCATCGGCAACAGTTTTGGGTTTATAATCCGCAACTGCCGCGGATTTGATGATAATATCGTTATCCAAGAAACGGGCTTTCATGGCCTGGAACATATCTTCCGCGCTGACTACCTGCACATAATCCACGAACATGGGACGTTCCAGAGATGTGACACCACTGACCAATGTGACTTCCGCACCGCGAAGCATAGCAGCCTTTGCGATTTCATAACCCATCTTGCCTGTGGAATGATTTGTAATATAACGCACAGGGTCGATGCTTTCCTGCGTAGGTCCAGCAGTTACAATGACCTTCATACCTTTCAGGTCTTTTTCGTAAGCGATCTCTCGCAGGATGTGCCCTACCAGCACTTCTTCTTTGGGCATTTTGCCATCGCCTACATCACGGCATGCCAGCACTCCACTATCAGGCTGGATCACTTCATAATCATATGCCTGCAGTTTTTTCAAATTATCCTGCACAATAGGATTATGATACATATTGGTATTCATAGCAGGCGCAATGATCTTCTTGCAAGTACAAGCCATAACCGTAGTGGTCAGCATATCGTCCGCAATGCCGTTTGCCAGTTTGCCGATGACATTGGCAGATGCAGGGGCGATCAGCACAACATCCGCTTTTTTCGCTAAGGAAACATGTGCCACATGGAACTGAAAATTCCGATCAAAGGTATCCACCAGACATTTATTCCCTGTCAGTGTTTCAAAGGTAATGGGGGTGATAAAATGTGTCGCGTTTTCTGTCATAATGACATGCACGTCACATTCCATTTTCACCAGCATACTTGCTACATTTGCCATTTTGTAAGCGGCAATACTGCCTGTTACGCCCAAAATGACGGTTTTTCCCTTTAACATACATCAACATCCTTTTCTTTTGCTTTTTGTATGATTTGACAATTTATTCACAGTATTGTCATTATAACAAACTTTTCTGCCTTCGTATAGACCAATCAAGAAAAATTTATTTAAAAAGCAAGATAAGAAGCTCCTTCCAACGGAATCACAACCTGCAAGCCCACACGGTCGTTCATGTCACCCACAACATAGATGGTATAGGCCTTGCCGCCCTTTAATGTCACCACAGGGTCCTCCAACAGAACAGCGCCGCTGAAATATTCCCGCAGCTTCAGGTTATGCTCGCCGGGGACTACTGCCATATAACGGCTGACTTCTTTATAATTCAAATCAGACAAAACCAAGCTGTCATCCAGATATACATCCATTCTGGGCGCATTGGCGGAAAGCTGCACAAACCGCACATATGCCATGTTATTTTGCAGGAAACGTCGGTTGTCATTGATCATTTCCAAATTAACATTACCTTCTGTACCTGTCAATGCCGCTGTATAAATCCGATACCCAATGAGATTGATATAACTTACAGTAAGGGGATTTTCTGTGGTTCCGGCACGGAATACCGCCACGCGATAATATCCCGGAAATGCCTTCATATACTCCGTAAAATTGCGGTAGAGCAAATTAGAGGCTACTTTTCTGCCGTTCACATAAATATCCACGCTGCCTGCGCCTGGATACGCATTGAAAAAACGAATGTAACTGAACATGGTGATGCCAGGAACAATGGGCAGCACCGTGATTTTCAGATTTCCGGGGAGCTGTACACCGGGATACATGCTCTCTGCTGTACCGTCTGCCACCTCCTGAGTCAAACTTTCCAGTGGCAGCTGCCGGATGCCCTCCTGTGTCAACGGCAAAGGCATGATCATATCCGCGCTGGTTTCCACGCCCGCTTGTTTCCAAATATCCGTCATTTTGGTCACCTATCTTTTCAAAAGTTCTGTTATTATGTTATGTCAGAATTTTGAGAATGTGCACAGGAAATCCGCCGAATGGGCAAAAACCAAAATCGCCCATACAAATAACGGTACATTTTTTCACATTGGTTCAAAGAAAGCTGTTTTTGATAGCACAATACTTCCATAGGAACACCATACATATTCCACTTGATTCCAGTTTCCTGAAAACCGCAGCGCAGATAAAAATTTTTCCTTCGTACCCTTTGGAGGGCATTTTGCGCTTTCTCATTTTCCGGTTCAATTTCCAGAAAAATACTGTAGTCGGGATAAACTTCAGATAGAAGTTTCAGCGCATCCCCTCCGACGCCTTTGCCCCGTTTAGATGGTATCACAGCGAAATAATCGATGAGCACCATCTCTTCATAAACCGCACAGACAAAAAAGCCCAAAAACGCTGTATTTTCTTTGATGACCCACATTTCCATTCGTCCGTTCCGACAATTTCTGCAAATTCTGGAAAAAGGCTTTCTCTCTGCCAATGGAAAAGATGCGCAGTATAATTGATAAATCCATTTATAATCCTGCCTACAGGCTTTTTGTATCAACATCATATTCCTCCTGTAAAAAACAGCCCGCAAAGCAACTCTCCCTTCAAAAAAACACACTTCGCACAATCCAGATAAAAAGAAGATAGCCAAAAACCTTTTTATTCTCAGGCTTTCGGCTATCTTTGTTTTCTCATAAAGAAGTCCCTAAACAGGCTGTTTGATTATTGAATTCCGAAATTCGGATCATCTGCTGGATTGGTAGGCGTTGTAGGTTCTGATGAACCGCCGCCTGTTCCTGTAGATGGATCTGTAGTCGTTCCTTCTCCCTCTGTCCCAGGTGTTGTTTCCTCCGGTGCAGCAGGCTCTATAATATGGTCAGAAGTGCATTCCTGACTCACATCAATATCCAGTTTGCCTTCTGGAATTTCACTTGGTTTGCCAAGGATTTTTCCATCCTGCACTGCTACAACCACACTGATTGGATTCGGGCAATTAGGTCCTGCCAGTTTGCCTGTTTCGGAGCAGACAGTATAGGACTTATGCAGGTTGCAGACTTCATTATTAGAGTTAAAATCAGCAGCCGCCAAATCAGAACGAGCCGAATAGCCATAATAGTCCTGACTGCACAGGCTGGAAGGCTGACCGCCGCTGGCAGCGCAGACAGACATGGTCACAATGCCATCAGGTCTTGTAAATTCCTTATTGGACAGATTCGCATGAATCTGACTCATAACATGTTTCCATATCTTCAGATGGGCACTGCCGGATACATTTTTCATCTCTTTAGACGTATCATAACCCATCCAGATACCCGCTGTATAATATGGTGTGTACCCATAGAATGTCAAGTCCACGTTATCGCTGGTTGTACCAGTTTTACCGGCAACATTCATACCATTGATCCGAGCCGCTGTACCTGTACCGCTGGTGATAACGTCTTCCATCATATCCGTCAGCAGATAAGCTGTTGTTTCTTTCAGTACCCGTGTGCCTTCTTTTTCCCTGTGGTCCAAAAGCACATTGCCCTCATGGTCATATACCACCGTATAATAGGTAGGTTCATAGTAAGTACCGCCGTTTGCGATACAAGCATATGCTCCTGTCATTTCCAGAACAGACACACCCTGTGTCAGACCACCAAGCGCGGTTGTTGCTGCTTTATCTTCTTCCACCAGATGTTCCAGACCCATATTTTTCATATACTGGAAAGATGTTTCCGCACCCACCATCATAAATGTTTTGACAGCCAGTACGTTCATGGAATCCCGAATACCTTCTCTGACAGTCAGGGGACCAAAGAATCGTCCCTGCCAGTTTTTCGGTGACCAGGAACCATAAGTAACAGGCTCATCCACAATGATGGAGCCAGGCATCAAACGTCCAGTATCAATGGCAGGCGCATAAGAAGCCAATATCTTCATGGCAGAGCCCTGCTGACGAAGACCCTGTGTCGCACGATTGAATACAGAGTCACCGGGTTTCTGTCCGCGTCCGCCTACCAAAGCTTTCACTTCACCATTGCTCTGGTCCATAATGACCATCGCAGACTGCAAAGATTTAGATACGGTCACCTTATCCAGAACCAACTGATGGGTTTCGTCCAACAGTTCTTCTTTGACGGATTCCACAAAGGCATCCACCTCATCTTCACTGGTAACAGTCGTTTTCCGTTCATAATGTGACTGATTGGAAGTGTCATTGGGACCGCTCACCGGCTTTGTGGTGTCCGCAATGGAAATCAGATATGTCACATCCAATGTACCGTCACTGGGAGGGAACATGCTGTCATCTGTAAAGGTTTCATCCAGCAATGTCTGCATTTCCGTATTCATGGTCGTATGGATTTGCAGACCATTGTTATAAATCATTTTATATGCCTGTGCAGAAGTATACCCCAGTTCTTCCTGAAGGTCTTCCGCCAGCTGGTCAATCATCGCTTCCACAAAGTAGTTATGGTTTGCAACACCTGTGGATTCTTCCTGATTGGTGCATACCAGATTTGCGTACACATCTTCCGCCATAGCCTCATCATGCTCTTCCTGAGTGATATATCCCAGTTCCAGCATTTTATCCAGAACCAGCGTTTGTCTTTTCTTATTGTTCTCAGGCTGAGAATCCGGCGCATACAGGCTTGGATTGTTTGTAATAGAAGCAATACATGCGCTTTCCGCCAACGTCAAGTCGCTGACATGTTTTCCGAAATAATACTGTGAAGCGGCTTCAACGCCATTTAAGCCGTGGCTCAAAGCAATGGTATTCAAATATAATTCCAAAATATAATTCTTTGCCGCTTCTTTGGAACCCAACTGTTTTTCCAGCGTGTCTTCCAGATTCAGCGCCAAAAATTGCTCTTTAACCTTTCTGACGATGCTCTTTTCACGCGTAAGCACTTCATTTTTGATCAACTGCTGGGTGATGGTGCTGGCACCCTGTGAAAACTCTCTGTCTTTGATATTCTGAACCATGGCACGGAAAATACCACGCATATCAATGCCGCCATGTTCATAGAATCGTTCGTCTTCAATGGCAACCACAGCATGCTGCATGTGTAATGGGATTTCTTCCAGATTCACATATTCCCTGTTTTCGTTGCCATGCAGTTTGTCCACTTCTTTTCCAGAATCATCATAAACAATGGACGTGTAGGACTGCGGCATAACATCTGACGTATTGAGCATATCGGTACTTTGCAATATGCCAAATACAGTGCCAAGACCAGCGCCCACAACTGCAAAACCAACTAAGACCACCAACACAATCAGTATTTTGGAAATCTTTTTCCCTGTGCCCCGTTTTTTCCGCTTCCTGCCGCGTCTGGCATTGGGATGCGGTTGGGTGCTTCTGCGCCTGCCACCACTGCTGCCATGGTCAGACTCAGGTCGACTATGTGGGCGTCTCCTTCGTTGAGAATCACTCATCTTAAACCCTCCTTTATCCGTTGATTATAACAGATTTCCCATCAGAGATAAAGTAAAAATATATATAAATTCGAACGCAATTCCTAAAATTATATTAAAAACGCATGATTTTGGAGTGAAAATCCCATTTTTTCATTGTTTTCAGACTAAATTCACCCCTATGACATACAATAGAATCATGGGGGTGAGTGCATGGGTGCCAAAAGGAGAAAAAGGCATTCCTTTTCCTGGGCAACGGTACTATTGATCATGACCATTGGTGCAGCCTTTGGACTTGGACTGCGTTTTTTTGACATTCGTTTGACGGAAATCGCCACCGAAATGTCCAAGCTGGAGTCAAAAACTGCGGCAAACCGGGTCATCGACACCGCGCTGGAACGAACCCTGACAGAACTTTCTATGGAAGCGGAAGACTTTTATTTTTCCAACAAAAGCAATCCTGATGGGATTTCCGCTGACACCATCGCCATCAACCGCTTCTGTACCACGCTGAGCCGCGAGATCACAGAAGAACTGGAAGTTCTGAACAACGAAAAAATCAAAGTTCCTCTGGGCAGCATCAGCGGCGTGGAACTATTTGCGAACTGGGGACCTGACATCCCCTTTTCCATGCAGCCTAAGGGTGCCGCCCAAGTGGATTATGAAACAAAAATGGAAAGCAAAGGCATCAATCAGATGCATTTTCAAATCTGGATCAATATCTCTCTGGAAATCCGTATTGTGAATCCGCTCCATGAAGAAAGCATTCCCATGACACGGAAAATCATGCTTGTGGACACCGTCTTTGGCGGGGATGTTCCAGAGGAATATTTTCAATGGGAAACAGCAGATTTGCCTATTGACAGAACGATAAAAATGCTATTAAATGTATAGAGAAGATGTCAAATTTTTAACGGAGGTAAGGCATATGATTCGTACTCTTAGAGATTTTTTGGAAGAAGTTGGCGGTCTTTCTTTTGATAATGGTGATTTCTGGGCTGTAAGAGATAAATTCAGAGATCAGGAAATACAGGAATTTGTAAAATGTTTCCTGCCTGGCACACAGATTCTGCGTGACGGCAAAAACGGCGCGCCTGTTGCCATGAAAGGTCTGGCAGATGACAACAAAGGCGCTACCGGCGATGAAGAACTGGATTTCCACGGTCTGCAGCTGTATGATTTCTCCGACACTACCGGTGAATGGGTTGTGGTAACCTTCCCTGATCTGGAAAGTCTGGAAAAACATTTGCTCAGCGAAGCTGGTTACCTGAATTTCTACAGCACACAGATGCTGGTATTTGAAGACGGTCAGTATAAACCCTTTGAAGTCATGTTCAACGGAGATAACGACACTGTCATCGGCATTGACAAAGACCAGTTTGACGCTCCACTGGATATCCAGCGTCTGCAGGGCAGAATCTGGGTACGCTGGATGGATCTGTCTGAAGTACAGCCTTTGACTGACGAAGACGTAGAAGCCTACAAGCGTTCCATTGGCAAATAAGAAACCATAAAACACAAATCCCCGGTTCTTTTGCAAAAGAACTGGGGATTTTTTCATGCAGATATGTTCCAAAATCAAAACTCAAGGTATCTCAGAGCATTTTCACAGGAAAACAAAGGAAGCCAAAATCCTTACAATACAAAGGATTCCAGCTTCCTTATTTTTACATCATTCTCAACGAATCACGCGTCTTGCTGTCACATATGTATTTGCGCTGTAGCCGCTGTTCAAACTTGTCACAGTAACACCATAAGCAGCACCGTCTGTGGAATGGATATAGTTTCCATCGCCCATATAAATGCCAACATGGCTGATGGCGCTGTCGCCGCCTGCATTAAAGAATACCAAGTCCCCAGCCTGCAGATCAGACTTGGAAACAGGTACACCATTGCTGGCCATGGAAGCGGAACTTCTGTTCAGAGAAATACCAAAATCACGGAAAACCGCGTATACAAAACCGGAACAATCTACGCCTGTATTCAGGTTTGTACCGCCCCAAACATAAGGGGTTCCAATAAACTGTTCCGCATAAGCAACAATTTCTTCACCCTTTGCGGAAGATGCGGAAGAAGAGCCGCGAGAAGGTTCCTCACCGCTGCGAACAGACACATAGTCCGCGCTGACATAACCTTTCTGACCATCTTCTGTGATGACACGCACCCATTCTGTACCCTGACGATCTACGTCTACCACTGTACCATAAGGCAGAACCGTCAGTACAATAGAATTGGTAGATGCTTCCTTGCGCAGTTTCAAACCACTTTCCGCCGTTACGACAGCATATTTCACTTCCGCAGCCGCAGGTGTGATCTGCGGATCTGTATTACCGATCACTTTCAAAGAAGAAAGATAATCCCCTGAAAGATAATCTTTGCTGATGTAAGCTTTCTGACCGTTATATTTCACCTGATACCAGCCATCCACACGTCCCACAGCAGTCAAAGTATCACCGGCATTTACACTGCCCAGCACATTGGAGTCTGTGGTTGCTTCCGCGCGGATATTCACACCAGAACCTGTGACAGTACCATCTGTTTCTGTCAACTGGAAATAATCACTGGATACAAAACCATTTTGTCCATTATAAGAGATCTGATACCAGCTGCCGCTTTTGCCAGTCACCTGATATTCTGATCCACTGCTGATCTGACCCAATACAGCCGCATTTGTTCCCGCTGCCTCACGAACATTAACATTACTGCCAGTTGCCTGTCCCATATCAGCCGCAAACGCAGTTGCAGTACCGAGCATCACGCAGGCTGCTGTTACACAAACCTGGCGGATTGCTTTGGATAAATTCATAAAAGCTTCCTCCATTTTGTCTTTTTCCCGAATTTATTACAAATCTGTTACAATCAGTATACGAAAGTTTAATAATCTTGTCAATATTTTTTGCAGACAACTTTTCATAATCTTTCCTATTTCTCCATAAAAAACCTTTATTTTCCGCCATTTCCCGACATTCATTAAAAGAAAATGAGATGCTTTTTGTCATGCAAAAAGCATCTCTTCCTGCTATTGTAAAATTTTTAAGATTTTTAAAAGAAACAAAGCGCAAAAACAGTAATTTTCCACTCGATTTTTCTCTGAAAAGACAACCCCTCTTATTCTCTTTCAAAGTATACCAAATTACTGCCGCCGCAAACCATGCCCAGCTTAGCGCCCTCTTCCTGTCTGAGCACAAATTCCTGTACATCCTTTTGGATATGATGTTTCGGCATCTGAGAGCCATAAATCATAGCCGCATGTTCCACAGCGCCGCCGCCAATGGTGCCAGCCAGAATCTCATTATCTTTTACTACCATTCTTGCCCCTGCTTCTCTGGGAGCAGAACCGCTTTTGGCAACGATCAGTGCCATGGTCGAACCTGCATCTTCGCACAAAGCATCCAGCACTGCATCTTCAATGGTTTCTACAGGTACTTTATTTTTCTCCTGAATGATTTCCGCCGCAATGCAGACAGCGATTTCTTCCGGTGTCACCGCGCCGATCTTCAGCCCGATGGGTGCGTGGATGGCTTCCACTTCCGCAGGTCGAAAGCCCGATTTATAAAGGGCTTCTTTTGTTTTGGCGACTTTATTCTTACTGCCAATCATACCCACATAGGCGTATTTTCTCCGCAAAATCTGACGGACGCATTGTTCATCCGCCTGATGGCCTCTGGTGACCACCACATAATAATTAGCCGGCACATCGGGAATTTCCTCAAAAACCTGCCCAAAATCGCCGCAAAGCACGCAGTCTGCTTCTGGGAACCGCTGAAGGTTTGCAAACTCTCCCCGATCATCCACAACGGTCACATGAAAGCCCAACAGTTTTCCCAAATTCACTAAGGAAAGGGAAATGTGACCGCCGCCAAGGATCACCAATCTTGGACTCATGCCAAAATGCTCCACAAACACATGATTCTCGCCAATTTCACAAGTGGTGCGACTTTTCATTTCGCCAATGGTCAGCAGCATTTTTTTTGCTGTTTCCATCTCTCCTTCCGGCGCCCAAAGGACACCTTCCTCCTGCCACAAAAACTGAAAGCCCTGCAAAGGACCTTCATACACAAGACCACTGCCTACCCAATCCATTTCCTGTAAATATTTTTGTAAATGCTTATATGCCTCTCTCATGAGAATCTTCCTCTTTTCTGCAGTATTTCTTCTGCTGTAAACTTCCCCACGCACAAGGTACAGAGAAATCCGCAGCGATTCTTTCTGCCCTGTCCCAGCCAACAACATCTGCCTGATTCAAAAATACACATCCCTGTATCTCATCCCAAAGAGCACCATAGCCTGCCTGCAAAAGATGAAAAATATCCCCTTCCGCCACTGTTTTTCCAGAAAACATGGAAGAAACCAGCGCAAAACGATGACAGACCTTTTCCCAAGGCTGTCCCAGAGCGGAAAGTCCTGCCACAGTCACCAGAAAGTCACACATTTCCGGTAAAACAGGTTCTCCCTGTCTTGGCATTTTCAGGGGCATCCTTCTGGAACCGTCCGCCTCCACCAGAACCATATCAGCAAAGGAAAAAACCGCATCAAAAACAGTCTGGGGCAAAGGTCCCATTTTTTCTTTTGAAAAAATGCTGCCTGCCACCGCAAAACCATCCTTTTCCAGTTTTTCCTTGATTTCCTCTGCCGTTCCATCCAGTATGCCATTCTGCTCCGGCAGATACATTTTCGTAGTAGTGGTCAGCAGCACACGCTTTCCCTTTTGACGGTATTCTTCTGCCAAAGTATACAGCAGACTTGTCTTGCCTCCTGCCCCCACGGCACAGATACAACGCACAGAAGGCGGAATCTGCAATGCTTCTATCAGCAACATCTTTCCGCCCCCTTTCAAATCATCATTTCATATATATTTTCGTATTTCAGGTCGCATTTTGTCAATAGGCTTTTCATTTTTTCTTTCTCGCCTATGGGCATCCGCCACGCCAGACCGCATCCCGCTGTGATCTGGGTGGGGATGGGAATAAGCCTGCCGGGCACCTCTGCCGCCCTTGCGGCTTCTTCCAATGCCAGCGCCTCTGTGGTGGTATGAAATGCCACCAGAAAACAAAGTTCTTTTGGTCTCATGTCCATGCCTCCGCAATTTCTTTCACTGCCAAAATGGCTTTTTCCACTTCCTCTTCCGTTGTAAAGTAACAGAAACTGAACCGCACTGCTCCCTGCGCTACTGTCCCCAGCTGTTCATGCATCAAAGGAGCACAATGGGCGCCGCCACGGGTAGCAATACCGTAATGCACCGCCAATTCATCACACACATCTCCAGAAGGGTTGTCCCCGATATTGAGAGAAACAATGGGTGCCCGTTCCCGCGCGGAAAAGTCACCATAGACCGTCACCTGTGGAATTTTTCTGACGCCTTCGTAAAACTGCCGCATCCGCTGCTGTTCTATTTTCCCAATGGCAGGCAGTCCCGTTTTATTGATCCAGTCCAATGCCGCCGAAAGTCCTGCAATACCATGTCCGTTCAGCGTTCCTGCTTCCAGATGGGTAGGCATTTGTGCCGGATGGGTCTTGCTGTAACTCTGGACGCCACTTCCGCCTACACAAAAGCTGGGGATTTCCAGTCCTTTCCGCACACACATCCCTCCTGTGCCCTGGGGACCCAAAAGGGATTTATGCCCAGTAAAACACAAAACATCTATGCCCATTTCTTCCAGATCAATGGGAAATACCCCTGCCGTCTGGGATGCGTCTACCACAAACAAAATGCCCTTTTCCCTGCAAAATGCGCCGATGCGCTGAATGTCCACCAAATTCCCCGTCAGATTCGAACCATGGGTGCAGACAATGCCCTTTGTGTTGGGTCGCACCGCCTGTTCCAGCAAGTCGTAACGGAGATTCCCTTTTTCATCACAGGGAATGATGGTCAGTTCCATGCCTTCTGCCTCCTTACGGTACAAGGGGCGCAGGACGCTGTTATGCTCCATGGCTGTGGTGATAACATGGTCACCTTTTCCAAAAAGCCCACTGATGGCAATATTCAGACTTTGGGTGGAATTTGCCGTAAAAACCACCTGTGCAGGGTCGTCCATGCCAAAGAGTGCCGCCAGTTTTTTTCTAGTGCCGAATATGACACGGGAAGAAGTCAGGGAAATCTCATGACCGCTTCTGCCGCTGTTTCCCATGTGCAAAATGGCGTCATATACAGCTTCTGCCACTTCTTTCGGTTTGTGAAAGCTGGTCGCTGCGCTGTCCAGATAAATCATAAGCTCCCTCCCTGTATCAACAATCTGCCCTCCGCTGTTTTTGGATGGGCAAAAATTTCTTTTGTGTCGCCGATTTCCGCGATTTTTCCACGTTCCATGACCATACACTTCTGGGTCAGACGAAAAATTTCTTCCTTATTATGGGATACCAGAATAGATACCCCGCCGAAGCTCTGGAGTACCTGCTGGACTTCCCGTTCCATCTCCTGCCGTAAAAAACTATCCAATGCGGAAAAGGGCTCGTCCAGCAAAATCACATCTGGCTTTGCCGCCAGCATCCTTGCCATGGCTGTTCGCTGCTGTTGACCGCCAGAAAGCACAGAGGGATACAGTTCTGCCACTTCCGTCAGATAAAACCGCTCCAAAAGTTCCTCCAGAAATTCCTTTTCTGTTTCTTTCCCAAAGGCAAAGGCGATATTCTCCCGCACCGTCATATTGGGAAACAGGGCATAATTCTGGAACAAATACCCGATTTTTCGTTTCTGGGCTTTCTCGGAGATTTTTTTCTCACTGTCAAAGAGGATTTTATTATCCAACTGTATTTTTCCACTATCCGGCTGCAAAATCCCTGCCAGACACCGCAGAGTGACGCTTTTTCCACAGCCACTGCGTCCCAGAATACCCAGCACTTCATTTTCCAAATCCAGGGAAATTTCAATGGTTTCTGTTTTTACTTTTTTTGTAAATTCTGCCTGTAATCTCAAAAACCCTCATCCTCTCCCTGATATTTTTTCTTCTCAAAATAATTGATGCCCACAATGGCAAGGGCAGACAAAATCACAATGACCAGTGACCACAAATATGCCGTCTGCCGATTGCCGCTCTGAACTGCCGTATATACTGCCAGCGCCATGGTCTGGGTCTTGCCGGGGATATTGCCAGCAATCATGATAGTGGCGCCAAATTCCCCCATGGCACGGGCAAAGGCAAGAATCATCCCTGCCAAAAGCCCGCTGCGGCAGTTGGGCAGGATGATACGGAAAAAGATTTTCTTTTCACTTGCGCCCAATGTTCGTGCCGCATAGAGCAGTTGTTTATCCATGGATTCCATAGCCCCCCTGACCGCTCGATACATCAGCGGAAAAGACACCACAAACGCCGCTGCCACCGCACCACGGAGGGAAAATATAAAAGGAAATCCGATTTCATTAAAAAACCGTCCCACAGGGCTGTTTTTGCCCAACAATATGAGCAGGAAAAAACCTGTCACCGTTGGCGGCAGCACCAAAGGCAATGTCAGCACCGCATCGGCAAAAGGACGCAAACGGCGCAGTTTCATAACGCCATAAGCCGCAAGGGTACCCAGCACCACGGAAAAAAATGTGGCGCAGGCTGCCACCCAAACAGAAAGCAAAAGAGGCGAAACATCCATCACGGAATACTCCTTCCTTTATTCTGCCAAAAATGTAAAGCCATAAGAAGCGAACACTTCTCCTGCCTCTTCACTGGTAAGGAAATCCAAAAATGCCTGCGCGCCTTCGGGATTTGCGCAGTCTTTGATGACAGCCGCAGGATAGAGTACCTGAGGACCACCTTCTGGTGCATTGCAAACAACCTGTACAGCGTCACTTGTCTTTGCGTCGGTGGCGTATACCACGCCGCAGTCAGCTTCTCCAGCTTCTACCCAAGCCAGCACTTCACGCACATTAGACGCAAATACGGCATGGCTTTTCACATCATCCCAGATACCGAGGCTCGTAAAAATCTCCTGAGCATATTTCCCTGCGGGAACGCTTTCTGCCTCCCCTAAGGCAATCTGGGGTTCACTATCCAGAATGGTTTCAAAAGAAGTCACTGCTGTTTCTCCCTGGGGAGCAATGAGGACAATTTCATTTTGCAGTACATCTTTTCTGGTAGCTACGTCAATGAGCCCCTGTTCTTCCAAAGCATCCATATTGCTTTCTGCCGCAGAAAAGAACAAATCCACAGGAGCGCCTTCTTCAATCTGTGTCTGCAAAGCACCGCTGCCGCCAAAAGTAAAGGAAACTTCTGCGTCAGGATATTCTTCCTGGAATGTCAGTGCCAGTTCGTTGAGCACATCAGTCAGGCTCGCCGCTGCAGAAACGGTGATAGCCCCTGTCACTGCATCCTGTCCTTCGCTACTTTCCGCTGTCTTCTCACTGCCGCAGCCTGCCAGCATGCCCACTGTCAAAACCAATGCCAATAAACCCAGTTTCTTTTTCATGTTCTTCCTCCTTACTGCCCACATTCTCCTGCATTTGCCGTTAAAATATCCAGTCCATGTCCCAGAGCCGGCAAAATCACTTCCAGATTTTCCCGCACCGCTTTAGGGCTGCCCGGCAGATTAACGATAAGGGTCTGTTTCCGAATAACAGAAACCCCTCTGCTGAGCATGGCTCTTGGCGTGATTGCCAAAGATGCCGCCCGCATGGCTTCACTAAAACCCGGCACCTGCCGTTCCGCAATATCCAATGTAGCTTCCGGCATCCAATCTCTGGGAGAAAAACCTGTGCCGCCAGTGGTCAGAATCAAGTCCGCCGTCCCCTTATCGCAGATTTCTTTCATGGTTTCCGTAAGCAGCTGTCTTTCGTCTGGCAGAATCCGCATATCCACTACAGTATAGCCCGCCTGTTCCATGATTTCTTTTGCCGCAGGGCCGCTCAAGTCTTCCCGTTTGCCTGCCGCCCCTTTATCACTTGCTGTCAGAATCGCTACTCGGTACAATTTCCATCTCATCTCCAATCTGAATCTCGCCGCCATGGAGTACCCTTGCAAACACGCCTTCTCTGGGCATGATGCAATCCCCCACCACCTGATAAATCTCGCAATGGCTATGACATTCCTTGCCAATCTGGGTCATTTCCAACAAAACTTCTCCGCAGCGGAATCTGGTTCCGACAGGCAAAGTTTTGAAGTCAAAGCCTTCCACCAGCAGATTTTCACCAAAAGCGCCATCCTCTACGGAAATGCCTTTTCCCTCAAACGCCCGCACTTTCTCATAAGAAAGGAGGCTCACCTGTCTATGCCAGTTGCCGCCATGGGCGTCACCTTCCAGCCCGAAATTCTCAATCAGGCGAACTTTTTCAATATTTTTCTTCTGTGTGCCTCTCTTTTCGCTGATGCACACAGCCATAATCTTTCCCATACTATCCTCCTATTTTCCACATGGGACGGACTTCGTCGGTGATATGACCGTCCCTTGGTTTTTGCAGGATACGTTCCTGCAACACCTTCTGTATTTCCTCCGGCTCCGCGCCGCTGCGCACCAATTCCCGCAAATCGCAATCCACTGGATGATGGAGGCAGAGTTTCAGTTTCCCTTCCGCTGTCATGCGGATACGGTTGCACTGATGGCAGAAACTGCGGCTCACAGGGCTGATGAATCCAATACGCCCTTTGAACTGGGGGTTTGTATAATAAACTGCCGGACCTTCCCTGTCGTCTTTCTCCGTCTGAATAAATCCACCATAAACTTCTTCCAGCCGTTTCCGAATGGTTTCATTTTTCACTGGTGGAAAAGCGGAACCTTCCCCGATAGGCATCATTTCAATGAAACGCACCTCCATGGGGTATTCCTTCGCCAATTCTGCCAGATGGAGCAGTTCTTTTTCATTTTCCCCTGCCACAGGCACGCAGTTTACTTTCACAGGCAGTCCCACTTTGCCACAAGCCGCCAGACCAGCCAAAGCATCAGACAGTACATCCCGCCGAGTAAGCCTGCAATACTGTTCCGCATCCAGACTATCAATGCTCACATTGACGCTGGAAAGCCCTGCTTTTTTCAGTTTTTCCGCAAGAGGCGCCAGATGAACGGCATTGCTTGTCATAACCACTTTTTCGATATCTGGGATATTGGAAATAGCGTCCACCAATTCTACGATATCCTGCCGCATAAGGGGTTCGCCGCCGGTGATACGAATTTTCCGAATGCCTGCCAAAGCGGCACCTTTGCAAAGTTTGACCCATTCTTCCAGTGTCAGCAGTTCACTGCTGGACAGAAATTCCTGCTGTTCCTCCTTCATACAGTAGACACACCGCAGGTTACAGCGGTCAGTGACGGAAATCCGAAGATAGTCAATGGTTCTTCCAAATCCATCAATCATGCCGATACTCCCCACTCTTTCCGCCGCTTTTTTCGCACAGGCGAATGTCTGTCATAACCATAGAACGGTCTAAAGCCTTGCACATATCGTAAATGGTCAAAAGAGTGATCTGCACCCCTGTGAGGGCTTCCATTTCCACCCCTGTTTTCCCAACGGTTTTCACCGTGCATACCGCTTCGATTTCACAACTTTCTGGAAACAGTTCAAAATCTACACAACATTTTGTCAGCGCCAGCAAATGACACAGAGGAATCAATTCCCATGTGCGTTTTGCCGCCATGATGCCTGCCGTTCTGGCAATGCCCAGCACATCGCCCTTTACCATGGTGCCTGCCTGAATCTTCTCAAAAACTTCCCGGCTCACACGGATGATTCCTTTTGCTGTGGCTGTCCGTTCTGTTTCCGCTTTCTGGCTCACATCCACCATGACCGCGTTGCCTTCTTTATCAAAATGTGTCAACTCTCCCATAAAGCTTCTCCCCTCCTTTACTGTCCGAAACCGCAGTCGGGATAGGTGCAGACAGGGCAGTTCTGGCATTGTCCGCCATGTGCCATGAGTACAAAATCCCGTCTGGTGAGTTTTTCTCCTGTCAGCAGACGAGGAACCGCTAAATCAAATACCGTCCGTTTTGCGTACATAACGCATCCGGGCAGACCTACCACAGGTTTCCCCTGCACATATGCCAGCATGAACATAGCCCCCGGCAAAACAGGTGTACCATAAGTAACCACTTCATCAGTGCAGGCACGAATGGCAGAAGGTGTCATATCGTCCGGGTCTACAGACATACCGCCTGTCACCTGCACCATATCCGCTCCCTGTGCCAGAAAATCCAAAATCGCCTGTGTGATGGCTTCGGGCTCATCCCCGGGGAACACCTGTCCCATGATGGTTGCCCCCACTTCTGCCGCTTTTTTCTCCAGAACAGGTCCAAACTGGTCGGCAATTCTGCCGGAAACGATTTCGGAGCCAGTGGTGACTACGCCAATTTTTGCAGGACGGAAAGGTTTTACTTCCACCAAAGGTGTATTGCTTTCCTTACATGCTTTTTCAAAGCGTTCCAGTACTTCTTCTTTTACCGCTAATGGAATGACTCTGGTAGCGGCAAGGAGTTTGCCTTTTGTCACCTGTTTGTTGCCATGGATGGTGGCAAAACAGATTTCATCATCACTGTTCACAGCGTACAAGGTATCCAGATTG
This sequence comes from Clostridia bacterium, assembly GCA_022786605.1. GTDB lineage: Bacteria > Bacillota > Clostridia > Lachnospirales > Anaerotignaceae > Anaerotignum. The sequence goes on along the minus strand of JALFWW010000016.1, from coordinate 184,179 downwards.
ATTTTCAGCACCCCGTCACAAGCTGCACGCAGTTCAATTTTCCCTTCTTTTACCTCGCTGAAAACGATGTTTTCCCCTGCTGCCGCCTGTACCATCCGCAAAGCCGCGTCATTTTCATGGACATAGCCTTTGGACAGATCCCAGACATAAATGTGGCGTTTGCCCAGATCCAGCAGTTTTTCAATATCTTCTTCCTGAATGACATGACCTTTGGCAAAGGCTCTGCCCTTGAATTTACCGGGTACGATTTCTGTAATGTCGTGGCACAGCACCATGCCAACGGCATCTTCTACTCTTACTTTTTCCATATAAAACTCCCTCTATTTCGCATCAAAATTCCTTCCAGCACGCCGCCAGCAATGCATCGTGCTTTATCGGAAATGGTATAACAATTTTTCTGTTCACTTTCTCTGGGGTCGATATCGGCGATTTTGAAGCCTTCTGTCACAGGATAACCATCTCGGATAAGCCCGCGAAGAACCCCTGTCAATGTGGCAGTAACAGGCACGTCGCCAATCATGGCAATGGTCTGTCCTTTTTCCACCAGATCACCGATTTTGCTTTTGTTCTGCAAAATCCCTGCCGCCGGTGCATGGATGACACGTTCTTTGCCATAACCGGCAATGACACCAGGAATGCCTGTATTGGGTGCCGCTGCGCCTTCTGTCAGCACACGCCCCAGATTATGCCCTCTCTGGGTTTCAATGACCAGATGGGCATCCACCCCTGCCGTAAAACCGGGACCCAGTGCAATGACCGTTTCTGCCATATCCATGGTCGTTCCCAGATTCTTTTTTGCCAGAATGGCATCAATGAGCACTTGAGGCTGGATTTCCTCTAAAATCTTGCAATCTGGGTCAATGAGCACAGGGATTTTTCCGTCCTCCAAAATTTCTTGGGCTTCCGCAAAATCCGCCGCCCAAACGGCAGTCACCCCCTCCACTGTCCATTCGCCTTCATATACAGCTTCCGAAAAAGCCACATACCGCCGGATGGCAGAAGGATTGGCTGTTTCCAACACGATAACGGGAAAGCCTGCCTGATACAATTTATGGATGGTACCTGTTGCCAAGTCGCCGCTGCCGCGGACAACAATGGGAAATGGTTTTTTCATGGACGAATCACCTTACCTGCTTTGGAAAGTACTTCGGCAATGCGATACATATTGGTCACGGAACCAACCGCTAGTTTTTCAGACAGACCATAGTGGTTCAGACAAGTGCCACAAGTGAGGATTTCCACACCCTGGGCTTCCATGAGCTTCAAGTCAGCCAGTGTTTCCGCACCTTCCACAGACAATTTCGCGCCGCCGTTATACAAAACGATCGTTTCCGGCAGCTGATCCTGTTCTGTCAGGGCGTACACAAAGCCTTTCATCAGAATTTTTCCCAGCACATCGTCGCCTGTACCCATGGTTTCCGCTGTCAGCGCAACTACGGTTCCTGCACTTCTGCCATCGGGCATACAAACCACTGGAGCCGCATCTGACTGTGTCTGACTGCCCGCTTCCACAGTGATGGTCACCACATAGCATCCCTCACTCTGTTTTTCGCTGACTGCTTTCATTTTTTTCTGTTCTGCCATTTTGCAGAGATTCTGCACCGCAATGGCGTTATCTACCAGCACTTCCACAGTGCCTTCTGTCATACTTTCCAGTACTTTTTTTGTTTCAATGACGGGCAAAGGACAAGTTTTTCCTCGTGCGTCTACTCTTTCCATTTGCGTTTCCTCCTATAATACCACGATCTTCTGTGTTTCTTTTTTCACGACTTTTCCAACGATGCCGCAGGGCAAACCTAAATCCGCAATTTCCCCTAAAGCCTGTTCCGCGTCTTCTTTGGGCATACTTACCAGCAAGCCACCGGAGGTCTGGGGGTCAAAAAACAGTTCTTCCACCGCAAAAGGCACACCGCAAAATTCCACCAAATCACCTACGTAATTCCGGTTTCTCTGGGCTGCCGCTGTGAGGAAAAATCCGTCGGCATAAGCCAGACTTTCTGGAATGTGAGGAATAAGGATAGAATCAATCTCCGCACTAAGCCCTTTTGCCAGCATTTCCTTCAAATGCCCCAGAAAACCAAAACCCGTAATGTCCGTACAGCCGTGAACATCATATTTTCTGATGATTTCCGAAGCATATTTGTTCAAAGTCGTCATGGAACGGACAGCCATGTCCATGGCTTCCTGAGAGGCTTCTCCCATACGATTTGCCGTGCAGACAATGCCAACGCCCAAGGGTTTTGTCAATAAAAGTACATCACCTTCCTGTGCGCCGTCATTGGGAAAGATGCGTTCTGGATGGATGGTTCCCATGACAGACAGCCCATATTTCACATCTGCGTCGGCAATGGAATGACCGCCTGCAAGAGTTCCTCCTGCTTCAATGACTTTTTCACTGCCCCCCTGCATGATTTTCCCCAGAATATTCAAATCCATTTTTTCCGGGAAACAAACGATATTCAAAGCTGTTCGCACATCGCCGCCCATGGCATAAATGTCACTAAGAGCATTGGCTGCGGCAATCTGTCCAAAAATGTAAGGGTCTTCTACCATTGGCGGAAAAAAATCCAATGTCTGCACAATGGCGGTATCTTCTGAAATCCGATAAACCGCCGCATCATCGGAGCTTTCAAAACCAATGAGCAGGTTTTCGTCTTTTTTCTCTGGTTTTGGCAGACGAGAAAGGACCCGTTCCAATACGCCTGCTCCCAATTTTGCTGTGCATCCGCCGCCTTTGCAAAATACAATCTCTTCTGGCATCATTTCTCACCTTCCCTCTGAAAATAAATAGAGAACAAACGGTCTGCCTCTGTCTGTAAAGCAGAGAGGAAGTTGCCATAACGCTGCATCATCTCTCTGCCTTCTTCAGTCACAACAGAGCCGCCACCGTCCTTGCCGCCGCTGCTGCGTTCCGTTAACGCAAATCCTAGTTCCTGTTCCGCTGTTTTCATCATTTTCCATGCTTTACTGTAAGAAAGTCCCATTTTCTCCGCGGCTTTCTGCATAGAACCCATTTCCTCTATGCCCTTTAAAAGCTGTGCGATACCTGGACCAAAAGCTTTCTCTTTCCCCATGATGCGCACTTTCATATCATAACGCAAATTCTCTTTCATAAATCACCTCGTTATTCTTTTCAAAAAATAACGCTATCCAAAAGAAAAGCCTTTCGGCTTGATTCGTCTTATTATAGCAGTTTTTATTGACTTTTGCCAGATGCTTTTTGCATAATACTTTGCGTATTTTTGCAATTTCTGGTATGATAATAAAAATACCCACTGAAAACCGCTCATATTAAAGGAGGAATGATATGGGACAATTTCTGTTTATCATCCTTTGTGTGACACTGGGTTATGTGGCTTATAAACACGCTGGTGCCGTCCGCAGCGATGGCAGCGCCCTGTGCCGAAAAAATTGCGATGAATGTACGAGAAAATGCTGGATCATGAAAAAAACGGAAAATCAAAAATGATGCGCACGCTTTGGCGTGCGTATTTTTATAAAAAGGGCTGTAAATTTCTGCTTCAGTAGCAGAACTCACAACCATCCCCAAAAACTTAAAAATCAATTTTATATCAGATCAAAAAACTATTTTCTACAAGATTGCCTTTCTATGTAACTCATGTTATATTCTAACCAGAAGGCAGTTCAACTCCGAACACAGGTCGCTTCTGCCGCTTGTGCCGAATTGTCTGCTATAATTTTTACAGCGGAATCTTCTTGGATGGCGTTGACGGTATCAAGACCAACAACGGCGGTAGAAGATTCCGCAATTATTATTTTTCCGAACATTTTCAGTGATGCAACACAAAATGCAACACGAAAAAAAAGAAACCTTGATTTCTCAAGGTTTCTTCAGTGCGGCTGGTGGGACTCGAACCCACACGATATCACTACCGCCAGATTTTGAGTCTGGTGCGTCTGCCAGTTCCGCCACAGCCGCGAATCGAAACTGCTTGATAATAATATCATAGAAAAAACAAAAATGCAAGTGTTTTTTCTATTTTTTCATATTTTTGTGCGCAAAAACACACAGCCCTGAAAATACAAGGCTTTCCCTTTGCTTTTTTGCACTTACCTTTCTTCTTTTTATAAAAAGCCGGAACAGTTCACACAAACATGTTCCGGCTTCTTATGATTTTTTATATTACATTTTTTCAGGTTCGGGATATGTTTCACCAAATGTATCTACAGTTACTTTTTCCATTACCTGATCTTCCAGAGGTCTATCACCGCGGCTTGTTTTTGTTTCCGCAATGCGGTTTACCACATCCATGCCTTCGATGACTTTACCGAACGCCGCATACTGACCATCCAAATGAGGCGCGTTTTCATGCATGATGAAGAACTGAGAGCCTGCACTGTTAGGGTGCATTGCGCGTGCCATAGACAATACGCCTGCGGTATGTTTCAAGTCATTTTTTACGCCGTTATAAGCGAATTCACCGCGAATGGTGTAGCCGGGACCACCCATGCCAGTGCCGTCGGGGCAGCCACCCTGGATCATGAAGCCTCTAATGACACGATGGAAAATCAGACCATCATAAAAATTATGATTTACCAGAGAGATAAAGTTATTGACTGTGTTGGGGGCGATTTCGGGATACAGTTCCGCTTTGATCACACCGCCGTCTTTCATCTGAAATGTTACAACAGGATTTTTTGCCATGTAGTTTTCCTTCTTTCTTTATAAATTGATAGGATCATTTAACAGTATATCATACCATTGTGGTTTCTGTATAGTCTGTTTCCCCTTTATGATACAGGGTAATGACAACCAGTTCTGGGCGGTTGAAGATACGGAACGGGAATGTACTGTTGCCCAAGCCACGGCTCACTGCCATGGAAGTCATTCCAGCTCGATGCATACCCTCTGTGTACTTAGGGAAAAAACCTTGATTGGGCGCGAACAAACCACCGATGAACGGCAGACGAATCTGTCCGCCATGGGCATGACCACAGCATACCAGCGGAATCTCTCTTTCCACATAATCCGCGAAAAGTTCCGGACGATGGCACAAAAGCAGTTTAAAATCATCCTCGTGCCCTTTACACATCACATCCAAAATCTTATCATAATGAGGATTTACCTTCTTATCTGCCAATCCCAGCAGCGTGATGGTATCGCCGTCCCGCTCCAGAACACTTTTTCCATTATCCAGCACTTTTACACCTTCCGCTGTCAGCAATTCCACCAGTTCCTCATAATACCCGGACTGGTGCTCGTGATTGCCAGAAACATAATAAACTGGTGCCAGTTTCACAATGCCACGGATCAAGTCCATTGCCGCATCCAGATCTGTTCTGTTCCGGTCAATGAGGTCCCCTGTAATGACGATCAAATCAGGTGCTGTGCACTCCGCTTTATAAATCAGCCGTTCCTGGTTTCTGCCGAACATTTTGTTCTGCAAATCGGAAATATGCAAAATCTTATAGCCGTGAAACGCTTTTGGCACCTTTGTGGTACAAGTCATCTGTGTCACTGTCAGCGCATTGTCCTGCCAATATAAAAACGCACCTGCCGCCAAACCTGCCAGCAGCAGTTTTTTGCCATTGTTTTTCAATGTCATCACCTATTCTTTCTCTTGTGATTTTCCAATGCTCATATTACTATTATAAATGGAAGTGTTCTCTAAAACAATGAAAGTTTTTTTAAGTTTCCCCTCTCTTTTCTTTCTATGTTATAATAAAACAAAAACCAAAGGAGGTGTTTCCCATGAGCAGGATCATATTTCATATTGATGTGAACAGCGCTTTTTTGAGCTGGTCTGCCATTCAGAGACTCAAAGACGGCGAAACCGTCGATCTGCGGGAAATCCCTTCTGCCGTGGCAGGTGACGGACAAAGCCGACGGGGCATCATCCTTGCCAAAAGCACCCCTGCCAAAAAATATGGTATCCAGACTGGAGAACCTACCGGTATGGCTCTGCAAAAATGTCCGGAGCTTGTCTGTATCCCTCCTGATTTTCCATTATATTCCCGTTCTTCGGAAAAAATGTTTCAACTTTTGGGAGAATATTCTGACCGCATCGAGCAGTTCAGCATTGATGAAGGGTTTCTGGAATACACAGGCATGGAAGCCCTCTTTGGACCGCCGCTGGAAGCTGCCAAAACCATCCAGAAGCGCATCTTTACAGAACTTGGCTTCACAGTGAACATCGGTGTCAGCTGCAATAAACTGCTGGCAAAAATGGCAGGTGAACTGGAAAAACCCAATAAAATCATCACCCTCTTTCCAGATGAACTGGAACAAAAGTTATGGCATCTTCCCGTTTCCGAACTTTTCATGGTAGGCAGACGTACAGCGCCGAAACTGCGGAAAATGGGCATCCGCACCATTGGTGATCTGGCAAAATATCCCACAGACCTGCTGGTGCGGGAATTTAAGAGTTTTGGCATGACCCTTCACGCTTTTGCCAACGGTATAGACGACAGCCCAGTAGCAGCGGCAACCGAAGTACACGAAATGAAAAGCATCGGCAACAGCACCACCGTCGCCTATGACGTGACTGATCGAGAAACCGCTCACAGAATCCTTCTGGCGCTTTCCGAAACCGTTGCCCTTCGGCTGCGAGGCAGTAAACTGTGTGCCCAGGAAATCGCTGTCACAATGAAAACATCTGATTTTCAAGTCTATTCTCATCAAAAACAGCTGCTCAATGCCATCGACTGTACCAACGCCGTCTATGAAACTGCCATAGACGTTTTTGACCAAGCTTGGAAAGGGGAACCCCTGCGGCTTTTAGGTATTCGTGCAGGCAAGCTTTGTGACGAAGGCTGTGTGCAGCTTTCTCTGTTGGAACCAGATTGGAGCAAACAGAAAAAAGCAGATGCCGCCATGGATCAAATCCGCATGAAATACGGAAAAGAAACTGTAAAACGCTCCACATTCGCGGGCAGCGAGGAAAAAGCCTATGAAGGCGGAAAATTAAAAATCAACAACCGCATATTATAAAACAAAAACAGGGAGGCACAAAATCCGACGGATGAGATTTTGTACTTCCCTGTTCGCTTTAATTCTGTCTGGGAATGAGCCGCTGGCGCACCACTTCATAAAGGAGGACTGCCGCCGCCACAGACGCATTCAATGATTCCGCCTGTCCCGGCATGGGGATTTTCACATAACTGTCACAAAGGGCTGCCGCTTCTTCTGACAATCCTCTGGCTTCATTGCCAATGAGGAAGGCACAAGCACGGCGCAGATTCAAACCATAGGGATACTGTCTGCCCTGCAAATGTGCAGCATAAAGAGGAATGCCCTTTTCCCGCAATTTTGTTGCCATTTCATCCAGCGAAACATTCTGGAACACCGGAATATGGAATACAGACCCCATAGTCGCCCGCAGTGTTTTTGGATTATACAAATCCACACTGCCTTTGGAAAGGAAAATTGCATCTACCGCGCAGGCGTCTGCCGTACGGATGACTGTTCCCAGGTTGCCGGGGTCATTCATTTCTTCTGCCATGAGAAAAAAGGCATTTTTCTTTTCCAACATCTCCGCAAGGTCATATTCCTTTCTGCCGCAAATGGCCATGATTCCCTGGGGATTTTCCGTTTCTGCCACATCTGCAAACAAGTGATCTGTCAGAATATATACTTCCGCCTGTTTCTCCATTTCCGTGATGTCATGTTCCGCCTCATAAGAGGCAGACACCACGTAGCATTCCATAGGCCAGTCTTTTGGAATCTCTTCCACAAAACGGATGCCTTCTGCCACAAAAACCTGTTCTTTTTCTCTATTTTTACGCAGTTTCAAGCCATGAAGCCGTTTTACCAGCCGATTCTGCGCGCTTTCGATATATTTTGCCATATTTCTTCTCCTTACTTCAAAACCTCAGTATCTCTATGATAAACCAGCACCTTCCGCTTTTGCAAGAAAAACAGACGAGCTTTTGTAAAAAAATAAAAAAAGCTATGCCTGTTTTCCTCTTTGTGCTAAAATAAAGTTGTTTACAAAAGAATTTACATCTGGAAAGGAGTCTTGTTCCATGGCTACACCCAAGGAAATACGCAATGAATTATTAGGCAAAACACTGGTTGAAAATCTGGAAAAACGTCACTTTGAAGCATATTACTGTCCCACAGCCGCAGAAGCGCTGGAAAAAGCGGTTTCTCTGATTCCCGAAAAAAGTTCCGTATCCTGGGGCGGTTCCACAACCATTCGTGAAATGGGTCTGACAAAAGCCCTTCACGAAGGCGATTATGAAGTCATCGACCGCGATTTAGGCAAAAACCCCGCAGAAGTGGCTGAACTGCACCGCAAAGGTCTGTTGGTGGACTACTATCTGACCAGCACAAACGCCATTTCTGAAGACGGCATCATGGTCAACATCGACGGAACAGGCAACCGTGTTGCTGCCATCTGCTTTGGTCCCAAAAACGTCATCGTTATCTGCGGCATGAACAAAGTTGCCAAAGACGTGGATGCTGCGGTCAAACGTGTACGCGGTTATGCCGCACCTGTAAACAGCATGCGTTTTATGGGCAAAACACCCTGCGCAAGTACAGGCAGATGCCACAACTGCACTTCCGAAGAATGTATCTGCAACGAAATCCTCATCACTCGTCTTTGCCGCCCCGCTAAGAGAATCAAAGTGATTCTGGTAGGCGAAGACATGGGCTTCTAATTTTTCTATAAAAATAACGGAAATCTTCTTTTATCGCAAAGGAGATTTCCGTTTTTTCTTTAACTGCGCAAAATCTGTTCCAGAATTTGATAAAACCGTTCTTCGGCATATTTTTCATCAAAAGGTGCATGTCCGCATTTTTGCAATATCTGCATACGATAAGGAATGCACAGACTGTCCAGCGGATTGATGATGCCCTCTAAAGGATGGGGATCATAGTCCCCATGAACGATATATATTGGGCAGGCAACAGACTGGATGTACCGCATCAGATTGCCGCTTCGCCGCATTTCTATGGCTTCTGGCCATACCCGCTCATACATTTTCCCGTCCATGTGGGCATAAGAAGCCGCATTGGGTTTCTGAGCATAATGGTCCGCTTTGATCATCAACTGCCGCAAGTCTTCCCATCCATCTTCAGAAATTACAGCCATATGATTCATATACCAAATAAAGCGTTCTTGTTCTTCCTTAGAAAGGCGTTTCATCCGCCGTTCATGAATATGGCCTCCATAATTTTCCTCCAAGGGCGGACAGCCAACCAGCACCACCCGTTCCACCAGAAAAGGATAGCAGGATGCCACCAATAAAGACAGCCACGCTCCCCAAGAATGCCCAATGAGCGTGATGGGCTCCTTAATATGAAGTCCCAACTGCCGGCGCAGCTCCATAACCAATGCAATGGTCGTATACTGTGACTGTATGGGTTCCATGACGCCGCAGATTTTTCCCAGCCGCTCCGCAACAGGACGCATACCCCCAATATCTCCGGGACCGCCATGGATCACCGCCGCTCTATATGGTTTTTCTCCATAAAACCGTATCACGTTTCTCACCTCTTAAAACAAATTTTCCGCCGCTATCATATCCACGCCAGTATCCGCTGCATCGCAAAGCAGCATCTCACCTTTGATAACAGGCGTTTCCAGCACAATGCCTTCCAGCGCCTTCAGACAACGCAGACGGATGGGCTGAGACACTTTTTCTTTGGAAATGACCCGCACTTCTCTACCATCAACTGTAGACAAAACCGTCTGCAAATAACTTTTCAGAAGCTGTTCTTCCACATAGCGTCTTCCACCGTCACAACAATTTCCCGCCAATTCTATCAATGTATCCCCATCATGGACTGCTTCCAGAAAACATCCATTTCCGCATCCACGACAAGTCAGCTGTTCTTTCTTCATATTCATATTCCTTCCTGCCAAAAATCTTTTGACGTACTCATTATACTTTTCTTCTCTCCATTCGTAAAGTCCCATTCCATCCCTTGTGAAAAAACCGCCCCTGTCATATAATAGAAAAAAATCATTTTCAAAGGAGTTGTCCCCATGAAAATTCAAGATGGCTTTACATATTTGACAAAAGTCAAAGGTTTGATTCAAGCATATACTGACAGTCTGGGACGGGATTTATCTTTTCAAAATCTCAACACGGAACTGGCTGACCTCCAGAAAAAATACGGATTTCCCACAGGCAGGCTTCTGGCGGCTGTTGCGGATGATGGTGACATTGTGGGCTGTGTAGCTTACTGTCGTCACACTTCTTCCCGCTGTGAAATGAAGCGGCTGTACGTAGTACCCGCCTATCGTAAAGAAGGCGTAGGACAGGCTTTGCTGACAGAAATCGTAAATCTGGCAGCGGCAGACGGGTATGAAGAAATGGTTCTGGACACCCTTTTGCCTATGGAAAGCGCCATCCGTCTGTACCGCAGAAATGATTTTGTAGAAATCCCTGCCTATTACGAAAATCCCATGGATGATGTGCTCTATTTCCGGCGCACATTGAACCCTCCCCAGAAAGGAGAAGAAAAATGAAAATCCTTGTTGACGCAGACGCATGCCCCGTAAAAGAAATCATCGTTAGGGCCGCAAAGAAATATGAAAAAGAAGTGCTGATGGTTTGCGACGTTGCCCACCAGCTTTTCTATGAAGAACCTTTCGTCACCGTCAAAACTGTGGACAAAGGCGCTGACAGTGCCGATCTGGTGCTGGCAAATTTGGCACAGAAACAAGATTTGTGCGTCACCTCCGACTATGGTCTTGCCACACTGTTTCTTACAAAAGGTGCCGTGGTGCTCCATCCCAATGGATTTTTCTACGGCAACGATACCATCGACCGTATGCTCTTTGAGCGCCATATTTCCCGGGAAATGCGCCGCCAGAAAAAAAGCCGCGGCGGTCATATCAAAAAACGTACACCAGAACAGGACGCGGCATTTCAAAAGTCTTTGGAAATTTTTCTTGCCCAGCATCAAGAATAAAAAACACAACAAAAAGCTGAAATCTTTTATACTGCAAAGATTTCAGCTTTCTTTTTATCAGGAATTTTTCTGCCATGTAATCTCCGGCTTTTTGTGCTTCAGCCACATGACGATATGTTTGATGTTTTGCTGCTGTCCTGCCGTAAATTCCAGCCGATACTTTTTCATGGTATCCATTGTGATCCAAACGCCGCGGACAAAAGCGCTCTCTCCGCTGTATTTCATGGTCTTGATCACATCCACCTCCTCTGGCAGTATGAGCAGCAGTTTTGCACCACTCCGACAAATCATAGCATCAGAAAGTATGTGGACTTCCCCGCCAAAAAGCCGATAAATGGTATGGGGCTGCAAATAATCCACAATGATTTGCTCCTGTCTGGGAGGATATAAGTCTGCAAAGGCATTGCGAAATTCTCTGCTGCCAATGGTCACCATCCGCAGTACCGCAAGGGTTGTAATCCCAATGGCTATGAGAAAAACCACCATTTGTCCCGTACTTATTGCCCACAGGATACTGACCACTATGCACATGACAAACATGAGAAAAATGCGCATAGATTCCCTGATATAAAATTGTCGGAGTATCATTCGTTTTCCTGCTTCTATCCACGCTTCATCCCGCATATCTGCGCCCCCTTCTGCCTTTTTCTTTATTGTAGCATAACAGGATTCTGTTGAATATGATGATTTTCGCAGAAAGCAAGGAAAGTTAAAAAAGGAATATACCCAGCAATTCTGTTAGAAGAAACAACCCCAGAATACCAGTGCCGCTGAGCTGTTTAGGAATTTTTGTTGGTGCAATATCCATGACATATCCCGCATCCTCCAATTCCTTCATGATATTTACGATGCTCTGAACCGCAAAAACATACACCACAAACAATGCAATGGGTAGCAGCAATCCTAAATAACCAAAAAACATCCGCAGCGAATAAAACACCAGATACCACAGCATCAAAACCATTGCCCCTTTGGCACCAGGTGGAAATCCTGCTTTTTGCCGCACTGCCCGCAGTCCCAGCCAAAAGAAAAGAAGAAAAGCAAAAACTCCATAAGTATAAAATCCGGCAGCAATGAGAAAAGCTGTCTTTGTATAAACCAATTCCAGAAAAACCTCTGCTGGGAGCAGCAATTTCACCAGAAAAAACAGCCCTCTTACAGCCGTAATGCCGCCGCAGATACGAAACCAGCAATTTTCCCGAAAAATTGCAGAAAAACCCCAGAAAGAAAGCAAATAACCAACTGCCGGAAGGATCATATCCAAGTAAAAAACATCCAGAGAAAGAGAAGTCATAACAAAACCTGCCAACACCTGTCCCACGGCTTTTTTCCATGGTGTAACCTGTTTCACGATATCATCAGGCAGGATTTCTGGCACACTGGATTCCAGCCACATATCAAATCCATTTTCTTCTATTCTTTCTTTCATACCGTATCCCCTCCTAACAAATTCCGTAATTTCTTTTTCAAGCGATAAAGTTTTCCCTCCACAGCCCGTTCCGTCATGCCAAGTTCTCTGGCAATCTGCGCCGTGGATTGCAGATAGTAATACTTTCTGTAAAAAAGCAACCGTTCCTGGCAGGATACTTGCAGCAGCGCCTGTTCCAATGCTTTTTGCCGTTCTTTCCGTAGCAGAATATCTTCCGGCGCCATAGTATCTGCGGGTATTTCTTCCGATAACGGTTCCGTCTGTTTCCGGGTTCTGTTCCAATTGAGTGCTGCGTTCCTCGCAATGGCTGCCATCCAGCTTTTCCAGGAGCCTTTTTCAGGGTCATACTGTGCCTGCTTCTGCCAGATGCGTGCAATGACTTCCGAAAAGCATTCTTCCCGTTCACCGGCATTAGGCAGGATTGGTGCCAGAATATACCGCAGGAAAGGACCATACTGCTGCATTAGTGTTTCCACCGCTTGACTATCCCCATCTCTTAGCCCCGCAATGATTTCCGCTTCTTTCATACCGTTCCCCCTTTCACTGTTCCCGTTTTATCCTTCTATCTTATTCTACACACAACAGTATAAAAACCCACGGAATTTATACAAAAAAGACCCCGCTTCCCACAGGAAAACGAGGTCTGATTTTTTATGTTTTATGCTTCACATTCCACAGGAATGAAGGAGAATGTGCCTACATCAAACAGACCCATATCAGTCAGTTTGATTTCGGGGATAACTGCCAAAGACATGAAGCAAAGTGTCATAACGGGTTCCACATCCCCTGCTACGCCCAATTCGCTGTATGCTTTGTCGTGAATGTCGATAAGTTTCTGTTTTACCCATTCGCCGCTCTGATCGCTCATAAGCCCTGCAATGGGCATAGGCATACTTTCGATGACTTCGCCGTTTTTCACCAGAACGATACCGCCGTTCTGTTCTTTCAGTTTTTCTACGGCAAATGCCATTTCTTCATCGCTGACGCCTGTCACGATGATATTATGAGAGTCATGGGCAATGGACAGCGCCACAGCACCTTCTTTGATGCCATAGCCTTTCAGGAAACCACATGCCACATTGCCTGTCATCTGGTGACGTTCCACAACGGCAACTTTCACGATGTCGTTGTCAGGAGAGAACACAAATTCACCGTTTTCCACAGGAATATGAGCTGTTTCTTTTTTTGTCACAACGCCGCCGGGCTGGATAGTGATCACATGGACATGATCGGATTTCAGATGCATTTTGAATTTATCCACGGAGAAATCTTTCAGATGCACACTGTTGCGTACGGTGGAAATGTCGTGGGTTTTAAATTCCGGCAGATATTTACCTTCTTCCGCCACCAGTTCCCCGCGAATCCAAACTTTATGGACATGGAACTGTTCCAGATCGTCCAACAGTACAACGTCTGCACGATAGCCGGGAGCAATAGCACCTCTGTCGTACAGTCTGAAGCATTCTGCCGCATTCAGTGTTGCCATACGAATGGCTGTCATGGCGTCAATGCCTTCTTCTACGCACATGCGCAGGTGATTGTCCAAATGACCTTCCTGCAGGATGGTTTTGGGCTGTCTGTCATCGGAACACAGCAGACATCTGCGGCTGTTTTCCGGTGTCACGCCTTTGAGCAGTCTGCGCAGATCATGGCAGGCAGAACCTTCCCGCAGCAGGATATACATACCCAAGCTAAGACGTTCTTTCATATCTTCCACTGTGGCGCATTCATGGTCACCCTGAATTCTGGCGCTGGCATAAGCCGTCAGGTTTTTGCCTGTCAGACCGGGAGAATGACCGTCAATGAGCTTGCCTGCGTTTTTGGCAACCATCAGTTTATCCAATGTATCGTCATCAGCATTGAAAACGCCGGGGAAATTCATGAATTCACCCAGACCCAGGATATTTTCCCGTTCAATGGGTTCTTCCATTTTATCCGCGCCCAGCACCAGACCGGCATGTTCAAAAGGTGTGGCAGGCACGCAGGAAGGCAGCATATATTTCACGTCCATTTTGGTATTTTTTGCCGCTTCCATCATGTAGTCCAGTGCCTGAATACCCATAACGTTCACAATTTCATGAGGGTCTGCGATGATGGTGCAGCCGCCATGAGGCACCAGCAGTCTGCCCAGTTCTTCAGGGCTTACATAAGAAGATTCAATATGGATATGGCTGTCAATGAAGCCGGGAGCGGCATATCTGCCGCCGGCATCCACTTCCACTTTCCCCTGATACTGCCCAATCCCTGCGATCTGATCGCCGGAAATAGCAATATCACCTTCCTGGATTTCACCAGTAAACACGTTTACCACTTTACAGTTCTTGATCACAACATCCGCTTCCACAGCGCCTTTTGCTGTGAGGATCAGTTTTCTCAGTTCTTCTTTCTTCATGGCAACCCCTTCTCTCATGCTTCTACCAGTTCCAAAACGGGATCATAGGTGGTCAATGCGCAGTAATCCACAGGACCAACGTCTGTCAGCGCATAGTCAGGGATTGCTGTGATGGGCAGGAAGAACATGTACATCATAGGGTTAGGCAGATCGGAGCCGATTCTTCTTGCCGCTTCGTCGATTTTCTTTTCCAGTTCTGCGATTACTTCAGGTTCTTCGTCACTAACGATACCGCCTACAGGCAGAGGCAGGAATTCGATGACTTTGCCGTTTTCTACAACAACCTGACCGCCGCCCTGTTCGATCAGATGGTTCACTGCGATGGACATATCTTCCGCGCTGGAGCCCATAACAACCAGGTTGTTGTCGTCAGGTGCGCAGGTAGAAGCCATAGCACCGTTTTTCAGTTTCCAACCGGAGCAGAATGCCAGAGATTTGTTGCCGTTTTTGCCGAATATTTCCAGAACAGAAACCATGATAGCATCCTGTTCGGTATCAGGCTGGATCACGCCGTTTACAACTTTCAGTTCCACATCTCTTCTCTTACGAACGAAGGGACCTTTCACATCCATGGACAGCACTTTTGCTTTGCCGTTCTGGATGGGCACTTTGTATTCGAAATCTTCTTTTGTTGTCATTTTGCATTTCAGCTGACCTTTGAAGATAGGGCTTCTTGCAGGTGCTTTCAGTTCATAGGAAATGTGATGGTTTTCCGCTACCATCTGACCGTTTGTCATAACTTTCGCAACGGTGAATTCTTCCAGATTGTCTACGAACAGAATGTCCGCGATTCTGCCGGGGCAGATGGAACCAACCAAATGGTCGATGCGGTATGCTTCCGCGCTGTTGATGGTTGCCATCTGGATAGCTGTCTTGGGGTCAACGCCAGCCTGAATTGCCAGACGTACCACATGATCCAGATGACCTTTGCTCAGAATGTCTGTTGCTGTCACGTCGTCTGTGCAGAAGCTTACACGACGAGCGAAAGCAGGGTTCACTTCTGTCACCGCACGGATGTTTTCTGCCAGGAAATGTGTTACACAGGATTCACGGATGAGCATGTGCATACCTTTCCGCATTTTTTCCACAACTTCTTCGTGGTCATAGCTTTCGTGATCCAGACGCACGCCGCTGCACAGGTAGCCGTTCAGTTTTGTGCCTCTTGCCATAGGTGCGCAGCCAAATACGGGCAGATTGTTTTTGTATGCTTCCGCAATGGCGCCCAGTGTGTCTTCGTCTTCTTCCTGTACGAATTCTGTAACTGTTTCCCATACGCCATAACATTCAGGCCATTTCTGTACCATTTCATGAACATCTTTGTTGAAGTTGAAAGATACGGTAGACTGGGGAACAGTATAAGGTGTTTTATAAGGAGCGCCCCAGAACACTTTCAAAGGACTCTGTTTGATTTCCGCGAAAATTTCCTGCAGACCTTCCAGATTGGATACGGAAATGTATTCATCCAGACCAGAAATCATGCTGGTGGTACCGTGAGGCACAACTGCTTTTGCATAGCTTGTGATGCTCAGTTTGCTGCATTCGCTGTGGATATGACCATCAATCAGACCGGGTACCAGATATTTGCCTGTTGCGTCGATGATTTCTGTATCAGGACCTACATAAAGTTCCACATCGCCCACTGCCGCGATCATATCTTTATAAACGGCAATATCCGCGGGATAAATTTCGCTGGACATAACGTTTACCAGCATACCGCCGCGAATCACCTTTTCTGCGGGGATTTTTGCGCTGCCGGCACGAATTCTTTCCTTCAAAGTTGCCACTGTTCTTTCCATGTTTGTCTCCTTTCTTTTCCCATAACTGAAATTTGCCTTCTTAACAAAAAAACCTGGTTCATAAATGACCAGGTTTCCCGTCCCGAATGCTTAAAATAAAGCGATATTGAAACGCAAAGACTTCAATAGAATTTCGATACAAAAAATATTCTCTTTGTATCCATCCTACACTATATTTTATCAAAAAGTCAAGAAGAAGATAAAAATTTATTCCGAAAAATACTTTTTCCTATGTCTGCATGGAATGTGCTTTAACAGATGATATATCGTCCTTCTTTTCTTCTGGGAGCTTTGGGCTCCAGATCGCTGTAACCCATGGTAACGGCTGCCACAAGCTGCCCATGTTCCGGCGCAAAGGTTTCCCGCAGTTCTTCTCCCACCAAAAGAGGGGCTGTAAGCCAGCATGAAGCGATGCCCTTACTATAGGCAGTCAGAATCATATTCTGGATGGCTGCCGCTGTGCTTTCGATAGCCGCTGTGCTTTCTTCATAATGCGGATTTTGCAGAAAAGCCAGAATCACTGTACGGGCGCCGCCCATACTCTTTACAAAATCCAGCGTTTCTTCAATGACCTGAGGATGATTCTGGAAACGATTCTGCAAAGTTTTTGTCAGGCCAAAAATAGAACCACCCATGATTTCCTGCAATTTGGATAACGCTTCCTCACTTCTGCAGGCTACAAAATACCAATGCTGCAGATTGACAGCGGAAGGCGCCCAGCAAGCCGCGTCTAAAATTTCATGAATATCTTCGTCGGAGATCTGCCGTTCTGTATATTTTCGCACACTTCTTCTTCCATAAATAGCTTCTTTCAGCTCCATGGATATTCACTCCTTTGTTTACAATAATTGGAATTTTTTCCATTATATACGAAGTCCCCGGAAGATTGCAAGAAAAGAATGAAAGGCTTTCACAAAGAGAAGTGCAGATTTATGGGAAATGTATTTCTTTTCTATTGTTTCCCCTTTTAATCTTTGCTAAAATAAAAAAATATGACATATAAAGTCTACATTGTTTGAAAAAAGGATAGAGGCGTTTTTTATGAATAAGATCAAACTCATTGCCTCCGATCTGGACGGCACATTACTGACAAGCCAAAAAGAAATCACCCCCCGTCTGCAAAAGGCGCTGACTTCCATTCACGAAATGGGTATTTTTTTTGTGCCCTCCACAGGCAGACCTTTTGCCGCATTGCCCACATGCGTCAAAGAACTGCCCTTTCTGAAGTATGTCATCACCAGCAACGGTGCGGCAGTTTATGACGCGGAACAAAAACAGAATCTTTTCCAGAGCCTGCTTTCCGCAGAAGCCGTGGAAAAAACTGTAAAAACCGTAAAGGGACTTCCCATACTGACGGAGTTTTTCATTGATGGGAAGGCGTATATTTCTCAGGACGCATACGACCATCTTTCCCGTTATCACCTAACGGATACCCACATGAAATATACCCGTGCCACCAGAATCCCTCTGACTGACTTCTGGGGTGCTTTGGAAAAACAGAAAGACATTCTGGAAAAC
The DNA here is from genome assembly GCA_022786605.1 of Clostridia bacterium. Lineage (GTDB taxonomy): Bacteria > Bacillota > Clostridia > Lachnospirales > Anaerotignaceae > Anaerotignum. The sequence goes on along the minus strand of JALFWW010000016.1, from coordinate 166,156 downwards.
ATCAATCTTGTTTTCAGCGATATGGAAATGAAAGACCATATCTGGAAAGCATTAAAGGAAACGGGACTGGCTTCCGTCACAGCTTCTTCCGAAAAAAACATTGAGGTCACCAGCCTCATGGCAACAAAAGCCCATGCCCTCTCCCACCTTTGCGGCATTCTGGATATTCCACGGGAAAACGTCCTTGCCCTTGGGGACAGGGATAACGACCTGCCCATGCTGGAATTTGCCGGCACCGGTGTTGCCATGGAAAACGGCGAAGACCATATCAAAAAAGTCGCTGATTTCGTCACCAAAAGCTGTGATGATTTTGGCGCAGCCATTGTATTAGAACAGATTATTGAAAAAGGAGAACTTACATGAGCATTTTGAATGTAGAAAAACTGAGCCACGGTTTCGGCGACAGAGCCATTTTCACAGACGTTTCTTTCCGCCTGCTCAAGGGTGAACATGTTGGCTTTGTCGGTGCCAACGGCGAAGGAAAATCCACATTTATGAATATCATCACCGGCAAACTTATGCCCGATGAAGGAAAAATCGAATGGTCCAAAAACGTCCGCGTTGGCTATCTGGATCAGCACGCCGTACTGGAAAAAGGTCAGACCATCCGTGACGTTCTCCAGTCCGCTTTTGCCTTCCTCTTCGATCTGGAAGCCCAGATGAACGGCTATTATGCGGAAATGGCAGAAGCCGACGAAGAACGGATGAATTTCCTGATGGAAGAAACAGGCAGCATTCAGGAACTGCTGGAACATCATGACTTCTATATCATTGATGCCAAAGTGGAAGAAATCGGTCGTGCATTGGGTCTGACAGACATCGGTCTAGACAAAGACGTGACAGAACTTTCCGGCGGTCAGCGTACCAAAGTCCTCATGGGCAAACTGTTATTGGAAAAGCCGGACATCCTCCTGCTGGACGAACCTACCAACTATCTGGATGAAAACCATATTGAATGGCTGAAGCGGTATCTCATCGACTACGAAAACGCCTTCATCCTCATTTCCCATGATATTCCTTTCCTCAACAGCGTGGTAAACCTCATTTACCATGTGGAAAACGCGGAACTGAACCGTTATGTAGGCAACTACGAAAAATTCCAGGAAGTCTATGAAATGAAAAAAGCTCAGCTGGAAGCGGCTTACCGGAAACAGCAGCAGGAAATCGAAGACCTGAAAGACTTCGTTGCCAGAAACAAAGCCCGTGTTGCCACCAGAAACATGGCAATGAGCCGCCAGAAAAAACTGGATAAAATGGATGTCATCGAATTGGCAAAGGAAAAACCCAAGCCGGAATTCAATTTCAAAGAAGCTCGTGCTTCCGGCAGATATATCTTCCAGACAGAAGACCTTGTCATTGGCTATGACAAGCCCCTTTCCCGTCCTCTGACCCTTTCTATGGAACGTGGACAGAAAATCGCGCTGGTAGGTGCCAACGGTATCGGGAAAACCACGCTGCTCAAATCTATCATTGGAGAAATTCCTCCCATCAGCGGCAAAACCACACTGGGAGATTATCTCTACACTGGCTATTTTGAACAGGAAAAGAAATACACCGATAACGTGACCTGCATCGACGAAATCTGGAAGGAATTCCCCTCCTACACCCAGTATGAAGTCCGTTCCGCGCTGGCAAAATGCGGCTTGACAACCAAGCACATCGAAAGCATGGTGAAAGTCCTCAGCGGCGGCGAACAGGCAAAAGTCCGTCTGTGCAAACTCATCAACAACGAAACAAACGTATTGCTGCTGGACGAACCTACCAACCACTTAGACGTGGACGCAAAAGAAGAACTGAAACGTGCCCTGAAAGCATACAAAGGCAGTATCCTGCTGATTTGTCACGAACCGGAATTTTATCAGGACGTGGTGACAGAAGTCTGGAACTGTGAGGATTGGACGACAGTTCAGCTTTGATAGAAATTTTATCCTATAGAAAAACCCCTTTCCAATTTCTTGGCAAAGGGGTTTTTGTTATTTGGAAAAGGATTTACATGCTTTCTTTCAGAATTTCCATGATTTCATCTTCTGTCAGCACTTTATAACCGCCGTCCAGAATGAAAGTACCTTTGACAATGCCGGGCAACATATCTTCTGTAACACCCAATTCACGGATATTCATAACCAGACCCAGTTCCCGCATCCAGCTTTCCATGGCTTTCAGACCTTCGTCAGCGATTTCTTCATCGGTTTTGCCTGCTGGATTCACATTCCATACGTTCATGGCAAAACGCTTGAATTTCTGCAGACCATAAGGGCAGATAGCATGATAATAAGGAATAGAAACAGCGGACAGTGTCATGCCATGGGTAGCATCTGTATAAGCGCCAATGGACTGCCCAATCATGTGTACCATCCAGTCGGTGGTTTTTCCCATATCCAGCAAGGTGTTCAGCGCCCATGTTGCTGTCCACATGATATTGCTGCGGACTTCGTAGTTTTCTGGGTCTTTGATGGCAATGCGGCTGCTATGGATCAAAGACCGCATCAATCCTTCGGCGATATAATCGGTTGTGTTGTCATCAGCACCAGAGAAATACTGCTCAGTGATATGGTTCATGATATCATAAATGCCGGATACCATCTGTCTTTTTGGTACTGTATAAGTCAGTTTCGGATTTAAAATCGCGAATTTCGGGAATACATTTTCTTTGAAAACAGAACCGATTTTCAATTTCTGTTCATAATTGGTGATAACAGAGCCGCCATTCATTTCGGAACCAGTTCCCACCATTGTCAATACACATCCCACAGGAATGATGCGGTTATCCACTTCTTCCATACGCAGATAATACTTATCCCAAGGGTCTTCCTCACACCATGCGGAAACAGAAACAGCTTTCGCATAGTCGCAGACAGAACCGCCGCCTACAGCCAGAAGCAAGTCTACATCGTTCTCTTTGGCTTTTTGACAGCCGTCATACACTTTTTCAATGGTGGGATTTGGCATGACGCCGCCATCTTCCACAATGGTTTTCCCACATGCAATGAGGATTTCAATGATCTGGTCATACAGTCCGCTTTTTTTGATGGAACCGCCGCCATAGATCAGCTGTACCGTATCGCCGTATTTCTGCAATTCTGATTCCAGATTCTGCAAAGCATCTTCCCCAAAATACAGCTTTGTGGGATTTTCATAATAGAAATTTCCTAACATCTTTCTATCCCTCCTTATTTCTCTACGTTTCCTATAATTTTCGCAGGCACACCGCCCACAATGGTATTCGCTGCAACATCTTTGGAAACCACCGCACCTGCCGCTACGATAGCGCCATCACCGATGGTTACTCCTGGCAGAACGGTAGCGTTGGCGCCGATCCACACATTTTTTCCAATATGGATGGCAGCAGGGTGCATATTTCCTCTTTTTTCCGGATTTTTGTCATGGTTCAGTGTTGCCAGAACCACGTTATGTCCCAGCAGGGTACCATCATCGATAGTGATGCCGCCTTGATCCTGCATTCTGCATCCGCTGTTAAAAAGACGTTTTTCCCAATGGTCAGATTCTTCCCGCAGTCTGTATAGAAAGGCGGAAAGACTGCAAAATTTTCCCCAACGGTTTTTCCTGTCAATTTGCAAAATAATTCTGTGATTTCTTCCGGCGTATGATAAGCATTGTTGATCTTTGCTGTGATTTTCAGGGCTTCCTGTGCCAGCACATGCATGCACTGGTGCACGTCGGAACCTGCCACAACTTCTTTGCCACTGTCCATAACTGCCAGAAATTCTTCCAATGACAAAGGCATATTTTCCAGAGAGCTGCCGAAAGCAAAGAGTTCTTTTCGCAGAGCTTCGGACTGATTTTGCATATCATAAGCTTTAAAGATTCCCATGTTTTCCAGTCCCAAATACTGGATAAAGGAATTTTCGTAAGCATAAATGGCTCCCTCATATACGCTGTCACTGCCAGAAGACAGGAACAATGCGGCTTTTCTCAATTTCTTGGGTTTTTCCAGCGCATAAATCCGGTTGATGGCACACTGCAACTGCCCGCTAAATCCATGATAATACACTGGGGACGCCAATACAACCATTTCCGCTTCCTGTAACAAAGGATAAATTTCCTGCATGTCATCCTGCTGGATGCAGGAGCCATTTCCTTTTGTATGACAGTATTCACAAGCCAAACAGCCATTGATGTTTTTTTCGCAAACAGAAATCACATCCACATGATGTCCCTGCTGTTTTGCCCCATCCAAAAAAGCATTGATCATAAAGACTGTATTCCCGTGTTTCCGCGGGCTGCCATTCAATACCAAAATATTCATGCTTTATTCCACTCCCATCTGAAAAGTTACTTCCACTGCCCCACCGCCTACGGCTTCCGCCAAACCGGAAGGATCATCCACCTTGCCCAAAGGCGTATAGCCATAGCTTGTGGCAAAATCTTCATAAAACAGCACCAGACAATCTGAACCGTAAAGCATCAGATCACCTGTGTGAATCTGCCCCGGATATACCTGAGCTGTTGGCATGGACTGAGAAAGATAGGTATACTTTTCATTGCCGTTGAGTTCTCCCATGGAAACCGTCATGGGCAGCATATTTTTCAGTGATTTTGTTGTTTTATTGTCATAAAGGGAAACATTGTAAGTTTTCTGTCCAATCACGATCTGTATCTTTTCCATCTGCACTTCCTCCTTCAAAATCGTTTGTTCCTGCACATCTGCCGTTGTCATTTCATCTGGGATATTCATTGAAATCCACAGGCTAGGCACAAGGGCACACATCAAAATAGCCGTAAAACAAAATACTTTTATGGTTCGCTTTCTTTTCATAGATTTTTCCCCATTCATCGTACATTTTGCAGCCTGCACTTTCTTATGATCATTATATCTGCTTCTAATTCAAAGAACAAATACTTATATCAAATACATTGTTATACTTTTCAGGCATATTAAAATGTGCTATAATCCCAAATAAAAAGGAGGTCTTGCCCATGGAACTTCGTGTACTGCAATATTTTCTCACCGTTGCCAGAGAACAGAGCATTTCTGCTGCTGCTCAGGCGCTCCATTTGTCCCAGCCCACACTTTCACGGCAGCTGAAAGAAATGGAAGAAGAATTAGGAAAAACATTATTCCTGCGGGGCAACCGTAAAATCACCCTCACAGAAGAAGGAATGATTCTGCGGAAACGTGCCCAGGAAGTCATGGAACTGCTGGAAAAAGCTCAGGAGGAAATCGCCTGTTCCACAGAAATCATTGCGGGCAATATCCACATTGGCGCCGGAGAAACAGAAGGCATCCGCCCTTTGATTCAGGCTGCTCATTCCCTGCAAAAACAATACCCATTGGTGCATTTCCACATTGTCAGCGGCGACAAAACCACCGTTCTGGAGGAACTGGATCACGGGCTCATTGATTTTGCCCTGATATTCGGGGAAATCGACACATCCCGTTATGATTTTCTTCCCCTGCCTTCTGTAGACACCTTCGGTGTGCTGATGCCCAAAGATGCCCCCCTTTCCCAAAAGACAGTCATCACGCCACAGGATCTTCTGCCCTATCCCATCATCACTTCCAGACAGATGCTCCGTGATGACCATCTGACGCATATTTTCGGAAATGATGCCAAAAACCTCACCATTGCCGGTACTTATAACTTGCTGTTCAATGGCTCCATTATGGTGGAGGAAGGTATGGGATACGCCATCTGTTTTGATAATATCATTCACATCAGCGAAAACAGCCCCCTTTGTTTCCGCCCTCTTTCCGTTGAGGTTTCACCTCAAATGCGCCTGATCTGGAAAAAATATCAGACATTTACAAAGGCTTCGCAAAAATTTCTGGAAACACTGCGGAAATCTTTGCATCATTGATATAAAAAAGGCTCTCTATCTTTTGGATAGAAAGCCTTTTTTCATGTTCATTTATTTTTTGAAGGGTTTATATTCCACATCCAGACCGAAATGTTTGGGACCAAAGCATGCCAGACCTTCCGGTGTTGTCCAGATTTCAGGAGAAGGCAGCGCAAGAACTGTCATCTTCTGACCGATACCGAAATTAGGAGATGTAAGAGGATTGCCGTCTTCGCCAATCATGCAGATCAGATCAGGTGCAACCACATCTACTTCACCATTGCGGTAAGAAATGATATTTTCATTCTTCAGCCAGATTTTGTACTGTTCGCCAGCATATTCTCCTTCCCCTGTCAGATGGATTTCGCCGAAGTTGAAGCCATCTCTTGTTTCCCAAGGAAAATCTGTGACTGCGCCTTTGAACAGGATTTTGCCTTCTTTTGCGTCAGCGATAGCCTGTGCCACATCTGCACCTTTTTCTTTTGTTTCTCTCAGAATCTGACCGATTTCCTGTGCGTAAGTGATCATATCAGGAATCAGGGATTCTTTGATAACTTTGCCCACATTGGCATGGTCTGCAACACCAACCATGTTGTCGCTGGCAACGGCGATGGCTCTGACGATGTCTTCTGCTCTCAGGTCATTCTGTACGTTCTGGATGACGATCTTTTCACCGAAACGAGTAGCTACACCCATAGGATAAATGGGCACACCTTTTACATAATATGTAGAATGCTGCAATTCAGGTACAGATCTGCCGGCAGGGTCAGCATCCAGCAGAGGCACGCCTTTTTCCAGTGCTGCATGGAGAGCTTCTGCTGTGTTTGCGCCGCCCAGTTCTGTGGAGCCTACGGCATAGATTTTTTTGCCCAGTGCTTCTTCCAGAGCTTCCATTGCCAGAACAGAAGGAACCACTTCAGAAACTGCCAAATCTTTGAATTTGGGATTTAAACCAGTAGCGGAAGGTGCGCCGCAGCCATAAGGTGTTACCACATATTCATCATCAGGCAGTTCATCCAGACTGATGAGCTGCAGCACTTCGTCATTGTCGAAATGCTTCTGCATCATTGCCAGACCTTCTTCCAGCGGGCCGCCGCCGCCAGTACCCAGTACGGCACAGCCGTATAAAATATCTATCATATCCTGTTTTTTCAATTCTCTCATGTTGCTACATCCTTTCTTTTTTTACTGTTCACAAATGCCATCTCTTGAAGTGGAAGGCATGAATTTTTCTAAAATGAGATAAACGATTCCACCGATGAGAATACCAGAAAATTCAATTTTCACCAGATAGTATGCGCAAAGTGCACCGATGAGCCAGGAAATCACACCGCACCAGTTCACATTGTCTTTGGGTCTGAAATTCTCTTTCTTGCCCTTGCCTACAATCCAGTAATCGGCAATGATGACACCGCCAATGGGGCAAACTACGTAAGAAAGCAGACTCAGCACCCCTTCAATATGGGACAAAACACCTAAGTTGCACAGCACAATCCCCAGAATACCCGCTACAAGAGTAGCTTCCCGTCTTTTATTATCTTTCAGTTTGAACGCCATAACGATGTTCAGACCTCCGCTGTAAGCATTGGTGGAGTTGGTTGTCCAAGTGGAAATGATCATAGCTGCAATGCCGAAGAGAGGCAGTCCAACGTCAATCAATACCATGCTGATGTCATATTCCCCAGAAATCTTTGTCAGCAGGATACCCATAATCAGTGTGATCACCCCCATAGGGAATACACCGTAGAATACAGATTTCACTGTATCTTTTCTGCTCTTCTGGAATCTGGTATAGTCCGCCGCGTTAATGGTTCCCACTGCTGTAAAGTTAAAGGACAATGCTACACCGCCCATGAAACTCATGGTCTGCACAGTTTCTGTTTCCAGACCCTGTCTGCCGTAAATCTTGAATGCCAGATACAAACCAAAAAGCATAATAATCATCAACAGCGGAATGGAAATCTTGTCCAATTTTTCCAGTGCTGTCATACCGAAAACAGCTGTTAACAGCATAATGAGACCCCAAACGGTATTGGATACCACAACGGGAATGTGAATCCCCGTCATTGCCTGCAAACCATTGGTAAAGGCTTCCCCACAGACACCATTTTGGATACCAAACCAACCGATCAAATTCACGGCAAAAATGATGCTGACAATAAATCTTGCACCCTTTTTCCCGAAACCGGCTTCACATGCTGTGCAGGAAGGAACGCCAAGGTCGCAGCCCATCATACCTGTAATGACCATACCAATGACCACCACCAGATAGCCCAAAGAACCGGAAATGATGGCTGGCCAGATTGGCATAGCCTCTGCCAACATTGCACCCAGCAGAAACGCTGGTACACAGACACAGATACCTGCCTGCACAAATGCCAGAGAAATCCAGTCTTTTCGCTGTTCAGCGGAAATCACCTGCAATGCGGTGGTTTCTTTCTGATTTTCTTTTATTTTTTTGTCTTTTGTGTTTTTCTCTTTTTCCATAGCCCTCTTTTGTCTGATTCCTTTCTTTGTTTTTCTATATGTTATCATGTTCTCATTCATTTGACTTTGTGCATACAAGAAAAAACACTACATATTCTTTATGCACATGCACAAAAAAGGTTGTTTCCATAGTCACTTCATAGTATAATAACAGAAAATTTTTGTGCAAGGAGTATTTTTTATGAGTATCACCATTCGAGATTGCCTGAATCTGCCCTCTTTCAGCTTCGGAAATGTTGTGGCAGGCAAAAATGGTCTGGATAAAATCGTATCTTCTGTTTCCGTCATGGAGTTCTTCTCCCTTTCCGACTTCGATGTATTTACACCAAACGAGCTCATCATCTCCGCTTTTTACGCCATTAAAGACGATGTGGAAAAGCAGTGTGAAGCCTTAAAAGAACTGGCAGACACCGGTGCTATTGCCCTGGTGCTGTTTTATGTGGGTGCTGTCATATCGGAAATTGACGAAAAGGTCATCAATCTGGCGGATAAGCTGGAACTGCCTCTTATTGAACTGCGTTCCGAAAACTATTCCATCAAATACAGTGACATCATCACCGATGTGATGACTGCCATCATACAAGACCAAAGCGCCTCTCAGGACTTTATCGACACCACCAGAAAACGGTTGGAACAGCTGCCTTTTGAAGTCCGTACCATGGAAAACCTGCTGAGTATCATTTCCAACCATTATAAATGCAATCTGCTGCTGACAGGGGCTTCACAGCTTTACTTCCAGTCTCAGTACCGCCCTACCTACATCAACGGCGATTCAGACTTTTTTTATGAGCAGTTTCATAATGCGGCAACGGGATACAGACAAAAAGATTTGATGGTGCAAGACAAAACGGTACATATCTACAAAATGGATTTTTCCTATGCCTCCAACATCCGCATGACAATGTATGCCTCCTGTCACAACACTGTTTTGGACGAAAACATACTGCGCAACATGTGTACCTGCACCTTGTTCTTCTCCACACTTTGGGGGTATTCTCTGGATTTGTCATCACCGGAAACACTGCTTTCTCTGATTTTCAAAACAGAAACCGGGGCAGCAAACCGCTATCTCAACGCGGCAGGTATCCCCTTTTCCCGCATTGCCAATCTCATCATCGTTTCTCCCGGCGGCGGGGATATTCAGGAACTGAGAGCACACCTGTTGAAATTTTTCTATGATTACAAAAAATACTTTCTGGAAGATATCATTGATCATCAGATTGTCATTCTTTCGGCTTTTGACCTGACAAACAGCATGGATGCCGCGCTTTTTGAGGAATTATGGCGTTATACAGACAAATTCGATCCCAAAGCCACATTCTTTATGAACGAAGGCAGCAAAGACATTGCCGCTTTGAAAAGAACCTATATGGATTTCCGCAAAAGCCTGCCAGCTTTATACAAAATATTCCAAAACCGCAGAAACTGGGATACCCATGATATCATGCTCTCTCAGGAAATCATTGCTTTGGCGGAAACAGAAAACAAACGCACAAAATACCTCTCCAATCTGATGGAAATACTCAGACAGGACAGCGATGACCTGCTGACCACATTGGGGGTTTACATGATCGACTGCGACAGCAAATTAAATCTTACTGCCCAGACTCTATTTCTTCACCGAAATACCGTTACCTATCGCCTGAACAAAGTCCGGCAGCTGACCAATACCAACTTTACACTGATGCCTGCCGCCTACGATTTTTATATGGCTTTGGCATTATGGCGGTATCAGAAAATGGATAACTGACAAAAAGAAAACACCTCCTTTTCCTGAACAAAGGAAATCAGAGGTGCTTTTTCTTTGAATGATAGAAATTTTATCGCAGAGGATATTTTCCTGTCGCTTCTTTAATGCCATCAGCGATTGCCTGTGCTACCTGATCCTGATAAGTTGGATTGGAAATTTTCAGTGCATCCCCTGTGTTTGTAATGAAAATCACTTCCACAATGACTGCCGGCACTGTAGTTCTGTTCAAAATCAATACATCTGTCCAGAGTTTTGCCCCGCGGTTGGTATTGCCTGTGGCAGAAACCATTTTCCCCTGCAAAATTTCCGCCAGCTGCTTACTGGTCAGCCTTGCGCCGTTATCATTGGCATGGACTTGATACAGGGTTTCTGTGCCATTGGCTGTTTCCGGACCAGAATTCATGTGTATGGAAACCATCAAATCGGCAACATCATTGGCTGTTTTTGCTCTCGTGCTGTTTTCTGGATACACATCACTGTTTCTGGTCATATATACCTTGATGCCGCTGCCCTGCAATTTCTGTTCGACTTTTTGGGCAATGGTCAGATTCAAATTCTTCTCCAGCATACCATTTCCGCTGGTGCCTGGGTCTTTTCCGCCATGTCCCGCATCCAGCAGCAATACTTTGTCATAGACTTCTTTTGGATTTTTCACACGGATGGCATAGCTGTCTCCTTCATCTGTCACCTGATATACACTGATGCGGTTCTGCTGGAAACGGAATGTGGTACTGCCATTCTTTGTGGAAACATCTATCTTTTCCACCACAGTTCCTTTCACATCGTATGTACCATAACCATAAGCGCTTTCATAATCTCCCGGCAATATCACATCAAAATATCCATCCAGATAATGATCTTCAAACTTGACACTGCCTGTATCTATCTTATCTTTTTTGTCCAGATAAAGCACATTGGCAGTTTTGTCATAACGCATATTTTTCAATGTAGTGGGATAAACTTCCAGAATCAAGCTCTGGTTTTCTTCCCGGTAGCTGTACTGCACCAGATCTTCCACGTCAAATGCCATTTCCACCACATTGCCTTTGGATGTATCCACTTTTCCGTCCAAAACATATTGAAGTTCATCCGTATTGATTTTATCATTCAAATTAGACTGGCAATTGGGAATGGTCACAACAATCTTCTGAGGATCAGAAGTCATGGTCACACTGGCTCCAAAAGAACCTGTCCCGGAAATGGTAATGATGTCTTTATTTTGATTGTGGACAGCGGAAATCTTGTCCACTGTTGTTTTGCTGAAAGAAATAGTGATATTTTTCTTATCCGCACTCTGTGTCACTTCATAGTCTTTTTTCCCGCTCAAATCAAATACTACACGGGTAAAAGGATTGCCGTTATTTTCATGTACCGCTGTACGTATTCCTGTGACAATATCACTGTTTGTTTTTGTGATTTCACCAGAAAGGCTGCTTTTTGCGCCATAGAAATCCAAAACGATCTTCTGGTCATCTACAAAGGTTTTTTCATACCGTTCGATAGGAGTGTCCGCTTGAATGGTAAATATCTGTTCCGCATCTTTTGCGGATGGCATCTGGATGCCTGTCAACGTGGCTGCAGTAGTCTGTCCGCTTTCTGGCGTTGTTGGTTCGTCCTTCGTTCCTGTGTCACCGCTATTGATGTAAACGGTTCTGTTAGGGTCGTCCCATTTGATATCCAAATGCAGGGCATCTGCCAATGCCCGAACAGGCAGCATGGTTCTGTCATTGACAATGGTCGCCGGAACATCCATGGTAAATTCCTGCCCATTTTCATATCCCGTTTTGCTGTCTACTGTAAAAACAACAATATCGTTTTCCCGCATGACGTAAATCTGTTTTGCCGCTTCGTTCCAATTCACTTCACATCCCAGTTCCTGGGCAATCTGCCGCATAGGCAGCATAGTTCTGCCGTCAATGATGACCGCAGGCATGTCCTTAGGAACCATCTCTTTTCCGCCAATACTGATCTTGACTTCCTTTGCCGCATAGGCATGGTGTTTGCCGTTATAAAATAAATCCATTTTGACCTGTTCCCCATAAACGGTCGTTGCGCTCAATAATCCCAGCGCAAGGGTTGTAAACAAAAGTTTTTTCCAATTCATTGCCGCACATCCTTTGCTTTTTCCTGCGTTTTCATAAATGCTCTACTTGCATTTTACCACCTTCCAGACACAGAAAAAACAAAAATGGAAATTGTTAAGATTTTCTTTAAAATTTTCTTCTAAAAAACTGCACAGAAAAAAAGAAGCTTTCCTGACCAAACGCCGAAAATCCCACAGGAAACCTGTTCTTTCTATACAAGTACAAACATTTATGCTACTTTAAAAGAAAAGGGACTCCTATCATCCACGGCATAGATCAAAAGGGGGGAATTCTTATGCCAAACAAAAAACATTTTTTACCAATCTTATTGCTGCTCTGGGGCACTATCTGTCTGTTTTCATATTTATATTGGCACCAAACGCCCAAAAAAGAATATCTCCAAATTGTTACTTTAAATTATCGAAATGGAATAGATACTTCTCATGGCATCACAATGGCTTTGTTTGCATATGACATTGCCGAAAAAAAAGCGAATCTCATTGCAGACCTCCCCGTGGATCCCACCTATCCTGTCGCATATTACGACAGAAAAAGAAACTGCGTATTTTACAGCGATGATAAAATCGGTGCAGGATATGATAACTTATTCCAATATGACCTGGATACAAAAGAATCAAAACAGATCACTTTCGGTAAAAATGAATTCAATGACATGTTTGTTGTCAATGACAAACTCTATCTAAATGTGGCGCCGCAATACAGCACCGTTATGAAGCCCGCGATTTTTAATATGGACACTTATGAAATCACTTATCTTGATGAAACTGATGATGATACCTGGTATACTTCTCTTTCTTATCATCATCGTCTAAAAAAATTACTTGCCTTAACACACTCTGATGCGGAAATGCGTACACATCGTGTGACTGCCGAAACCCATATTCGCCCGAAAAACATTGTAATGATGGAGGAAGGATTTCAAAATCAGCAAACATTGTATCATACGGAAGACTTTGAAATCTGTCTGACCAGACAACTGGATGAAAATCACATTTTGATGACAGCGGACAAAATGATGGTTTCCCCTGAACCAAGAGTATTAAAGCTGTTGGAGATTTCTTCCGGAACAGTGTCTGATTTTCCTATTCCAGGAATTTATGAAGTATATTCTTTCTATCCCACAGATGATGGCAGCCGCATCTTTATACTTGGGAGAAATGATGCATGGGAATCAAACTTATATATTTATGATTTTCAGACGAAAAAAATCGATACTGTTTTTCATGAAGGTGATTTACCTTCGAATCATCGGAATATTTTAGATTTTATATATACCATCTATTAGAAATCTTCATATTTTTTATATCTGCATCAATATTTCAGACGCCAAAGGGGGAAAGATATTTCTATGAACAAAAAAAGGATTCAAATGTATACCTGTATGACTGCCTTGACATTCCTTTGCGCATCCACTTTTTGTGCCTGCATCAACACGGATGCATCTGCTGCAGAAAAAACAGATCAAAGCCGATTCTATTTTCATGCGGCTAAAAAATATGAATCTAACAAAAAAACGAATTTCTATGTTGACACCGACAACAATCTTTGGGCATGGGATTCTGTTTATCCAGAAACTCCTTATATTTACGATGCCTTTCTGCCGCCAACAAAGCCAGAACTTATGATGAACAATATCAAAGCAGTTGTTCCTACCGGTATGTATAATGATTTGTTTTATGTATTGGATACAGACAATTCTCTATGGGAACTGCCTACGGATATGAACCCCTCTATCCCGAAGAAGAAACTGCTGGATGATGTAGCAGTGCCAAATATGGAACATGCCATCACTGCCAATGGGGACTTATATGTCTGGGGTGATCAAACCAGATATATTTCAGGAATGGTTGGTCTAACGAAAGAGGAAATGAAAACACCAAGGTGTATAGTGAAACAAGCCGTACATACAGATTTAGATACCAGTACCAGTTTTGCCATAGATCAGGATGGTTATTTGTGGTCTTGGGGTAAATGCCGGTATGGGGAATTGGGTCAGGGAGAATCAAACAAGGGAGAATCATACATCAGAAGTTCATCACCAACGATCATCGCTGATCATGTGGCGAAATTCTATCGCAGCCGTGACCGCGGCGAGCCTACCATGTACGCACTGAAAACAGACGGGACTTTATGGGCATGGGGATACAACCAATATGGCGCTGTGGGAAATGGCACAACGGAAACGGTATCAATACCTACCAAAGTTCTGGATCATGTGAAAACATTTACCTGCACCGCTTGTCCCAGCAATGGTGCTTTCGATACATATACCAACGCCTTTGCCCTGCGGGAGGATGACAGTCTTTGGGCATGGGGATACAATGGCGAGGGTAACCTAGGAAACGGTACCACAGAATCCGCATTATCTCCTGTAAAAATCTTGGACGACGTAGCAGAAATTGAAACAGACATCAACATGTACACCAACCTTTCTTTCGCAATCAAAAAAGACGGCAGTTTATGGGGCTGGGGCTATAACCGATGCGGACAGCTTTGCACCGGAAATACAGAACCTGTACTTCTTCCTGTAAAAATTACAGACAATGTCAAAGATTATTGCCCCCTTTATGCATCACTATATTTTGTGAAACAGGACAACACCCTTTGGGGTAGTGGATTCAACATTTCCTCTTTTTCCAACGATCAACCGGAGCTTACATCGCCCGTCCTTTTACAAGAAAATGTTGACCACATCCAGACCATTGACGATACTGTCTTTTCTTTCGGTACAAATGGCAGTCTGTCCATCTGCGGCTATAATGATGTTGTTGAGATCAATGACAGTTTTGATTCTCCCTATGAAATCAATCGCAGAAAAATCCTTGATAACGTTGCATGGATCGACGGCGTGTGCGGAGATATTTTTGCCATGACAAATGATGGAAAACTAATGAATTTCTCCGTTGTAACCGTCTATGACGGAAAAGTCCAGCCGACAGAACCAGTGGAAATCCCACTGCCATTAACCTGATAAATGATGCTAATATACCACAGATTGAAAAATCCCCTTCTCTGCACAGAAAAGGGGATTCTTTTTTCTATATTTTCTTCTTAACATCATCCTTCTGCTGGAACCTGTCTGCCTTCATGGTCTACAGTGTATTCACCAGTATGTATGATTTCAGAAACAGGCACAATATCATATCCTTTTTCTTTTAAGCCTTTTAAAATGGTATCCAAAGCCTGTGGTGTGTACTTTGCGTCATTGTGGAACAATAGGATAGAGCCGTTTCCTAAATGCTTATGATTCAGAACTTGATTGATTTCTGCTTGGACGCCTTGTTCTTTCCAGTCTAGACTATCCACATCCCACTGGATAGAATCATACCCATTTTCCTTTGCCGTTCGGATTACGTTATCGTTATACTCTCCAAATGGCGGGCGGAATAAATTCATATCAATGCCGGTCAATTCTTTTACCGCCTGATGGCATCCCTGTAATTCCTGAGTAATCTGCTCTGATGATAAGGTGCTCATATGGGGATGCGTTGCTGAGTGATTGCCTAAGTCATGCCCTGCGGCGGCAATTTTCTCCACTTCTTCTGGATATTTATCCACCCAGTACCCACACAGAAAAAAAGTTGCTGTTACATCGTTATCATCTAAAATTCGCAGCAGCTCATCTGTATCATCCGCTCCCCATGCGGCATCAAAACTGATTGCCACTTTTTTCTCATCTGTCTGCACACAATAAATGGGCAATTCCCGTTTTGTCTGCGCCGTCAGCACTGCCGAAGTGTATTCTGCCACCGGCGGCAAAAAATGCACACCTAGTCCAATGCCCGCTAACACCGCTGCCCCTAAAACCACATATTTTTTCTTGAAATAAATCGCACGGAAAAATTGCATGTTCTTCCCTCCGTTTTTCTTTTATCCTATGCGAAAAACATCTTTTCTATGATAAAAACGGACAAGTATTCGGAAAAGAAGACATTTTCCCCGGGTCTTTTTCATGATACTTATTTCTTAAATTTTTTCAGATTATATGAAAAATGTTCCATATCTTCCGGCAAAATCAACGATTTCTTGCTATCTGCCTCTGTAATAGGGCGGATGGGTCTGCAGGGATTGCCATAAGCCAGATAATTATCAGGAATATCTTTTGTGACTACACTCCCCGCACCAATGACCACATTATTCCCAATGTGCACGCCGCCAATGACAACAGTATTGCAGGCGATCCACACATTATCTCCAATGTGAATCTCGTCGGCATATTCCGCCATTGTGGTCTTGCCTTCATCATCCAAACCCATTCTTTCCTGTGCAATCAGCGGATGAGATGTTGCCATCAACGAAACATTGGGACCAAAACAAACATTATCACCAATATAAATCCGTGCATCATCCATGACAGTCAAATTGAAATTGGCAAAAAAATTCTCACCAATAAACGTATGAGAACCATAATTGAACTGGATAGGTCCTTGAAAATAGTATACCTTTCCGATTTTTCCAATAAATTCTCGAATGATGGGGCTCCTTTCTGGATCATATTCGTCCATGGCATTATATTTCTGACAGGCAATATGGGCTTTATGTTTAATGTCCTTTAATTCCTGTTTTCTTGGGTCAAACATTTTTCCAGCAAAGATTTTTTCTTCTTCTGTCATCATGAACACCTTCCTTTCCCACTCTCTATTTCCTATTTTAGCACCGCTTTTTTCAAAATACCAGCCTCTGATCTTCCCCATTGCTTGACAATTCCACGTCATTGTGCTTGAATAAATACAACGAAAAGGAGTGTTTTATATGGATATCACAGAATTGGAAACCCCTGCTGTATTGCTCGATCTGGATATTGCTGAGAAAAATCTTCAGACATATCAGCAGGCATGCAGCAAATATAAAAAATCACTTTGGCCCATGGTCAAAACCCATAAAAGCAGCTATCTGTTAAAGAAGCAAATGGAATTGGGTGCAGAAGGCTTTTTGTGCGGCACCATTGACGAATGCGAAATGGCAGTGGCTGCCGGCGCAGGAAAAGTCATGTATGCCTATCCCCCTGCAAATCCCCAAAATATCGCTCGTCTTGCTGCTCTTGCCCACAAGGCAGATGTGATCATTCGCATTGACCATCTAGACGTAGCTCATATGCTGGAAAGTGCTGCCGAAAAAGAAGGCATCACATTTTTCTATTCCATTATCGTAGATATGGATTTTCACCGTTTCGGCATCGCCCCTTCCAAAGTGGTTGCTTTTGCCCAGGAAATGCAGCAATTCTCTCATCTGAAGTTTTTCGGCATTTCCACGCATCCTGGACAGGTTTATGGCTGCGCTACACAAGAAGAACGCCAATACGTTGCCAAACTGGAAACAGAAACTATGGGCAATGTAGCTGCTGATCTAAAAGCTGCCGGATTTGCAGACTTTTTTGTCACAAGCGGTTCCACGCCAACATTTGCGATGACTGTAGGTCATCCTGAAATCCAGATTTATCATCCTGGTAATTACATCTATCACGATGCCATTCAGATTGCATTAGGAAGTGCCACGGAAGCCGACTGTTCTCTGTCTGTGCTCGCCACCATCATTTCCCATCCTTCAGAAAATGTGTTCCTTTGCGACGCTGGAGCAAAATGTCTAGGACTGGATCAAGGTGCTCATGGCAGTGCCGCAGTTACAGGATTCGGCATCGTGAAAAAGCATCCCGAATTAACAGTTTACGGTCTTTCGGAAGAAGTTGGTAAAATCAAGGTCAATGGTACCACCTCTTTGAAAATCGGCGATAAAATCCAGATTATCCCGAACCATTCCTGTTCTTCTGCCAACCTCACCAGCTGGCTGGTAGGCATCAGAAATGATATCGTGACAGAACAAATCCCTGTGGATGTGCGCGGAAATACAAAACAGAAAAAAACATTTTAGGATTTCTTCATACAAAAAGAAACAGCCGGAACCCTTAGAATAAAAGGATTTCCGGCTATCTCTTTTTGTATGAATGATATAAAATATTTAATGGAAATCCATCATAAATACCCTCTTTTCACATTATAACAGCTGTTCCATTCTCTTTCTATTTTCATAAGTGGAAATACGAGAAAACCCAAGTTCTCGAAGCATTTGATGTGTCTTTTCAACACCAAAAGCCAAGTCAGCGGCACGATGAGCATCAGAGCCAACAGTCAAGATGTTGCCACCACATTCACGATACCATTTCAGCACTTGCGGTGTGGGCAATGTTTCTCCTGTACCTTTATACAACCCTGACGTATTGACTTCAATGCCTTTTTCCCGTTCTATCAATATGGAAAACAAATCTTTATACTGTTTTTCAAAGGGGCGCAAATCCACCTGTTTTCCCAACTGGCGATACAAATAACGCTGTGGCAATGTGATATGCCCCAATACGTCAAAATCATAGTCTTTTGCCATTTCGATTTCCGCATCCAAAAAACGACCATACAGCTGCTCCAGATCTACAGAAGCATAATCCAGACGATCCAATTCCAGATCATTTTTCAGATTATGAATGGAGCCGATGACAAAATCAAAAGAATAATTTTCCATTAAACGACGATATTCCTTTGGATTCGCTTGTGGCTGCCCCAATTCAATGCCATTGCGAACCGCTAACTGACCAGCATATTTCCGCTGCACGGTCTGCATGGCTATCTGTCGTTTCTCCAAATCTATTTCATCCTCAAACACACCATAAGTCAAAAAATCCGCATGGTCTGTAATTGCCAGTTCCCGCAATCCCAATTGAATGGCTTTTTCACACATACGTTCCAATGATTCCTCACTGTCACAGGAAAATCCCGTATGGGTATGGTAATCGCATAAAAACACCTGAACACCTCCAAATTTCTTCTATGGGCATTATACCGTACCATTCAAATACTGGCAACAGGCATTATTTTTCCAGTCATATAAAAACAGCGGCAGTTGTCTGCCGCTGTTTGAATCATAAAAACTTAGTGGATTTCCACCCAAGCTTCATAGCTATTCTGATTTGCTCTTGTATAATCATGACCATTTGCCGCTTCCATCATGGAGCCATATGCCCAATGACCAAAACTCAGATCACTGAATGTACGCAGCTCATCCAGATGATCCATCATAAAGGACATATCTGCCGCACGATTTTCCATACGGTTAATTACACTTGTTACTTCCGCACGAGTGATGTAACGGTCAGGACCAAATGTGCCATCAGGATAACCGCTGATCCAGCCATTCTGTGTTGCGCCTGCGATTGCGCCATAGTACCACATATTCTGAGGTACGTCAGGGAAACTGCAAACTGTGCCTTTATCAGCGTT
This sequence comes from Clostridia bacterium, assembly GCA_022786605.1. Lineage (GTDB taxonomy): Bacteria > Bacillota > Clostridia > Lachnospirales > Anaerotignaceae > Anaerotignum. The sequence continues at coordinate 146,750 of JALFWW010000016.1, read as the reverse complement.
GACAAAATTCATTGCCATGGTGACAAATTCCGCACGAGTGATAGGTGCATTGGGTTTGAATGTACCATCGGGATAACCGCTGATAACGCCCTTGCCTGCCAAAGTCATGACAGCTTTTGCATACCACTGGTTTGCTGGAACGTCCGCAAATGCTTTTGCGTCACCGTTTTTGTCTGCCAGCAAATTGTAGAACATTGTCGCTGCTTCCGCACGGGTGATGGTCTTATCGGGACCAACAGTGCCATCTGGATAACCGCTGATGTATGCGCGGTGGCTTTCTGTTTCCGCGTCTTTCCATACAGCATAGAGGTCTACGCTGCTGCCGGGCATACGGAAAGTATCGCCAACTTTGTAATCTACCTTACCGTCTTCTTCCAGACTCCAGCCTGCCAGCACTTTGCCAACAGGAGCAGTGAATACGTTGTCTTTTACGGTAACAGTTTCACCAGGGATGAATTTTCCGTCTTTTTCGGTATCATCATCGTTGTGGTATCTTACCCAGTATGTGTTGGAAGTGTGGCTGCCGCCGGAGGAAGAACCGCCGCCGGATTCTCTTTCAAAAGTTACAGAAATGGTATGGTTTGCGGTTACATTTGTAAATGTATAGCTATTTACCGCACCTTTGCTTACGCCATCCACCTTAACATCAGAAATCACATAACCGCTGTCGGGGGTAATCATAAATGTTTTATCGTTTCCTTCATATACATAAACTGTACCATCAGGAGTAATCGAACCATTTGCACCAGCGGAAGCTGTAATTGTATACTGTGTGATTGGCTTATCTGTTGCTGTTACGGTAATGGTACCCTTAAAATCCTCATAATTTGTAGAAGTAATAGTAACCGTAATTTTTGCAACTTCTCCTAATTTATCTACCGCATTCGTTTTTACAGAAAGCATATTATTGTTAAGATTTACAGGTGAAACAATAACATTATAGCTATTTTCTGCAATAACGGGGTTAGAGTATGTTACTGTACCTAAAACCACATGTTCCGCATTCAACTGATCTAACAGTGTCCTCAAGTAGAAAGGATAAGTTTTTGCTATATTATTTTCAACAAGCAAATCCGCTGTTGCTTTTGCACTCAAAGCACTAGAATCTGCTTTTTGTACAGTTACTGTCGTAGTTTCAGCACTTAGAGCTTCATAGTTGCCTGCTTTTTTACCAGAAACTACATATTTCACTGTAAGTATTTTATTCTCACCAGCATCTGCGCTATCCAAAGTCCCTGTCGCAGAAACAGATACTTCATTTTCTGTATCATCATTCATCTTATAACCTTTGATAGTATAATCACTGGGATTGATCTCAACATTAGTATCTCCATCGTATGTTAAGTTATCAAAAGTACCAGTAATACTAGCAGTTAAGGGGGCCCGATGAACAGTCAAATCAACAGTCCCTGTACCGCCTGCATAGGTTGTACCATTATCTTCAAAACGGTCCACCGTTACCCGAATAGTTGCTGTACCCGCATTAGAAATAGTAAGCTCTCCGGTATCCGTAATTGTGGCTACACTTTCACCCTGAACAAAACAATTTTTTTCATCAATACTCCAATGAATGTTATCCTCTGGAATTGTGACACCTTTATCCTTTAAGGAAACCTTTAATGTCAACGGAGTTTGCATCAAAGGATCACCATAAGTCAACTCCAACTCTCCATCTCGAATACCGTTTCCATCAATCACAATGTCTGTAACTTCATCATCCGTTACATTGATTGTTGTTGTTCCACTAACAGGATTTAAAGTATAGTTATCTTTATCAGCTCCATCCAGTGTTGCTGTCCAAGTATACTCATAATTTCCCGCTGCGGGAACAGGCGTACTTGCATCAACAAGAGTACCCTTTTCATCTTTCCAGCTCAAAGATACGGCTACATCATCGCCAAGAATTATACCTTTATAGTCTCCTTTTGGTAATGCATTCAAAAAATCGCTTTCTTTACTGGAAATATTTCTGCTCCATGGTACACTTACTGAAATTGGTCTTTTTTCAATTTCAAAATGCTGTTCTACTCCCACACCTTCATCCAACAAACGATAGGGTGTGTTTTGATCTGCTGTAGGTGTTACTGTAAAAATATAATTTCCAGCGTCTTTCATTGTTTCAGCTGGCTTGGTAACTTCGTAATTGGCATGTTCTTGAAAAACAGGGTTTTGATCCCAGATTTGACGTGTTACAACCACAGAAGCATTCTGTTCACTTCCGTTATATACCTGTGGAGATTTAGGCTCAAAAGTAATCATATTTTCCTTCAGCAGAACACTGACAGTGCCTTTATTGACAAGGCTGCCACTACCCGCATCGGTACCACGCAAAATCAAATAACCATCATTGATGATTTTACCGTTATTTGTTAAAGTATCACCATCTCCAACTGTAAACTCTGCTGGATCAATGTCAACTGTCGCAATATGACCACCAAGATTTTGTCCTACTTTTTGTCCACCAAAAATGGTCAATGTTATACCTTTAGAAATTGTAACATCACCCATATCTGGACTACCGATCACAACTGCGTCATCATTCAACTGAATCGTATCGCCATTTGTTTCAGCACTGTTAGCGTCGCCTATGTTGATAAAAATACCATCCCATTTATCCGCGCCTCTGGGATTCCCAATCCCCTGTGGCGCAATGATTACAGCATGACCATCTGTTCCTGTAGAAAAATCGCCATTATCCGCTGGATCACCAATACTTTTTTTCCCGCCACCAATACTAGGAGATTCATTCCCCTGTGCATACACAATACCACCATTAATAGTTACATCGCAGCCGCCTACGTTTTCACCGCCACCAATACCAGCAGCATCTGATCCACTAATGGCAATTACATTACCGCCATTGATTGTTACACTGCCAGAACAGTTTCCGCCTGCAACATATCCGCTGCCGATACCAGCAGCGCCCATACCTGCACTTGTACCACCTTCTGCACGAATATTACCATCTTCGATCGTGATATGACCACAGTGCGCATTTTCATTACTTCCACCGATGCCAGCAGCTGCTGCTCCACCATACGCATTCAAAGCGCCAGAACCTTTGATAGTAAGATGCGCATTTTCTGCAACATAAATCCCCGCATTGTAATTGCCGCCATGCAAATTGTTATTACCTTCTAAAATCAATGTAACATTAGCGTTATCACTAATTTTTATCCCCGGATCCAAATTTGCACCTTGATCAACTGTCAGATTAGAAAGCTTCACAAAATGTTCTCCGGAAATTGTTATATCATTTACCCCAAGATGATTCCACGCATATTCTTCTTTACCTGTAATGATATGTGGATCACTTTCGCTACATCCGCAGGAATCTCCAGAAATTGTAATATCACCATCACCAATATCCCGTATTTCTCCAGCTCTAGCATCCTGAGGCGCTTTCAGCATCGCCATTTCTTCAGTCTTTTCTTCGACTTCACATTCCCCTTCATGGTCAGAAGCCAGTACACAGCCTTCTGCATGTACTTTTTCCGGCTGGGGTTCTTCTGTATTTTCTGCCGGTGCTACCTCACAATCTCCTTCATGTTCGGGAGCCAGTGTGCAGCCTTCTACATGTACTTTTTCCGGCTGGGGTTCTTCTGCATTTTCTGCCGGCACTTCTTCTGTAATCACATTTTCCGGCGTTTCAGTTCCTTCTGTGTCTGCCGCGTATACCCCCTGAGGGATCACCATCGCAGCTGCGACTAAAAAGGCAAATGCACGCCGTTTCCATAGTCCTTTTTTCATACTTTTCCTCCTATTCTTTTCTTCAATCTCATCTAAAAAGCCTCTTCTCATAAATCACGCCCTTCCCAAGCCGCTGTCACATCATCTGCCTCAAGCAGCTTCTCATAATACTGCAAAAGTAAAATGGAAATATTTTCTTGCAACTCCTGTTGTGTCCGCTCATATAACTCTCGCAAACAACTAGGAGTAGCTTTCTCTGGTTTTACGCCCGCAGCCACGCACAGCTGCTTCATTGCTGCATTTACCACAACACGATTCAATTCCCCACCTCTGGGAGCCAAAAAAACAGAACCTTCATCAATGTGGTTTCGTGCGCAATACGCCAGCAGCTCCTTCTGTAAGCAGGAGGGGATTACCACCTTTCTGCTATTTCCGCCTGTCCCAATTTCCCCTCTGCCTTTTTTCACAAAGCTTACCGTAATTTGCGGAAATTCCCGCAGATAAATACCAAGAACGCAAATCGTCTTCATGACGAAATAAATCTGCTCTTTTTTCAGTTGCTTTGCAGCCAAAAGCAGCCGAATATATTCTCCTCGACTCAAAATCTCTTTTTCACTATCTTCTATATGTATGCAGGAAACTTGCCAATTCCGCTCCCCCATATAATCCAAAAACTGATTGATAACTGTCAGCCTTCGATTGATGGTCCGTATTGCCAAAATCCCTTCTGACTGCATACGCATTTTCCATTCTTTCAGCGTTTCCTCCTGCAGTTTTGTTTCCGGTGACATCCATTCTCGAAAAGCTACCAATATCCGATGGTATTCCGTAATGGTTTCCGGTTTATTCCCCGCTTCTTTTTTCCTTTGCAAAAACGCATTGATGCTTTCGGATGTTAATCTAATCTCTTCCATTCTCACTCACTTATTTAAAACAAAATTTCCCTTCTGTAATCCTTTATTTTCTTTGCGTATGAAAAATATCTTATTTTGTACTGCTATATAAACAAATTTTCGGCGCACAGAATCTCTCTGTAATTAAAAAACACAAAAATAAAACCGATTAGAAATTTTTTTCTGAAATTTATGCAATCGGTCTTATTTTTGTGTCTAATACTTGCCAATATATGTAAAAAGTGATATATTTTATTTATACTTTTGTAGCTATATTGTATTGTTTTGTATGTTTTATAACAGAAGGGAAATTCTGTTATAAAACAAGTCTCATCCTTTCTAATTTTTCTTGATGTTCTCGTCCGCTTTCCATAATATATATTCTTGTTGTTTCAATATTGCTATGCCCCAGTAGATCTGCCAGCTTTGCAATATCCTTTTCCAAACTGTAAAAAATACGGGCAAATAGATGGCGCAGATTATGAGGAAAAACCTTCTGGGGATTTACCCGTGCATCTTCACACAGTTTTTTCATATCTGCCCATATATTGCAGCGGTTCAGCGGACTTCCTGTTCTTGTACAGAATAATGTCCCTTTTGCGATCCCTTTTTCTCGTGCATAATGTTTGAGTTTTCGCTGCAAATCCAATGGCAGAAAAATCACGCGTCTTTTTCCTTTGCAATTGACTTCTGCCCTTCCTTTTTTCAATGACTCCATAGTGATATACTGCAGTTCAGAAACCCGAATCCCTGTAGCACAGATTGTTTGAATCACCAAAGACAAACGCAAATTTCCCTTCTGTTCCGCTGTTCGAACCAGGCGAATATATTCCGCCTTAGTCAATTCCTTTTCCTCCTGCGCAAATATTTCTTTTTGTATACGCAATAATTTCATACGCAGATCATATCTTCCAAAAAAAGAAAAAAAGCCGTTCGCAGCAACCAATCTGCCGTTTACACCAGATGGTCGATATCTCTTTTGCAATTGTCCTTTCCACAATATCAGCTGTTCCTTGTTGATATCTTTTCCTGACAAAAACAACAGCAATTCATGCAATTCTCTTTTATATTTTTCCAGCGTGCCTGCACTTTTTTCCTGTTCTCTCAAATATTGTATATAAATTTCAATATTTTTCTCTGTCATACAGTTGTCTTTCATATCAATCCCTCCTCATACTTCATTTTGCAATATATTTGATAAAAAATGCAATTTTTCTGAAAAAAATAAAAATTCCTCCGTTTATACTTATCATAGCAAAACCCATATAATTGTACAAAAAAGAGGACATATTTTCATTTTTATGTTATGATATCCAAGAAAGGTATGTACCTTATTTTAATCTTTGTAGGAGGGAAATTTATGGAAAAAACATTTTGGAATCGTGTCAACAATAAAGAATTGCTGGAGCAGATTGGTGACGGAAAAGAAGTCATCTGGATCAATGAAAATCTGGAAAAAACAGCAGACGCATTGGCAAAAATCAACATTACCATGGCAGACATTGATGACGCAGAAGCCAGACTGACTCGTTTTGCGCCTTTTATCAAAAAAGTCTTTCCTGAAACCGAACCACAGAACGGCTTAATCGAATCTCCCTTGACTGAAATCCCTCATATGCAGAAACAATTGGAAGAAGAATATGCCACCGCCATTGCCGGACGTTTATTCTTAAAACAAGACAGCCATCTGGCAATCTCCGGTTCTGTTAAAGCAAGAGGCGGCATTTACGAAGTATTGAAACACGCGGAAGATTTGGCATTAGAACACGGAAAAATCAAACTGACAGATGATTATTCCGTATTCGCCTCCCCTGAATTCAAGGATTTTTTCAGCCAGTTCAAAATTCAGGTAGGCTCTACTGGTAATTTGGGCATGAGCATCGGCATCATGAGCGCAGCCCTGGGTTTCCATGTTATTGTACATATGTCTGCTGACGCAAAGCAATGGAAAAAAGACCTCCTTCGTCAGAAGGGTGCGGAAGTCATCGAATATGATGATGACTACAGCAAAGCCGTGGAAGTAGGCAGAAAAAATTCTGATGCCGATCCTTCCAGCTATTTCGTAGACGACGAAAACTCTGTAACGCTGTTCCTTGGCTATGCTGTTGCCGCAAAACGTATTCAAAAACAGTTTGCGGAAAAAGGCATCACTGTGGATGCAGACCATCCTCTGTTCGTTTACATTCCCTGTGGTGTAGGCGGTGCGCCCGGCGGTGTTGCTTTCGGCTTCAAACAGCTCTTTGGTGACAATGTTCATATTTTCTTCATTGAACCCACACAGGCACCTTGTATGCTGGTTGGTATGGCTTCCGGTCTGCAAAACGAAGTTTCTGTACAGGACTTTGGTTTGAGCGGTCAAACACATGCTGATGGTCTGGCAGTTGGTCGTGCTTCCGGCTTTGTAGGCGGTGTCATGAAAAATATGCTGGCAGGTATCCTTTCTCTGGAAGACTATCACATTTACGATCTCATGCGTGACATTGTTAATACAGAAAACATCTTCCTGGAACCTTCCGCATGCGCATCCTTCTGGGGTCCTATTCATCTGACATCCCCTGAAATGCAGGCATATATCGAAAAAATGGGTCTGAAAGACAAAATGGCAAATGCCGTACATATCCCTTGGGCAACAGGCGGCAGTCTGGTCCCTGCGGAAATCCGTGAAGAATATATGCACACACATCTGAAATAAAATCTGATTTCAGATAACATCATAAAAACAAAAAGCCAGAAATCTATGGAAAAATCCATAAATCTCTGGCTTTTATATTTTTATTGATTTTTATTTCTGAAACAGACCTGTGAAATCGAATGTCGCAAAATAATCCGCAGGTGTTTCCGCACGACGCAGCAGTTTCACATCGCCATTTTCGCAAAGGAGCAGTTCCGCAGAGCGGAGTTTGCCGTTATAGTTATATCCCATAGAATGTCCATGGGCACCGGTATCGTGGATGTAGATCAAATCCCCCATGTCAATTTTCGGCAGCATACGGTCAATGGCAAACTTATCATTGTTTTCACAAAGACCGCCTGTCACATCATACTTATGATCACAAGGAGCATCTTCCTTGCCCATCACAGTGATATGATGATAAGCGCCATACATAGCAGGACGCATGAGGTTTGCCGCACAAGCGTCCAAACCAATGTATTCTTTATAAATGTGTTTTTCATGGATAGCTTCCGCAACCAACGCACCATAAGGCGCCAGCATGTATCTGCCCATTTCCGTGAAAATAGCTACATCATCCATACCAGCAGGAGAGAGCACTTCTTCATATACTTTACGTACGCCTTCCCCGATTGCCATGATGTCACAGCCTTCTTCATCGGGATGATAAGGGATGCCAACGCCACCGGAAAGGTTGATGAAGGCGATATGGATATCCAGTTCATTTTTCAGTTCCACTGCCAATTCAAAGAGAATCTTGGACAACATTGGATAGTACACATTGGAGCTTGTGCTGCTGGCAAGGAAAGAGTGGATACCGAAATGTTTCGCGCCCTTTTCTTTCAGCATACGGAAAGCTTCTTTCATCTGTTCCTTTGTCATGCCATATTTCGCATCGCCAGGGTTGTCCATGATTTCATTGCTTACCTGGAATACACCACCGGGATTATAACGACAGCATACAGTTTCAGGAATGGGTGCAATTTTCTCAAAAAAAGGAATATGGGTGATATCATCAAAGTTGATAATTGCCCCCAGTTTGGCAGCCAAAGCAAAATCTTCCGCAGGAGTCACATTGGAAGAAAACATGATCTGATGTCCTGTCACCCCTACCGCTTCCGCAATCTGCAATTCTGTATAAGAAGAACAGTCCGCACCGCAGCCTTCTTCTTTCAGAATCTGCAAAATACCAGGTGTAGGCGTTGCTTTTACGGCAAAATATTCTCGAAATCCTTTATTCCAAGAAAAAGCGCGGTTTACAGCACGAGCGTTTTCCCGAATACCCTTTTCATCATAAATATGAAAGGGTGTTGGATATGTTTTTTTGATTTCCTGTATCTGTTCCAGTGAAACAAAAGGTTTTTTCATTTGTCTGATCTCCATTTCTGCAAAATTTGATACAATTATATCAAATAATATCTTCAATTTCAACGACGTTTCATTTTTTCTCCTGACTTTATATCCATAGAAAAAAGCATTTCTTTTCTCTTTCACCCTTTCTTTTTAAGCAAACACTGTGTATAATATAAGATTAGGAGAAAGAGCAATTTATATTTAGCGAGGTATCTTATGAAACGCCGAACGAAAAACTTTGAATTTCATTTTACGATGATACTGTACGATCTTTTCAAAACCATATTGGTTTTTCTGATCGCTACCACATTCGCTTTATGTCTGCAGGAAGCAGATGTGATGAATGATAACATTTTCGGGGTTTATATGCTGGCTGTTGCCATCACCTCCTCCATTACCAGCGGATATTTTTGGGGGATCGTGGCTTCCTTCTGCGGGGTTGTAGGGGTAAACTTCTTTTTCACCTTCCCTTATTTTGCGCTGAACTTTACCCTTGCGGGCTATCCGGTCACATTTGCCATACTGCTTTTGATGTCCATACTGACCAGTGCTTTGACAGCCAAAGTCAAACAGGCAGCGATCTTATCCTCCATTCGGGAAAAGCGGGCAGAAAGCCTCAACTCCATGAGCAAATCACTGCTTAGCGCAAACAACATTGATGAAATCATGCAGATCACCATTGACAGTGTATACGCAGCCAATCAGTGCAGTGCCGTACTCTATATTGGTTCTCCTGTTTCGCCGGAAAAAAAGGTGACAAAATATGTCAATGAGAAAGATGAATTGATTTTGGAAAGCGTTCTGGAGCAACAGGTTGCGGAACAGGCATTCCAAAAAGGAGAAATGACTGGGCTTGGCACAGAAAAGTCCTCACAAAACTGTCTTGGTACCTATATTCCTTTTTCCAACAAGGATAAAATATACGGTGTTTTGGGACTTCTGTTTTCCAAAAATGGTTATATTGAAAATGACGCTTTGCAGTTCGCAAACTTTATGACATCCCAAACCATTTTGGCAATCGACCGACAGGAAATCGTTGATGAATCTCAGAAAATTTTACTGGAAAAAGAAAAAGAAAACATGCGGAGCAATCTGCTGCGTGCCATCTCACATGACTTACGCACACCACTGACCTGCATCCTCGGTTCCACAGCCACTTTGATGGAAAACCGTTCCATGCTTCAGGAGGATGCATGTAACCGTTTGCTCAGCGACATTCATCATGACGCGGAATGGCTCATCCAAATGGTAGAAAACCTGCTCTCTGTTACAAAAATCAGCGGTGAAGGCACAAAACTGAAAAAGCAGGAAGAAGTTGTAGAAGAAATTGTAGCGGAATCTGTTGCCAAAATCCAAAAGCGTTTTCCCTCTTCTCAAATCCGCGTACGTGTACCGGACGAGCTGCTGATCGTTCCCATGGATGCCATGCTGATTGAACAAGTTCTCATCAATTTGATGGAAAACGCCATCCGCCACTCTGGCACAGAAAAGCCCATTTATCTGACTGTAAAACATTTATGGCAGCATGTTTATTTTTCTGTACTGGATCAAGGGATCGGTATTGAAGAAGAACGCCTGCCGCATATTTTTGACGGCACCACCAGCAGCAAATCATCAGATTCTTCACGGGGTCTTGGTATCGGACTGCCTATCTGCAAAACCATCATTTCTGCTCACGGCGGTGAAATCTACGCGAAAAATAACGAAAACGGCGGTGCGAATTTTACCTTTGTACTGCCCATGAAAGGAGAAGCGCAGCATGTCCAATAAACTGAAAATACTGGTTATCGAAGATGAAGAAGCCATCAGCAATTTTATCGCTACCACTTTAAAAGCAAATGATTACAACGTTATCATCGCACGCACGGGCAAAGAAGCTTTGTCCATGATTCCTTCTCATTGTCCCGATGTCATACTTCTGGACCTTGGGCTGCCGGATATTGACGGCATCGACATTTTACAGCAAATTCGGGAATGGTCCAATATTCCAGTCATCGTTGTTTCTGCCAGAACGGAAGAAGCGGATAAGGTAAAGGCGCTGGACATGGGTGCTGATGACTATATCGCCAAACCTTTTGGCACTTCCGAACTGCTTGCCAGAATCCGCACTGCCCTGCGCCATGTGGCAAAAGGCGGCAGTGGCAACGCCGTTGGGGATGTTTTTACCCTGCGTGGGCTGACTATTAACTTTGACAAACGACAAATCATTGTGGATGGCAAAGATGTTCATCTGACACAGATTGAATTTAAAATCGTTTCTTTGCTGGCAAAAAGTGCCGGTCGTGTGCTGACATACGATTATATCATCACAGAACTGTGGGGACCTTATGCCATCAAAGACAACCAGATCCTTCGGGTAAATATGGCAAATATCCGTCGGAAACTGGAAAAAAATCCTGCTCAGCCTCAATATATTTTTACAGAGGTTGGTGTTGGATACCGTATGGCTGAAGAATAAACGAAAACAGAATCCCAAAGAATTTTCTTTGGGATTTTTTATATAGAAAAACTCCCGTCGCCGAAAGTGATATTCAGCAAACGGGAGTTTTGTATATATTTAGGAAAACTATTTTCGTTTATGCTTTCTGGTCTACGCTATACATATGCGCAATCAGGTCAACAACTTTATTGCTGTAGCCCCATTCATTGTCATACCATGCAATGAGTTTTACAAAATTGTCATCCAGCATGATACCTGCTTTTTCATCAAAAATACATGTATGGGAATCACCCAGCATATCAGAAGAAACCACATCATCGGCAATATAGCTCACAATGCCTTTCATATATGTTTCAGATGCTTCTTTTACTTTTTTGCAGATTTCTTCGTATGTTGTATTTGTTTTCAGTCTGGCTGTCAGGTCAACAACGGAAACATCATTGGTAGGCACACGGAAAGACATGCCTGTCATTTTGCCTTTCAGTTCAGGGATAACACGACCAACAGCTTTCGCTGCACCTGTTGTGGAAGGAATGATATTGTTGAATACGGAACGCCCTGTTCTCCAGTCACGTCCTGCTCTGGCGTCAACCGCTTTCTGTTTTGCTGTTGCGGAGTGGATGGTGGACATCAAAGCCTGTTCGATGCCGAAACTCTGGTGGATGATTTTTGCCAGAGGTGCCAGACAGTTTGTTGTACAGGATGCGTTAGAAACAATGTCCATATCTGCTGTGTAAGTATCTTCGTTTACGCCAACAACAAATGTAGGCATGATATCATCTTTGGAAGGCGCTGTCAGAATGACTTTCTTTGCGCCGCCAACTTTATGTAAGGCTGCTTTTTCCATAGTATTGAAAGCGCCGGTGGATTCTACGATATATTCCGCACCGCAATCAGCCCAGCGAATGAGAGAAGCATCACTTTCACTAAATACATGGATATGCTGACCATTTACAATCAGTTCATTTTCACCAATTTCAATATCGCCGTCAAAACGACCAAAAATACTGTCGTATCTGAGCTGATATGCCATGTAATCCAGTTCCGCGTTGCGCAGGTTGATACCGCAAAGTTCAAATTCATCTCTTCTTTGCATCAATACACGAAATACCACTCTACCAATTCGACCGAAACCGTTAATGCCAACTTTGATTGCCATGCTCTATTCTCTCCTTTTTTGTTTCGTAAAATTTCGATTGACACCCTTATTGTAGCACAGAAGATTAAAATGTCATCGGTTTTCAGGAAAGTTTTTGTTTTTCGGAAGTATACACAGTTTTGGGACATTTTACGTCCCATCCATTTATGGATATTGGACATTTTTTGTCCCACAGCATTTTGTTTAATTTGTATATGCCAGATTGTATATTTTTATATACATCAAACAAATTTATATCCTTTTTTTGAATAACTGCCCGTGGATAAAAAACAAAATGCGACTTTTTAAAAAGTCTGGAGATTTACACGCTGATTGTTTACAAAAAAACCGCGTCTAAAAAGACGCGGTTTTCCATATTTCTTATTGATTGATCACCAGTTCTTGTCCCACATAAATGCGGTTTGGATTGGAAATCTGTTTTTTATTCGCTTCATAAATCTGTTTCCATTTGGAACCATTACCCAGTTCTTTCTGAGCGATTTTCCAAAGGCTGTCCCCCGCAACAACGGTATAAAGCTTTGTTGCGGGCACTTCCGCTTCTGTCTTAGGCGCTTCTACTTCGGGTTCCACAGGTTTTTCGGGTTCCGTTGTTTCTTCTGGTACAGTTGTTTCGGAATTTTCAACTGGTTCGGAAACGATCTTGATTCTGCCCTGAGGTTTTGCGTAAGTTTCATCAATGACGCCACCCAGAGAATCCACATAAGAAATCAACGCTTCCGCGTCCACAATGCCAGTATCCTGTACATAAGAGCCCTGTGTCAATGCATAATAAGTGTCGCCGCCTTCTGCCTGGAAGCTGTTCACTGCGACAGTGTAATTTGCTTTGGGATCAAAAGGTTTGCCGCCAATGCTTGTGATTGTTACACGGCTGCCTGGATTTGCAGGTGCATAGTATGTAGAATCGGGATATTGCGCACCATTTTCATAAGGCACCGCGGTATTCACCGTATATTCCGCCCCTGCAATCTGAGGGAAACCACCGATCGCTGTAGGTGTGCAGAACGTAGACGCTTCCAATACTTCCAGCAGCTGTGCACCAGTGATGGTTACCAACGAAACGGTATTGCCATAAGGGAAAACCGTGTACAAATCATTCATGTTGATTTCACCAGCAGGTACACTTGCACGAATACCGCCACCATTGGACAAAGCAATATCAACACTGATATCCAGTCCCTGTTCTTTCACATATTCTCTGCCTGCATATAGATAAGCGTCTGCAGTAAAGTCACCCAAATTAGTTTCTTCTGTACGGACACCGGGATCTTTCTGCCCATTCAGATCAACTTTTGTGGTAGCGAATACCTGGCTGTAATAAGCATCCACTTCCGCCTGATCCGCTGCTACCATTTTGGCAAGTTTTTCATCGTATGTTTTGTAATTTGCCGCATAATCAGCCGCACTGATGAGTTTTGCTGTTTCTTCACCAGTTGCTTTATCCACTACAACAGTGCCTACATTGGCAAGATAGGAACCTGTGCTGACGATCATAGTATCGCCTACCATCTGACCGCCATCCATTACTGTATGGCTGTGACCGTCTACAATCAGGTCAATGCCATCTACTGCCGCTGCCAGATCCGTGGAACGTCTGCCTGTGCTTTCTTCATCCACACCCAAATGGGTCAAAGCGATGATATAATCACAGCCTTCCGCTTCCAGCGCGTCTACCTGCGCCTGCGCACAGTCGAACATTTCCTGTCCATCCAGGAATGTCAGGTCTTTTACACTGCTTGGACTGGATTTTGTACGGGTTTCCGCTGTATCCAAACCAAAAATACCTACCTTCATGCCATCTGTTTCCACAATGGTATTGGCATCGAAATAAGGTGTATTGGTCCCTTTTTTCAGAACATTGGCATCAACGATGGGAATATTTGCCGCTTTCAAAACAGCCGCTGTATCTTTCAGTGCTTCAAAACCAAAGTCAAATTCATGGTTCCCCAAAGTTACCGCGTCATACTCTGCTGCCGCCAGATATTCCGCCGCCTTCAAACCATTACTATGATTTACCAGCGTAGTGCCTTGAGAAAAATCTCCCGCATCCAACAAAACCACATCTGCCCCCTGGGCTTCATAGTAATCTTTCAAAGCAGCAACGCCTGCAATTCCAACAGATTCCTCAGAAGTTGCGTAATACCCATGGATGTCATTCGTATGGATCACAACCAGTTTTCCATCCATATCTGCCGCAAGGATCGGTACCGTTGTCCCCATTACCATTGCCACAGAAAGCATTGCCGACCATAATTTGCCATGTTTCATAATACTCCTCCTTTTTCTTTGGACTCTCCATATTGTAGCATAATATATGAATTTTGATAAGTGATTTCCAGAAATCTACACAATTTTACGGATTTTCACAAAATTCTAATGAAAATTTTGTAATTGCCTCCAATTTTCTTTCTTTGTCATTGTCACAATTTTCTCCACTTTTTAGATTCCGCAAAATCCATACAAAAAAAGTCAGAAATCCATCACTATTCATGAATTTCTGACTTTTATCACTTATTTTTTGACAGGGATTTCTAATTTCACAATGCCTGCACTATGCGGTTTCAAAGTAGTTTCATCGGCAAAGATTACCATGGTTTTTTCATCTTTCAGATAATAGCCCAGATTGGTATGATCGTCCAGCAGAGTTTGTGCTGCATCTTCCAGATATTCTTCACCGTTGGAAGCCATATTTCTACGGAATACCTGCACCATATATTCCCGTTCGGTCAAACCGGACTGCAAATTGATATAATCTCCCAAACTTTTGGTTTCACCTGTCTGGAGATCATAAATTTTCCCAACACATTTTGTGATGCCATTTGCACCGCCACGATACTCCCAAACGGTTGCTAAATAAGACAGGGCACCTCGTCCATAAAACGCGTCTTCATAAGAAATCACCAGTTGAAAAGGACGGAAATCTTCTCCCAGTTCTGCCGCTTGCTTTGTCACTTCGTCTTTAATTTCCACCAGATAGGTGTCGGCTGCCTTCATGGTCAATTCCGCAATGTTTTTATTAACGGCATCTCTGGCTGTTTCCGGTACTTCCGCTGTCATAACGGGATAGATTGCCTTCACTTCTGCCAATAGATTTCCATTTTCATCCTTTAATGTCTTTTCATAAGTATCTTCTGCCAGATACTGCACTTCCGGTGCCTTGGTCAAGACAACCATTCTGCTTGCCGCATCCCAACCAACTTCCGCACCAAAATATTCCGCAACAGCACGCAAAGGAATCATAGCGGAACCATTGATGTTCTGCGCTGGTGCTGCCATCTGTACACTGGCATCTCCTGTCTGAAACACATCACTGTCCATGGTCAGCGTACCTGTCTTTTCTCCTTCTGTTAATGTGATAGTATGTGTCTGGGCATCCCATGCCACAGTAACCCCCAGTGTTTCCAAAACGCCTCTGACTGGCACAAGAGTCACATTATCAACAATGACAGGCTGCTGCCCGGAAAACACCACAGGAACCTCATTGACCTGTACCCCAAGATTGGTTGCCATCACTTCCTCTTTAGGCTGAACAGACTGATCTGTCGTTTCTTCCGCGCCATAAACAGGTACCGCTGCCGCAGCAACAGCCGCCGCGCATGTCATAGCCAAAACTCTTTTTTTCATCTTTCATTCCCCCTGTAAATCCAAAACTCCTTACACTTCTTTATCCGTATTTTCCTTTTGCACGGAAGTGCATCCAGCACTATGAGCACAATTATGACAAGCACCATCACAATGCTGGTGTTTCATGGCATTGAGATTGCGCTGAAGTTTCCGCATATTAAACCATACAATACCAACTACCAAAAGTCCCGGAATGACCTTTGTAATCAAATCCATTTTATCCACGATTTTTCCTCCTTAAATATAACGATCCATGTAGCGATGGAGCAGTGTTTCCCACTGTTTTTCGTCCACCGTATTTTTTGCCAGATCCTCAATATACGCAAGATCGCTTTCTTTCAGGCGATACAGCTGTTTCCAATCCAGCGGGAAGCCCATTCTTCTTGCCAGCTGATATTTTCTCTGTTCCAGTTCAGGAAGTGCCAGATACTGGTCGATATAGGAAAGCATCCAAGGAATATCCTGATCCATATCGCCGCTGACTTCCTGCAGGAGGTTGATGATATGATCGCTGGTGATACGCCCTCTCGCCTTTGTGGGATCAATATTAGCAATGAGTTTTCTGATTTCCAGCAGTTTTTCCATATCGGTTTCTTCTGTGTAATTGCCTGCTGCCCGCACTTCCTCCATCAAAGAGCCTGTACGCAGCACAAAGGTACGCAGACGCACAAAATCAGGGTCTACGGCATTGATCACCTTAGCTGTTTCCAAAGCGTTGTCGTCAGAAAGCTCTCTGCCGCCTACCCCCGGCATAAAGTAAATGGAAAGTTCGATGCCTGCATCCCGCACTTTACGCCCGCCAATGATCTGTTCTTCCTGAGTTGTACCTTTGCAGATGAGCTGCAATACTTTATCAGAACCAGATTCATAACCGGAATGGATGCGATCCAGACCTGCCTGACGCAAAGCACGATAATCTTCTGCGGAAATTTTTGCCAATGTGTTGGCTCTGCCATAAGAAGTGATACGCTTGATCTCCGGCAGACGTTCCCGTACATAGCTGACGATTTCCAACAACCATTCTGTACGCAGCACCATGGTATTGGCATCCTGCAAAAAGATTGCCTGACTGTCCCCTTCTGTGAGCCATGTAAATACCATCTGGTAGCACATTCTGGCTTCATCGGAAGGCAGTTCCGCATATTCCTTCTGCACCGCAGGCATATTCCAGTTTTCTCCGTCTTTGTGAGCAAGGATCATATCACGGTAATTCGCCATGGTATCAATATCCTTTTTCACTTCCGTCACAGGACGAGTATGGAAATCATTCTTTTTATAAAGCATACAAAACTTGCATTTATTCCACGGACAGTTCTCCGTTACCCGTAGCAGCAGGCTATTTGCCTCACTGGGCGGACGGATGGGTCCGATTTGAAACACGTGTTGTTCCATGTCACATTCTCCTTTCGGTACTTCTTACTGTATTCTAACGAATTTCTTCTGAAAATGCAATGAACTTGACAGAAAAACAAAAAAAGGCAAACTGCCTGCTTATAACAGTTTGCCTTTTTCCCTTCATCAAAATATTTTCATAATATCTGTATACATCACAAATACCATAAAGCCCATGAGGAACACAAAACCACCAAAAAGAATTCTGCTTTCTGTTTCCGGGTTCATAGGTTTTCTGCGCAGGATCTCAATAAGCAGCAGCAGGATACGTCCGCCATCCAGCCCAGGAATGGGGAACAGATTCAGCACACCAAGGTTGGCACTGAGTACAGCGGCAATATAAACCACATTTTGTACTGCTGCCATAAAGCTGTAACTAAGCCCCGCTTCATAGCTATCCCCTACCACTTTTACAATGGAAATAGGACCGCCATATTCATCAGGAGATGCCTGCATGGTAAATACTCTTGTCAAACCTTCCGCTGTCAGCTTTACATAATTCAGCATAGCGTAATAGCTGTAATGTACCGTTTCCAGCACACTTGCGGTATCGTAGCCCTCTGCTTTTTCCGCGAACATCCCATTTTTGATGGTAGGTGTAAATCCAACCAGATAGGATTTTGTTTCTTCTGAATACTGTGGCGTCAATTCATATTCATATATCACGCCATCTCGCTTGATTTCCAAATCAATGGGCTCTCCGCTGTTTTGCAGCATAATCGCCTGCATTTCATCGTAAATATGAATCCGCTTGCCATTGATGCGATATACTTCATCGCCTTCCTGTAAGCCAATGGTCTGGGCAGGAGAACCATCCAGCACCGCTGCCACCTTTGGCTGAATGATATAGCCTGAGGCAGACAAACCAAAAATCAGCACGATTGCCAGCAAAAAGTTCATGACAGGACCGGCAGCCATGATCGCCATACGTGCCCATACAGATTTCGCCAGAAAAGAGCGTTCTGTGATCTCGCCCTCCTCTGTTTCCCCATGCAGACGGCAAAAACCGCCCAGTGGGAACAGACGCAGGCTGTATTCCGTTTCCCCGATTTGTTTGGAGCAGATTTTTTTGCCCATACCAACGGCAAATTCTTCTACCCATACGCCGCATTTCTTTGCCACAATAAAATGTCCAAATTCATGGACGATGACAAGAACCCCGATAACAATCAAAGAAATAATGATAGAGGAAAGTATCCCAATCACCTCCAAAAATTTTTACATCAAAGTTCTGCCTCTGCCGCATAAGCCCTTGCCCATGCGTCCGCTTCCAGCAGATCCTCCAATGTGTAGTTTTCTTTTACAGTATATGCTTCCATTGTTTTTTCTATCAATGCAGGAATATCCAAAAATCCAATTTCGCCAGACAGGAATTTTGCCACAGCGATTTCATTGGCACCGTTCAGAACAGTCGGCATAGTACCACCGATTTTCAGGGCTTTATAAGCCAGTGCCAGACAACGGAATGTATCCATATCTGGATGATCGAAAGTCAGCTGGGCGCGTTTGGCAAAATCAATTTTCGGGAAAGGATTTGCCACACGTTTGGGATATGTCAAGGCATACTGAATGGGTACGCGCATATCAGGTTCTCCAAGCTGCGCCATGATGGCACCATCTTCATATTCCACTGCGGAATGGATAATGCTCTGGGGATGCACCAGCACTTCGATCTGATCTGTATCCACGCCAAAGAGCCATTTTGCTTCCATGACTTCCAGACCTTTATTCATCAATGTAGCAGAGTCGATGGTGATTTTTTTGCCCATACTCCAGTTTGGATGGCAAAGGGCGTCTGCCGCTGTTACGTTTTTCAGTTCATCCAGTGTTTTTCCACGGAAAGGTCCACCGGAGGCTGTCAGCAGGATACGACGGATTTTATTGCCTTTATTTCCCTGCAAAGACTGGAAAATAGCAGAATGTTCACTGTCTACGGGATAAATGGAAATGCCTTTTTTCTTTGCCAGATCCATTACCAGCTGACCTGCGGAAACCAGTGTTTCCTTATTTGCCAGCGCGATGTTTTTTCCTGCGGAAATGGCTTCGAAGGTAGGTCGCAGACCCACATTGCCCACTACAGATGTGACAACGGTATCTGCTTCCGCAAGTGTTGCCGCTTCCACCAGACCATCCATGCCAGCTACCACTTTACAATTGGTATCTGCCAGACGGCTTTTCAATTCTTTGGCATTATCCTCGTCCATAACAGAAACCAGTCTGGGACGGAATTTTCTCGCCTGTTCTTCCAGCAGCTTGATATTGTGATTGCCGCTGATAGCTCCTACCTGAATGTCTCCCAGCACTTCCACAACTTCCAGTGTCTGTGTGCCGATGGAGCCAGTAGAGCCAAGAATAGAGATTGTTCTCATATTTTCCACCTCTATATCATACTTGTACATCAATCAAAAACAACATTATATAGTATACGGCAGGAGCTGTCAAAATGACGCTGTCAAAACGATCCAGCACACCGCCATGGCCGGGAATCAGTTTCCCAAAGTCTTTGATGCCTGTCAAACGTTTCATGGCAGAAGCGGCCAGGTCACCAATCTGTGCCAAAAATGAACCAAAGAAACCTGTCAGCCCGCAAAGGAGCAGGATGTTTACGCCTTCCATAGTGAAAGAACGCTGTAACCACACACCATACAGCAGCGCCAAAACCGTTGCGGTCACAATGCCGCCGATGGAGCCTTCAATGGTTTTCTTGGGACTCAGTGTGGGAATGAGCTTATGCTTCCCAAATGTGATGCCTGCGAAATACGCGCCCGTATCGCAGCCGAAAGCCGCGATGAACGCCAGCCAAATCAGCAGTTTCCCATAAGTATATTCTCTTACCAGATAGATATGGGACAGAAGGAAACAGGCATAGAAAAATCCAAAAAATCCTGTCATGCCTTCCAAGGCATTGGTATGGTTATGATACAATACCGTATAGATCAAAAGCACTACCAAAAATACGGAAACAAAAATATTGAAATAATTATCTCCGTTGATGATATCTTCTATGAATATCATATAGAACAAAGCGAAGGCATAACAGATCACATGCAGGCTTTTATTTTCTTTGGAAAATGCCTGATAAAATTCATGCATGCCAACCAGTCCAAGAAATCCCACAGCGATTTTCAGCCAAATCCCTCCGCTGATTACAAAAAACAGCAGCAAAGGAACAAGGATCACAGCAGAAATGATTCTTGTTTTCATCTGTTTCACCTCTTTTTATCTACCGCCAAAACGGCGTTCTCTGTTCTGATAATAATAAATGGCTTCTTCCAGAGAGGCTCTGTTGAAGTCGGGCCAAAGGGTATCTGTGAAGAAAAATTCAGAGTAAGCGATCTGCCACAGCAGGAAGTTGCTGATCCGTTCTTCCCCACTGGTACGGATCACCAGTTCCGGATCAGGCACATGGGCTGTATCCAGGTGATCGCTGATCATTTCTTCTGTGATGTCTGCCGCTTTCAGATTGCCCTGTTCCACTTCCCCAGCGATTTTTGTAATGGCTCTGCGCAGTTCATCACGACCGCCATAGTTCAAGGCAATATGGACAAACAGACCTGTTTTATCCTTGGAAAGTTCTTCAATTTCCAAAATACTGTCCTGAATATCCTGATCCAAACGATGGATATCCCCAATGACATTTAGGCGGATATCATCCTTCAGGAATCTCTTGAAATAATTCTTCAGATACTGGCGCAGCAAATCCATGATGGCATCTACTTCTTCCTGAGAACGCTTCCAGTTTTCTGTAGAAAAAGCATATACTGTCAGATGTTTTACACCCAATTCCCGACAGTCCTCAATGATCCGTTCCAATGCTTCCGCACCTGCTTTATGCCCGGCTTTTCTGGGCAGAAAGCGTTTTTTTGCCCATCTGCCATTTCCATCCATAATGATGGCAATATGCTGTGGTACTCTTTCCATATCAATTTCGTAATGATTTGTTTCTGTTTGCTGAAAAAACATTTTTTCTCCTCCATGTAACAAAGCCCCTCTGCAATGAGAGGGGCGGCAATTTTGAAAAATCAAACAGCCAGAATGTCCTTGCATTTATCATCGCATTTTTTATCAATTTCTGCGATGTATTTATCTGTCAGTTTCTGCATTTCTTCTTCCAGATCTTTCAGAATATCTTCTGTGATTTCTTTTTTCTTTTCCTGTTTTTTGAATGCGTCCAGAGCATCACGACGAATGTTGCGGATAGCTACTTTAGATGCTTCTGCTTTTTTCTTAACGTCCTTGTTCAGTTCTTTTCTTCTTTCTTCAGAAAGTTCAGGGAAGATCAGACGGATTACTTTGCCGTCATTACCGGGATGGATACCCAGTTCAGATGTGTTGATGGCTTTTTCAATGGCTTTGAGCATGGTGCTGTCCCAAGGCTGAATCTGGATCATACGAGGTTCGGGAACAGAAATGTTACCTACCTGATTGATGGGAGTAGGCGCACCGTAGTAATCTACCATGATTTTATCCAATACATGAGGGTTTGCGCGGCCCGCACGAATCGTAGCATAATCACTGTCCAATGCGGCGAGAGTTTTTGTCATTTTTTCGTCGTAAATTTTTGTTGCTTCAGATGCCATATCGATTCCTCCTAAATTGTCAATCTTAAGATACTGTTACCAATGTACCGATTTTTTCGCCTTTGACTGCACGCATGATGCTGTTTTCTTCATTCAAGCCGAAAATAACCACCGGAATTTTTCTTTCAAAACAAAGTGCTGCTGCAGATGTGTCGATGACCTTCAGATTTTTTTTCACAATATCTTCGGATGTGATCACATCGAGTTTTTTCGCGTTAGGATTTTTTGCAGGGTCATCATCATATACACCATCAATATTTTTCGCAAAGAACAGACCATCTACATCCAGTTCCGCGCCACGCAGCGCCGTGATGGTGTCTGTGGAAAAGAAGGGATGTCCCAATCCTGCCGCAAAAATCAATACTTCACCATTTTCCAGATGCGCCAATGCGCTGTCTTTGGAAAAGAGTTCTGTCATTGTGCCAAATACAACGGGGGTCTGAATCACTGCTTTTGTTCCCTGCTGACGGAATGCGTCGGCAAGATAAATGGCATTCATCACAGTTGCCAGCATACCGATCTGGTCTGCTTTTGTTCTGTCCATAGCACTGTCAGCGCTTCTGCCTCTCCAGAAGTTGCCGCCGCCTACCACCAGACATACCTGTGTTCCCATTTCCATTACCTGTCGAATCTGTTTCACCAGACCAGAAACAACCGCGTCATCAAAGGAAACGCCTTCCTTATCTCCTGCCAGTGCTTCTCCGCTCAGTTTCAGCACGATTCTCTTATACATGCAAACAGCCTCCTTAATTTATAATGTATCATAAACTGCATAAAATTTCCACATATATTTTCCGACATACACCAGCATGCGAAAACCTGTAAAAAGGGAAATGTCCAGCCATTTCCCCTTACCTTTCCTCTTTTGTTTCGACATAAAAACCAAAATTTTATTGCCGTCGATGATTATACCATACAACGGTGACAGGTTCAACACCTCACTGCAATCCTTTTGAAAAAATCATTCCGCTTTCATGATATTTTTGCACAGGGCAAACTCTGGCAGGATTTCTTCCGTAATGATAGTCGCGTCATAGAAATCACAAAAGCACACAGCACTCATTCGATTGAATTTTTTGCTGTCACCCAAAATATAAGTTTCTCTGCTTCGCTGGGCCGCACAGCGTTTCAAAGCCGCTTCCCGGATGTCCGGTGTGGTATAGCCAGCTGCCTTTCCAATGCCATTTGTGCCGAAAAACCCTTTTGTGAAATGATACCGCCGCAGTTGTTCTACCGCCTCATCCCCTACAATTGCCTCCGTAGAAGATTTATACTCTCCGCCCAGCAGATGGACTTCCACGCCAAGTCTTGCCAGTTTTTTCGCATGGGCAATGCCATTTGTCACAAAAACAGCGGATTTTTCTGTCAAAAAGTCTGGAATCCATGCTGTTGTGGTGCCTGCATCCAGAAATACAAAATCATCTGCCCGAATCAAAGATGCCGCAAAACGAGCAATCTGTTCCTTCGCTTCTTTGTTTTCATCTTCTCTTCGGTCCACTTCCTCATCTTTTGTACGATATTCCATGTCTATAGCAACTGCGCCGCCAAACACCTTCACAAGACGTCCTTTTTTATGGAGCACCGTTAAGTCCCTGCGAATGGTAGATTCAGAACTTTCCAGCAGTTCCGTCATTTCTTTAACGGTCACACTCTTCTTCTCATTTACCAAATCGAGAATTTTTTCATATCGTTGTTCTGTCAACATACAAAAGCCTCCCTTTTTATTATTATATCATGCAAAAACAGTCAAAATCAACCAAAAACCATAAAAAGGAAAAGCGGCAAAGCTTTCTGCTTTGCCGCAAATATCTAAACGCTTATTCTGTTACGTCTTTTTTCAAAACACCCAGCAACACTGCCGCCACAATGGTACCAGCCACCAGAGAAACCAGATACATCAGCGCATTGCCTACCACAGGGAATACGAAGATGCCGCCGTGAGGTGCCATCAGTGTGCAGTCGAATGCCATGGACAGCGCACCTGCCAGCGCGGAACCAACGATACAGGAAGGCAATACACGCAGAGGGTCAGATGCCGCAAAAGGAATTGCGCCTTCCGTGATGAATGCCAGACCCATGATGAAGTTTGTAGGGCCGGATTCACGCTCCTGTTTCGTATATTTCTTTTTAAACAGGATGGTGGACAGAGCGATGGCACAAGGAGGCACCATACCGCCCACCATAACCGCTGCCATAATATCATAGTTACCTGCCGCAATGGAAGCTGTACCGAATACATAAGCCGCTTTGTTGAAGGGACCGCCCATGTCGATGGACATCATACCTGCTACCAAAATACCCAGCAGCACTTTGCTGGTGCCGCTCATGTTTGTCAGTGCTGTATTCATGGCAGTATTCAGAGCGCCAACGGGAGGTTCCACCACAAAATACATGATCAAACCTACAATGAGAATACCAAACAAAGGATACAGCAATACGGGAGCGATTTTTTCCAATGCTTCAGGAAGTTTATCGAAAATCTTACGCAGAAAAAGGATGGTATAACCTGCCAGGAAACCTGCTACCAGAGCACCCAGGAAACCGGAGCTGCCGGAAGCCGCGATGGAACCGCCTACAAATCCCAGCGCCAGACCAGGTCTGTCGCCGATACTCATGGCAATGAAACCAGCCAATACAGGCAACATAAAGGCAAATGCCACACCGCCGATCTGTTTGAACAGTGCCGCAGCAGGTGTAATGGTACCGAAGTTGGCACGCATTTCCGCAGGCAATGTTGTCATATCTACACTCAAACCATCAATGAGAAAGGCAATGGCAATGAGGATACCGCCGCCCACAACGAAAGGAAGCATATGAGATACACCGTTCATGAGCTGCATATAGATTTTATGCCCAACAGAACCGCTTGCTTTCACTGTTTCCCGCGGTTTTGTTTCCGCCTGATATGGAGGTACTTTGCCGGAAATGGCTTCATCCAGCAGTTCTTCCGCTTTGCTGATACCGTCTGCTACCTGGCAGGAAATCACGGGTTTACCATGGAAACGATCCATAGGCACCTGTGTGTCTGCCGCTACGATGATGCAGTCAGCCGCTGCAATTTCTTCCGCAGTCAACACATTTTTCGCACCGCCGCTGCCACGGGTTTCTACTTTGATGGTGCAGTTCTTTGCTTTTGCAGCTTTTTCCAGACCTTCCGCCGCCATGTATGTGTGAGCGATGCCTGTAGGGCAGGAAGTAACTGCCAGAACTTTGCACACAGGCTGCGCAGTTATTTCTGCGGGAGCATCTTCTGTTTTTTCTTCCTTTTCCGCCTCTTCCGCATCGTCGATGACCTTCAGAAATTCGTCCACTGTTTTTGCTTTTCTCAGGCTATCCGCAAAATTTTCATCCATCATCATAACAGAAAGTTTGCTCAATACATCCAGATGTACATTATCTGCTGTATTAGGCGCAGCGATCAGGAAAATCAGTGTTGCGGGTTCTCCGTCCAGAGATTCAAAATCAACACCTTCCGGCACAACCAGTGCAGCCAAACCGGACTTTTCAACGAACTCACCTTTCCCGTGAGGAATTGCCAGCCCCTCGCCAATCCCTGTTGTTCCTTCTTCTTCTCTGCGGTAAACCTCTTTGCGGTAAGCCTCCGCATCTTTGATTTTGCCGCTGTCGATCATCAACTGAATGACTGTGTCCAAAGCTTCTTTCTTGGACGCCGGTTTTGCATCAAGGGCAATACTGCGGCGATCCAGTAAATCTGTAATACGCATGTGAGTCCCCTTCCTTTATTTTAACTTCTCATATAAAGCCAACACTTCTTCTTTTGTTGCCAGATTTTCACTAAA
This sequence comes from Clostridia bacterium, assembly GCA_022786605.1. GTDB lineage: Bacteria > Bacillota > Clostridia > Lachnospirales > Anaerotignaceae > Anaerotignum. The sequence goes on along the minus strand of JALFWW010000016.1, from coordinate 121,151 downwards.
TGCACTGGCACTGCCTGCGGAAATTCCCATTTTAAAGGCATGGACATAATCCCCACTTTCCAGCCAGCCTGCCAAAAATCCAGCTACCATGGAATCTCCCGCGCCAACGCTGTTGACCAGCTTTCCCTCAGGGGCAGGCAAATGATAAAAATCGCCTTTTTCTGTCAGCAGCGCCGCACCTTTTCCGCCCATAGAAACCAGTATATTTCTTGCACCCTGTTCCTGTAATTTTCCGGCATATATCTTTACCTTTTCCAGATCATCAATGGTTGCATCAAATATCTCACCCAGTTCATGGTGATTGGGTTTGATCAAAAATGGATGATGTTCCAATACATTGCAAAGCAAATTGCCTGTGGCATCCACAACGGTCAGAATTTCTTTATGGGATAGACGCTGAAGAATGTCTTGATAAATGGTTGCAGGCAATCCAGTAGGGATGCTGCCTGCCAGAACCAGCACATCGCCTTTTTCCAGCATATCCAGTTTTTCCATCAGCTGCTGTAATGCTTCTTCTGTAATGACTGGACCTCTGGCATTGATTTCTGTGCCGTCCGCAGATTTCAATTTCACATTGATACGGCTGCATCCTTCCGGCAAAGTCATAAATGCCGCATGACAACCTTTTTCCTGCAACATGCGACAAATTTCATTGCCTACAAATCCAGCAGTGAATCCCAGCGCCGTACTTTCCACACCAAGGTTTTGCAGCACCATAGAAACATTAATCCCCTTGCCTCCTGGAAAAATGCTTTCTGAAGTCGTTCGATTGGTCATACCCATCTGAAAGGAAGGCACTTCCACGATATAATCCAAAGATGGATTAAAGGTAACTGTGTAAATCACAGCCTCACCTCCAATGACTGTTTTTGAAATAGTTTAAACTTGGATTTATTATATAATCAAATTCAGTCAAATTCAATCATATTAGGTCACAAAAATCACGCTTATTTTTTATTGAAATTGACTAAGTTTGGCTGTTTTTGGCTATTTTCATGCAAAAAAGCTGTCTGTGGAAGATTGCCCACAAACAGCCTTTTTCATTCCATATTCAAATACGATAAGAAGAATCTGATTTACGGATTTTCACATCCGCCGTATCAAAGCCAAAATGACCAAGAAGCTGGAATACATCTTCTTCCTCCAGATGGCAGTTTGGTCCGATCACGATTTCCCGGATCATATCATTGTGCATATAGTCCCCATCAGAAAAATCCATATCCATAAAGGAAACAATGTCGTTGTCCTCTACCCTAAATTCCAAAGCCTTTGGGAAAAGACGTTTCATAGCCGGATTTGCCACATTGCCTGTTCGTTTCCAATTATAAATCTGCTCCCAATCACTTTCGCTTTTGATAATCTCATCTTTTAAAATGAGTCGCCATTCATCCTCCTCGGCAAAGGAATCATCTTTGTAGAAGAAGGAATCCTGCAAAAGAGGGATGAACCAATGTCCTGCCTGCGAATCCAGATAAGAACCATTCAAAATCTGCTTCGTTTCATTTTTCTCCATATAGGAAAATAGTGTTTCCACCAGTTTTGCCGCATGGCGGTTCAGACTCAGATTGCATTGGGTAGTATCGCAGTTCATCACATTTTTATTGGTATCAATATAGTGTACCTTTCGGAATTCCAACTGGGCATCTGGAATCTGCTCAATGAGCCGCTCAATGGTTTCCACGTCAAAACCAATGGCAACGCCTCTGCCATTGTCTGCATAACCTCTCCACTGTGGCAAATAGTCATCAGACTCAGAAAAGCATGCGATATACGCCATCAAGTCTTTATATCCTTTTACATGTTCGATCATTTTATCAATGAGATACACAATAAACTCCCGATAGGTCATGCCACCAAAGGTCTGATCGCTATCCACACCCGGACGGGAAAGCATGATCTGAATGGCACGGTTGCGGGTGATATGCAAAAGAGCCTTGCTTTCATTGGTATCGTTTTGTTTATTGATATCAGATAAACGGATGGTCTTATGTTCCAGTATATTCAAAAGGGTCGATAAGCTGCAGTAATGATAAACCAGTTGTTTCATTCCATTCCCTCCTAATGCATGTCCTCCCCTTCATTTAACCATTTTTTACGCGCAGACGCAACCACATTTCCGTAAAAGTTTGCTGCAAAGAAAAAACGGATAAAACCTTTTGCAAGGTTCTATCCGTTTTGGAATTCATAAGATGTGCAAAATATGTTTGCAGATTACTGCATAGCTTTTGCTACTTCGTCAGCAAAGTTTTCGTCTTTCTTTTCCAGACCTTCACCTGTTTCGAAACGTACGAAACGTGTGATTTCGATAGGAGCGCCTACTTCTTTTGCTACGGAGTCAATGTATTTCTGAACAGTCAGATCGCCGTCTTTTACGTAAGGCTGTTCAACCAGACAGAATTCTTTCATTTCTTTTTTCAGTCTGCCTTCGATCATTTTTGCAATGATGTTGTCAGGTTTGTTTGCGTTTTTAGGATCGTTTTTCGCCTGTACTGTCAGAATTTCTGTTTCTTTTTCGATGAAGTCAGCGGGAACATCTTTTTCTGTGATGAATTTAGGGTTCAGAGCTGCAATCTGCATTGCAACGTTTTTGCCCAGTTCTTCCAGAGCGTCGCTGTCGTTATCGCAAGCCAGTTCGATCAGAACGCCGATTCTGCCGCCGCCATGGATGTAGGAAACCAGTCTGCCAGAACCAGCTTTTTCGAATTTTTCGAAACGTCTGATGTTCAGGTTTTCACCGATAACTGCTACCTGCTGGCTCAGAGCTTCTTTTACTGTGAACTGAGGATCCAGATCCCATTTTTCAGCGAAGAAAGCATCCATGTCTGCTGCTGTTGTTGTGGAAGCCTGTTTTGCAACTGCTGCAACATAATCTCTGAATACCTGGTTTTTAGCAACGAAGTCTGTTTCGGAGTTTACTTCTACGATTGTACCAACTTTGTTGTCATCGCTCAGGTAAACATCAACGATACCTTCGGAAGCAATACGACCTGCTTTTTTCGCAGAAGCTGCCAGACCTTTTTCTCTCAGCAGTTCAACTGCTTTTTCCATATCGCCGTCTGTTTCAGTCAGGGCTTTTTTGCAGTCCATCATGCCAACGCCTGTCATTTCTCTCAGTTCTTTTACCATTGCTGCTGTAATAGCCATGTTCTTTTCCCTCCGTATATTGGTTTTATGATAAGAAAGAGCTTCAGCCCGTGAATCGGCTGAAGCTCGGGCAAATTGCCTATGAAATTATTCAGCTACTGTTTCTTCAGCTGCTTCTGCGTTTTCCTGTTCACCCTGTTTGGATTCCAGAACTGCATCAGCTACTTTGGAAGCGATCAGTTTTACGGCGCGGATCGCGTCATCGTTACCGGGGATTACATAGTCGATTTCATCGGGATCGCAGTTTGTATCTACGATAGCAACGATGGGAATACCCAGTGTGTGTGCTTCCTGAACAGCGATTTTTTCTTTTCTTGTATCAACAACGAACATCAGATCGGGGATCTTCTTCATTTCTTTGATACCGCCCAGGTTCTTTTCCAGTTTTTCCATTTCGTGCATCAGAGCTGCAACTTCTTTTTTGGGCAGAACTTCAAAAGTGCCGTCTTCCTGCATTTTTTCCAGTTCTTTCAGTCTTGCAATTCTTGTTTTGATTGTGTTGAAGTTTGTCAGCATACCACCCAGCCATCTCTGGTTAACGTAGTACATACCGCATCTTTCAGCTTCTTCTTTGATGCATTCCTGTGCCTGTTTCTTTGTACCAACGAACAGAACTTCACCGCCGTCAGCTACGATGTTGCAGATTTCAGCATAAGCTTCGTCTACTTTTTTAACGGTTTTCTGCAGGTCGATGATGTAGATACCGTTTCTTTCTGCGAAGATGTATTCAGCCATTTTAGGGTTCCATCTTCTTGTCTGGTGACCAAAATGTACACCAGCTTCCAACAACTGTTTCATTGAAATTACGCTCATAGCGCACCTCCTGTGGTTTGTCCTCCGCATCATCCCCCGTGTCACCGAACTCTTCGGCACCGGACACAGGGCAGCAAATGCGTGTGTTTTTAAGTTACCTATGGGATTATAGCACAATCCCATACAAATTACAACCATAAATTATGGTTTTTTTCAAATTTTTCTGAAAAAACAGGGATTTATTCTTCTGTATTTTCTTCTTTTTCCGGTTCTGGCTCCCGCATATAGCCACATTTTTCATTGGAACATACAATCTTGGGATTTTTCTTGCCTTTTTCTTCCAGGAAACTGCCGCAGACAGGACATTTTTCCCCAGTAGGTTTGTTCCAGGACATGAAGCCACACTCAGGATTGTTTTCGCAGCCGAAATAAGTTCTGCCTTTCTTTGTTTTCTTGATGAGAACCTTGCCGCCGCATTCGGGGCAATTCACACCAGCTTCTTCAAAGAAAGGTTTTGCGTTCTGACATTCAGGGAAACCGGGACAAGCCAGGAATTTTCCGTATCTGCCATATTTAATGACCATGTTTCTGCCGCATTTTTCGCAGATGACATCAGTTACTTCATCTTTGATTTCCACTTTTGCCAGTTTTTCTACGGCGTTTTCCACTGCCGCATGGAAACCGGGATAGAAATCACGAATGATCTGTTTCCATTCTTCTCTGCCCATTTCCACATCATCCAGACGTTCTTCCATGTTTGCTGTGAAGTCAACGTCCACAATGTCCGGGAAATAGGATTTCATGATATCGTTTACCACTTCCCCCAATTCTGTGGGATAAAGGTTTTTGGCTTCTTTTGTGACATAGTTTCTTGCCTGAATGGTGGTCAGTGTAGGCGCATAGGTACTGGGACGACCTACACCGATTTCTTCCAGTGTTTTGATGAGGGATGCATCTGTAAAACGTGCGGGAGGCTGTGTGAAATGCTGTTCCGGCAGGATTTCCAGTGCTTTCAGCACATCGCCTTCTTTCAGCACAGGCATCTGTACATCGGCTTCTTCTTCCCCTTTGTTGTAAACTTCCAGGAAACCACGGAAAGTCAAACGGGAGCCGGACGCACGGAAACTATATTCTCCTGCTGCCAGTTTCACCTGCATAGTGTCATAAAGAGCAGGGCTCATTTGGCTGGCAACGAAGCGTTCCCAAATGAGTTTATACAATTTATACTGATCTTTTGTCAAAGATTCTTTGATGCTGTCAGGTGTCCGCTGCACGTTTGTGGGACGGATGGCTTCGTGGGCATCCTGTGTTTTCCCTTTGGATTTATATACCACACGTTCGGGATTTACATATTCTTCCCCGAAGTTTTCCCCGATATAGGAAACAGCCGCTTCGTAGGCTTCATCGGAAATACGGAAGGAGTCCGTACGGATATAAGAAACCAGACCCACATTGCCTTCTCCTTTTACATGAACGCCTTCATAGAGCTGCTGAGCAATGAGCATGGTTTTCTGCGTCGCCATGTTCAAATGCTTGCTGGCTTCCTGCTGCATAGTACTGGTGGTAAAAGGTGCAACGGGTTTCTTCTGACGTGTACCTTTTTTCACTTCTTTGACGATGAAATCCTGTCCTTTCAGACCGTTTTCCACTTCCTGAACCACCTGCGCATTGGGCAGCTCCATTTTTTCACTGCCTTTGCCGTAAAATCTGGCTTCAAAAGTTTTCTTTTCCGCATCGGTGAGTTTTGCGCCAATGGTCCAATATTCGTCAGGAATGAAGCCGCGAATTTCGTCCTCTCTGTCGCAGATCAGACGCAGGGCAACAGACTGCACACGACCGCCGCTCAAGCCTTTTTTGACTTTCTTCCATAATAAGTCGCTGACGGTATAGCCCACCATTCTGTCCAGCACACGGCGTGCCTGCTGGGCGTCTACCAAGTCCATGTCGATTTCTCTTGCCTCAGAAATGGAGCGTTTTACTGCTGCCTTTGTAATTTCATTGAAAGTGATACGACTGATGTCCTTATCATCACCTAAATTGAGAGCGTGAAGCAGATGCCAGCTGATGGCTTCCCCTTCACGGTCCGGGTCAGTTGCCAGATAGACTTTATCGGCAGCCTTCGCCTCTTTTTTCAGTTTGCTCAGCAAATCACCTTTGCCACGGATGGTGATATACTTTGGTTCAAAATCGTGCTCAATGTCAATGCCCATCTGGCTTTTGGGCAAATCGCGGATATGCCCCATGGAAGCTTCAATTTTATAATTGCTTCCCAGAAATTTTCCAATGGTACTTGCCTTTGCGGGAGATTCCACAATGACAAGATATTTCTTTGACGCAGCTTTTTTTGTTGTTTTCTTTGGTTTTGCTGCAGTCGCTTCTTTGCTCATATCTTCACCTCTCAGCCCTCTCTGTTAATTACGGACATAGCCCGCCTGCTGTAATTTTCGAATATATCCAGTGATTTCCAACAGAGAAAGTACATATTGTATATCCTGAATTGGCTTTTCCAGCATCCGGCTCAATTCTTCCGCCGTTACCGGTGTTGCCTCAGTTATTTTCTCATAAATTTCCCGTTCTTCGGGTGTCAGTTTTTCCTCTACGTTTTCATAGAAACGGGTCTTTTCCTTTTCTTGATAGGATATGCCAAGTTCCTCTAAAATATCTCCCGATTCTGTGATGGCAGGACAACCCTGTTTGAGCAGATTGTTTGTACCTTCACTCAATTTGCTGGTAACATTTCCCGGCAGAACAAAAACGTCCCTGCCTTCTTCCAACGCCAAATCTGCTGTGATCAGCGTACCGCTGCGTTTTCCTGCTTCAATGACGACAATCAGTTTCGAAAGACCGCTGATGATACGGTTGCGATAAGGAAAATGATAGGGAACCGCTTTCGTTCCCGGCGGATACTCAGACAATACACAACCGTTTTCTATAATCCGCTCCATCAATTCCCGGTTTTCCGCAGGATAACAAACATCTACGCCACAGCCCAGTACAGCAATGGTTTTGCCGCCGCCATCCATAATACCTTTATGAGCAACTGCATCAATGCCTTTTGCCATGCCGCTGACGACAATCACATTTGTTTTGCCCAAATCTTTTGTAATCCGGTATGCCATAGAGGCACCATATTGAGAACATCTTCTGGCGCCAATGATACCAATCTTATCAATGTGGTCATCCGGCAAAACGCCCTTGACATAAATCCCCAATGGAGGATCATAAATCTGTTTCAGCAAATAAGGATAAGACGGATGAAAATAGGAATAGAAAGATATTTCTTTTTCTTCCAGTTCGATCATCCATTCATCCAGCATATCTGGATCTCGTTGGGATAAAATCGCATCTGCAAGTTTTGTGGCATTGCCCAACGCGCCACGGATTTCTTCCGGTTCCGCATGAAAAATATTTTCCGCTGTTCCAAATCTTCCCAGAAGCTGAAAGGCTTTTTTCACATTATGCAGCGTTACCCGTGCCAGCCACATCAGATACGTTTCTTCCACAACGGCACCTCCTTATCCCCTTGCCAGTTACGCAATCTACTATATATGCTTTCTTTTCAAAATTCAATGATTTTTTTCTAAAAATTTGAAAATAATGTGAATCTCTATACATGTACTAGTAGAAATCCCCAATTTTCATTGCACTTTTTCGTAAGAATTGTTATGATAAAAACAGAATTTTTCAAGAGAAATGAGGCGAGGTCATGCTTTCCATTATTCATAGCGCCGCACTGCTTGGCATAGATGCCTATGATGTCAATGTAGAAGTCGATTTGAGCAGCGGTCTGCCCGCATTTGATATTGTTGGACTGCCGGATTCCGCAGTAAAAGAATCCAGAGAACGGGTACGCACTGCCATCAAAAACACAGGGCTCTCCTTCCCAACCAAACGCATTACAGTTAACTTAGCGCCTGCAGATACCAAAAAGGAAGGTGCTTCTTTTGATTTGCCCATTGCCGCAGGTATCCTGACTGCCACAGGTACACTGCCTGCCAATGCTTTGGATGGGTATTTGCTTGCCGGCGAGCTTTCTCTGGATGGTTCTCTGCGCCCTGTCAACGGCATCCTGCCCATGGTCTATGGCGCATTGCAAAAGGGCATCACAAAATGCTTTGTGCCCTTTGAAAATGCCGACGAAGCGGCTCTTGTAGAAGGGATGGAGGTCTATCCCCTCCATAGTCTGCGGCAGTTAGTTGCCATTTTACAAAATCAGGAAACATCTCTGCCCTATCATGTGGATCTGGACAATCTCTTTGCCGATGACAAAGAATGGGAAAGTCTGGATTTTTCCCATGTAAAAGGACAGGAAAACGCCAAACGTGCCATGGAACTGGCTGCTGCCGGCGGACATAATATCCTGCTCATTGGACCGCCCGGTTCCGGGAAAACCATGTTGGCAAAACGGTTTCCTACTATCCTGCCTGACCTGACTTTTGCGGAAAGCATTGAAATTACAAAAATTTACAGCGTGGCAGGTCTTTTGCAGAACAAAAACGCATTGATTCACTACAGACCTTTCCGTTCGCCCCATCATACCATTTCCGCTTCCGCCCTTACTGGCGGCGGCAGAATCCCAAAACCTGGTGAGATTTCACTGGCACATAATGGCGTACTGTTTCTGGACGAACTGCCAGAATTTCAGCGGTCCGCTCTGGAAGTCATGCGACAGCCCATGGAGGATGGAAAAGTCACCATTGCCCGTGTCAGTGGCACTTTGACATTCCCCTCTGATTTCATGCTGGTAGCAGCCATGAACCCCTGCCCCTGTGGTTATCTGGGCAGCGGGGACAAATGCCATTGCACTGTCAATGAAATCGCCAAATATCAAAGCAAGATCAGCGGACCTCTATTAGACCGTATCGACCTGATGGTGGAAATGCCTGCGGTGGGTTATGAAGACCTGCAAAACAGCGCATCCGGCGAATCCTCGGCAGAGATCAAAAAGCGTGTGATAAAAGCCCATAAAGTCCAACTTGAACGATATAAAAAGGAAGGAATTTACTTCAATTCGCAGCTGAACGCCGCACAGGTAGAAAAATATTGCGCCCTTGGGGAGACCGAACAGAAATTGCTGAAGACCGCCTTTTCCTCCATGGATTTAAGTGCAAGAGCATATCATAAAATACTGAAAGTCGCCAGAACAGCAGCAGACTTGGACGGCAGCGAAGAAATCACTGTCCGCCATTTGGCTGAAGTCCTGCAATACCGTTCTCTGGACAGAAAATACATGATATAACAGGAGATTGACCTATGACATTACATACTGACCAAATGTCCGACTCCTTCCGCATCGGTGCCATACTGGCAGCTGTAGGCGGTTTTTTGGACGCATATACTTATCTGGCACGAGGACAAGTCTTTGCCAATGCCCAAACAGGCAACATTGTCTTGTTGGGCGTACATCTATCCGAGGGAGATTTCAAAAAAGCTCTGTTTTATCTGGTGCCCATTCTGGCATTTGTTGTAGGGATTTTTGTTGACGAATGGATCAAACTTCGTTTGGATGGAAAAATGGCACTGCATTGGCGGCAAACAGTGCTTCTGATCGAACTTCTGGCACTGATTGTGGTTATTTTTCTCCCCCTTGGAAAAACAGACGCTTTTGCCAACGCATTGGTTTCCTTCATCTGTGCCATGCAGGTACAGAGTTTCCGCAAGTTCCATGGCATGCCTTATGCCACTACCATGTGCACCGGCAATCTGCGCAGCGGCACAGACCATCTGGTGAAATACTTTCAGACAAAAGACCCTGCCCGCAGAGAAAAAAGTTTACACTATTACAGCATTATATTATTCTTCATTTTAGGCGCTGCCATTGGTGCTGTCAGTACAAAACTTTTGGGCAGCCCTGCTCTGGCAATCTGCTGCATCCTGCTGGCAATTGCTTTTCTGATGCTCTTTGTAAAACCGAAAACAGAGTAACGACTCCTTTGCGGCACTTCTTCATAAAAAACAAAAAACAGCCGGAATCTTTAGCATAAAAGGTCTTCCGGCTATCTTTTTGCCTAATGTTTTCCTAGTGAAAATTCTGCTTTACGCTATTTAAAAAAACCCGAAACACAAAAAGCAACTTTTCCTTAAGAAAACATTGATTTTCTTTTCCTTGATTTCTTAAGGGGAAGTGCGACAGCTTTCTTCAGAAGAAAACATATCAAATAAAATCTCAATATAATAAGAAAGCCAAAATCCTTTGTCATGATAAGGATTTTGGCTTTCTTTGTTTTATTATGAAGATGCCCCTAATTGTGTTTCGGGTTTTTATACTTATTGATATACAAATGAAGAAAAATTATTCTTCTTCTTTCGCAAAGGATACCAGCAGATCGCCCTGGCTGACTTTTTCGCCTTCCACAGCATAAATCTTGTCGATCACGCCATCTTCTTTCGCTACGATGGATGTTTCCATCTTCATTGCTTCGATGGTGAGCAGAGGCTGGTTCTTCTTCACTTCTTCGCCTTCTTTTACCAGAATCTTGCTGATAGTACCGGGGATAGAAGAACCCAGGTGGTAAGGGTTGTTCTTATCGGCTTTCAGTTTACCGTCGCTCTTAACTTCCAGATGTTTATCCAGAACTTTCACTTCACGCATAACACCGTTGATTTCAAATGTCAAGGCACGGAAACCTTCGCTGTCAGGTTCGGACATATCAATAAATTTGATAAGGATATCCTTCCCTTCGCCGATTTCGATAGAAGTTTCTTCCCCTTTTGCCAGACCAAAGAAGTATACGTCACTGGTCAGTTTGGAAACATCTGTGTAGTATTCCCAATGGTCGCAGTAATCATCATATACCTTTGGATACAGGGCATAGCTGATGATGTTTCTGGGATTTACGTTCTTCATAACGTGTGCTTCTTTCAAATGCTTCGCAATGGCATCGAAATCTGCGGGAGGCAGCAGCGCACCAGCTCTGCCGTCGATGGGTTTTCTTCCTTTCAGCACGATTTCCTGCAATTCTTTGGGGAAACCGCCTTCGGGCTGACCAATATTCCCAATGAAGTAATCCACAACGGATTCAGGATAGGAAATGTCTTTCCCTTCTGTAAGGATATTGTTTTTGTTCAGACCGTTTTTGGACATGAAAATCGCCATATCCCCTACAACCTTGGAAGAAGGTGTTACTTTTACGATGTTGCCCAGCAGTTCATTGGCTTCTTTATACAGATGTTTGATTTCTTCAAAGTTATCTGCGGAACCCATGGATTTTACCTGTGCCAGCAAGTTGGAATACTGACCGCCGGGGATTTCGTATTTATAAATTTCTGTATTGGGTGTCTTCATTTCACTTTCGAAGCCAGTGAAAATCTGACGCACACCCTGATAGTAATGGCTCAGTTCAACCAGCTGATCAGGGTCCAGACCAGTATCGCGTTCTGTACCGCGCAGCGCTTCTACAACTGCGTTCATGGAAGGCTGGCTGGTCAGGGAGCTCATGGACTGGATTGCCAAGTCGGCAATGTCTACGCCTGCTTCCGCAGCCATCAGTACGGTGCTGACACCGTTGCCTGTGGTGTCATGGGTATGCAGATGCAAAGGAATATGCAGTTCCTGTTTCAGTGCTGTAAACAGTTCTTTTGCTGCATAAGGTTTCAACAGACCTGCCATGTCTTTGATCGCGAAAATGTGGCAACCCATGTCTTCCAGTTCTTTTGCTTTGCGGATATAGTAATCCAGTGTATATTTTGTTTCCTTAGGATCCAGAATATCGCCGGTGTAGCAGATAGCACCTTCTACGATCTTACCTGTTTTCAGGGCTTCTTCTACTGGCATCTTCATGTTTTCCAGCCAGTTCAAACTGTCGAAAATACGGAACACATCAACGCCGCGTTCTGCGGAAACTTTGATGAATTCTTTAACCACATTATCAGGATAGTTCGCGTAACCAACAGCATTGGACGCACGCAGCAGCATCTGGATCAATGTGTTGGGCATTGCCTGAGAAAGCTGCTGTAATCTTCTCCATGGAGATTCTGTCAGGAAACGGTAAGCAACGTCGAATGTTGCGCCGCCCCATGCTTCTACAGAGAACGCGTTTGCCATTGCCATGTTGGTCGCAGGTGCAGCCACGATCAGGTCGTTTGTACGCAGACGTGTTGCCATCAGAGACTGATGGGCGTCACGCATGGTGGTATCTGTCACCAGCAGGCGTTTTTCTTTCAGCAGGCTCTGTGTATAGTCTTTTGCACCCATACGCAGGAATTTATCTTTCGCGCCTTCCACAAAGATGGTTTTGCCATCTTTATCCTGTCCGAAAGAAGGAGGCACAATGGGATCGAATTCAGGTTTGTGACCTCTGGATTCGTTGACAATCTTATTCCCGATAAATTCCGCAATTTTTGTCGCTCTGTCTTTACCCAGTACGATATGGAACAGTTCGGGTGTTTTTTCAATGAATGTTGTAGTACATTTACCAGCATTCCAAACATCGCTCTGCAATACGTTGATCAGGAAAGGAATGTTTGTTTTCACACCACGGATTCTTGTTTCTTTGATAGCACGAACAGCTTTTCTTGTTACGCCTTCAAATGTTCTGTCGTGAGCGATGATTTTTACCAGCAAGCTGTCATAGAAAGGTGTAATTTCCGCACCTGTGTGGGCAGTACCGCCATCCAGACGGATACCATTGCCGGCAGGAGAACGGTATACACTGATCTTGCCTGTGTCAGGCAGGAAATTGTTGGCAGGGTCTTCTGTGGTGACACGCAGCTGGATGGAGTAGCCATTTGCATGGATGTCATCCTGAGACATGATACCGATTTCAGGGGAATCCAGAGGATAACCTTCTTCAATCAAAATCTGTGCCTGCACAATATCAATACCCGTTACTTCTTCTGTTACGGTATGTTCTACCTGAATACGGGGGTTCATTTCAATGAAATAGTAGTTTTCGTCCGCGTCCACCAAGAATTCCAGTGTACCAGCATTTTTATAGCCTACATGTTTGGACAGACGAACGGCATCCGCGAAGATTTTTTCTCTGACTGCATCGCTGACAGTGAAAGCGGGCGCGAATTCCACAACTTTCTGATGACGGCGCTGTACAGAACAGTCACGGTCAAAGAGGTGTACAACGTTGCCATATTTGTCACCCAGAACCTGAACTTCGATGTGTTTGGGGTCACGGAGATATTTTTCAACGAAAATTTTATCGTCACCGAAGGCTTTTTTCGCTTCGTTTCTTGCTTCGTCAAATTCTTTAGGCATTTCTTCCGCGCTGTTGACGATACGCATACCACGTCCGCCGCCGCCATTGCTGGCTTTCAGCATAACGGGGTAGCCGACTCTTTCCGCTACTTCCATAACTTCATCCAGACTTCTGATGGCATGGTCAACACCAGGGATGATGGGCACATTACATTCAATGGCCATCTGTTTAGAGGAAATTTTATCCCCCATGGCATACATAACATCCACATCGGGACCGATAAACGCAATTCCAGCCTTATTACATGCTTCTACAAAAGCGGGGTTTTCGGAAAGGAAACCATAACCGGGATGGATGGCGTCAACGCCTTTTGCTTTCGCGATGTTGATGATATTACGAATATCCAGATATGCGTCGATGGGACCTTTTTCAGGATTGAGCATATATGCTTCGTCTGTTTTGGTACGGAACAGAGAGTATTTGTCTTCTTTGGAGAAAATACCTACTGTCTGAATACCCAGTTCATTCAGGGCACGGTACACACGGATGGCAATTTCGCCACGATTGGCAACCAGTACCTTTTTGAACTTGTTAATTTTTACTTCCTGCATGCTTATCATACCTCCTTTGTATATTCACTGAATCATCAGTCAAAATCTCGATTCCTTCAATGCCTATTGCTTTATTATAATATAGGATGTTACATTCGTAAACTAAAAAAATCAAAAGAATTCCATAAGATACAAAAGTCAAATCTTCTTTTCACTGTAAAAAACTGTCAAAATCGCCATAACATCCTGCAAAAGACGGCATTCCACCACTTCCGCATGGCGCAAAGAAATTTGTCCAGTGGCACCCTTTGCCACAATGATTTTTGTATATCCCAGCCGATCAAGCTCCTTCAAGCGGCTTTCCATGGCAGGTACCCGTTTCAATTCTCCTGTCAGTCCCACATCGGCAATGAACGCCCAATCCGGCGGAATGGGTCTGTTTTTCACAGAGGAAACAATGCTCATGAGCACCGCCAGATTTGCCGCCTGTTCTTTCAAAAACAAGCCCCCTGTGGTCTTGACTACCACGTTTTTATCATAAAGTTTCACATTGCCCCGCTGTTCCAAAATAGAAAGCAGGGTATGAAGAGTATCCTTTTTCATGGTTTCGCTGATGCGGGAGGGATATGGGGTAAAGGACTGGGAAACCAGACTTTCCACTTCTGCCACAATGGGACGGGAGCCTTCCCGCAAAACTGTAACAGCACTGCCGGAAACCAGTTCATTTCTATTGCGCTTGGTAATGAAATACTCTGAGGGATTGTCAATGGAACGCAGTCCCTTTTCTGTCATGGCAAAAAAACCCATTTCTCCGGTGCTGCCAAAACGATTTTTCGTCGCCAGAAGTCCACGAAGCTCGTCTGCCCCTTCTCCTTCCAGCACCAGAACCGTATCCACCAGATGTTCCAACGCGCGCAGACCGGCAATCTCATCATTTTTATTCATCTGTCCAATCATCAGCACTGCCCGCTGTCTGCGTTTATCTTTGGCACACTGTACCAGTGCGGAAGCACATTCCATAGTCTGGGTAGGATTGCCTGCCCTTGCCGGATAAAATTCCGCCAAAGAAAATGTCTGGATACTGTCCAGAATGATCAAATCCGGGTCTACTTCCCCAATGGCAGACAATACGGCATCCATGGAAGTATCTGCCAAAATCCAGATATTATCGGCGATATCCCCCAGTATCCTGTCTGCCCGATTCTTGATCTGGCTGTCACTTTCCTCCCCTGTGGCATATAACACGCGATAACCAGCCTTTGCCAATTCATAAGCCACCCGCAGAGACAATGTAGATTTCCCGCCGCCGGGAGGAGATGTCAGTATGGTTACGGAATCCCGCACAATGCCACCACCCATGACCCGATCAAACTCTCCAATGCCCGTCAGAAGCCGCTGGCTTTTGCTGCTTTCCACTTCCTTCAAACGGGAAAGGGTCAGCTGTACGGGCTTTGCACTGCTTTTTTCCTTTTTCGTTTCTTCCTGTTCAGAAAATGTGTTCCACTCTCCACATTCCGGGCATTTTCCCATCCATTTGGAGCTTTTGTATCCACATTCACTGCAAATATATGATGTTTTTACTCTCATTCTACCACCTCGATGATAACCTTTTCTGTTGTCATCACAAAAACAGACAGATAAACAAAAATCGATAAAGCCTTTTGCAAGACTCTATCGATTTTCTTTTCATCATGTACTGAAAAATCAGATTTTAGCCGATTTTTTCAATCTTTACAGCGGTTGCGTTTCTCTGGATTTCCACAGAGAATGTCACTTTACCTGTCATATTTGTTTTCATTTTACCAACATTTACATCGTCAACTAGAATTTTATATTCTGTATCCGCTTCCAGTTCCAGTGTCAGCTGTACATCTTCTTCCGCTTCCACCAAGAAAGAAACGCCTCTTTCATCCTGTGCGAAATTCAGAACCGTTGCGCCAGGCACTGCTTCCAGCAGCATTTTGCCATTCTTTTCCAGTTTTGTGATTTCTCTGAATGTTTTTACTTTATACAAATCGCCCTGCACTTCAAAGTCCAGCACTTTTTTCTTTTCATCCATCAGGTAGTTACCGAAACTGATGCTGCCGTCATCTTCTTTTCTAATCAATTCCTCAATTACTGCCATGTTGCTTACCTCCCAAGCGTCCTTTCTTTATTGCCTTTTCCGAACAAGAATATGCACGGTAATATTTCTGATACTTTATCAGATTGATTATATCACAAAACCTGCCACAGGTATATACCAAAATTCTGCTTTTTTCTGCATGTTTGTTGGTTCATTTTACCACACGGAAAAGGAAGCCGTTTGTTTTCAAACCAACGGAAACTTTATCCCCTGCTTTGAAGTTGCCCATGAGATATTCTTCCGCAAAAGCATCTTCAATGCGGGACTGGATGGCACGGCGGAGGGGTCTTGCGCCAAAGGCTTTATCATACCCTTCTTCCGCGATTTTTTCCAGCGCTTTATCCGTAAAAGTAACCGTGATATCCATATTTTCTTTGATACGTTTGGAAACGGTTTTGGTCATGAGTTTCACGATTTCCAGAATATCTTCCTGTGTCAGGGAATGGAATACGATCATATCATCGATTCGATTCAGGAACTCCGGCTTGAAAATATGGCGCACTTCTTCCATGACATTTTTCTTCATGTTCTGGTAACTCTGTTCTTCTGTTTCCATGCTGGTAAAGCCCACACGTTTGGGCGCTACAATGCTTCTTGCACCGGCATTGGAAGTCATAATAATGACTGTGTTTTTGAAATCCACTTTTCTGCCCTGACCATCGGTAATATGTCCATCGTCCAGCACCTGCAGCAATACATTGAATACATCAGGAGATGCTTTTTCGATTTCATCGAACAGGACAACAGAATAAGGATTCCGGCGAACTTTTTCACTAAGCTGACCGCCTTCTTCGTAGCCCACATAACCTGGAGGAGAACCTACCATACGGGATACGCTGTGTTTTTCCATGTATTCGGACATGTCAATGCGAATCATGGCATCTTCATCCCCAAAAAGGGCTTCTGCCAAAGCTTTGGACAATTCTGTTTTACCAACACCTGTAGGTCCCAAGAACAGGAAGGAACCAATGGGGCGGTTAGGGTCTTTCAATCCAACTCTGCCGCGGCGGATAGCTTTTGCCAGTGCCTTTACAGCTTCCTGCTGACCAATCACACGCTGATGCAAGGTATCTTCCAGATGCAGAAGCCGCTGGCTTTCTTCTTCCTGCAAGCTCTGCAAAGGCACACCTGTCCAAACAGACACCACTTCTGCCACTTCTTCTCTGGTAACTACCTGTGCCTGATTTTCATGGTTGTTCTCCCATTCTTTTTTGGCTTCTTTCCACTGAGCGCGAAGGGCATCCTGTGCCCGTTTAATTTCCGCAGCCTTTTCAAATTCTTCTGTCTTGATGGCAGCTTCTTTTTCTTTTTCCATTTCCGCCAGCTTTTCTTCCATTTCTGCCACATTATCCGGTGCACTGAATGTTTTCAGACGCAGACGGGAAGCGGCTTCGTCAATGAGGTCAATGGCTTTATCAGGCAGGAAACGGTCAGATACATATCTTGCAGAAAGTTTCACAGCCGCTTCGATAGCGTCATCGGAAATGGTTACTTTATGGTGCATTTCGTATTTATCACGCAAAGCCTTCAGCATTGCCACTGCTGCCTGTTCATCGGGTTCTTCCACTTTCACAGGCTGGAAACGGCGTTCAAAAGCAGCGTCTTTTTCAATATGTTTCCGGTATTCTTCTAATGTGGTGGCACCAATGAGCTGAATTTCCCCACGGGAAAGAGCAGGTTTCAGAATATTGGATGCGTCAATGGCACCTTCCGCAGCACCTGCGCCGATGATAGTATGAATTTCATCCACAAACAGAATGATATTGCCATCGGCTTTCACTTCATCCATGGCTTTTTTCATACGTTCTTCAAATTCCCCACGGTATTTGGAACCAGCAACCATGGCAGACAAATCCAGACCCACAATTCTCTTATTTTTCAAAGTATCAGGCACATTGCCTTCTGCAATTTTCTGGGCAAGTCCTTCCACAATGGCAGTTTTCCCGACGCCGGGGTCACCTACCAGACAAGGATTGTTTTTGGTACGGCGGCTCAAAATCTGCACGATCCGTTCGATTTCCTTATCTCTGCCTACAATGGGATCAAATTTATTTTTCTTTGCCAGTGCTGTCATGTCACGGCTAAATTTATCCAGCGTTTCTGTGGCACTTTTTTCCTGCTTTTCCCCTTGGCTGTTCATGCCACGGGCACTGCCGCTCTGGTCCTCCCCTTCTCCCAGCATGTTCATGATGTCATCATACAAACGCTGGAGATTCAAGTCCAGAGATACCATAATCCGAACAGCAATATTATCATTTTCCCGAATCAAGGCAATAAGGATATGTTCTGTACCCACATAGCCAGTACCCATGCGGAATGCTTCCTGCACACTGCTTTCCACCACACGTTTTGCACGAGGTGTAAAGTCCGCAGGAATATAGTAAGCAGAAGTACCTCCTGTCATGGACTGGATTTTATCCATGACCTGATGATAAGTCACACCCTGACTTTCCAGCGCCTTTGCAGCTACACTGTCACTGACCAATGTCAGCCCCAGCAAAATATGTTCTGTTCCTACATATTTATTCCCCAGCTTCAAAGCAGCCTCCTGGGCTCTTTTCAGTACTTCCTGGGCTTTATTCGTAAATTTTCCTTGCATTGTCATTCACCGTCCTTTGTTTTGTTAGCCAACCACCTTTGTGATTGCTAATTTTATAATGAAAATAAAAGAACATCGCTGTTCTTTTATCTGTTTCTCTATTTTCAAGAACATTATAATACACATTGCAAAAAAAAGCAAAACAACTTTTTTACATTTCTCCCAATTTTTCCGAAAAAAGCGAAAATGGCATATCACTGGGCAAAGAGCGGATGGAAAAACCATCTTTCTGTTTTTCCCATTTTCCTTCCAGTTTCCATGACCACAAAGCCATATTGCCAACGCCTCTCATGGGCTGCAATGTATTATACTTCCTGTCACCCCAAATGGGTGCACCGTGATGGGAAGTCTGGACACGAATCTGATGATGCCGCCCTGTTTCCAATGTGATTTCCACCAGAGAAAGAGGCTGTTCATTCCACATGGTTTCCGCCAACACCTGATAATGCAGAATGGCTTTCTTTGCGCCTTTTCTGGAAGGAGATACCACTTCTGACAGATTGGTTCTGGCGTTTTTGAAAAGATAATCTGTCCAAGTACCGTTTTTTTCTTCCAAAGTGCCCCAAAGGACAGTCAGATAAGATTTTCGCCAGCCGCCTGCCTGCATCATTTTAGAAAGGGCTGCTTCTGCCTGTTTTGTTTTGGCAAACACCATAATGCCTCCAACAGGGCGATCCAGACGATGCACCAGACCCAATTCTTGCTTCATCTGTGCTGACAGCAGGGAAAGCAAATCCGCGTCCCCTGTTCTGTCTGGCTGGGCAGGCATGCCCTGTGGTTTTTCCACAGCCACCATATCCGCATTTTCAAATAATATCCGCAAATCCATGCCTTACACTTCTTTCATCAATATACCGCTGTGAGGTGGCATTTCCAGCTGTACCATGCCATTTTTCACTGACAGCAGTTCTTTTTCCGTAAAATAATCCATTTCTTTTGTCTTAAGCAAAATTTCCATTCTGCCATAGCACTGCACACCGATCTCCCATACAGGCAAAGAAACTTGCACAGATTCCTCTCGATTGTTGCAAACAACCAAACAGCGTTCTTCTTTACAGAAACGCCCATATGCCAGAATACCATCTTCTGTTTCCAAAGATTTCAAAGAGCCTTTCCGCAAGGAAATATGCGTTTTCCGCAAACCAATGAGTATTTTATGATATTGTATCAGCTCATCATCTTCCCGATTCCAAGGGAAAGGTCTGCGGTTATCCGGGTCTGTCCAGCCAGTTACACCTGCCTCATCTCCATAATACACCGTAGGCGCACCTATCCAAGTCATTTGCAGCAATACCGCTTCCCGAAAAACAGCTTTATTGACACCCCTATTCGCTGCCTGGGCGCCATCTGTATGGAGTCGACCTATCCTTCCGTTTGTTCTGGTCAAAAAACGGGAATGGTCGTGGTTGGAAAGTTCATTCATGGCAACCCCCGCCGCTTGTGCAGGCATTCTGCCCATTTGATACCGAATGGTATTCCAGAAAGCGGCGTTGTTGTTTTTCAGATCCGGGCGAGATTCTGTGCTATGTTTGGAAATGCCCGTGAAATACCAGGAAACTGGTTCCATGAAAGCGTCGTAATTCATAACGCCATCCCACTGGTCGCCTCTGAGCCACGCTTCCGCATCCCCGTAATGTTCTGCCAGAATCAAAGCTTCTGGATTGACTCTTTTCACAGCATTGCGGAAATCATGCCAGAATTTATGATTGAAATCCTCTGATTTTCCCACATCTGCCGCCACATCCAACCGCCAACCATCAGCGTTATAAGGGGGAGAAACCCATTTCTGCCCAATACGCATGATTTCCCAATACAGCGCAGAACAGTTTTCCATATTCAGTTTGGGATGGTTTGGATAATCCCACCACCCCTCATAAGAGCCATCTTCTTTCCAATAAAAATAATCGTGATAAGGGCTTTGTTTACAGTAATAAGCGCCTTTTTTCTGATATTTGTAAATTTCTTCCCGATCCAGCCATTTATGAAATCCACCACAATGGTTGAACACCCCATCCAGAATGACACGCATGCCTCTTTTGTGGGCTTCCTCTACCAGACGAATGAAAAGTGCGTCACTTTCCATGAGATTCCGTTCACTTGTGGTTCGAGTAATGTAGGCTTTTGCCTGACTGTTCTTCTCACCGGGTTCCACCACTTTGTCATAATCTTCCACGATCACGCCAAAGTGAGGGTCCACATGGTCATAATCCTGAATATCGTATTTATGACTGCTGGGAGAAACAAAAATGGGATTCAGATATAATACTTCCACACCCAAATTTTGCAGATAATCCATTTTCTGCAAAATCCCCTGCAAATCGCCGCCGTAAAAATGGCAGAAATCGCCGTCTTCCGGCTGGGCATACCAGTCTTTCACTGCCCGCACCTGATTTTCCAGATAATTATATTCCCCCGTTTTCACATCGTTAGAAGTATCTCCGTTACAAAAACGATCTACAAAAATCTGGTACATCACTGCGCCCCGCGCCCATGCAGGCGTCTGGAAATTCCGCAGCAGCCGGAAATATCCGTCCATAGGAAATTCCTGAGAAACGCCATTTCTTGTATAATAATAAGTCGTTTCATTATGAATGATCTGGAAAAAGTAATTCGCCGCTTCTTCTGTTGGCGGCAAAACAACACGATAACGATCAAAGACGTTGTCACTTTCTATCCGTTCCATCAACAGTCTTTTATCATCTGCACATAAATATACTGCCGACGCATTATTGCGTCCAGTCAGTATAGAAATTTCCACAAAATCTTCGGCTGACGGTTCTGCCGGTTTCCGGAAGTTTTCCGATTCGTCACTGAACACAGCCTGTGGCAAAAACGCTTCCCTGCAAAGTCTGTATTTCCTTTTTACGCTTTGCACCAAGTCCAAATAATAATCCATATTTTCACCGTCCCTGCACCAATTATAATATGCTGAAAAATTCATGTCAAACACTGACTTTTTTTTGGACAAAATGAAAATGAGCAACCTGCCGATGGCTGCTCATTTTCACAAAGAGAAGGTATTTCTTATTGGGATTGCGTCTTACCGCAATGTGAAAATATTGGGGAGTTTTCACAGTTGTTATTATAGCACGTGGGACACTAAATGTCTAGCATAATTTTGAAATTTTTTTAAAAATTTTTCTTACATATCAAAAAAAACAAACTGTACTTTTTGCCATTTTCCCAAAAATCACTTTGTTGACAAAAGTTTCTCCGTGATTTTAGATAAAGGAATTTCATTTCCTACAATGATTTTATCATTTTTGCCAAAACCATATTGAACAGACAAACTTCTTCCATTCCCTCCAAAAGTTGATATTTCTCACATATTTTGGAATTTTTTCTCTCTTTTCCATAGAAGTCAGCTGATATAATCTGCCAGAACTTTGGCAAGGTTATCCTCGCCCAATATTCGTACACCTTCCCGAATCTGCTGACGTTCCCATTCCGGCAATACAGACAAAGGAACATCCGTACATTCATATAATGTTATTTTTCCATCGGCATTTTCCTGAAAAACAGCCAACATGCCATTCTGTTCTCCTAAGAGGAAGCTCTCGTCACTGCGTCCTTCCACCGTACTTCTCAAAATCACTTTGTCCGGTGAAAAGTAAACCACCTGCCAGCCATTATAAATGCTGCGCACTTGCGCCAGATTCAAACCCAAAAGATAATTTTGTACTGGCTCCACCTGTTCCGCAGTGATTTGATCTTCCGTATAATAATATTGATAAACAATTTCCGCATTTTCTCCGATGACAGCTTTTTCCTTGGCAACGGGTTCCCTTTTCTCCATCTGCCGCTCCCGGGTCACCGGCTCTTGTGTCTTTTTGGCGTACAAATACCCCGCCGCTGTGCAGGAGAGAAAAACAAAAACAGCCAAAAGCGCAATCCCTCTTTTCATACCTACCACCTCGATGAAAAGTATGGACGACTTTTGGCTGATTTATACATTTTTTTGAATGCGGTCAAGAAATATGGAAGTGCACAGGCACACCATTTTCATAGGTACAAGGCATCTCTCCCTGAATCAGAGGCATCAGATAATCCATCATTTCCTGTGTGATATCATTGCCTTCCTCATTGATCCACGCATCCGGCACACGTTTCACACGATTGACTACCTGTTCCACGGGCATAAAGAATATTTCTGTTTCATAAGGCATGTCAGAAATTCTGCGCAGACAAGCCATTTCACCGCTGCCACCCTCCAGCGCGTATCGAACGGCTTCCCGTCCCATCAAACAGGCTTCCTGAATATCTGTAGCACTTGCCACATGGGAAGCGCTGCGCTGCATCAAATTCAGTTCCACACTGCGGACTTTGCATCCAATCTCCTGCCGCAGAATTTCTTCCAGAAAGCGGGAAACACCTGCCAGAATTCGATGTCCGAATTCGTCCTCCACTCGATTCTGCAAGCTATCTGTCAGATAAGTGCCATCTTCGTTGCGCAGACCTTCACTGACTGCCACAATGACAGAACGTTTTTCCATCATTTTTTCCCGCACATCAAACAGGAACTGTTCTACAGAAAAAGGACGTTCACTCAGATAAATCAAATCCGGCGCAGCATCTCCATTGAGTCTTGCCAGAGCAGCAGAAGCTGTCAGCCAGCCCGTATCCTGCCCCATGATTTCTACTACTGTAATGGAAGGAAGGGCATATACATTGCAGTCACAGGCAATTTCCGTCAATGTGGTGCCGATATATTTCGCAGCAGAACCAAAACCTGGAGAATGGTCCGTTTCCGCCAGGTCGTTTTCAATGGCCTTTGGCACGCCAATGATTTTGATGTCATTGATATGATGATTTCGACAGTATTCTGATAATTTATGTACAGTGTCCATAGAGTCACTGCCACCGATATACATAAAATAGCCAATATTATATTTTCTGAAAATGCTGATGGTTTTTTCATACTCAAAAGCATTTTCTTCCCAGGGAGATAATTTCATGTGACAGGCCCCCAAAGCGGAAGACGGTGTCTGACAAAGCAGCTGACGCGCACTTTCATCTGCCAGCAATTCCGTCAGATCCACAAACCGCTCAGACAACATGCCCATGATCCCATTTTTTACACCATATATTTTCTCAATCTCCGGATGCTCCAATCCCATTTCCACCACACCGCAAAGAGTGGCATTGATGGCTGCCGAAGGACCGCCGGATTGGGCTACCAGCAAATTTTTTTTCATGTTTCTTCCGCCTTTCTGTTGCTCATTGCATTTGCTATGCGTATTCGCTATGGTACATTATAAATAGAAATATCAAAAGATACAATAGCGAATTTTCCCGAAGTTTTTTCCTCTTACAAATTCCAAAAGCCGCTTTGTGGCAAGCCATAAGAAAAAGCCGCTCTGAACAGAAAGAAGCGGCTTTCAAAATCATCCAAAAATCACAGACAAAACAGTAAAGGCTATGATTGACAAAATAGTATATAACGAAATGGTCGTTGATGTATATACTTTGTCTTTTTCTCTGACAGCATATAATGGACTCATAAAACAAGGAGGCATAAAAGCATACAGGAACACAGCAATTTTCATTTCCCGCTCTGTTACAAAATGACGCAGTACAAACCATACCATCACCAAAAGCACTCCTTGCAGCACCAGACGAATGGCAGCGGATTTTCCCGCAGAAGAAAGCACGCGGTGATCCAGTTTCAAATCATAGCCTACACACAGCAGAATCAATGCAGAAACAGGTGTGGTGATCATGGAAATCAAAGAAGAATACACACCGCCAACACGGCTGGCAGCAATCTTTGGCAATATGCCAGTGACCCCAAGTAAAATCCCCAATACCACCCCATACATAGCCGGCGCGCGCAATACAGTGGAAAACAGCTGACCACCGCCGTTTTTCCCCTTTCCCGTGGCAGTGATCAATGCCAGATAGATCGTAAATGTAAAAATACAGTTTGCCATATCCAAAGCGGCGATATTAGAGAGCATATCTGCTCCGCATAACGCCATATACAATGGATACGCCATCATACCACCTTCAAAGCTGGCTGTCAGAAAAGGCAAATATCTGCTTTGACTGCCGCCAACGAAAGGACGCAGCAAATAACCAGCACCTGTTGCCAGTAACAGCTGTATCATCATAACAAACAACAGCAGCAGCGTCACTTTATTATATTGTGCCATACCCAGCGCATCTACCAGAACAACAGGCAGCATAATATTTGTTGCTACCAATTTAATGCCATCCATGCCGGCACGGCTGATCCAGCCAAAGCGATTGGCAGCCATACCAAGTCCAAGCATGCAGAACACCGGCAGCACAATTGCCAACACATTCATAATCCTTCCCCCTTTTTCCCTATTGTCCTCAGTATACCGCAAATCAAAAAGGGGAACAAGAGCGAATGAGAAAATATGCACATCAAAAAAGACAATATATCAAAAACAGCTTCTCCTTAAGAAAGATTTACACGCCTTTTACTTGATTTCTTATAGAAAAAACTCACAAAACAATGACAATAAAAACAGCTGGAATTCTTTCACAAAAAGATTTCCAGCTATCATTTATTTCCTTATGCGAAACACCCCTTAAAGATGCTTTGTCTTTTTCATATTGCAATCATTACAGCACCAAACTGGGCGCAACATAAACTCTTGCTGCCATTTCGGAATCCAACAAATACAGCGCCTTGGGATCGCTGCCGAAGAGTTCCATTTTTGTGATCAGATCATTAGCATTTGTTTCTTCTTCGCCCTGTTCTTTTACAAACCAATCCAGGAACTGCATACTACGGAAGTCATTCACTTCCTGTGCGGCAGCATAAATGGTATGAATCAGGTTTGTTACATACACTTCATGTTCCAGACCAGCTTTCAGAGGGTCCATCAAGCTGTTCAAAGGCACATCGGGTTTTGCGATGGCTTCCAATGTAACCGTTGCGTTATTGTTCTGCAGATACTGATAGAACAGCATTGCATGGTCACGTTCTTCCTGTGCCTGAATTTTATACCAGTTTGCAAAACCTGCCAGACCCTTTGCTTCATAATAGTTGGCAAAATCCAGATACAGATATGCGGAATAAAATTCCTTATTTACCTGTTCATTGATGAGCTGCGCTACTTTTTCGTTTAACATAATCATTTCCTCCTTGATGTTCTTATCCCTCATTCTCTGCGGCAGCTTCCGCTTCGCCTTCAGTTTCCGGCTGCCGTAAAGCATAAACTTTTTCGATACGCTTTTCTTCAAACTGCTTGATCTGGAACAGCCAGCCGCCCACTGCGATTTCTGGCATTTCATCATCTTCCGGAATTCTACCCAGACGTCCGATCAAATATCCGCCCAGTGTATCATAATCCTCATCATCCTCAAAAACGATTCCCAGCTGTTCCGCAACATCCTGCAAATCGGCTTTCCCGCTGATGGAATAGCTGTCTTCATCAATGGGGCAAATATCTTCTTCCTCTTCCAGGTCATACTCATCAAAGATATTCCCAACAATTTCTTCCATAACGTCTTCCATGGTGACAATACCAGATGTGCCGCCATATTCATCAATGACGATTGCCATATGCACTTTTTCCCGCTGCATTTCTTCAATGAGCTCGTCCGTTTTCTTGGAAAATGGCACAAAATAAGGCTGCATCATGATATCTTCCAGATGGAAATTACCTTCTTCCATTCTGGTAGAGTCTGTCAAGATATACTTAACCAAATCCTTCACATGAAATACACCAACAATGTTATCTATACTATCTTCATATACCACAATACGGGAATATTTTTCCTCCATAAGCACTTCTTTGATCTCAGATAAAGTAGCTTCTAAAGGGATGGCAACAATATCAGTACGATGTGTGGCAATTTCTTCCACTGACGTATTGCTCAGTTCAAAAATATTATTAATCATTTCTTTTTCTGACTCATCAATTGAGCCGTTGCTGCCGCCCGCATCTACCATCTGACGAATGCCTTCTTCTGTCACCGTATGCTGTGCCTGTTTTTTCTGCATATGCATGATTTTCACAAGCAACACAATATTCAACGCAACGGAAACACCTAGACCTATTATGGTTTCCAAAAATAATCTCCCTCCAAATATCAACATTTACATATTTACACTTCAAAGTTTATCCCGAAACCCTTTTCCTGTCAAGTTTTTTCCTGTTTTGCCCCCTTTTCCGCCATATGACAAAACAATATATTTCCTATCTTTGCCCATGCTTGACAAACAAAAAAAATCGGTATATTCTGTTACTGTAATTGATCAGTAAACACCTCTTAAAGAATCAGAAACAAAGGAGTGAGTGAATTGGCAGAAAGAAAACCACCTCGTATTGATACTCGCCTTAGAAAACATATTGTTACCATGCCAGAAGAAATCTGGTCCGCCAGCGGCATTGTTATTTGGGGCAGAAGGATTAAGTCCCTTGTCTTTTCCACAGACATTGCCATCATCCGCAATTGTAACGCGGATGCCGTTCTGGCAGTATATCCTTTCACACCTCAGCAAGTCATCACCAATTCAATCATCACCGCATCCAGCATTCCTGTTTTTGCAGGTGTAGGCGGCGGCACCACCACCGGTCCCCGTGTTGTCATGCTGGCAAAAGACGCGGAAGCTCTTGGTGCCATGGCTGTTGTGGTAAACGCGCCAACCACCAATGAGGTCATCCATGAAATCAGCAAAATCGTTGATATTCCCGTTGTCATCACTGTTTTGGATGCAGATTCTGATATCGAAGGCAGAATCGCTGCAGGCGCAGGCATTCTGAACGTATCAGCAGCAGCGAGAACACCCGAAGTGGTTGCAAAGATACGGGAAAAATATCCTGAAATTCCTATCATCGCTACCGGCGGTCCAACAAGAGAAAGCATTCAGCGCACCATTGACGCAGGCGCAAATGCGATCAGTTTCACACCGCCTACAGCAATGGACCTGTTCCACGGTCTCATGTCCAGATACCGCTCCGAACACGAATCCAGAACAAAAGAACAGACAAACGAATAAACAAAGAAAGGTGAAACCTCTTATAATATTAATAAAGAAGTTTCACCTTTTTTATGCGCAAAACAACATAAACTAAAAAACAACTTTCCCTTAAGAAAACATTGATCTTCGCTTCCGTGATTTCTTAAGAGGAACTGCGACGGCTGTCTGCAGAAGAAAACATGTCGAATAAAATCTCAATATCATAAGAAAGCCGAAATCCTTTGTCACGATAAGGATTTCGGCTTTCTTTATTATCTTATGAAGATTCCTCTAACATGATCCCCTTTTTAATCTTCATAAATAGGGAATCTGTCTGTCAGTGCGCGTACTCTTTTCGCCGCTTCCTCTTTGGTACCTTCATAATCCTTCAGTACCATCGCCATGATTTCCGCGATTTCTTCCATTTCCGCTTCTTTCATGCCACGGGAAGTAATGGCAGGTGTTCCCACACGGATACCACTTGTGACAAAAGGAGACTGCGGGTCATCGGGAATGGTGTTCTTATTGACTGTAATCGCTACTGCATCCAGCACTTTTTCCGCATCCTTACCTGTGATATGCAAAGAACGCAGATCCAGCAGCATCAAGTGGTTGTCCGTTCCGCCAGAAACCAGATCCACGCCATGCTTCTGCAATGCCGCCGCCATGGCTTTTGCATTTTTTACAACTTGTCCAATATATTCTTTATAGGCAGGCTGCAGCGCTTCCTGGAAGCAAACCGCTTTGGAAGCAATGATGTGCATGAGTGGACCGCCCTGAATACCGGGGAAAATCGCCTTGTCAATTTTCTGAGCATATTCCGCTTTGCACATGATCATACCGCCTCTGGGACCACGCAGTGTCTTATGGGTAGTAGTAGTCACAAAGTCCGCATAAGGCACGGGTGAAGGATGATATCCAGCCGCAACCAATCCGGCAATATGCGCAATATCTACCATAAAATATGCACCCACTTCTTTTGCCACATCACTCATAAATTTAAAATCAATGATTCTGGCATAGGCACTGGCACCTGCCACAATCATTTTCGGCTTCACTTCCAAAGCAGTTTTCCGAAAAGCTTCATAATCAATGTACCCTTCGTGATTCACACCATAGGGCACAAAATGGAAATATTTCCCAGACATATTGACAGGACTGCCATGGGTCAGGTGACCCCCATGATTCAGATTCATCCCCATGACTGTATCACCCGGTTCCAGCATGGCAAAATATACGGCTTGGTTTGCCTGAGAACCACTATGGGGCTGTACATTTACATGGTCGCAGCCAAAAAGTTCTTTGGCACGCTCTTTGGCCAGGTTTTCTACAATATCTACCTTTTCACATCCGCCATAATAGCGTTTTGCGGGATATCCCTCTGCGTATTTGTTTGTCAAAGGAGTTCCCATTGTATACATGACTGCTTTGGAAACAATGTTTTCAGAAGCAATGAGTTCAATATTATGTTGTTGTCTTTCCAGTTCCGCAACAACGGCATCTGCCACTGCGCTGTCAATCTTTCTAATTTCGCTAAAGTCTAACATTGTCATCTCCTCCTTAAATCTGCTTTTTTCTATCGATGAAAGATGTAAAGCTCATTTTCTCATAAGCTCATTTTTATTATAACATCTTTTCTGCAAAAAAACTCACCAAATCCACACTGCAAATACAAATGTTTTTCTACGACACATTTTTTATTTCTGTCAAATGCACCCATTTCGCACTGCCACATAGTATATAAAAGAATCCAATCACAACATCCAAAGGAGGCTGTCTTATGGGAGCTTTTGAATTTGAAAACAATGCGGATATTTCCGCAAGATGCTGCGGCTGCAACAGCAACAACAATCAGAGTGAAGCCTGCATCATCGCGCAAAAAATTTTTGATCAGTGCAGAATCCAGAAATGTCTGAGCCCCGACATTTTGGGTCCCGCCAGAAGTGTTTGCGGCGGCATGAACGGCTGCAATGACATGATGTGTGACGGCGACATCATCATTCCCCCTGTCAACGCGGCAACTGTTACCATGCACAACCCGGAACTGAGCAGAATCGACATTCTGCGCAAATGCCCCAATACCTTCCGGGAAGGCTGCTGGGATATGGAACTGCGGTATGTATTTGACTACACACTGGAATTCCGCAGAGCAGACGGCTGTCCCATCGGCTGTACAGACGCTACCAGTTCTTACACACTGAAAGTGACTCTGTTTGGTTCCACAGAATCCGATGTCACCACTGTATCCGATCTGTTTGACTGCTGCGGCAATTCCCATGGCGGTCCCTTTGTAACAGCGGAAGGGAAAGCTGTTGGTCTGGCAGCGGAATTGAAATACCCGGGCTGCGGCTGCAACAGCTGCTGCAACAATTGTGGATGCAATAACTGCGGATGCGGTAACTGCAGCTGCAACAGCTGTGGATGCGGCAACTGCGGCTGTGACAATGGCGACGCATCTATGGGCGCACCCATCGCAGTTAATGTCACATTAGGTCTGTTCACCATCGTCAAACTGTTCCGCACTGTAAACATGCTGGTACACAGCTTTGGCAACTGCGTACCTGAACCTTGCAGTCTTTCCACAAACGGAGATGCTGATCCTTGCCGCAACTTTGACTGCATTCCTTTCCCGCTGGATCTGTTCTCTCCTTCCACACAGCCCCGTTCCTGCTGTGGCTTCGGTGACACATTCGGTTCCGCAGGCTGCCGTGAAGAACGCAGCTGCAATTCTGGCTGCGGTTCCAATTCCTGCGAAAACAACTGCAATTCCGGCTGCGGTTCCAATTCCTGCGGTAACAGCTGCAATTCCGGCTGCGGCTCCAATTCCTGCAACAACAGCTGCAATTCCGGCTGCGGTTCCAATTCTCGCGGCAATAACTGCAACGCTGGCTGCGGCTCCAACTCCTGCAACAATAACTGCTGCAGAAGATGACACACATCCACACAATAAAACCTCCCCCTTATTGATATCATAAAAAAGCCGTCAAACCTTTTTGGTTTGACGGCTTTTCCCTTGTTATCCCTGCTGTCTGGGATAAACCATATTTTCTTCTTTGATCTGTTCCAGCACTTCTTCCAGAAACTTTCTGCATTCGATTTTTGTGATTTCCAGATTATGATCCAGATAATTGCCGCACATTTCCGCTTTTGCCGCAGGAATTTCTCCTGTGAATTCAGCCATATAACGGTATGCGTCTGCCATAATCGGCGCAACATCTTTGGATTCCAGATCGCCTTTGAAAATCACATACATTCCTGTACGGCATCCCATGGGACCTACATAGATGGTCTTATCCGCCCACTGGTCATGTCCACGGAAAAATGTTGCCATCAGATGTTCAATGGTATGCATCACGGAAGTATCCATGACCATTTCACGGTTGGGTTCTTTCATTCTCACGTCGAATGTGGTCAGTACGCCATCCCCCACTGTATCTTTTCTGGAAACATAAATCCCTCTCAACAAACGATTATGGTCAATGCCAAAACTTGTAACGTCCATAATGATCCTCGCTTTCTGTTCTCTGTTCTGTTTCCCTATTGTATCTTTTTTTGACAGAAAAAGCAATAGCGCCCCCTTCGGAAAAAACATTGCTTTTTGTCCCACAAACCGTTATAATGTATAAAAATAGAAACACCACCAAGGAAAGAGGGAAAAGATTATGGCAAAACAAATGACAAGAGACGAAGCATATACTTTATTAAAGGAATACAACAAAGAACCTTTCCACATTCAGCACGGCGAAACCGTAGAATGTGTTATGCGCTATTTTGCACAGGAACTGGGCTATGGCGATGACGTAGAATTCTGGGGTATGGTAGGTCTGCTCCACGATCTGGACTTTGAACTTTATCCTGAACAGCACTGCATCAAATGTCAGGAAATCATGAAAGACCTGGATCTGGATGAAAAACTCATCCACGCTGTTGCCAGCCATGGCTATGGCATCTGTTCCGATGTAGAACCTGTTCATGAAATGGAAAAAGTGCTCTTTGCCACAGATGAACTGACAGGGCTCATCGGCGCTGCTGCATTGATGCGTCCTTCCAAGAGCGTACAGGACATGGAACTGAAATCCCTGAAAAAGAAATTCAAAGACAAATCCTTTGCTGCAGGCTGTGACCGTGACATCATCCGCCGTGGTGCAGAACAGCTGGGCTGGGAACTGGACGATCTGCTGAACCGCACACTGCAGGCAATGAAATCCAATCCCAATTACTAAAACATACAAAGGCTGGAATCTTAGCGATTCCAGCCTCTTTTTTATACTTCCAATGAAACGGTACTACCTCTGCTGCTCTTTTTTACGATCAGTTTCTTTTCAATACTTTCTTTCAGTTCTGTTACATGGGAGATAATGCCTACCATACGATCCCCATAAGAAAGCTGCTGCAAAATGCGCACCGCCTGTTCTCTGGATTCTTCATCCAATGCGCCAAAGCCTTCGTCAATGAACATAGCTTTGATTTCCACGCCGCCGGCTGTCTGCTGGATCAAGTCAGACAACCCCAGTGCCAAACTCAAAGAAGCCTTGAATGCTTCCCCACCGGAAAGGGATTTGACCCCTCTTGCCTTACCTGTGAAATAGTCCATGACTTCCAGTTCCAAACCAGACTGGGAACGTTTATTGGCTGCCACTTCCGCACGACGCAAATGATACCGTCCATTGGTCATTTCCGCAAACCGCAGGTTAGCCGCTGCCAGAATCCGATCAAAATAGAATCCCTGCACAAACTGTTCAAAGGCAATCTTATCTTTCTGTGCCAATTCCCCATTGGCTGTCTTTGAAAGCTCCACAACAGGCAAATATATTTTTTCCGCTTTCTTCCAAGCCTGTAACTCTTTCCGTGCGCTTTCTGCCGCCTTTTTCCGGGTCTGCCACAGTGCTTTCTGCTCCTGTACTTTTTCCTGAATGGTTTCTTTTTCTAAGCGCAGGCATTCCATTTTTTCTTCCAGTTCTGTCAGGTCCTGATAAGTTTTGCCTGCCGCTTCTTTCTCTCTGGATGTCAATTGTTGCTGACTTGTCTGCAAATCAGCAAAATATGCTCGATTTTTCTCCTCTGCCTGTTCCAGAATTTCTCTGGAAACAAGGGCGCTTGCAAAATCCGCTTTATCTTTGAAATCCTGTTCTACCAGCGTCTTCATGAAAGCATCTTTTGCCTGTTCTTTGGCTTCACAACTTTCTTTATAATTCTGTTCTGTCTGCTTCAAAATGGCTTGGGTTCTTGCCAACGCTGTTTCCGCCTGCCGTTTTTTATCCGCCGCATTCTGGAGCACATCTTCTTTTTCCTGAATGGCAGTGCAAAGATTTTTCCATTGCACTTGTGCTTCTTTCAAAGTCCCCTCACCAATACGCTGTACCAACTGGCTGTATTCCCCTTGTTTCTGGCTTAAAACACTTTCCTGCTGATGCAATAATACATCCGCTTTCCCCCAGAATTCCTGTAAAAGCTGCTGTTCCTCTTTTACTTTTTTTATTTCGGCAGGAACTTTCAGCAGGATTTTCTCCTGTTGCGCAGTTTCTTTCCACTCTGTTTCCAAAGCATTTTCGTCTGTTTCCAAAGAAACTGCCAATTTCTGCATTTGAGAAATGTTCTCTAATCCTAATTTTTTCAAACCATTCCTCACATTTTCCCGCAAATGTTCCAGAGAAATATTCATTTCGCCGCTTTTTTTAGAAAGGGATTCTGTTTTTTCCCGCTCTGCTTTTTCCACTTCCCGCAGACGGTTCCATTCTGCCTGCGTAGGCGCTTTAGCAGGACGCACTGCTTTCGCCGGATGATGTACAGAGCCGCAGACAGGACAAGGCATCCCTTCCGTCAGATTCTCAGCCAAAATACCTGCTTGGGCATCCAAATAATCTCTTTCTGCCTGATTTGCCACAGCTTTTGCCTGTTCCCATTTTACTTTTGCCGCCTGATAATCTGTCTGAATCTGTTCCAGTTCTTTCTTCACTTTCAAACCTTCCTGCAGGGCATTGTTTGTTTCTTGCAGCAAATCTTTTTGTTCCTGCAAACGACTTTGCACCTGTTTCAGTGCTGACAAGCGTTCCTGCAGAACAGGGAGCTGGCTTTCCTGCTGGCGCAGTGCTTCCAGACGTTCTTCCAAAGCAGTCTTGTCTGCTTCTAGTTTTTCTTTTTGTGCTGTCATTTTTTGAATTTCTGTCTGCTGGCGATGGATCTCTTTCGCTGCACTTTCTTTCGCTTCAAAATCTTTCAATCGATCTTCTTTTTTCGCCGCTTCTGCCTTGTCCTTTTCCAACTGTCCACGCAAAGGTTCCAAGGTTTTCTCTTGTTCTTTTCTGTTTTGAAGTACTTCTTTTTCTGTTTGTTCCTTCTCCCGCAAGCCTATCAACTGCATTTCCAGACGATCTGCCGCATCTTTTTTCTGTTTCCAGTCCAAAGCTTTCGGCTGGACATAGTCAACAGCGCAGCGTTGTTTCCGCAGTTCTTCTTTTTTCGCAAGCTGTGCAGCTTCTTCTTCCAAAAGGGATTGATGATGCTTTTTCGCTTCCGCAAGAGCGTCCAAAAGACGATTGGTGTTTTCCCCATCGGCTTTCTGTGCGGCAATCTTCAGACGTTCTTCTTCTTTTTCGGCAATTTCCTTTTCCCGCTGAAGCCAGAGTTTTTCCGCTTTCTCATAAGCGCCTTCCGCTTCGGTCAAAAACTGTTCCGCTCTTTGGAGCAAGGTATTCTCATCCATTTCTTCAAGTCCGCACTGGGAAAGATATGTCAAAAGACGCTTGCCACTGTCCTCAAATGCTGTGCGGTTTTCTTTTTCCAATTCCTTCAGCTTTTTCTGGAAAGCCAGATAGAAATCCGTATGGAATACCCGGCGGAAAATGGCGCCACGTTCCACACTGTCCGCATAAAGGAGTTTCAAAAATTCCCCCTGGGCAATCATGGCAATCTGTTTGAATTGTTTCGCGTCAATGCCCAGCAGTGTTTCCGCCGCTTTTTTTACTTTTTCCGCACCAGATACCACACTGCCGTCCGGATACCAAAGGGTAGCGTCTGCCGTTTCTTTGGTGGTGCCTTCTCCAGATTTTTTGGGACGCAGATAAGCAGGATTCCGCAAAATACGGTATGTTTCTCCACGATGGGAAAAAGTCAAATCCACAAATGTTTTCGTAGACGGAGAAGCGAAGTCACTGCGCAGGCTGTCCACTTCACGATTAGAGCCGCTGACCTCTCCAAAAAGAGCAAAGCAGATGGCGTCAAACAATGTGGTTTTTCCGGCGCCTGTGTCCCCAGTAATGAGGAAAATCCCCTGTTCTCCCAATTTCAAAAGGGGTATCTGTACACTTCCCGCATAAGGTCCAAAGGCGGAAACGGTGATTTCCAATGGTTTCATTCTTCAACACCTCCCAAATCCTGCCAGATTTTTTCCACAAGGACTTTTTGCGCCTCGCTCATTTCCCGATCATTTTGTTTTTCAAAAAAACTAGTAAAAAGCGCTGCCCCAGAAAACTGTTCCTGATCCAGCTGCAAGGAAAAGTCTTCCTGTCTTTCCCCACGCTGTTCCATTTCCAGTGTCATCAGGTTTGGATAATACACACGCAGTCGTCCCACAGGGTCGTAGACCGCCCCTTCCTCTGTCAAAATCGCTCTTACATAATCTTCAGAGCCGCCTGCTTTCTCTGCCGCATCCAAGAGGTCAGCCAATGTTCCTTTGATCTCACGCAAAGGATGCAAGGGTTCCAAAGGAAGAAATTCTGTGGTAACATTACCTTTTTCCTGTATTTCCACAAGGGTCACACCTTTTTTCTGGCGCAGTTCCGAAAAGGAATACTTCAAGAGTGAACCGCCATAGCGGATGGTATCCCGTCCGATACGCTGGGGACTATGCAGATGTCCCAAAGCCACATAGTCAAAATCAAAGAACAGGCTGGCATCCATTTCATCCACACCGCCCAATGTTTTTGTTTCGGAATCGCTTTCTTCGGCTGTTCCCTTCCATGTGACAAACTGATGCGCCAAAAGCACATTACGCTTTGTGGTATCTATATCCACGGTCTCCAAAGCCCACTTTACCCCTTCGGCATAGGTCAGACTTTCGCCCCCTTCCCGAAAAGCGGAAACCATCGCAGGCTTCAAAAAAGGGAGCAAATAAAAATGGATTTCTCCAAAGGCATCCTCCTTGCAGACATGATACAGCTTGCCGTCAAAAGCACCGCAAATATGCAGATTCTGCTGCTGCAAAATACGGCTGCCAAAGTCCACACGTCCGGCAGAATCATGGTTGCCGGAGATGGCATAAACCGCAATACCCATCTGCTGCATTCTGGTCAAAAATTCATCCAAGAGCTGTACCGCTTCCACAGGTGGAATCGGTTTATCATATAAATCGCCGCTGAGCAAAATGCCATCCGGCTGATGTTTTTCTGCCAAAGCGCAGACCTGTTCCAACACATAGCGCTGATCCGGCAGCATGGAAAAGGCATATACCCGTTTACCTAAATGCAGATCGCTTAAATGAAACAACTTCATTTATGATTTCTCCTTTCTCTGAAAATTCCTCCTAAAAAAGAAAAGCCCTCTTTGGGGCTGGTTCATCAGAAAACAAAAATAGTCAAACGCCTTGAACTACAACAGATTCCAATTCACATGTTTTTATCGAGATTTTATAAGAAATATTTTCTTCCGAAGACAGCCGTCGCAGCTCCCCTCAAGAAATCAAGGAAACAAAAAACAATGTTTTCTTAAGGGGAACCTGCTGTTCACGTACTTTCTACTTTGGGAAATACCCCGAAAGGCATACCATTTTTATTTTCAATCTCTTTCATAAGGTGTGATGATCCATTTGATGCAGCCATCCAATTTATTTTCGAATATCCGATAGCCTTCCATGACGTCATTCAAGGGCGCACGATGTGTAATCAGGCAGGATGTGTCGATTTTACCGCACTGAATCATTTTCATGATGTCTTCACAACAGTTCGCATCCACACCACCTGTTTTGAAAGTCAGGTTTTTGCCGTACATCAAATGCAAAGGCAATGCCTGTTCTTTCGCATAGAGCGCAACCAGAACCACAATAGCATTGGGTCTTGCAACTTTCCATGCCAGCTGGAATGTATTTTCGCCGCCAGCCACTTCAAAGACGCGGTCAGCACCTCTGCCGTCTGTCAAACGAAGGATTTCCCCTTCCACGTCCACCTTTGTGGGGTTCAAGCAAATATCAGCCAAGCCCTGTTCTTTTGCCAGTGCCATTCTTTCTTCACTCACGTCTACAACGATGACTTTCGCGGGGCTGTAAAGACGGATGCTCATAAGCGTGCAAAGACCGGTAGGACCTGCACCAAGTACCACAACGGTATCTGCCGGTTTGATTTCACCAATGCTGGCAGCCCAGTAGCCTGTTGCCAGAATATCCCCGTTGAACAGTGCCGCTTCGTCAGAAACATCATCGGGAATGGGAGTCATGCCGTTATCGGCAATGGGTACACGAACATATTCCGCCTGACAGCCATCAATACGACAGCCCAGTTCCCAGCCGCCTTCTACGCAGTTATTCACATAGCCTCTTTTGCAGAAGAAACATTCGCCGCAGAAAGTTTCCACATTCACGGAAACACGGTCACCTGCTTTGAATTTTTTTACAGCGCTGCCCACTTCCACAACTTCCCCTACAAATTCATGACCCAAAACGGTATTTTCTTTTGCACGGGGTACGGTGCCATGTTTGATATGCAAGTCACTGGAACAGATTGTGGAACGTGTCACTCTTACAATGGCATCTCTGGGGTCCTGAATGACAGGAATGGGTCTGTCCTCCAGTACCACCTGTCCTTTTCCTTTGTATACAACCGCTTTCATTGTTTTTTCCATGGTATTTTCCTCTTTTCTCTTAAAACTCAGCCAGCAAACATTCAATTTCCGCTTTGGCATCTTCCAGAATTTCTTCCACAGGGCGCACGCCTGTATCCAGTCCATCCCCTGCCACACAGTCGTAACGAGGGATACCGAAGAAATCGCACATTGCCCACATATAACGGGAACCCATTTCCATAGGATTGTCGTTATAGAAGCCGCCTCTGGTAGTCAGATAAATAAGCTGATCCGCTTTGCAGGTACCAAAGCATCCTGTTTCATTGCAGCCAAATGTAATGCCTTCCACACAAAGGTTTTCGATATATACTTTCAGTAAAGAAGGAAAGCTCAAATCCCAAAAAGGCGCTGCAATGACAATTTTGTCCGCCTCCGCAAACTGATGGGCATAACGGAACCGTGGATGGTCGAACTGCTTATCTGCCAGCAGGCGTTCCCGCTGATCAAAAAAACCATCTGTAAAATAAGACAAAGACTCATCCATCAGGCAAAGTTCTTCAATCTCATAGCCTTCTTTTTTCCGCAAACCTTCCAGAAAATGATCTGCCAGTTTTTGGGTTCTGGAACCCTCTCTGCGGATACAGCAGTTTACAAACAATACCTTTTTCATTCTGCTTCCTCCTTAACTCAAATTTATTTTTTCTGCGCTTTCAATGTACCAAACACCTGATTTTTCATATTTTCCGCCACTTCTTCATAAAGAGGCACGGAATCGGCAGCGCCTTTCTTGCCGATTGCCATAGCGCTTGCTGTGGTTGCCAACAGCAGACTATCCGCAATGCCCAGACCATTGCCCATGCCATTGAGGAAATATCCTGTAAAGGTATCCCCTGCCGCAGTGGTATCTACCACTGGCACATTAAAACAACCGATCTGATACGTTTCTCCCGCATAATCGCAGATTGCCCCTCTGCTGCCCAATGTAAGCAAAATGCCGCAGTTGGGGTATTTTTCCCGCAGTACCGGCAGGATTTCATCATCTGTCTGGCAGTTAGCAATTTGTCTGCCTTCCACCTCGTTGACAATGAGCCAGTCTAATAATTCCAAAGGATACAAAAGCACTTTTTCATCCATAGGCGCAGCGTTCAAGGCGGTTTTCATGCCTCTTTTATGGGCTTCTTCCATGATAAAGCCCACCAGATTGGTTTCATTCTGAAGCAGAACCAATGTATCCTTGTCCATTTTGTCCAGCACTTCTGTAATATAAGTTTCTGTCAGCATCTGGTTGGTGCCGCCAAACAACAGGATGCAGTTCTGCCCTGCGTCATCCACCTGAATGATGGCATGACCACTGGGGGCATCCACATGGGAAAGGAGGCTCACATCTACGCCATTTTTTGCCAGTACTTCTTCCAGCATTTCGCCACCGGAACCGATAATACCAGCATGTACCACTTCATTGCCTGCTTTTGCTGCCGCAATGGACTGATTCAAGCCTTTGCCGCCGCAGTTTGTAAACAAGGAGCGGGAGGATTTTGTTTCTCCCGGCTGCAAAAACGTATCCACCTGATATACATGATCCAAATTCATGGAACCAAAATTGCAAATCTTCAAGCTGCATCCCCCTTTATCTGTTTTCTTCTATCCTGTATTTTAATGTATTCTCGCCAAGCAATGCCAGCAGTGATCAAAAAGATGCCTAAAATGCGTTTCCAACTAAATGTATGGAAAAATACATAATCCAATGCTACAGACATGCCAAGCTGTCCCAACAATGCCAAAATAGTGGATGCCATTGCCCCTGTATGACTGGTGCCAAGAATCAAAAAGATCATAGCAACCAAACCACAAACGCTGCCCAAATAAAACAGCGGCGGCACTTCCGCAATATGAGAAAAATTCATTTCCGCCCCATTGCCTGTTACAAAAATCAGACACAGAGAAAGGATTGTCGCTTCTACATAATTGATAAGGGCGCCATTGGCAGTCCCCAAACATTCCCCTGCTTTTACATTTACCATTTTATTGACCGTATTCAAAAAACCATTGGCTACGGCAGTTATATAAAATATCATTTCCGTTTTCCTCCTCAGCCTGTTGTTACCAGCCAAACACCTGCCAATACCAGCAGATAGGCAGGCAGTTCTTTCCAGTTGAACTTCTGTTTTTCAATGCCAAACCAACCATGATGATCCACCACAGCGGAAGAAATCATCTGCCCAATGACAGAAAGTCCTGTCATGGCTGTGGCACCGATGGCAAGGGTAC
This sequence comes from Clostridia bacterium, assembly GCA_022786605.1. Taxonomy (GTDB): domain Bacteria; phylum Bacillota; class Clostridia; order Lachnospirales; family Anaerotignaceae; genus Anaerotignum. The sequence goes on along the minus strand of JALFWW010000016.1, from coordinate 81,853 downwards.
ACCAACTGCTGCTGGTAACCATACCAATGCCCATGAAGCCCACCAGATACACATAGGCAGGTACCCCACGAAAACGAATTTTTTTCTTCTCTTTGCATTTCAGATATAAAATCAAAAGAACCGCAGCGATTCCATGGACAAAAAAACTGATGCCAAACATACTGTAATAATTTCCCAACTGTCCATTGAGGGAAATCATCATGCCCTGCAGCAGTCCCGATAAAATCAAAAACAGGAAATATATCATCTCTTTTCTCCCTTTCCAATATTTTGTTACATTTCATTGTAACATAATCCCCTGCAGACTTCAAACACCTTATGCCATCCATTGCATTTTCCCGAAAAATCATGTAAATTAGAAGAAAAAACAAAGGAGGAATCACAATGGAATCCTTACAGCCTCATATCCAACTGGGTAAAAATCTACAAATCAAATACGCTCTGATGCCTGGCGATCCTGCTCGACTGGACCGCATCGCACCTTTTCTGGAGAATGTGACCGAACTGGAATTCAACCGAGAATACCGCAGTCTTTCCGGCACATACAAAGGCGTCCCCATCCTTGCCATTTCCACAGGCATTGGCGGTGCGTCTGCAGGCATTGCCGTGGAGGAACTGCACAACATCGGTGTAGAAGCCATGATCCGTATCGGAAGCTGCGGCAGCTTACAGCCACAGGTAAAAGTAGGCGACATCATCATCGTCAATGGCGCTGTTCGGGATGATGGCGCGTCCAAAACATATATCGACGCCATGTTCCCCGCTGTTCCTGACGCACAGCTGATGCTGTACTGCATGGAAGCGGCAAAAGAACAGGATTTCCAATATCATGTAGGCATTGCCCGCAGCCATGACAGTTTTTACACAGACAACGAAGAAGCCATTGACGCTTACTGGTCCAAACAGGGTGTATTGGGCTGCGACATGGAAACAGCCGCACTGTTTACCATCGGACATCTTCGGGGCGTAAAAACCGCTTCTATTCTCAACAATGTGGTTGCTTATGAGCAGGATACCTCTGAAAGTATCGGTTCTTACGTGGACGGGGAAAATCTGGCTATGGAAGGCGAACGCCACGAAATCCTCACTGCTTTAGAAGCTTTTTATAAAATGGAATCAGGAAAATAATCATATTGACCCGAAGAAACAACGCTGACCACAGGCAAGATACAACGATTCAGAAACATTCTAAATCGTTCATTGTGTCCGCAGACAAAAACATAGCAAAAGCAGAGAATACAGAATTTCAAAACAGCTGATTCTCTGCTTTTTATTTTACAGCCAAATTATCAAACTCTCATCATTCAAATCATTCTGTTATTTCAATGAAAATGATCTGTCAGAAAAATTTGCAGAACTTCTTCCCACTGCCATTGTGCTTGTCTGCTATGATTTCTCCCAAAAAACGCTATCAAAAAGATATCTTTTATTGAACACAGATCACATTGATTCCTCCTCCAAACGGCTAAATATTTTCTTGGCATATAGCGAAATGGCAAAAGAGGCAATTGCCGCGGCAATGAGCACAATCCATGTTTGCTCCTGAAAAGCATCGAATAAAACGCCATAAATCGCCTGCCCAACAGGCTGACCACACATCGCAATAGAAATCAATGCCGCCATGATCTTTCCAACCAACTGCGGAGGTGTCTGTTTTTGAATCATTGTATAAATTTGTACAACAAACAAAGCAGAAACACCCATTGTAATAAAGCACATGAGGGTAATCACACCATAAGATAAAACCGTGGACCAACGAAGCAGCAGCGGTATTCCCATGAACGCGACACAAACCGCGCAAATCAGCAGCAAAATGTAAGCATCCTTCAGTTTCCGTTTCTCTGCTGTCATGGCTGTTAAAATTCCACCCCATAAACCGCCTAACGCAATAGCGCCTTGGGTAAACCCGTACATGACATCTGACATTTTAAGTACCTGCGTGATTAAAATAGGCACACCAACAATCATCACAGCGCTTAACACAAGGTTAAAAATACTAATCAGAAACACAACAGAAAAAAAGACTGGCTTTTCTGACTTTACAAAACGAAAGCTTTCTTTCAGATCACTTGCTGCAACTGCCAAAACTCCCTTTTTCCGCATACGTTTTTCATGAGGGATTTGGATAAAAATTTCCATAATTGCAGAAAAAGCAAAACAGATGATACTTAAAACCACAATAGCTCGGATGCCGCATATTCCAAACATCACACCACCAATCACAGGACCCAGCAGTCCAGAAAGTGTGTTTACTTGATTGATGACCGCATTTCCTGCCATAAGTTTTTCCGGGGGCACCAATAACGGGATACTCGCCTGTACAGATGGCTGATAAATGCCGGATATTCCATACAATAACATCAGCACTGCAATAAATAACGGAACCGTTGGCAAGTTTCCCAACGCAAAATAGAATACAAACATCAGAATTGCTGTGCAAAAGTCCAATCCAATCATGATATCCCGCTTATTTACGCGATCAGCCAAAACACCCCCTATCATGGACAATACTACCATAGGCGCAAAAGAACAGGCAGTTACCATTCCAAATAAAGCTGATGAACCTGTTTCCCGCAGCAGAGAAAGCGGTAAAGCAAAACGCAGAATCCCATTGCCAAAAAGCGAAATGATTTGTCCAATTACCACCAATGTAAAATCCCGCCGAAAAAGAATTGTTTTTTCTTCCATATGAATTCCTCCTTTTTTATTTTATATAAACCGACCGTCGGTTTGTATAAACCCTAAAATAAACCGTCCTTCGTGGACAGTCTATTTTTAATATCACTGCTGTTTGCAAAAACCGCTATATGCTTCAATCAAATCTTCATCCAGCAAAATACCAATGCCAATACCACTCATCAAATGATTGAATGTATTGCATCTTTCCCGCATCCCTTGCGCATCTGTTTGGTTTACCAATGGGTTGAGCCAGATATTCGTTAAAATCATGATTGTTTCGGCAATTTCTTTGGGATGTTCAATTGGGATAGAGCCATCCTCCATTCCCTGCCTCAAAATCGGCTCTATAAAATTAGGAGCTACCATCTCATAAATCTGGCTGATTTGTAAAGATAAAAATCTTGGATTTTCTAATAAATCAGGGGTAATCGTCAACATCAGGCTTTGATTTGCGTGACACACCGCAGTCCGAATAATACTGCGAAGTTTCTCCAGACCGTTTACACTTTTGTCATCCCTTACTTTTGCCAATACTGCCGTATTTTCCGCCCCAATACGATCGAAAATAGCTTCCAAGATATCCTCCTTTGACGCAAAATGATGATAAATCGCACCTTTGGAAAGCTTTGTTTCGTTGATAATATCCTGTAAAGAAGTCCTGTCATACCCTTTTTCCGCAAACAGACGAGCAGCCACATCTAAAATCAATTTGACAGTTTCCTCTGGATATTTATTCCTTGCCATAGCAATCCTCCTTACAGACCATTAGTCTGTATAGAAGATAACATACTTTTTTTCTGCTGTCAATATGACTCTATCCTAAGACGTTTGCATATATCTTGAATCCATGATCCCCAGCATAAAACCATCTTGGATAAAATAGAGAATATCATTTATAAAACACTTATTTTCCCCTTTTTGTATGACGATTCATCGCCATAAACAAATACGCCTTCTGCCGCTGATGTAACGAAAAAACGGCATAGTTTCATTCAGAAACCATGCCGTCCAATTCAATCATTATTTCTTTTGACTGATACTTTAGGATTTTTCATAAAAAAACCAATCGCTTTCTTACCAACGTCTTCTGCCTCTGCGGCGGGAAGGACTCTTCAATGTGTAACCGCCTCTTCTGCGGTGTCCGCCATAGCGCATCCGTTTCAGGATCAGATAAATGATTACCAGAATCACAACGATCACAACAACAGTGATCAGACCTTTCAAAGAGAACAGGTGGGAGAAGAATGTTTTCAGTCCATACCAGATATTGTTGAAGATGGTACCTTTTTCAACATCCGCACCAGCGTAAGCAGGCATCTGTGCCACTTCTTTGCCGTCAATGGTGTATGTCACTGTAGCGATTTCCTCACCTTTTGTCAAAGGTGCTTTCACCTTCACAGTGCCGTCTTTTTCTTCCACTTTGTAATCATCCAGAATGGTAACAGTTGTTTCCACGCTGTCAACGGCATCTGTAGGCAAATAAGTTACCAGCGCATTCTGGTAAACCAGAGGTACAGTATCGCCCTGCAGTTTATTATGTTTTGTCAAAGGTACTTCTTCGATGGCTGCACCTGCCGCTGTCAGTTCTACACGAGCATAATTATTGAAGCCATATTCCAGCAGACTGGTGCTTTCTGTCCAGCGAGCGGGGTCACTGCCTTTGAACAGTACAGAAATCAGCTTCATATCGTCTTTTTCCGCTGATGCGGTCAGACATTCTCCCGCTTCATCCGTAAAACCGGTTTTCAAGCCTGTAGCATAAGCATACTGATATTCATTATCGGTAATGAGATAGTTATGGCTCACCCAGTTATAATCCTGTGTGATCACTTCGGGATCATCCGCAAACTGTCCATCTGCCCCATTGCCGGAATAGCTCTTTTCAGAAACGATTTCCGCCAATGTTTCATTCTGCATGAACGCCATGGCAAACAATGCCATGTCATAAGCACAGGAATAATGGTTTTCATCATGGTAGCCATGGGCATTGGTGAAATGGCTGTTGACTGCACCCAATTCTTCCGCTTTTTTGTTCATCAGATCAGTAAATACCGCTTCACATTTGGCAAAAGACATATCTTCGTCGTTTTCCGCTTTTCTTGCTGTAGCCGCTGCCAGTACATTGGCAGAGTCATTGCCAGAAGGCATCAAAAGACCTCTCAGAGCATTTTCCACTGTCAGTTTTTCATTCAGCACATGACCAGCTTTACTGGAATCCAGTGTCACTTCGTTGATTTCTGTGCCGACCGTGATGATTTCATCAGGCTGCAGATAGTCCATAACAACCAGCGCCGTGATGATTTTTGTCACGCTGGCAGGATAGATTTTTTCTTTTGCGTTTTTTTCATAAAGGATAGTGCCGCTTTCCTGATCGATGAGCAGTGCGGACTCCGCTGTAATGGTAGGCGCACCATCAGCCTGAAGCCAAACTTCCTGCAGTGTCATAGGGCTGGCAGCAGCGCCTTCCGTTTCAGCTGTTGACCCATTTTCTTCTGGTTCCTTTGCACCTTCCGCCTGATTTTCTTTGCCTTCTGCCTCATGGGCAGTTCCATCTTCCGTATCTTCCTGATTTTCTGTATTTTCCTGTCCTTCAGTACCTTCCGTTTCAGTGGTTACCTGCTGTTCTTCGGTCGTACCTTCTTCTTTTCCGCATCCGACCGCACCCAGACAAAGGGCTGCCGCCAGCGTCAAAGCAAGGACTTTATGCCACCGCTTTTTCATTTCTGTTCTCCTTTCTGTTGTTTTCTGTTTCTTTTGCGCGCTTCCATCTGTGCACGCATTTCCTGCAGTTCCTTGTCAAAGCGTTTGGAACGCAGTCCCGGAAAAGCCTTCATCAAACGACGCTGTACACGCGTATCCTGTTCCAGCGCGCGGGCTTTATATTCCAGTCGTTCCCGAATTTCGTTGAAAATATATTCTCCACGGAGTCTTTCTTCCAGCTGCATCTGTTCGATATCTCCAAAGGTTTCGTCCATACGGGCTTTCCATTCCCGGAGAAATTCAGCCGTTGGATGATTTTCAAAATATTCCGCCAGTTCCTGACGGGCAGTATACAATTTTGTGCTTTCCAGCTTGGCACGGAGTTCTTCTCTCGCTTCGCTCAAATGCGCCAGTTTTTCGTTCAAATGCAGAATCTGCTGTACGGTAACGCCCGCGTCTGCAAAAAGGTAGATCATCAGTGCCGTGCCCACACATTCCCCCAACACAAGAGGGATTTTTGCCACAAAATCCGCAACCGCCGGCTGAATGAAACGCATGACAAATACAGTCAAAAGCCCCCACTCCACAGAGCGTTCCAGGCAGACACGTCCTTTGATATTAAACTTTTTCTTGCTGTAGTCCCACCAGGAAGCGTGAAAAAGTTTTTCCAGCAATACCGCAATGGCATATTCCACCACCGTTGCCACCAGAAAGCCGCCGCAAAACAAAAGCAGTAGATTTTCCTGCACAGGTGAGAGCAAAACCAAAATAAGTAACGCTCCTGTGCCATAAATGGGACAAAGAGGACCATTGATAAAGCCACGGTTCACCCATTCTTTTGTGGTAATGGAAACAAAAGCCGATTCCATTGCCCAGCCCAGAAAGCTGTAAAGCATAAAATAATAAAAAAGCTGAAAAAAAGTAAACCCGAAAAGTTCCTCTGTCCACATATCTTACGCCTCCCCGCTTTCTTCCGGCAGAGAAATGCCGCACTGCTTCACATAATCCAGCATATCCGCAAGAGCCGTTTCTTTATCTGTCAGAGAAAGATCAATCCACAGACCGTCGATCTGTCTGCGGAACCAGGTAAGCTGACGTTTGGCAAAACGTCTTGTGCCTGTTTTCAGTTCCGTCACCGCATCCTCCAGAGAAATCTCTCCAGCAAAGTACGGCAAAAACTCCTTATATCCCAGTCCCTGCATGGAAACCAGACTACCGTCATAGCCTCTGTCCAGAAGTCCCTTCACTTCATCCAGCAGACCGGCTTCCATCATCAGGTCTACCCGCTGTTCGATGCGCTCATAGAGCTTCTGACGTTCCATGGTCAGGATGATGACTGCCGCCGCATAAGGAGATTCTTTCTGTTTCTGTTCCGCGTTATGGTCAGAAAATTTCTGCCCTGTCATGTGGTGATATTCCAAGGCGCGGGTCACACGTTTTACATTATTTGCGTGAGTAGTGGCAGCATATTCCGGGTCAATTTCCAAGAGCTTCTGGAAAAGGACTTCCGGTCCTTCTGCTTCTGCCTGTTTATAACATGCCTGGCGAAAACTGTCATCACCATCTGTTTCTGTAAAAGCATTGTCATAAAGCAATGCGTTGATATAAAAGCCGGTACCTCCTACCACAATGGGAATTTTTCCTTTTGCCCAGATTTCTTCCATATATGCCTTAGCTTTCTGCTGGAAGATCATGACATTATATTCCTCATCAGGATCAAACTCGTCAATGAGATAATGGGGTACGCCGTCAGCTTCCTCTTTCGTCACTTTGGCTGTGCCAATATCCATATAACGATAAACCTGCATGGAATCGGCAGAAATGATCTCACCGCCGATTTTCTTTGCCAGCAGGATAGACATGGCTGTTTTGCCGCAGGCCGTAGGCCCGCCAATGATAATAAGCGGTTTTTTCATGGACATCCCTCAATTCTGTATGCGTTTGAATTTCTTTTCCAGTTCATAGCGGGTCAGCTCAATGATAGTCGGGCGTCCATGGGGGCAGGTAAAGGGATTTTCCAGCTTCAAAAGCTGAGAAATGAGAGATTCTGCCTCCTGGATGCTCAAACGGTCATGACCTTTCACTGCCGCTTTGCATGCCATGGTTGCCACCGCTAAAATTTTTGTGTCGTATACATTGGAAACTGTTCCATCACTGATGGCATCCAGTATTTCCATAAAAAATCCTACGCCGCTGGGTTCTTTCAGCAGTACGGGAACGGCATTCAGCCCAAAAGTATCACTGCCGAAAACTTCAAAACCAAAGCCAAAGCGTTCCAAAAGTTCCCGATTATCTTTCAAAATCTGTGTTTCCATAGGTGTGAGCCGCAGCATCACAGGGCTTACCAGACGCTGAGAAATGACAGACTCCTGACGGAACTGGTTCATGAGATTTTCATAGAGAATCCGTTCATGAGCTGCATGCTGGTCAATGAGATACACACAATCCCCTTGTTCCACCATCCAGTATGTGCGGAAAATCTGCCCAATGATCTTATAGTTATGGAAAAATGCCTGTTTCTGCAATGGTGTTTCCACTTTTTCCACAGTTTTTTCTTCGGAAATGCCGTCCACCGCAAAATCTGCCGGAACCACAGGGGTTTCCGCTGTATAGGAAGCAACTTCTTCCCGTACCACAGACCGTTCCGGCTGTTTCCGTTTCAAAAGCTGGTCTACACTGGGACCAGCCCCTGCCTTGGGTGGTTCCGAAAGAGATATATGATATGTTTTTTCCGCTGTCGGTTTCTCTGTAAGAACAGATTTTTCTGTGACAACAGTCTTTTCCGGCTCAACCTGTTCTTCCACAGGCATTTCCGGCAGTTCCGCTTTCCGCTGAAGAATCATATCCACAAGGCTCTGCTGTTCCACCTGCGGCTTTGGCTCTGCCGCCGGTTTCTTTTCCCAGCTGCTTCTGGGAATCAGCACCTGATCCTGAAAAGCGGAAGAAATGGCGTCATAGAAAAAGTCGTAAACTTCATCATCATTTTTAAACCGTACTTCCAATTTTGCCGGATGCACGTTCACATCCACCTGTGCCGCATCCACTTCCAGATTCAGCACATAAACAGGGAATTTCCCGATCATGATTCTGGTTTTATAAGCATCCTCCACGGCAGAGGAAACAATGCGGTTTTTGATGAAACGACCGTTGATGAACAGATTTTCATAATTCCGGTTGCCTCTGGACAATTCCGGTTTTCCGATAAGCCCTGACAAGCGATAATCTCCTCTTTCAAATGAAATTTCCATCATGGAAGTTGCTGCTTCTTTGCCGTAAACATAAAATACAGAAGCTTTCGCGTCGCCATTTCCTGCTGTATGAAGCATAGTAGAGCCGTTATTAACATAACGAAAAGAAAGTTCCGGATGTCCCAACGCCAATTTATTCATGAGGTCAGAAACATAACCGCTTTCCGTTGCCGGTTTTTTCAGGAATTTTCGTCTTGCAGGCACGTTATAAAAGAGATTGCGGACAATGACTGTTGTGCCTTCCGTGCATGCTACATCCTGAAAAGATTTCACTTCTCCGGCGCTGATTTCAATACGGGTACCTGTTTCCTCATCTTTGGTGCGGGTAGTCATTTCCACCTGAGAAACAGCCGCAATAGACGCCAATGCCTCCCCACGGAACCCCATGGTATAGAGGTGTTCCAAATCCTCAATCTGGGACAGTTTGCTGGTAGCATGGCGGAGGAAGGCTTCTTTTACCTGCTCCTTAGGAATACCGCAGCCGTTATCTGTCACACGGATGTAAGAAATGCCGCCTTCCTTTATTTCCACTGTCACGGTGCTTGCACCGGCGTCCATGGCGTTTTCCGTCAGTTCTTTGACTACGGACTTGGGGGATTCTACCACTTCCCCTGCCGCAATTTTATTGATTGTTTTCTGGTCAAGAAGTTGTATCTTTTGCAAATACATTCCTCCTTTCTATCACATACCCTTTGCCTTTTTCTGAAGGTCAAAAAGTTTTTGCAGGGCTTCAATGGGCGTCATTGCCATGACATCCAACTGTTTCAGTTCTTCTGTCAGCTGCATTTCACCCATGTTGAACATATTCACCTGCTGTACGGTTTCTTCCTGCTGTTCCTGAGATTCCACCGCGATTTTTTTCGCTTTTTTCGTAATATCTGCCGCGTTCAGCTGTTTCAAAATCTGATTGCTGCGTTTGATGACTTTCGGCGGCAATCCAGCCAGACGTGCAACCTGCACGCCATAGCTATGGTCTGCGCCGCCCCGCTGGATTTTACGCAGGAAGATGATGTCCTCTCCCTGTTCCTGTACGGCAATGCAGTAGTTTTTCACACCTGCCAGTTTGCCTTCCAGTTCTGTCAGTTCATGATAATGGGTAGCAAAAAGGGTTTTCGCTCCCACGTGCTTTGTATCCGCAATATATTCCAACACCGCCCACGCAATACTCAAACCGTCGAATGTACTGGTACCTCTGCCGATTTCGTCCAGAATCAACAGACTCTTTGGTGTGGCGTGGTGCAGGATATTTGCTACTTCTGTCATTTCCACCATAAAGGTACTCTGTCCGGCACTCAAGTCGTCAGAAGCCCCTACACGGGTGAAAATGCGGTCAACGACACCGATATGAGCAGATGACGCAGGCACAAAACTGCCGATCTGTGCCATAAGCACAATGAGAGCTGTCTGTCGCATATACGTAGATTTCCCTGCCATATTGGGACCGGTGATGATTGCCAAACGGGTATCGCCGCTGTCCAGATAAGTATCATTGGAGATAAACTGTCCTGCCATGGCTTTTTCCACCACAGGGTGGCGACCTTCTTTGATGTCGATGATATCGCCTTCATCCACCACAGGTTTGGTATAATTCTGTTTTTCCGCAACCTCTGCCAAAGACTGCAATGCGTCAATGACAGAAATGATGTGGGCGCAAAGCTGAATCCGTTCCACTTCTGCCGCAACGGCGTTACGGATTTCTGTAAAGAGCTGATATTCCAAATCTACGATTTTTTCTTCAGAACCCAGAATCAGTTCTGCCAGATCATTCAGTTCCGGTGTGATAAAACGCTCGCAGTTTGCAAGGGTCTGTTTGCGGATATAATTTTCCGGCACATCCTCCAGATTGGACTTTGTCACTTCCAGATAATAGCCGAAAACTTTATTGAAACGGATTTTCAGGTTTTTGATGCCTGTTTTTTCCCGTTCTTCTTCTTCCATCTGTTCGATCCAAGCCTTGCCTTCTGTTTTGGCTTTTGTATAGGTATCCAGTTCATCGGAATACCCGGTCTGGATCATGCCACCTTCTCTCACAGAAAATGGAGGGTCTTCCACGATAGCCTGCGCGATGAGGTCATGGATGTTTTCCAGAGGGTCCAGTTTTTCATAGATTTCCTGCAAATAAGGGCTTTTGCATCTGCCCAGTGTTCGCTTCAGCAAAGGCAGATTTTCAATGGAATTTTTCAGCATGGACAACTCTCTGGCATTGGCTGTCTGATATACCACGCGCCCCATGATACGCTCAAAGTCAAACATGGTGCGGAGAATATCCTTGATTTCTTCCCGCAGGAACAAATCGTTTTTCAGCTCTTCCACGGCATCCAGACGCTTGCAGATTTCTGCTGCAGAAAGCAAAGGCTGTTCCACCCATTTTCTCAATGTTCTGGCACCCATGGCTGTTTTGGTTTCATCCAGCACGCTCAGCAGAGAGCCTTTTTTGTTTTTCTCCCGCATGGTTTCTGTCAGTTCCAGATTTCTCCGGCTAGCAACATCCAAGGGCATAAAATCACCAATGGTATAATATTTCAGCACAGAAATATGCTCCAGATCATTTTTCTGGGTTTCTAAGAGGTACCAAAGCAGTCCCCCTGCCGCGGAAACAGCAATTTCTTTTTTCGCCAGTCCAAAACCATCCAGAGAAGTTACATGGAAATGATGTTCCAGTGTATCTTTGGCTGTAGCGTAGGCAAACATGCGGTTATCCAAATCACTGAAAGCAATGCGGAAACGCTCTTTCAAATCCTTTGCCACAGGATGTTCCAAAAAGGCTTCATTGCACACCACTTCCGCCGGAGAAAAACGTGCCATTTCATCCAGAATACGGGAAGCCGCCAGAATGGTCGGGAATTCTGTTGTCTGGAATTCCCCTGTGGAAACATCGCAGACACTCAAACCGTAGCCGTTTTTCCCGCCAAAAATAGACATGATGTAATTGTTCTTGCTTTCATCCAGCACTGTATGATCTAAGACAGTACCAGGGGTGATGACACGGATGACTTCCCGTTTTACAATGCCTTTTGCCTGTTTAGGGTCTTCCACCTGTTCACAAATGGCTACATGGTAACCTTTTTCCACAAGACGGGCAATATATCCATCAGCACTGTGAAAAGGCACGCCGCACATAGGCGCGCGCTCCTCCTGCCCCCAGTCTTTTCCCGTCAATGTAATTTCCAGTTCTTTTGAGGCGATGACGGCATCTTCAAAAAACATCTCATAAAAATCGCCCAAGCGGAAAAAAAGCAGACAATGCTTATACTGTTCTTTGATCGCAAAGTACTGCTCCATCATGGGTGTTATTTTCGCCATTCATCCTTCTCCTTTCCTATGCTATTTTACAAGCAAACCCGAACCCCTGTTTTTCAGGAGTTCGGGTACTGTCACACGATATTTTTCACTTGCTGTGATTAGTGGCAGCCACCACCGCAGGATGCGCAGGCGCTGGGGCTGCATCCACCCTGTTCTGCGGGATCTTCGCCAGCCAGTGTTGCTGTGATGATGTTGAATACAGAGTTCATGAAGTTGTTGAAGTTCATTTCTGCTGTATACAGATCAGAAGCCAGTTTGTTGTTTTTGATGATTTCGCCGCGAGCTTTCATTTCTTCAGCGAATTTTTTCTGTTCTTCAGGAAGAATACCGCCAGCCTGCATTTTTGCCTGGAATTCTTCGTGCATCTGTGTATATTCTGCGACTGCTTTGGAAATTTCAGGGTCTTCTTCGTATGCTTTTTTTGCAGCCAGAAGCGCTTCTACCTGAGGAGTTTTCTGCAGTTCTTCGCCCAATGTTCTTGCCAATTCAAATACGCTTGCCATGTTATTTCACCTTAAATCCTTTCTCCAATTACATAAAATGTTTTATTTTCTATAATCTTCACAGGCACCATCTGACCAATGAGGTCTTTGCTGCCTGAAAAATGCACCAGTGTATTCTGTTCTGTTCTGCCTGTCAGAATGTTTTCGTCATGCTTGCTGACCTCTTCCACCAATACGGGCAGGACTTTGCCAACCTGTTCTTCTGTCACTTCATGAACGATAGGGTTCAGCACCTGCAACATACGGTCGAAACGGTCTTTTACCACATCTTCCGGCACCTGATTTTCCATCTTTGCCGCAGGCGTGCCTGTCCGTTTGGAATAAATGAATGTAAAGGCAGTGCAGTACCGGGCCTCGCGGATCACATCCAGTGTTTCCTGAAAATCTTCTTCTGTTTCACCTGGGAAACCAACGATGATGTCGGTACTCAATGTGATTTCCGGCATTGCTGCCCGTACTTTCCGCACCAGTTCCAGATATCCTTCCTTGGTATAATGACGGTTCATTTTCTTGAGGATTTCCGTACTGCCGGACTGGAAAGGCAGATGCAGGTTTTTGCAGACCTTATCGCATTCCTTCATTGCCAGAATCAGTTCGTCAGACATATCCTTGGGATGAGAAGTCATGAAACGGATACGTTCAATGCCTTCCACCGCGTTCACCATCCGCAGCAATTCTGCGAAGGAAACAGGATTTTCCAGATTTTTACCATAAGAGTTTACATTCTGACCCAGCAGCATGATTTCTTTCACGCCGTCTGCCGCCAGTTTGCGTACTTCTGCCAGAATGTCTTCCGGTGTTCTGCTGCGTTCTCTGCCACGCACATAAGGTACAATGCAGTAAGAACAGAAGTTGTTGCAACCAAACATAATGTTGACACTTGCCTTATAAGGGAAATGTCTGATGCTGGGCAGGTCTTCCACCACTTCCTGATTTTCCTGCCAGATATCGAAAACGGTACAGCCGCTTTCTGCTCTGGTCTTCATCAGTTCTGGCAGCTTGTACAGATTGAAAGTGCCAAAAACCAAATCCACATGGCGGTATTTCTGACGGATGGTTTCCAGCACCGTATCCTGCTGCATCATACAGCCGCAAAGCGCTACCACCGCATCGGGATTTTCTTTTTTGTAATGTTTCAGCCATCCCAGTTTGCCATATACCTTCAGTTCCGCGTTTTCACGGACACAGCAGGTATTGTAGATGATGAAATCCGCTTCTGTTTCTTCCTGGGTACGTTCGTAACCCATTTCATCCAGCATACCTTCCAGCTTTTCCGAGTCATGAGCGTTCATCTGACAGCCCATGGCAAGGCTAAAAAACTTTTTATGTTTGCCAGTTTCCGCAAAATATTTGTCGTTTTCCTGACGAATCTCGCGGATATATTCCATTTGCCGCGCCAGTTCCGCTTCCGCAGGAAGGGCGGTTGTTCTTTGTCTTTCCATGGAATTTCCTTTCTATATGGTTATTCTGCGACAACAAAAATTGTCCGCATTTGGATTTAGTATACCACAATACGACTTGTTCCTCAATGGCAAATTCCCAGAAAAAATGGTTTTTTCTGATACATTATAAGGAAAGAAATGTAATGGAATTCCCATGTTCCTCAATGATCTGAACCAGATCGGAAAAGGCAAGGAAAACGGATGCTGTATTATCATTGGGATGCACGCCAATGGCATCCAGATTGCGGAAATCTTCGTCAAAAATCACTTCCACAGCACAGTCTGTATCATTGAGAACACCAAAAGGTGTTACGGAACCTTTGGTCAGCCCCAGATATTTCATCAGGCGTTCTTCCGAAGCAAAGGAAAGACGACCTGCGCCAATTTTTTCACCCAGACTTTTCAGATCTGCCTGTTTATCTTCACGGATGACTACCAGAAAATGACGTTTGCCTTTGTTATCCCGCAGGAACAGGTTTTTCGCAATATCTTCTTCCTTTTCCAAACCAATTTCCAGCATTTCATCAATGGTAAATACCGCTTTATGATCGAACCAGTTATAGGAAATCTGTTTTTCATCTAAAAATTCTCTCACATCATCTTTCTGATACATATGCGTACCCCCTTTTTTCTCTCAATGGCTTCATTATACGTTTTCCCATGTAAAATGGCAATCTTTTCCCAGAAAAAGGGGAATTGTTCACAAATTGTTTACATTCTCTACACACGCCATTCACAGTCATTTTGTATCCTATAAGTGTCCAAAGCAAGGGCAAAGCAAGAAGACATAGTAATACATACCCTCCCCTTTTAAAAAGAACCCGCTTCCCTCGGGTTCTTTTCCTTGTTTTGATCCTCTTCATACTTTTATCTATAATATAGCAAAAGCATCGGATGACATTAGGCACTGTCTTTCCGATGCTTTTTTACATCAAATATTCAATTTCATATCACCAAAGCGAATCCAGCCTTTTTTCCGCATGATTTCAGAAAAAATAAAAGACAAAATCGCAGGCAGTATAAAATGCAGCAAAAGAATCTGGAACATAAGCAATCCTACGCCTCTGCTGCCTGCCATAGTCTGCCAAGTCATAATCTGTCCTACCAGACCGCTAGTACCCATACCGCCGCCGGCAGGATTATTTTCCATCTGAAAAACCACCGTTGCCAAAGGTCCCAAAATAGCAGAGGTCAAAGTAGGCGGAATCCAGATCAGTGGATTTTTCACAATATTGGAAATTTGCAGCATGGAAGTACCAATGCCCTGCGCCAGCAAACCATCCCATTTATTTTCTCGGAAGCTGGCAACGGCAAAACCAATCATCTGAGCGGAACATCCAACGGTAGCCGCACCAGCAGGCAAACCAGACAATCCCAAAATGATAGACAATGCCGCGGAACTGATGGGCAATGTCAAGGCAACCCCCATAACAACGGAAATGACAATCCCCATGAGGAATGGCTGCAAATAGGTAGCTACCCGAATCCATTCTCCCAACTGCGCCATAGCTGCGGACAAAGGCGGTCCAATGAGCGTTCCGATACAGCCGCCTACACCAATGGTCACCACAGGTGTCACAATGATATCTACCTTTGTCTTACCGGAAACCAGACGTCCAATTTCCAGACCAGCCAATGCCGCAATAAACGCACCCAAAGGATCACCAGCACCACTGAGAAGCATGCCGCCTGTTTCCGGAAACAATGTACCACCCGCAAAAGCCGCTGCGTTTGCCCCCAAAAGTCCTGTCACAGCAGAGGAAAAAACAACCATCCTCGGTACTTCCATAATATAAGCTGTACCAACACCAATAGCTGCTCCTGTGCACATCGTAGCAAAATTACCCAATGCTACAACGAACGCCCCTACATCACCGCCGATAAAGGTACCAATTTGCTTAATAATCAACCCTACAATCAGTGTACAGAACAATCCCAAAGCCATGCCATTGAGACCATTGATAAAATAGCGTTTGAGTATTTTCTGCCACAATGTATTTGTTTCCACGAAATATTCCGCCCCTTTCAACCTGTATATACACATATATTTACATGAGTTGTATGGTATCATATTTCCTTAAAAAAAGCAAGTCATTCCCATCGGCGAAAAGATACTCATTGAGGAACTGTTTCATAAAAACAACAATAGCTGGAATCCTTACAATACAAAGGTTTCCAGCTATCATATTTTGATCAGGATTTGCGCGAAATGTTTTCTCACGGGAGATTGTTTTTCTACGCAAATTTATCCTTTTCATTTACACACGATTTATTTTAGCAAATATCCCACGTTTTTCAGTTCCATACAGATTTCATCCAACGTCTGTTCGTCTTCTGCGGCGATGGTATGGCTATGTACGCCGTTGGTCAATGCCAGCAAAGGCATACATCCCGTTTCTTCCGTTTTTGCCAGAAAATTCTGGATATCCCTGCGGCTTTTGATGCGCAGAGATTCCCCCACACTGCCATATATGGGATGATCCACATGGGTATTCAAGATATATCCGCCCAAATCTACGATCCGACGCATTTCATCCCCAATCTGTTCTCGGTTATGACAAACACGAATTTCTCGTCTGCATAAGCCGTCTGTTTCTTTTTGAAGCACATACCCTTTTGCCGTTGCGAGCAAAGGATGTCCTCCCGCTTTGATCATTCCCATATCCTTGACAATGACCTGACGAGTCACGCCAAATTGTTCTGCCAATTGACTGCCGCTGATGGGTTCTTCCTGTCCTCTGAGCAATTCTATTATTTTTTGCCGCCTTGTTTCGCTGTCCAAGGGTATGCCTCCCTTCCTTTATGAGTTCATTCCATTTCAAACATATTATCACAGAAAACGAAACTTGAAAAGTCTTTCCCTTTCCATTCTTTTCCAATATGCTTTGCAAAAACCTCTTTTACAGCCCCAAATTTTCATGAATCAGAATGACTTCCGCATCCATGCCCATCATAGGTTCCCAAAGAACTACCATTGCGCGGCAAACCCGTTCCGGGCTTCTGCAATCCTGACAGCCATTCCCAGAAACGACGCAAGGTGTCTTTTTTCCAAACTGTGCCGCTCTTTGAGGTGCAGCCACATTTCTGGCACGTTCCACAGCTTTTTCGAAATCAGGTTCCAATTTGTTTTCCCCAATGACATAATAAACTTTTTGGTGCCCAAACAATGTAGAGGCTACGCGATTGCCAACACCATCAATATTGATGATTTCACCTGTTTCCGCCAGCGCATTGGCAGAAGTCAGATACACATCTGTCTGCATCGCCGCTTTCCGTGCCATATCCTTTTCCTGTTTCCAGTGCCAGTAAACAGTATTATGGGCAGAAAGCATATCATACAGCCCCATTCTATCCAAGGTGGCAGAACCACCAAAGCCAACACTCATGCCATCAATGGCGGCATTGAGGTAGTCTGCCGCTTCTTTTGCCGTTGCAAACTCTTGGACGGCATATCCACGTTTTTTCAAATTCTCTACAACTTTTCCAAAATCAGCCATTTGTCCTTCTCCTTTTTCTTTTTCATTTCGTACAACCGGAATCAGAGAGGACGCAATCCTGCCTTTCCCTCTGGTTTTTACATAGAAAAACCCAATGACGGAAAAAATAACCGCTCCAATGAAATTCACCATCAAATCTTTCATGGTATCAATGAGACCAATATCGATATATCCCCCCGGAAATTCCATCCAGTCTTTTCCATTGACAACTAGGCTATGAATAGGTTCATGGACAACATCGTTCAAGCCAGAGGGGTTCAGCAATACAGAATGGATATTCTGTACCAAAAAATCTTTCTGCGCATCAGTATGTAAAATCTGATCCGCAGCAAATTCAAAAAATTCCCACAAAACACCTACTGTCATGGAAAAACAAAAGGCGACAATCGACAAAAACAGCGGGGACAATCGAAATGTCATTCGTTCACTGCGGTTAAACAAATCTACCAGACAAAATCCCACTGCTGCCACCAAAAAACCATTCAATGTATGCAGCATGGTATCCCATCCGGGAATCAATGTATAAAAAGAATTGATTTCACCCAAAATTTCTGCCGCAAATATAAAGCAGTATATAATCCCCTCCATAATCGGCGGTATATCAATGGCAAGTTGTTTTTCCAGAAAAATGGGTACACAAAACAAAACCAGCGACAGAATACACACAAAAGCATTTTCATAATTTCCCACAACAATGGAACGGACCAAAATAAAAATAATCAGTGCGGATAAAACACCACGGATCGTCAAACGGCGCTTGGTATGTTCTGACAGTTTCTTCTTTTCCACAGAGGACACTTCCTTTCCCGATGATGCCACATTTCCTTATATGAACAGAAAAAAGAAAAATGGCATGGTCAATATACTCAAAGCTGTCGATATAAAGATATAACGAGATGCTGTCTTTTCATCAGCACCATACTGCGCAGCCAAAATAGCACAATATGCGCCAATAGGTGTGGAAAGCCCAACAATCACAACCCCTAAAACCAGCTGATCTTGAATAAAGGGGCGCAGCATCAAATAAGATGTCAGCGGCACAACAATCAAACGAATAAATGAAATCACATATGCCCAACGATCATAAATCATTTCCCGCAGGGGCATCCGCCCTAAAACCGCCCCGATATAAATCATGGCAAGGGGCGCGATCATATCCCCCACCATTTTCACAGTGCCGCCGATGGCTTCCGGCAATTGGATATTGCCAATAAACAATACGATACCAATGATAATTGCCACATTCACAGGCAGTGTTATCAACTGCCGCAGAGATATTTTAATGGGGCAGCTGCCATCACCATATCTGCCAATGATCCAAATCCCAAGGGTATAAGATGCCAAATTGAACGCCGCCGATGCAAAGGCACAGTAAAACACGCTGTTCCCCCCAAAAATCATGGAAATCACAGGTACTCCCATAAAACCAATGTTTGCAAACATGCAGCTAAATACCCAGATACCCAGATTCATATGCGGCACACGCAGCAGCTTCCCCGTACCAAAGCCGACCAGCATTCCCCAGATATGCATGACCATACATGTTACAAAAACCAGTATGCCTTTTTGCAGCAATTCCGGCGTATAAGAGAGCTGCATAGATGAAATGATAAAACAGGGCACAACGATTTTTGTCAAAAATCCAGAAAATTTATCAATAAAGCAATCATCAATAATGTCCTTTTTCTTGGCAAAACAACCAATTAACACTAGCATAAAAATGATAATCAATTTATTTATGGCTGTCACAAATACTTCCATTTTTCATCTCCTTCTCTCTTTTCATAAACTTCCCCATATCTTTATTATTTTATCACACTTTTTCTCAGACGCAATACATTCTCAACCCCACAAAAAAATTCTCCGGACTAAATTTTATACCCGGAGTAATTTTCATTGTATATGCATTACCATCATCAAAACTGTAATAATCACAAGGCTAAAGGGCAGCATAAAGGAATTTAATACTGCCGCAACAGACCGATTATATCCACAGCGCTCTGTATAAACGGGCGCGACACTCAAAATAGGTCCAAAAACCAACAAAGATAAAATTTGTCGATACAGCAGCGGAAGCGGCAAACAGAAATAAATGACTAACGCAAAAACAATCCCTGTAAACAGTCTCACTGATATAACAGAAATCATATCTTTTGCCTCGCTGCGTCTGATTTTGGGTTCAAAAAGCAGACCAATCAAAAACATTGCCAAAAAAGCATTTGCCTGCCCAATCATCCCGGCGATCGAATAAACAGATTCCGGGAAACGCAGATGCAGCACTGCCATAATGATCATCAGCAGATATGTCACAAAAGGCATGGAAGAAAACAATGTTCTGCCAAATTCTTTTATATCCATTTGTCCTCTTCCCTTTGCCACAGTCATAGCAATTGTAAACGTAACCCCAAAGCACATCATCGCATTACTGACATCAAACATGCAGATAATTGCCACAGCTTCTGCATCGAAAAAACTTTGCAGATAAGGCAGCACACAAAGTCCCAGATTATACCCCGCACAGTTGATCAAGAAAAAGGCGCGCCTTGCACCAGCCATTCTTCTTGTCAACAGAAGCACCAGCCCAATGACAGCAAAGTTTGTTAAAAAACCCAGTCCAATGGGTACTAAATGGGTCTTACTTAATGTAAGCGTCGCGAAATTATGGATAATGGACATGGGTAACGTAATCTTTAATACCAGATTTGCCAAAACCCGACTGTCCTCTGCCCGAAACAAACCAACATTTTTCAGCACAAACCCCAAAGCAATGATCAGTAGAAAGCCAGCCGCTTTTACAATGATCGCTTCCATACCACAATACCTCCCCAACAAATGACCCACAGAAAAAGAAAATGGATAAAACCCCGCATTTACAGGATTTTATCCATTATTCCCTACCCGAAAATTGATTAGCTCAATTTTGCTTTTGCTGTGTTCACCAGTGTTGTGAAAGCAGCGGGATCAGATACAGCCAGTTCAGCCAGCATTTTTCTGTTGATGTTTACATCAGCCAGTTTCAGACCGTGCATCAGTTTGCTGTAAGAGATATCGTTCATTCTAGCTGCTGCGTTGATTCTTGTGATCCACAGGCTTCTGTAATCTCTCTTTGTCTGTTTTCTGCCTGCGAAAGCAAATGCCATTGCTTTCATTACAGACTGTTTTGCTACTCTGTACTGTTTGCTTCTAGCGCCACGGTAGCCTCTAGCCAGTTTCAGTACTTTTTTATGTCTTTTTCTAGCGTTTAACGCGCCTTTTACTCTTGCCATGTTAAAGTCCTCCTAAAAATATCCTCGAAATTATGCGTAAGGTAACAGTGTCTTTTTCACGCTGTTCAGAACAGTTTTGTCTACTGTTGTAGCGTGTCTCAGATTTCTTTTTCTCTTTCTGGACTTTTTGCCAAGAATATGCTGTGTATTGGATTTCTGTCTTTTCAGCTGACCTGTTGCAGTGATTTTAAATCTTTTCGCTGCTGCTTTTTTTGTTTTCAACTTAGGCATTTCGTATTCCTCCTAAAAAACCATTTTGTTTACTGTTTTCTGCCGGCTTATCAGCCTTTGGGCGCCAGGAACATTACCAGGCTCTTGCCTTCCATTTTGGGTTCTTTATCAATCACACCAAATTCCGCTGTTTCTTTTGCAAAGTTTTCCAAAATCAACATGCCCGCTTTGGAATGACCGATTTCACGACCTCTGAAACGGATGCTTACCTTAACTTTATCCCCGTTTTTCAAAAATTCGTTGGCCTTCTTGACCTTAACCTGAACATCATGGGTATCGATACTGGGGGACAAACGCAATTCCTTTACGTCCACTGTTTTCTGTTTCTTTCTCGCTTCTTTTTCTTTCTTCGCCTGGTCGAATTTGTACTTACCGTAGTCCATAATCCGACATACGGGCGGTTTTGCTGTTGGTGCGATTTTCACCAGATCCAGCTTTCTTTCGTCAGCGATTTTCTGGGCGTCTCTGGAAGACATGATGCCGAGCTGTTCGCCGTTTTCGTCAATCAGTCTAATTTCCTTGTCCCGAATTTGTTCGTTAATCATTAAGTCAGTAATAGCCAAGCACCTCCTAAAGTTTTTTGAAATATTCCCTTTTCGGCTGCATAAAAAATAGCGCCGGAAGAAATCCGCCGCGCACACAGAAAAACAGAGGAACCCCTGTTTTGTACTACTGTATTAACCTTATCAGCCCATGCCATAAGGTGAGAAGCGGAACTTCTTCTTTGTTACCTGAGAAATTATATCACGCATTTCTCTTCGCGTCAATGTTTTTTTCAAATATTTTGAAAAAACAGAAACCCCTGATGCACAGGGGCTTCTGCCGCATTCTTTATTTATCAATCCAGAGCTTTTGTTTTGATTTCTTCCTGAATTCTTGCGATAACGTCTGCCAGATCCATCTGACCTTCTTCGCCGTTCTTTCTGGAACGCAGGGAAACTTTGTTTACTTCTTTGTCCTTTTCACCTACAACGATGATATAAGGCACTCTTTCGTTTCTTGCTTCACGAATCTTGTAGCCGATCTTTTCAGCTCTGTTGTCAGTCTGTACACGGATACCAGCCGCATCCAGTTTATCAGCAACTTCTTTTGCGTAGTCTGCGAATTTTTCGGAAATAGGCAGTACCTTCACCTGTACAGGAGACAGCCATGTAGGGAACTGACCTGCAAAGTGTTCGATCAGGATACCGATGAAACGTTCGATGGAACCGAAGCATACACGGTGGATCATAACAGGACGTTTTTTGCTGCCGTCTGCCGCTGTGTATTCCAGTTCAAATCTTTCGGGCATCTGCATATCCAGCTGGATGGTACCACACTGCCATGTTCTGCCGATGGAGTCTTCCAGATGGAAGTCGATCTTAGGACCATAGAATGCGCCGTCGCCTTCGTTTACTGTGTATTCGATATGGTTTTCTTCCAGAGCGTTACGCAGACCGTCTGTAGCGATTTCCCAATCTTCATCGGAACCCATACTGTCTTCAGGTCTTGTGGACAGTTCGATATGATATTTGAAGCCGAACTGTTTGTAAACGCCGTCGATCAGGCGGATAACGCCGCTGATTTCGTCTTTGATCTGTTCAGGTGTCATGAAGATATGTGCGTCATCCTGGTTGAAGCAGCGAACACGCATCAGACCGTGCAAAGCGCCGGATTTTTCATGTCTGTGTACCAGACCGATTTCACCCATACGGATAGGCAGGTCTCTGTAGGAATGCATATCCTGTTTGTAGATCAACATACCGCCGGGGCAGTTCATGGGTTTTACAGCATAGTCTTCTTCATCGATGACTGTTGTGTACATGTTATCTTTGTAGTGTTCCCAGTGACCGCTTCTGTACCACAGGTCTCTGTTCAGGATGATAGGAGTGGAAACTTCTACATAGCCTGCTTCTTTATGAATCTGTCTCCAGTAATCCAGCAGTGTGTTTTTCAGTACCATACCATTGGGCAGGAAGAAGGGGAAACCAGGACCTTCTTCAAGCATTGTAAACAGTTTCAGTTCTTTGCCCAGTTTTCTGTGGTCACGTTTTTTCGCTTCTTCCATCATTGTCAGGTAAGCTTCCAGTTCGGATGCCTTTGGATAAGATGTGCCGTAGATACGGGACAGCATTTTGTTCTTTTCGCTGCCTCTCCAATAAGCACCTGCAACGGATGTCAGTTTGATGGCTTTTACAGTTTTTGTGCTCATCAGGTGAGGACCTGCGCACAGGTCTGTGAAGTCACCCTGTTTGTAGAAGGAAATGATGGCATCTTCAGGCAGGTCCTGAATCAGTTCCACTTTGTAGGGTTCTTCTCTTTCTTCCATATATTTGATTGCTTCCGCACGAGGCAGTTCAAAGCGTTCGATAGGCAGATCTTCTTTTACGATTTTTTTCATTTCTGCTTCGATGGCTTCCAGTTCTTCAGGTGTGAAAGCTTTTTCTTTATCGAAGTCATAGTAGAAACCGTCCGCGATAGCAGGACCGATTGCCAGTTTTACTTCAGGGTACAGTCTTTTTACAGCCTGTGCCAGAATATGAGATGTTGTATGACGGAATGCCAGTTTACCAGCTTCGTCTTCAAATGTGCAGATGCTTACTTCCGCATCTTTGTCTACTACATAACGCAGATCTTTTACTTCGCCGTCAACGATACCTGCGCAAGCGTTTCTTGCCAGACCTTCGCTGATGGATTTTGCGATATCCAGAACGGACATTGCGCTGTCAAATTCTTTTACAACATTGTCTTTCAGTGTAATCTTCATTCTCAATCTCTCCTTTTGCATGTGATTTTTTGCTTTGGAAAGTGCGACTTTTTTGCAATAAAAAAATCCCGTCCACTTTCCTTTCGGAAAAGGGACGAGAGTCATAATCTCCCGCGGTTCCACCCTTATTGTTTTCAAAACCACTCATTTTGACGATAACGGTGTCGGCCGTGCCGGATTAGGGCCACTCGGAGGTGGTTTTCGTACTCTTCCCAGGTGCAGGATACTCACAGCCACGACAGAAACTCTGTCGAGATATCCCTCTCTGACCACCCGAAAAGGACTACTGTCCTCGTCGACGTTTATACATCAGATTATATCACACAAAAATTTGCTGTCAACACTTTTCGCAAAAATTTCACAGAAGATTTCCCCATGGTTAAATGGACGCTTTTTCCCCTTAAAACCACTTATTTTTCTTGAAAAACGCAATGCCAATGACGATAAATGCCACAGAAAGCACGATCACCATCAAATAGCCATGCTCCCAGCCGTACTCCGGCATCTGGAAATTCATGCCATACCATCCCGCAATAAGGGTCAAGGGTAAGAATATGGTCGTTACCACCGTAAAGACTTTCATGGTGGTATTCAGGCTGATATCCACTTCCGCTTCGTAGGATTCCCGAATTTGCGTCACTGCTTCCCGCAGGTTCAGCACATTCTGATAACTGCGCTCCATCCTTCTGGAAAGCATTTTAAAAGACCGCAGTGTTTTTCCGTCAAAAATATTGTTTTCATTTTCAATCATCACATCCAGCAGATTCAAAAACTGCTCATAGTACCGCTTCATGAGCATGAGGCGTTTGCGCAGATGGATGATTTCTGATACAAAATTCTTCTTCTGGGATGTGATGAGCGCCTGTTCCAACTCCAGGATTTCTTTCTCGATCTTATCAAAAGCCACTTCTTCTTCCTTCGTCTGGCTTTCCAGAAAAAGATAAATGAGCCGCTGGAAAGAAATCCGCTCTCCCAGACTTTCGGCACAGTCACGCAAAACGTGTCTGACATGCTGAGGTTTGGAAGTAAAAAACAGCGCCTGCTCTTTTTCCAAATAAATAACCACACTGCCGTGGCTGATAAGGACATTGTGGAAGTCCTGCATTTCCAGACTGATACAGTCAAAATTTTCAAAACTGTCGTAACGGGCAAAACCAAATCGTCTGGCATCTTCCAGAACATGATAAGATATATTTCGCAGACGCGCCTCATCCCGCATCATATCGTAAGTAAAAATGCCGACGTATGCCTGCGTCTGTGGCTGTTCCTCCACAAACTGGTACCCATTTTCACCAATCTGCAAATACACTTCTTCCACCCCATCCTTCATGTTATATTACTTCAATTTTACCGCTGTGCCATATGCCATGACTTCCGCGGCACCCTGCATAATGGCGCTGGTGGAAAAACGGATGCCAACAATGCCATCCGCTCCCATACGTTTGGCGTCTTCTACCATTCTCTGCATGGCAACCTCTCTGGCTTCCTCCATCATTTCCGTATAGCCTGTCAACTCGCCGCCGACAATGGATTTCAAGCCAGCGCCTAAGTCCCTGCCAATATGTTTGCTCTGGATCGTCGCACCTTTTACCAGACCCAAAATCTCGTATTCTCTGCCCATAACCTGTTCTGTTGTTGTCAATAACATATCCATTCGCTCCTTTCATTATGCCATATTTTTTTTATCATATCACACGCATTTGAAAAAAGACACTATATTATCTTACAATTGTATAAATTCTTGACACCTCGAATCAGTCATAGTAAACTTTAATTAGTTTTAATTAACTTTTTGTCAGAAAAGAGGTGATCTGAATGAAACAACATCGTTTTTGGGCATGGGCAATGCTGTTCTGTGGTTTTATGGCATTTTATACCGGCTATAAACACAAATAAACTTACTTTGCATCATGAAATTTCATGGTGCTTTTTTTAAGCCAGTAATAGACAGATCGCTGTCACAACCCACAGGCACCCTGTCACAACACGTATTTTCCGCCACCCTTTGATTCCCTGCCAATATCCATAAGCCAGACCAATGACAGAAGCCACAAGCAAAAACAGAAAAATCTCTGCACAATACCAAAATGCTCGATTCAGACAATCAGCCGATGCACAGCCCACAATCAAAAACATGAGACCATGTTTCAAAGCATACTTCGTAAATCCCTCCACAGACCATGGATGGACACAGCTCTCTTCCATTCTTTTTTCCCGGATTCCCTGCCAAATATAAACACAGCCCAAAACAGCAAAAATCATACAATCTGTATGGATTGCAACATCCATTTTTTCCAACAAGAAAAATCGCGTTTCTCCTTTCAGCCGCAATATCGTCCCCAGAAAAAACAGAAAGAACTGTACAACCGCAAAAATGGCTCCCAGCCATATGATTTTTCTTTTTGTCAAGTCTGCCTGAATGGCTCCTGCAGCCACAGAAAGCCGAAAAGATTCCAATGATAAACCACACAAAATCACGACGCATATCATCATGAACATTTTCTCACCTCATTTCACTTCCTTTCAGTATAAAGAAAAAAGACCGTATCATACAGATGCAGTCTTCCGTTCCTGTTTTTATTTATTATACAAATACATATATTTGTTTATAATCGCTATACAATCATGTCCATTTATCTATTTGTCTTTTCTTCACCGGAAACTTCTTTCACAACGTCCTCAAAAGAAACAGTGATTAAGGACCAGTGGGCCTTTTCCACTTCTTCCGCAGAAATGGGCATACCGCTTTCCAGCCACTTCATCAGAAGAAATGTTTCCGCATTGGCATAATATTCTGCCAGTATTTCCGGGCGAAAAAAATGAGGCACCGTTTCTGGAAAAGGTGTATGCTTCGTAAAAACTTTTTGAATCAAGGTAACAAATGCCTGAAATACAATTTCACGAAAAGAGTTTTGTCCCTGTATTTTCACCGCACGAACATAAAAATCCTTTTCTTTTTCCATATTGGCAAGCATCAGGCGAATGCCCTCACGAAATAAACCCACATCAAAAAGCTGTTCTCCCGGGCGAATGATTTCTTCTGTAAAAATCCATTCTACCAAGTCATACTTATCTTTGAAATGGTTGTAAAATGTAGGACGAATAAAACCTGCCGCATCCGTAATGTCTTTGATCGTAATTTTTTCAAAGTTATGGTGCAGCATCAGCTTTTTTAAACTTTCTGCCAATATCTGCTTTGTCATTTGCGTTTTTTGATTCACCGGCATCACCTCAATTCCGCAGAATACCGATTCAGTATACCTTATTTTGAGATAAAATGCAACTTTCTCAACCCTGCCTTCATTTCATACAAAAAATGGACAAGGCATTTTACACCTCATCCATTTTTCACATCAACGAATAACAGGAGGGAATCCCACTCTCTTCTGTACTTTAGTCAATGTTCTGGCAGCCAGCTTGCCGGCACGTTCCGCGCCGTTTTTAATGACTGCATCCAGATAATCTTTATTTTTTTCCAGTTCTTTTACACGTTTCTGAACAGGTTCCAGTTCTGCCACAACAGCTTCCCCTACTGCTGTTTTAAATGCGCCATAACCTGCACCATCAAATTCTTTTTCCGCTTCCGCAATGGTTTTGCCTGTACATGCGCAGTAAATATTCAGCAGGTTGGAAATACCAGGTTTATCTTCGCTATGACGGATTTCGCTGCCGGAGTCAGTCATGGCACGTTTTACTTTATTCATGATAACGGCGGGTTCATCCATCAGCAGAATGGTATTATTTTTATTTTCATCAGATTTGGACATTTTCTTGGTAGGTTCCTGCAAAGACATGATCCTTGCGCCAACCTTGCCAATATATGCTTCAGGAATTTTGAAAGTATCCCCATAAATGCCATTGAAGCGCCCAGCGATATCTCTGGTAATTTCCAGATGCTGACGTTGATCTTCCCCTACAGGTACCAAATCTGTCTGATACAGCAAAATATCAGCTGCCATCAATACAGGATACGTATACAGACCCGCATTGATATTATCCGCGTGTTTTGCCGCCTTATCCTTAAACTGTGTCATACGGTTCAATTCGCCCATATAAGTGAAACAATTCAGAATCCAGCCCAATTCCGCATGCTGAGATACATGAGACTGATAATAAATGGTGTTTTTTTCAGGATCAATACCTACTGCCAGGTACTGTGTCAGCAAATCTCTTGCCTGTTTGCGCAGTTTTACAGGGTCCTGACGAACAGTAATGGCGTGCATATCAACAATACAGTACAGGCAGTCATAATCATCCTGCAGATTTGTCCAGTTTTTCAAGGCGCCCAAATAGTTCCCCAAAGTAATCATGCCAGAAGGCTGCATGCCACTGAATATTCTTTTCTTTTCTTCCACTTTTGTTTCCTCTCTTTCTATAAGAACTTATTTCTTTTCGTTAAATTCGGCATCAACATATCCGTCATCAACGGGAATCACAAATACACATACAATATAAGCAATCAAACCAATGATACCACTGGTCAGCAAAGATACCAAGACCCAAAGCAAGCGCACCAGAGTAGCGTCAATATTGAAATATTCTGCCAAACCGCCGCATACACCGGATATTTTCACATTATTTTTAGAACGATATAGTTTTTTCATATCCAAAACCTCCTGTTTATTTTTCCTTCAAATAATCATGTTCCACAAAACTAAAATATTGGTTTTCCGCAACAATGATATGGTCTGCCACCTCTATGCCAATCTCATGCAAAATCTTTGCCATACGTGCAGTCAATTCCACATCAGAAAAAGACGGCATCAATGTTCCGCCTGGATGGTTATGCATCAAAATCACAGAAGAAGCCTGATAACGCAGAGCGGCTTCCACCACCAGTCTGGGATACACCACTGATTCATCCACAGTACCTTCTGAAATCATACAGCTATGAATCAGCTGTTTACGGTTATCCAAACACAAAACGTAAAACCGTTCATAATGATAATGAGAAAGCAAATCTACCGCAAAGGCTCCTGCGCGAGAAACAGAATCCAAAATCGGCTTATCCCGCCATTTTTCCTGTTCCAGACGATGATCCAAAGCACTTTGCAGTACCAGAAGCAATGCTGTGCTTTCTTTCACGCCGCATCTGCGGCTGATATCCGCCGGATCTGCCGAAAGCAGCATGGAAAGTGTACCAAACTCCGTCAGCATTTTATGGGCAAGCGGATTCACATCGCCCCGCGGCACTGCATAATACAGCAATAATTCCAGTAATTCATGATCTGCGAAACCGTCCGCACCTTCTGTCAGAAATCGTTTGCGCATACGCTCGCGATGTCCCTTGTGCACATTTTCACTCATTTACTTCCCTCAATTTCCAGATATCTCGTCAGTTCACTAAATTTGCCTTCGTAAATGATGTGCAGCAGGCTTTCCAGACGACGCAGGCTTTTTTTCACCAAGTCTTCCGTGATGACACCTTCCTCCAGCATATCTGCCAATTCCGCCAAATCAACCACTTTTACAAAACCTGAGGCATAGACAATGACATCCGCCAGCAAATCCGTAAAAAGATAGCTGTTTTCCTGAGCGTCATAAGTGGTGTCGATGATATCACAATAATAGTATACCAATTCCTCATTATCATTCAGAAACTTGCTGACTTTATATCCTTCTTTTAAAAAATAACAGGATACACCATGGCTGAATTTTGCTTTTGGACGAAATACTTTCCATTTTGTTACAATGACTTTTTCATCCTGATAGATCAAAATATCATCCCGCAGCAAAACGGTTTCCTGTGGCATAAAACGCTTTCTATATAATACCGGGTGTCCCATATGCACTCCCCTTTTCTATCACTTTGAAAATGGCAACACTTCACAAACGGAAACTTCCGAAGGCTTTACACGCAGTGGTCCAAACTGCGGCACGATGGTTTGAAAATGCGCAGAGGCACGATGTTCCTCCACCGCCGCCATATCTCGATATTTTTCCACAAAATAATAAACACTGGCATCAGCCTGATCTGCAACCAAATCATAAGCAATGCAGCCGGCTTCTTTTCTAGTTGCCAAAACCAGTTTTTCTGCCAATTCTGTAAATTCTTTTTGTTTTCCTTCGATTAATGTATTTTTTGCAATCAGCATAATCATTTTACATCTATCCTTTCTGCATGCTGTTCGCCGTTATGCATATAAGAAATTATAATGAATTTTTTAGAAAAAAACAAGGCGGCAGAGAAAAATGTATAAAAAAATGAAACCCTGCCGACCAAAGCCGGCAGGGTTTTCGTACAACCTGCAATTTTATTCTTTTTAAAATTAGATAGGCAAAGATTTGCCTGCTGCTTTCCAATCATGGAATTCAGCAGCTGCTGTAAACAGTGCGTCTGTGGAAGAGTTCAGACCTGTTTCGCAAGAGTCCTGAATAACGCCGATGATGAAACCTACACCTACAACCTGCATAGCGACATCGTTGCCGATACCGAACAGAGAGCAAGCCAGAGGAATCAGCAGCAGGGAACCGCCGGCAACACCAGAAGCGCCACATGCGGAGATAGCTGCTACGAAGCTCAGCAGGATCTTCATTGCCAGAGGAACTTCCATACCTACTGTGTTTACGCAAGCCAGTGTCATAACTGTGATTGTGATCGCTGCACCACCCATGTTGATTGTTGCGCCCAGAGGGATAGAGATGGAGTAGTTGTCTTCATCCAGACCCAGGGATTCGCACAGGTTCATGTTAACAGGGATGTTAGCAGCAGAGCTTCTTGTGAAGAATGCTGTTACGAAAGATTCTCTTAAGCATTTGAATACCAGTTTGTAAGGATTCTGTTTGATCTGAGTGAACACGATGATGGGGTTCAGGATCAGAGCAACGAATGCCATACAACCAACCAGAATAGCCAGCAGTCTGCCGTATTCTACGAAGATTTCCAGACCGTTTGTGGAAACTGTTGTAAATACCAGACCCAGGATACCAAAAGGAGCAAAGCTGATTACCCATCTAACTGCCTGAGAAACAGCTTCAGAGAAATCGAACAGTGCTTTTTTGGTGGGTTCAGAAGCAGCTTTCAGTGCCAGACCGAAGATAACAGCCCATGCCAGAATACCCAAGTAGTTTGCTTTGATAATGGAATCAAAGGGGTTTGCTACCAGATTCATCAGCAGGTTTGTGAATACTTCGCCGATGCCGCCTGCAGCTTCATAACCTTCAACGGCTGCTGTGCTGTCCAGAGGCAGTGTTACAGGAATGAAATGGCAAGCCAGAACTGCTACTACTGCAGACAGGAATGTACCTACCAGATACAGGATAACAACACGACCCATGGTTTTGCCGCCGCCTTCGTTACCACAAGCCAGCGCTGCGATTACCAGGAAAAATACCAGTACAGGTGCGATTGCTTTCAGAGCACTTACAAACAGAGTACCCAGAATGCCGATGGGTGTTGCAGTAGGAACTGCCAGACCCAAAATAGCACCGATGATCAAACCGCAAATAATACGTTTTACTAAGCTAATGCTATTCCACTTTTTAAGAATGTTTGTCATGATTATGATTCTCCTATTAAATTATAAATGTTCAATATTGCGTTTTTTCAGGTTGTACGATCTTAATATTGAAAGTATTTTTGCCTCCCCTTTATTGGCAGCAACCAAATACTTTTTCACAAAGCTTTTTACCTGTCGGTGTTACAGCCAGACCGCCTTCTGCTGTTTCTTTCAGGGTAGAAGACATAGCGTCACCGATTTTCTTCATTGCAATAATGACTTCATCAGCGGGAATTGCGCTTTCAATTCCTGCCAGAGCCAGTTCTGCCGCCACAAACGCGTTGGCAACACCAGCTGCGTTTCTCTTGATGCAGGGGATTTCTACCAGACCTGCAACAGGGTCACATACCAGACCCAGAATATTTTTCAATGCAATGGCACATGCATGTTCACACATTTTGGGTGTACCGCCACAGATTTCTACGATGGCAGCCGCCGCCATAGCGCTTGCCGCACCGCATTCTGCCTGACAGCCACCTGCTGCACCAGCAATACTAGCGTTATTTGCAATGACCATACCTACAGCGGATGCTGTGAACAGTGCCATTACCACATCTTCGTTAGGAATGTTTCTGCTTTCGGAAATGGTCAGCAGAGCGGAAGGCAAAATACCACAGCTGCCTGCTGTAGGTGCCGCAACAATTCTGCCCATACAAGCATTGGTCTGAGAAACAGCCAGTGCTTTTGTCATAGCATCCCCGAAGATTTTGCCGCAGATGTTTCTGTTTTCCTGTACCGCACGCATCATTTTGTAAGCGTCGCCGCCAGTTAAACCGCTTGCGGAACGTTTGTCGGGATCCAGACCTTCCTCTACAGATTCACGCATAACCTCCAAAGAGCGCTCCATCTGCGCATACAGTGCTTCTTCTGTACTTTCTGTCGCTTCCGCCTGTTCACGCAGGATGATTTTAGAAAGAGGTTCATTTGCTTGCGTTGCTGCCGCAACTAAATCTGCCAAAGAATCATATTTGAACATAGTTTCACCTCTCTCCTTAAATTGCTTTCAGAATAGTACAGGAAAAAATATGAGGATTTTCCACAATTGCATCCTGTACAGATTCATTGATGTCACCATCGATTTCAATGGTCATAACAGCTGTACCGCCCTTATGATCTCTGCAAAGAGAGAATCCGTGAACGTTTACGCCTTTTTCCGCCAAAATCTTGGTAACAACCGCAATCATACCCGGAATATCCTGATGAGGGATTACCAGTGTATCGGATTTCCCGTTGATGGCAACTGCGGTACCGTTGATTTTATTGATGACGATGTTGCCGCCGCCAACAGAAGCACCCTGTACCTGCGCAGTTCTTCCTGCCGCATCTTCCAGTGTGATTTCTGCTGTATTGGGGTGAGCACCATCGATATCCGCTTCTTCAAATTCGAATGTCAGACCTTCTTCTTTTGCCACATCCATGCTGACACGAATGCGGGCATCATCTGTATCCATTCCCAAAATGCCTGCGATCACCGCTTTATCTGTGCCATGTCCCTTGTATGTTTTCGCAAAGGAACCACTGAAACGGATATGGGCTTTTACAGGTGTTCCACCCAAAATGGACCGTGCATACTTACCAATACGTACGGCACCGGCTGTATGGGAACTGGATGGACCAATCATGATCGGACCGATAATGTCAAATGCCTGTAACATAATATCCTCCCCTATTCATACTTTTGAACCTTCCCGTAAATCTTAAACTTTTATAAAATCTTAAGATTTTGGTCACTACAATTATATATGATAAAATTCTACAAAGTCAATAGAATTAGAAAAAAAAGTTTACAGCGGAAGGACATTTTAACACATTGCTCAAACATTTGTCTTTGTACAAAAGACACCTCTAGAATTTTTATGATTTCCACATAAAATCGCAATACTTTTTTTGCCAATTTTCCTAAAACGATTAGAATATTTAATTTTTCCGATTTATTTTTTCTATTGTTTTATGCAACCTTTTCGTTCCGCGGGACAAAATAAAAAGTGATAAAACCAAAACCACTGATTTTATCACTTTTTTCATATCATTTATTCTTTCACAACTTCATCTTTTGGCAACAGAATATGCAGTACAATAGCCACGATTGCCGCAGGCACAATGCCGGAACCGCCAAAAATCAACTGCAGTGCCTGAGGTGCCTTTGCCAAAATCGCACTGTTGGCACCAATACCGTAGCCAACACCCAGTGCCACAGAAAGAATGGTCAAATTTCTGGGGGTCATAGGTTCTTTTGTTACCAACTGGATACCGCTGACTACAATAGAAGAAAACATCATAACCGCAGCACCGCCTAAAACAGCCTGAGGCATAATGGAAACCAGTGCGCCCAGTTTGGGAATCAGACCGCAAAGGATCAGGAATACAGCGCCAGTAGCCAGCGCCATACGATTGACAACTTTTGTCATAGCAACCAAACCTACATTCTGGCTGAAAGATGTATTGGGCAGTACACCAAAAAAAGCGGCAAATGTGGAGCCCAAGCCATCGCAGATAACACCGCCGGACAGTTCTTTGTCAGTTGCTTCTCTGCCCATACCGCCTTCCATAACACCGGAAATGTCACCAACAGTTTCTACAGCTGTTACAACGAACATAATCAATACAGGCACAATGGCTCTCCAGTCAAAAATAATTTTGACAGGCATCAAAGCAGGCACCGCAAACCAGCTTGCTTCTCTTACCTTATCCCAGTTCAGCGCCCATGCTTTTGTATACTCCACACCCTCTGCTGTCACACCTGTTGTAGGCAGTACAAATCCCATGATAAAAGCAACAATATACCCCGCAATGATACCGATCAAAATAGAAGATGTGCTGGCGAAACCTTTCGTGCCATGTTTGACAATCAAAATCACAACCAATACAAATGTGGCCAACAACAGATTTTCAATGGAACCATAGTCCACAGCGCCGCTGCCGCCGCCAAAAGAACCGATCCCAACGGAAATCAAAGATAAACCAATGGACAATACGACAGTACCTGTAACAATGGGCGGGAAAAATTTACGCAGGGGTTTCAGGAAAAATCCCAGCACACCTTCCATCAAACCACCAATAATAGATGCACCCATAATAGCACCGTAGGCAATGATGCCACCGCCCATATTGGCAACAACGCTGTTAAATACGCCGATAAAACCAGAACTGGTCCCCATGATAATGGGCACTTTCCCACCAACAGGACCAATGGCAAAAAGCTGAAGCAATGTTACCAGACCTGCCACCAGCATGGCATTTTGCAGCAGGCTGACCTGCAAATCGGCAAATTCACTGCCAACCCCCAGACCGCAGGCGCCTGTAATAATCAGCAACGGTGTCAGGTTCCCTACAAACATAGCAAGTACATGCTGCAGTCCCAGTGGGATTGCCTGACGCAGAGGCATTTTCCCTTCAAAGGAATATGCCGTTCCAGATAAAACTTTTGTGTCTTTCATAATCCTCTTCCCTCACATACCTTTACTTGAATTTTTACCAAACCTCATTTTATTTTATTTTTCGACAAATGTAAACACTTGTCATTAAAAAAACTGTTTTTATTTTCCCACAATAAAACAAATATCTTCACCCTACGGATATTACCCCTTTTTCCGTAATCAAAAACTGAGGTCTTTGGTCAAAAGATTCCGCTGGAATCTCATCCAGCATCAATTTTTCCCTGCATATCACAACACTGACTGCACCGCATTTTTCCAGATACCGATCATAATATCCGCCGCCATATCCCAGCCGATTTCCATTTCTGTCACAGGAAAGACATGGCAGGATGATCAGGTCAATCTCTTTTGGCTCTAAAAGCTGACACCCTTCTTTGGGTTCCAAAATGCCAAATTTTCCTTCTTCCAAATCTGCTTCTTCTTGAATGACATATGCCTCCATATACCCTTTTTCCAGACATTTCGGTACCGCAACCCTCTTGCCACAGTCCCATGCATATCTAATGATAGGATGGGTATTGATTTCTTCTGGGGTGCTGACAAAACAAAATATGGTTTTCGCTGTTTGAAAAACTTCCATCTCCCGTAAAAACGAAAAAATACGCAGACTGGCTTCTTGGCTGTATTCTTTTGAAAGCCCAGCCAATTTTTTTCGAATCTCTTGTCGGCACTGTTTTTTCTGCATTTTTTTGTCCATATCTTACACTCCTTTTATATAAAAGAATCCAAAACACCACAGTGTTTTGGATTCTTTTTTCTCATGTGGCAGATTCGCGCAGTTCCAAAGCCACTTTTTCCTCTCTGCGACGCAGAATACCGCTCATACACTTCAAATATACCAATACAGATACCCCTGCACTGATCAAATCCACAAATGGTTCCGCGAAAAAGACATTCTCAATGCCAAAGAGCAGCGGAAAAATCATCATTGCGGCAAAATAAAGCATTTTTCTGAATGTGGAAAGGGTTATGGAATAACCCACCGCTGACAGACCAGTAAAACCGTCAACAATGGTATACTGCACAGCCAGCGGCAAAATCATCAGCGTCATAATCTTGATGGCTTTAACAGACAAGTCCATATAAAATGCGTCATTTGTAAACAACCTTACGAAATAAGGCGAGAAAACATGGGCTGCCAGCATCATGACAGCTGTAAAAATCAGACACAGAATCAATGTATATTTTTGTCCGCTTCTGACACGATCCATCTGGCATGCACCGTAGTTAAAGCCCAAAATCGGCTGTGTAGAGCCAGTCATCCCCCCCATAGGCAATGTGACCATGAGGAAAAAGCTCTGGGCAATGGTATGACAAGTTACCAACTGGTCACCATATCCCGGACCGCCGTAATGCTGCAATACCATGTTCATGGCAATGATCAGACCGCTGTCCAGTGCCACAATAATAAAGGGAGAAAGCCCTGTCAGCAAAATACGAAGCATCAGCACCCGATTATAACCGCCAAAGGTAATGCGTACAGGCGGTCTTTTGCCAAAAAGAAACAGCAGTACAAAAGCACAGGATACCATCTGCGCAATGACCGTTGCCACAGCCGCACCAGCTACTCCCATATTGCATACGAAAATAAATACGGGGTCAAGAATAATATTAGTAACCGCACCTACAACCACCGACATCATGGCAATTTTAGAATATCCCTGACAGATGATGAATGTATTCATCCCCATGGATAATATGGCAAAAATACTGCCTGCCGCATAAATGGTCATATATGTGTTGGCATAGGGAAAGGTCACTTCACTGGCACCAAAAAGCATCAGCAAAGGCTGTTTGAACAAAATAACCAGCAGTGTAATGAGAACAGCCATGACAATCATCATCAGAAAACAGTTTGCCATGATCTGAGAAGCACCTTTTCGGTCATTCTCCCCCATTTTGATACTCATCAAAGGAGAACCACCAATACCGACCCACATAGAAAAAGAAGTAATGAGGGTTACAATGGGTCCACAGATTCCTACCCCTGCCAAAGCAGTGGCGCCAATCTCTGGAATATTACCAATGAAAATTCTGTCCACGATACTATACAGGACATTGATAAACTGTGCCAGCATCGCCGGTATAGCAAGACGTACCACCAGCCCTGCCATGCTGTCTGTTCCAAGATTGTTTTCTCTGCGCATATTGTTCCCCCCGTTCCCGAATTTTTCCAATAGAAACGGATAAAACATACCATATCCCATATATGAAGTCAACCGTTTTTCCAAAAAGAAAACCGCCTTTTCCTGCTGAAAAATATGCATGTTTATCCGTGAAAATTGGTAAATTTCCTTTTCGAATTCTCCTTGACTTTTTCCGTCCCACCCTTTATAATGATATGGCATTCACGGAATGCTTCGTTTGATACACTAACGCTAACAAGGGTATATGCTTGTTAGCGTTTTTTTGTAAGGAGGGTCTTATGGAAAAAAACACATTTCTGGAAGGAAAAATTGCTGCGCCTTTGATTCGTTTTGCAGTCCCGCTGATGATGTCGCTGGTACTGCAGGCTTTGTATGGCGGGGTAGACCTGATGGTCGTGGGGAAATTTGGCACAACCGCAAGCATTTCCGCTGTTGCCACCGGGGGGCAGGTCATGCAGGCGGCAACCGTTATCATAACCGGTTTGACCATGGGCGTTACAGTGTTGCTGGGACAAGCCATCGGCGCTCAAAAGCCGGAAGAAGCCGCTCATATCGTTGCCGGACAAATCAAGCTTTTTACCTGCATTGCCCTGATGATCACTGTTGTTCTGGTTTGCTTTGCAAAGCAGGCGGCATTGCTGATGCATATTCCCACGGAAGCACTGCCTGAAACCATTACATATATTCGCATTTGTGCTTCCGGCATGATCTTCATCACTGCCTATAACTCTGTCAGCGGTATTTTCCGTGGTATGGGCAATTCCAGATCTCCCTTTTTGTTTGTATTGATCGCCTGCACCATCAACATCATTCTGGATCTGGTTTTTGTTGGGCTGTTTCACATGTCCACAGCAGGTGCGGCGCTGGCAACGGTCATTGCGCAGGCAAGCAGCTTTTTGTTTTCCATTGTGTATATGAAATACACCAAAAAGCATCGCCTGCCCTTCCGCCTGAAACTTTCTGACTTCAAGCAAAAAGGTGCTGTCCGCCGTATCATTTCATTGGGGCTTCCCATTGCCGCGCAGGATTTTCAGGTGACTGTATCCTTTTTGATCATTACGGCCATCCTTAATTCTCTGGGGGTTGTTGCTTCCGCCAGTGTCGGCATCGCGGAAAAACTTTTTGTTTTCCTTGCGTTGGTACCCATGAGCTTTATGTCTGCCCTTTCCGCTTTCGTTGCGCAAAATGTCGGGGCAAACAATATCAGCCGCGCCACAAAGGCATTTTTCGTGGCGGTACGCATCTCTTTCTGCTGTGGTTTTATGGTATTCCTGCTGACATTCCTGCAAGGGGATTTTCTGGCATCCATCTTTACCAATGACCCGGAAGTTATCGCCTCCACCCAGTTGTATCTGAAAAGCTGTTCCTTTGAATATCTGCTGACAGCCATTAACTTCTGTATGCTGGGATACTTCAACGGCAGAGGCAGAACAAAATTTGTACTGTTCCAAGGGGTTTTGACCGTATTTCTGGTACGTATCCCCCTTTCCTACTTCCTCAGCCGTCTGCCGGGCACCAACCTGCTCATCATCGGTATCGCCGTACCTATGTCCGCTCTCTTTGAACTGATTTTATGTATCATATTCTTTATCAAATTACAGAAAGAAAAGAAAGTGGTCATGCCCTGAACATAGGAAAGGTAAAAGACACGAAATTCCAAAGCAACTTCCCATTAAGAAAACATTGATTTTTCTTTTCCTTAATTTCTTAAGGGGAATTGCGACGGCTGTCTTCATAAGAAAACAGAACAAATAAAATCTGAACAAAACAAGAAAGCCAAAATCCTTTGTAATCATAAGGATTTTGGCTTTCTTTGTTTTCTTACGAAGATGCCCCTAAAGAATTTCGTGCCTTTTTGATTGCTTATTTTGATGAATGTACCTCTTTCCATCGAAAATATCCGAAACCTTCCGCCATTGTCAGCAAAAATGTGAAAATGCCATAGGAAAGCAGAAATTCTTTCTTCATAAATCCAGATTTGATTTCTATATTTTCCAAATCAATTTTACTTCGGTCCACCACATGATATGGATATACCACCTGTGATGTTTCCGCCGCTGTGCTATAAGAGAAATCATCTTCTGGAATGGTATGTACTTCCATAAGGCGGTATCTGGGAAAAAATAAATTTTTCTGCAATTCCAATATTTGTACATTGCCTTCGCTTTCTACCAATAGCAATTCCGAATCCTTCAAAACCGTATGATCCAAAATATAGGCATTTTCAAATTCTCCATAGGCTTTTGCCAGACTTTCCGCCTGCAAAGGGCTGGAAATGGGGCAAAACAGCAACCCCTGTATACAAACAACAATACAGAAATTGACCAGAATCATAACAATGCCAAAAAAGACCGGTTTTACTTTCTGCATAACACAAACCCCCTCACAGTCTTATTTTTGCGATTCTGCTACCTTTTGAAATTCCTCCCAGCGTTCCTGCTGTTTTTCAAAAACGGCTTTTTCCATGACAACCGCTTTCCGCATCTGTTTATCCCATCCCATAGTTAAATGACCAAAATGGTTCACCGCTTCCCGCAGGGGAACATAAATTTTTCCATGGATGTTCTGGCAGGGAATGTTTGTGGGCAAAGCATTATTTTTGATAGTTCCGTTCTGGTAAATCAAATTCTTCATCTCTCCATACTGGGTGGCAAAAATGGTGTTCCAGTCCTCCAGCGATACCTGCAAGGTGCCATTGGCGTCAATAAACGCATTCTGGAAAACATACACATCTTGGTTCAACACCATACCAAGTTCATTGATTTTGGCTAAATCCACGCCATACATCATATCAAAAGCATCATAAATATAATAGGTTTCATACATGCTTTCCAGTTTTTGCACGATCTGTCCCATGATTTCCGGCGAAACAGAAACAACTTCTTTCGTTCTGATGAGCGTTCCCGTTTCTGAATCTCTAGATAAATGTTCTACCGCAATTTTATTTTGCCGTTCATACACAAGATAGTTCTTTTTCGCCGTAGCCATTAAATTTTCATTTTCATATAAAGTCACTTTATAATCTCGTTCCCCATAGCCAAGTTCCGCCGTTTTTCCCGTTTTCCACCACTGTTCCCATAAATCACAAAATTCTTCCACAGAAGATGGCTGAGTAATATAAATATCTCTGTGACCCTCTACCCAAAGCACTTGTGGCAAATCATTCTGGGAAACCTGTACTGTTTCCGCATGTGCCGTTGTCGGCAACAGCAGCCCCACTACACAGCAAAGCAAACATACTCTTTTCTTCATATCCATTCCCCCGCATCCATTTACTCTACGGAAAAACCTATATCCTCAATGACCGCTTTCCGCATCTGTTTATCCCATTCCATAGACAAATGCCCGAAATGGTTTACTGCGTCCCGCAGAGGAATATAAACTTTCCCATTGATATTCTGACAGGAAATATTAGTGGACAGAGCATTGTTTTTGATGGTACCGTTCTGATAAACCAAATTTTTTGTATTTCCGTATTGGGTAGCAAAAATGGTATTCCAGTCCTCCAGAGATACCTGCAAAACACCATTTGTATCAATAAACGCATTCTGGAAAACATATACATAATGATTCAATACCATTCCTAGTTTGTTGATATCCGCATAATCCACGGAAGCAGCCCCCACCCCTTGGATGTAAAGCCCATCGTATGGATGATATGTTTTCTCAATGGTTTCCAGCTTCGTCACAAGATTCTGCATTCTTTCCGCGGGAACCTCCATATCTTCTGATTGAATATCTGTGATTCTGCCTGAAATTCTGTCTTTTGTGTAAGTGATTCTGGAAAGGATATTCTGGTTTGGATGCACCACATACTGCACATCCTGATCGTCCTTTTGTCTATCAGAAAGCACATAAAATCCGTAACTGTCAAATCCATAGGACAACTCTGCCGGCTTTCCTGTCAGCCAGACATTTTTCCATTCTGTCAGAAAATCCGCTACGGCCGCTTGCTGTGTCAAATAATAACAACGCCCTGTGTCATTTCTAAGTTGTACAATGGTTCCTTCATACATATTCGACTGCTCCACTGCGGCATTTGTCACGGGAACATCCTGTCCATACACCGCTGTTGGCATCATAATACCCACTACACAGCAAAGCAAAAAAATCCTCTTTTTCATACGCCATTCCCACGTTCTATGGATTTTCCAAAAACTCCCTTTTTTTCAGCATACCGAAGTTTCCAAAAAAATACAATGAAAAAGCGACAATCTTACGTTTCTTGTAAGATTTGTCGCTTTTTCTTCATATTTATTGATTTTCGTCTTCGTAAGGTACAATGACCCACTGACAATCCCGGCATACATAGGCTTCACATCTAGGACATGTCATATTATGTGTCGTCAAAGAAATATCGCCGATTTTTGAAGCTTCGATGAACCACTTTTTCAGTTTACGAGTATAAATCACTTCTCTGGCGCTGTTGATCCAGCCTTTTTCCAGTTCTTTTCCGCATTTCGGGCAATTCATATAATTCCCCCTTAGAACAAACTCAGCTGATTGGTTTCAGGAATACCGTTCAAAACGCCGTTTTCTTTCAGCAAATCGATGAGGGAACGTCCCAGAGAAGTGCGTTCTTTCAGTTCCTCAATGGTATGGAATTCCCCTGCTACTCTGCCGTCTACGATGCTCTGTGCCGCATTGGTGCCAAGCCCCTGCAAGGAGTTGAAAGGCGGAATCAGCCCTTCCTCTGTCACAATGAACTTTCTGGAGTCGGATTTATACAGGTCAATGGGCAGGAATTTGAAGCCACGGGCATAAAATTCCACGATCAATTCCAGAACCGTCATTTTTGCTTTATCTTTTGCTGTTGCCTCCATGCCTTTGGCATGGATTTCCCGCATAGCCGCTTTGGCAACGTCCATGCCTTTACACATACAGCTATAGTCAAAATCATCACAGGCACGTACAGTAAAATATGTTGCGTAGTACGCTTCCGGATAATTGATTTTGAAATAAGCAATACGGAACGCCATCATTACATATGCCGCAGCATGGGCTTTGGGGAACATATACTTGATCTTCTGGCAGGATTCGATGTACCAATCCGGCACATCCGCCGCTTTCATATCGGCAATGTCCTCATCGGTCAGCCCCTTCCCCTTTCTGACTTTTTCCATGATCTTAAAGGATTTCTTTTTATCCACACCTTTATTGATGAGATAAATCATGATACTGTCACGAGTGGAGATGGTTTCTTTCAGGGTAATGGTGCCATTTTCAATCAACGTCTGGGCATTGCCCAGCCATACGTCCGTACCATGGGACAAACCGGAAATACGGAGCAAATCCGCGAAAGTTTTCGGTTTTGTGTCCAACAGCATGCCGCGTACGAATTTTGTACCAAATTCAGGGATACCCAAAGTCCCTGTTTCACAGCCGATATCCTCCGCTGTAACCCCCAGTGCTTCTGGAGATTCAAAAAGGGACATGGTTGCTGGATCGCCCAGAGGTACCGTCTGGGGATTGACGCCCGTCAAGTCGTAAAGCATACGAATGACGGTGGGATCGTCGTGCCCCAGAAGGTCCAGCTTCAGCAAACGACCACTGATGGAATGATAGTCAAAATGTGTGGTTGTGACTGTGGAATTCACATCATTCGCCGGCCGCTGAATGGGGCAAAATTCATAGATATTATGATCACTGGGTACAACCATCAGACCACCAGGGTGCTGCCCAGTGGTACGCTTGACTCCAGTGCATCCATTCATTAGACGGGTAATCTCCGCATTATGAGCAGTGATTTCCCGTTCATCAAAGTATTTTTTTACAAATCCATAAGCTGTTTTATCCGCCAAGGTACCGATGGTACCCGCTTTGAACACATGCCCTACACCAAAGAGTTCTTCCGTATAGGCATGGGCTGTCTGCTGATACTCCCCGGAGAAGTTCAAGTCGATATCTGGTTCTTTGTCCCCTTCAAATCCAAGGAATGTCTGGAAGGGAATGTCGTGTCCGTCTTTGTGCATCAATGTGCCACATTTGGGGCAGTTCATATCGGGCATATCACATCCGCTGGCTTCTTCCATGGCAAAGGATTTCACCAGTTCCGAATCAAAGTCGGAATATTTGCAGTTGGGGCAAACATAATGGGGCGGCAAAGAGTTTACTTCTGTGATCCCTGCCATGTTTGCCGCAAAAGAGGAACCTACGGAACCACGGGAACCCACCAGATACCCGTCTGCAACGGATTTCCACACCAGTTTCTGAGCGATGATATAAAGCACCGCATAGCCGTTGCTGATAATGGAATTCAACTCTGTTTCCAAACGATCCTGCACCAAGGGCGGCAAAGGATCGCCATAAATAGAATGAGCCTTATCCATACAAATTTGCCGTAACTGCTCATCGGCACCCTCGATTTTGGGAGGGAATGTTTCATCCGGAATAGGCTTGATCTTCTCGATCTGGTCCGCAATGAGATTGGTATTGGTGATAACAACCTCTCTTGCCTTTTCCTCTCCCAGATAGTCAAATTCCGCCAGCATTTCATCTGTGGTTCTGAAATACAGGGGCGGCTGGTTGTCTGCGTCGGGAAAACCTTCTGCCGCCATGATGATTTTGCGGTATGCCGCATCATCAGGGTCGATGAAATGCACGTCACAGGTTGCCACAACAGGTTTTCCATATTGTTCGCCCAGTTCCACAATTTTACGGTTCATATTTTTGATATCCTCCATGGAGTGGATATTTTCCACTCTGGGAGAGTCGATCATAAATTTATTGTTGCCCAAAGGCTGGATTTCCAGATAATCATAAAAATGCACCAATTCTTCGATGCGCTGTTTGGGTTCGCCATCCAAAAGAGCACGGTACAGTTCCCCTGCTTCACAGGCACTGCCCAAAATC
Organism: Clostridia bacterium; assembly: GCA_022786605.1. Taxonomy (GTDB): domain Bacteria; phylum Bacillota; class Clostridia; order Lachnospirales; family Anaerotignaceae; genus Anaerotignum. The sequence continues at coordinate 38,303 of JALFWW010000016.1, read as the reverse complement.
AAGCCTTCCCGCATCTGCATAAATTTGCTTTTGGGGATTCTGGGACGACGGAAGAAATAGTCAATATGTGCCATGGAAACCAGTTCATAGAGATTCCGCAGACCTGTATAGTTCTTCACCAGAATGATGGCATGGTAAGCACGGAGTTTTTTATAGTTCACCGTACGACTGGCAAGAACATTGATTTCATCCAAAGTGAAAACTTTCTTTTCTGCCAGCATGTCCAAGAATTTGATAAACACTTCTGCCGTTGCTTCTGCGTCGTTGACAGCACGGTGGTGTCCATTGAGAGTTACACCCAAATGTTCACAGACAATATCCAGTTTGTGTTTATTCAGTTCTGGCAGCAACGCTCTTGCCAGTTCCAAGGTATCTACGATGGTATGATGAAGTTCTCCCAGACCTGCTCTTTCTGCCGCAACGCGGATAAAGCCTGTATCAAAAGAAGCATTGTGCGCTACCAGCACCGTATCTTCGCAGAATTTCAAGAATTCCGGCAGTACATTTTCAATGGTAGGCGCATCTTTCACCATATCGTCAGTGATGCCTGTCAGTTTAGTGATTTCAGCGGAAATGGGACGCTGTGGATTGACAAAAGTACTGAAACGGTCAATGATTTTCCCATCCGCTACCTTTACGGCACCAATTTCCGTAATCATTTCTTTTTCTTTGGAAAGCCCTGTGGTTTCGATGTCAAATACCACATAGGTATCGTCCAGATTCTGCCCTCTGGGGGAGAATACCGCATTGCCCAAGTCGTCAATGAGATAGGCTTCCACGCCATAAATGACTTTCAAATCAGATTTATCTGCCGCATTCATGGCATCAGGAAAGGCCTGTACCACACCATGGTCTGTAATGGCAATGGCTTTATGCCCCCAATCAATGGCGCGTTTGATATAGTTTTTCACAGGAGTCACGCCGTCCATACTGCTCATCTGGGTATGGAGATGGAGTTCCACACGTTTTTCCTCTGCCGTATCCATACGGGGCGGAGGCGCCTGTGCCGCCATGATGGCTTTTGCCATGATGTTGATTTCTTTGGCGTATTTATCAAACTGTACTTCCCCCTGCACACGGAGGTAAGCGTCTTTTTTGATTTTATCTTTCAGTTCGTTGTCGAAAACAGACCGTTTCACAAAGAATTTTACCGTTGTGGAATCGGACTTATCTGTAATATCAAAGGAAACGATATATTTTTCCCCTTTGATTTCTCTGGGTTCGATATTGAAAATATTCCCTTCTACAATGACAGATTCCCCGGGGATTTTCGTATCCACAATCTTCACAGGCGTACCAGTAAATTCTTTGCCAAAGAGGATGCCTCTGGAAACAGCTTCGCTGACTGCCCCCACTTCCGCTGAAACTTTTGCCTGTTCCGCCGCCTGTGTGGCAGAAGCGATCTGCTGGAGGAGTTCCTCTGTTTTTGTCCGCTGTTCCTGTTCCATACGAGCACGGTCTTCCTCACTGCTCTGAACATTTTTGAACTGCACAGACATAGCCAGTCCCGTTTCTTCCTGCACCAGCTTTGCCACAGCATCATCCAGTTTTTTCTGGGATAGATAGTAAGCCATGTTATGCTTTACAAAAATCTGCATCTTCCCATCCTGATAATCCCAATCCGCGTCGGAAATAACGCCGCTGCAAACCTTGCTCTGGGCTGCCACATGGCTGCGGATGGTATCCCAGAAATCTGCAAGAACTGCTTTAGGCTCCTTATCCATCAACTGATATTTGGGGAAAATATGCACTTCTTTGACACCTGGAAGCTGCTGCATCATTTCTTTTCGCAGTTTTTCCCAGTACAAAGGCGGAATGACTTCATCTGCCGCAATCTCTGTTACAATTTCCCGCTCCTTCCGGTGGATAGTCAGGGAAAGTACTGTGGTTTCCCGAAAGACTTCCTGCAAAGGGGCGGAAAGAGAAACCTTATCAAATACCAGCGGAAATTTTTTCGCTGTCATATCGCCCCTCCTTTCCGATTATTTTCCAAATCACAGTTTATCAATTTCTTCCATCAAAGCATCTACCAGCTGGCTTTCATCCACTTTGCGGATGAGTTCGCCTTTCTTGAACAGAATACCAACGCCATTGCCGCCAGCAATACCGATATCTGCTTCTTTCGCTTCGCCGGGACCATTTACCACACAGCCCATAACGGCAACTTTAATGTCTTTTTTGATAGCCGCACATTTCTGTTCCACTTCATTTGCAATAGAAATCAGGTCAATCTGTGTTCTGCCGCAAGTAGGACAGGAAATCAGTTCAATGCCAAATTTCCGCAGACCCAGACATTTGAGAATTTCTTTTGCCGCACGGACTTCTTCCACAGGATCACCTGTCAAAGATACACGAATGGTATCACCAATGCCCATTGCCAGAATAGCGCCAATGCCTACTGCAGATTTGATGGTACCAATATAAACGGTTCCCGCTTCTGTAATACCTACATGGATGGGATAAGGAATGCTTTCGGACAGAATCCGATAGGCTTCCAGAGAGAAAGGCACATCAGAAGCCTTAATGGAAACCACAATATCATGGAAATCATATTTTTCCAGAATTTTTACATGTTTCAGGGCGCTTTCTACCAAGCCCTGAGGAGTTACGCCGCCGTATTTTTCCACCAGTTCTTTTTCCAGAGAGCCGCTGTTTACGCCAATACGGATGGGGATATGTTTTTCTTTTGCCATTTCCACCACCTGACGGATGCGTTCTTCATCGCCGATGTTGCCGGGGTTGATACGAACTTTATCAATGCCCAGTTCCATGACACGCAGTGCCAGACGATAGTCGAAGTGGATGTCTGCCACCAGAGGAATATGAATCTGTTTTTTGATTTCGCCGATGGCATCTGCCGCTTTCATATCAGGCACTGCCACACGCACCAGTTCACAGCCAGCCGCTTCCAGCGCATGAATCTGTGCCACAGTCGCTGCCACATCTCTGGTATCTGTATTACACATGGACTGGATGACAACAGGGTTGCCGCCGCCCAATTTCAAATTGCCAACCTGTACGGTTCTAGTCTCCGTTCTCTGCATATCTGCACTCCCTTTTATGTATTCAAATCAATATTTCGCTATGGTATAGTATAGCACAATCCGAAAAAACAGACCACACAAAACCAGCCAAAACAACAGCCCTCCCCTTGTGCAAAAAAGACGATTGCACGAAAAAAGGAACAGAAAAGATGCCCATTCTCTCAATTTCATTAGAAATGATAATATCGCTAGACAAAAACCTTGAAACGGAAAACGAAACTATATCACCACCTAAAAAGTTCGTTGGTTGTTTTTTGTAAGCACAGCTAGAAGCATCATCTAAAAAGTGATAAAATTGTATTGATTAAAAGCGTATTGTATGGGATTTCTAAACAGCAAGGGGGCATACAGTGATGATTAAGAAAATCAAAGGGATTATGATTGCTGGTGTATGTATCATTTTGGCGATGATTTATATATTACAACGCCCCGTTCCCGTAACCAAAGAGTTAGATGCCATAGTTTATACTGTCAACGATGAAATCCATGAAACTTCTATTTCCATAGATGGATCAATTAAAAATGAGCTGTTCACAGAAAGAGCCACCTATGTTGGTGACTTTAAAATCAAATCTTATCCAAAATCCTATTACGGCGAAACGAATGCCATGATCGGATGGCTGAGTGATGACGCCCAATTCATCAGATTTAAGCATGCTGGCGCAAGTTCTTCACTAGATATCGAAAACATTGCAATCGACAGAACCATGGACAATGTGAAAATTCTTTTCCATGATGGGACCATCGTTTCTACGCAAAAAGAAGCTGTTCCGCGTTAATGCGGAACAGCTTCTTTATTATTTTGAATCCCAGAGATGGAGCGGATTTCTGAATATGTCTGCATACTGTTTTTCGCAAGCCATATTCCGTCATAGGAAATCTTACCCCTCGATATAAAAGGATTCTCGGCTTACATGTAACCGCCCATACCGCCGCCCATGCCAGCATCAGGCATAGCAGGCGCTTTAGAAGGCAGTTCCGCAACAACTGCTTCTGTTGTCAGGAATGTGGAAGCAACGGAAGTTGCGTTCTGCAGTGCGCTTCTGGTTACTTTTGCAGGGTCCAGAATACCAGCGTCTACCATTTCCACATATTCTTCTGTCAGGGCATTGAAACCAACGCCTTCTGCCATTTCTTTTACTTTGTTTACGATCACAGAGCCTTCCAGACCTGCGTTTTCAACGATCTGACGCAGAGGAGCTTCCAATGCTTTCACAACGATGTCAGCACCTGTCTTTTCATCGCCTGTCAGGTCAGCACATGCTGCTTTTACTTTTTCTACTGCATGGATCAGTGCTGTACCACCACCAGCTACGATACCTTCTTCCACAGCGGCTCTGGTAGCTGCCAGGGCGTCTTCCATACGCAGTTTCTTTTCTTTCATTTCTGTTTCGGTAGCTGCACCAACTTTGATCACTGCTACGCCACCACACAGTTTTGCCAGTCTTTCCTGCAGTTTTTCTCTGTCGAAATCAGATTCTGTTTCTTCGATGCCCCTGCGGATCTGCATGATTCTAGCATCGATTTCGTCTTTTCTGCCTGCGCCGTCAGCGATGATGGTCAGGTCTTTTTCTACACGAACGGTCTTTGCATGACCCAGCATATCCAGAGTTGCGTCTTTCAGGTCAATACCCAGTTCATCGGAGATCACCTGTGCACCTGTCAGTGCTGCGATATCAGCCAGCTGTGCTTTTCTTCTTTCGCCATAGCCAGGCGCTTTGACAGCAACGCATGTGAATGTGCCTCTCAGTTTGTTCAGTACCAGTGTAGCCAGTGCTTCGCCTTCTACGTCTTCTGCGATAATCAGCACTTTGCCACCTGTCTGCATGATCTGTTCCAAAATGGGTACCAAATCCTGAATGTTGGAGATTTTCTTATCTGTCAGCAGGATATAAGGGTCTTCCAGAACAGCTACCATTTTGTCCATATCTGTACACATATAAGCGGACAGATAACCTTTATCAAACTGCATCCCTTCTACCAGGTCCAGTTCTGTTTTCATGGTTTTGGATTCTTCAACAGTGATAACACCATCGTTTGTTACTTTTTCCATAGCGTCAGCAATCATGTTACCAACTTCTTCGTCACCAGCGGAAATTGCCGCAACGTTTGCGATATGTTTCTTTGTGGTAACAGCCTGACTCATTTTTTTGATTTCTGCTACAGCTGCGTCAGTTGCTTTCTGCATACCTTTTCTCAGGATAATAGCGTTTGCGCCTGCCGCGATATTTTTCAGACCTTCCTGAATCATAGCCTGTGCCAGAACCGTTGCTGTTGTAGTACCGTCCCCAGCTACATCGTTTGTCTGTGTTGCAACTTCTTTTACCAGCTGTGCGCCCATGTTTTCATAAGGGTCTTCCAGTTCGATATCTTTCGCGATGGTCACACCATCGTTTGTGATCAAAGGAGAAGTGAATTTTCTGTCCAGAACCACGTTACGACCTTTGGGACCCAATGTAACCTTTACAGTATTTGCCAATTTGTCAACACCGGCTGCCATTGCGCTTCTTGCGTCAGTGCTGTATTTGATTTCTTTTGCCATATTCAATAACGCCTCCTATATATTGAGAAGTTTAAAATCAGTCTTTTACAATTGCCAGAATATCATTCTGACGCATTACCAGATATTCTTCCCCTTCAAATTTGATCTGTGTGGCACCGTATCTAGGGAAAATAACATGGTCGCCTTCTTTCAGGACCATTTCCACATTTACATCGCCAACCAGTCCGCCGGGACCTACAGCCACAACGATAGCTTCCTGGGGTTTTTCCTGAGAAGAAGAAGTCAGAATCAAACCGGATTTTGTGGTTTCTTCCGCTTCCAACTGTTTCAATACAACTTTATCTCCTAATGGTGCAAGTTTCATATTATTCTGCCTCCTTGTATTCTTGTTGTTAGCACTCAATCAAATCGAGTGCTAATTTCTGTTACTATCTTATCCATTTTCACAAGATTATTCAAATCCCATATAAGATATTATTCTTTAAAATTCAGAAATATACAGAAAAAACCGAAGAAATTCAAGAGAAAAACTAATTTTTACTCCCGATTTCTCCGGTTTTCTTTCATTTACTTCATTTTTAAGAAAAATGAGATAATTTTAAGGAAATTTTATTTATTTTGCCTGTTCCCGATCCAGCTGGTCAATGGCTGCTGCTGCGGACAGAGCCGCTACCAGACCTTCCCCAACAGCTTTTGCGATCTGATAAGGGGCACCTGTGCAGTCCCCCGCCGCATAAACACGAGGCAGGTTTGTTTCCATCTTACGGTTCACCACAATATTTTTGCCTTCTGTTTCCAGACCAAACAGCAGGCTTTCAGGGGGCATGGAGTTTTTCGCAAAGAAAATGCCATCACAACCCAAAGTTTCATCTGCCAATTCCAGGCCTGTCACGCGGTCGTTTTCTCCCAGAACAGCTTTCGGTTTCCCATTAACTACTTTTACATTTTCCTTCAAAGACATAACGGGCTGGTAAAGAGGTACATACAATACTTCAGAGCAAATATCTGCCAAGAAGTTTGCTTCTGCTTCCCCTTCTTCGTTTTCCGCTACCACAACGACTTTTTTGCCACGGTAAAGCATACCGTCGCAAGTTGCGCAGTAGCTGACACCTTTGCCCAGATATTCCATTTCTCCGGCAATGCCTTTGCTTTTGCTCAGACCTGTTGCCAGAATGATGGCTTTTGCCTGAATAAATTCATTTTCCGCATTGATCATGTAGGAGTCACCCATGGACATGATCTGACTGATGCGAGCTTCTTTAAATTCAACGCCATTTTTCATGGCATGAGCATAGAATGTATTCAACAGTTCTTCCCCGCCCATATCAGGCAGACCCAGATAGTTGTCCACCTTTTCTGCCGCAAAGAGCAGAGAGCTATCCAGACTTCTGCCGAAAATTGTTACAGTTTTATTTCTCTGACGGCAGTTCAGCGCCGCGGATAAGGCAGCAGGACCGCCGCCAATGATAGCTACATCTAACATAAGTATTCCTCCTTCATATAAAAACAGGATAACCAAATGACATTCTTTCATAATCAGAAAATCCCTGTTTTGAAACAGACAGATAAGGAATCGGCGGATTCCATGGAGCAAATACCTTGAAACCCGCCTTTTTCCTAACTACCGTTGTTCATTTTCATAGTATGTGTCCATGGTTTATTGGGAACCATTTTGGACACTTGATTTCGGATTTTCTCTCATTGAGAATATCACAAAGTTATCCTATTTGCAATGTTCTTATTTCTGTTCTGCTCTTGCAGCGATAATTTTCTTCTGGATTTCCATAGGAGCTTCTTCGTAACGTTCAAAGTGATGTCTGTAATCGCCGCGGCTCTGTGTCAAAGAACGCAGATCTGTTGCGTATTTGTGCATTTCTGCTGTAGGAACTTCCGCAACGATGCATTTCTTATTGCCAACAGCGTCCATGCTCAGAATACGACCACGACGTTTGTTGATATCACCCATGATATCACCCATGTATTTTTCAGGAATCAAAACTTCCACATGTTCAATGGGTTCCAGAATGGTCGGTTTTGCCTGAGGGATACCTTCCTTAAATGCAACAGATGTTGCCATCTTGAACGCCATTTCGGAAGAGTCTACAGGATGGTAGGAACCATCTGTCAATGTTGCTTTCAGACCAACCACAGGATAACCAGCCAGAACACCGGACTGAACGCATTCCTGCAGACCTTTTTCTACAGCGGGGAAATACTGTTTGGGTACAGAACCACCGAAAATCTTTTCTTCAAATACATAAGGTACAGACATATCGCCGCTGGGTTCGAATTCCATAACAACGTCACCGAACTGACCATGACCGCCAGACTGTTTCTTATATCTGCCGCGTACGGAAGTTTTGGATTTGATGGTTTCACGGTAAGGAATGATAGGGTCTTTCAATTCCACTTCGATCTTATATTTGTTTTTCAGTTTATTGACCATAACATCCAGCTGCTGTTCGCCGATACCATAGATCAATGTCTGTTTTGTTTCTTTGTTAACTTCCATCTTGATGGTAGGATCTTCTTCACGGATCTTGGAAAGAGCTGCGGACAGTTTGTCTTCATCGCCTTTGCCTTTGGGCTGGATCGCCATGCACAGAACGGATTCAGGCAGGTTGATCTTGGGAATGACGATGTTTGCTTCTTTCAAAGACAGTGTATCCTGTGTGGAAGTGTTGGACAGTTTTGCCAGAGCGCCGATATCGCCGGAATGGAGTTCATCCACTTCGATCTGTTCTTTCCCTCTGATCACATACAGGTGACCAACTTTTTCCACTGTATCTTTTTCTTCGTTATAAACGCTCATAGAAGCGTCCAGTTTACCAGTCATGACTCTGAACAGGTTCAGGCGACCGATATAAGGGTCTGCGATGGTTTTGAATACAAACGCGGAGAATCTTTCGTCGTCTGTAGAGCAGTAAACCACTTTTTCACCGTTATGGAACGCATGGAAGTTGGGTTTTGCTTCGTTTGCGGGAGGTGTAAAGCGAACGATGGTATTCAGAAGCAGTTTTACACCATAGCCCAGTGTAGCGGAACCGCACATTACAGGAGCGATGGTATTGTTTTCGATACCATATTTCAGACCATCGTAAATTTCTTCTTCTGTCAGTTCAATGTCATTGAAGAATTTTTCCATGAGTTCGTCGCTGCTTTCAGCCGCAACTTCTACCAGCATGGAACGCAGAACTTCTACTTCGTCTTTTTTATCTTCAGGCATTTCGCAGGGCTGCAGTTTGCCGTCTACTTTCTTTCTGGCATCTCTCTTGATCAGATTGATAAAGCCAACGAATTTACCGTCTTCATCATTGAAAGGAATCTGCAGAGGTGCAACGGATTTACCGAATTTCACACGCATGTCTGCCAGTGTACGTTCAAAGTCCGCATTTTCGTCATCCATCTGGTTTACAAAGAAAATACGAGGCAGATGCATTTCTTCGGTGTATTCCCATGCTTTTTCCGTACCAACTTCTACGCCGGATTTTGCGGAAACCATGATCAGGGCTGTATCCGCTACGCTCATAGCCAGTTTGGATTCAGCCACGAAGTCAAAATAACCGGGTGTATCCAAGAAGTTGATCTTTGTATCCTGCCATTCTACAGGCAGTACGGATGTACTGATAGATACCTTACGGCGAATTTCTTCTGGATCGTAGTCACTAACGGTATTGCCTTCGTCCACTTTCCCGAATCTTTTTGTTGCTCCAGAATAGAACAATGCTGCTTCGGCATAAGTGGTTTTCCCGGAACCGCTGTGACCCAATAGTACTACGTTTCTCACCTTATCTGCTGCGTAACTTTTCATACTGATACCTCCCTTGGTATTGAATAATCGGACAAGTCGCCCGTCAGTTTTCATGTATACAGTATTATATAGCATTTACACAATATACATATCAATATAAATACGGCACTTGTCACGATTTCCCTTTATTTTTTATAAAAAAACTTTCGCTTCGGAGAATAGCATAAAATCATCAGCAGCATTCACGATTGCGTTTGTATATTTTTCCCATTCTTCATTTATATCGTTGGCTGTCGGAAAGGCACTCCAAAATAATCCGCAATAGATTTCGCAAGGGTCTGCGCAATCTGGTTAATGTTCTCTTTGATCCACTGGGCATCTTCTACGTTGTCATGGTATCCCACTTCCACCAATACCGCTGGCGCATTGGTGCGGCGCAGTTCCCGCAGGGTTGCCGTTGCCACAGACTGTACTTTTTTCCCATCAGGATAGACCTGCTTCATATTTTCCGTAACAATATCCGCCATTTCTTTGCCATAGGGACTATTGTAGAAATAATACGCATCTACCCCCTGTAATTTTCCTGCCAGACTTTCCGGTGCCGCATTGGAATGAATGGCAAAATGCAGGTCATAATTTCCCGCATTAGAAGCGGCAATGGCTTCCCCCAGACTCATTTCCGGTCGATTTCTCGTAAATTCAATACCTGATGCCAGTAAATAAGGCTCCATAGCATCCGCAATAAGATTGGTGATCTCCTCCTCTGTTCCGCCATTGACATAAAGATTGTACTCCTGCAAAGAAGGACTCAGATAAACCCGTGGCATAATCATTCCACCTTTTTCCGTTTTATTATCCTATGTATTCTTATTTCAGAAAAAAATGTCTGTCCCAAAATAAAAAAGCCCTTTGCCATGTTTTCACACAGCAAAAGGCTTTTTCTTTTTCTGATTAAACAACGGGCATGATTGCTTCGTCGTGATAATTCTTTTCTACTCTGTTTTCGTTCAATACTACCTGTGCAATGTTCATAGCATGGTCGGAAACACGTTCCAGATTGCCCAGCATTTCCAGGAAATGGATACCAGAGTTTACATTACATTCCGCATTGGACAGACGGTCGATATGACTTGCACGGAGTTTCTTTTCCAGTGCGTCCACCTGTTCTTCCAGTACAGCGGTTTTCATGGCATAGGTAATATCGTTGTTTTCCAATGCTTTCAGCGCATTTTCGTAACTTGCCAATGTTACCTTCGTCATTTCGCTCAATTCTTCCAAAGCCATATTGGAGAATGCGATCTCTTCTCTTTCCATTTCTTCTGCCAGTTCGGCAATGTTTTCCGCATGGTCACCCACACGTTCCATATCACTGATGGTATTGAGCAAGGATGTTACTGTCTGATTATCTTTTTCACTGATCTGCAAAGTACACAGTTTGATCAGGTATTCGGAAATGCTGTCACAAACCTTGTCCACAACATTTTCACGGTGTTTCACTTCTTCGATCTTATCATGGTCTTTCTTGATCAACGCATCAAAAGAGCTCTGCAGGTTTTCCAGCGCAATACGACCCAGACGCAGTGTTTCCATTTTTGCGCCTTCTACTGCCAGACTGGGTGTTTCCAGAATACGTTTGTCCAGATGCACCAGCTGACTTTCGTCTTTGCGTTCGATTTCCTGAACGTGGTTGATTCTCTTCGCAATTTTGATGATAATGCCGGACAGAGGAATTACCATCAGTGTTGTACCAATGTTAAAGATGGTATGGATGGCACTGATCTGTGTCTGTGTAATGATGTCTGCACCCATTGCAGGATTGATAACAGTAAAGTACAAAATTGCCACAATACTGAATACAACCGTACCGGTAATATTAAACATCAAGTGCATGTAACCAACGCATTTCGCTGTTTTTGTAGCACCGATACCACTGAGCAGTGCGGTTACACAAGTACCGATATTCTGACCCATGATAATATATACCGCCGCATTAAAAGGCACCAGACCAGAAGCCGCCAAAGACAGCAGAATACCCTGAGATGCAGAGGAACTCTGGATAATAGCTGTTACAAAGGCACCGGCAAAAATACCCAGCAGAGGGTTAGAGCCCAGTGTTACAAACATGGAACGGAAAGCCTCAGAATCACGCAGAGGTTCCACGGAAGCAGACATGCTTTCGATACCAATAAACAACACACCAAAACCAATTACAATAGAAGCAATTTCTTTCCGACGGGCGTTTTTGCCGCTCATCATCAGAATGACACCCAGCATAACCGCCAGAGGGGCAATGGTCGCGGGGCTGAACATCTTTGCCCATTCGGAACTGGATACCAGCCAGCCAGTTACAGTTGTACCAATGTTGGCACCCATAATGACACTCATGGCCTGTGTCAGGTTCATCAAGCCAGCATTTACAAAACCAACGACCATAACGGTTGTTGCGGAGGAACTCTGTACAATGGCTGTTACCAGTGCCCCTAGAGCGATCCCCATCAATTTGTTCTGTGTCAGTGCTTCCAAAATGCTTTTCATTTTGGAGCCGGCGGCGTTCTGCAGCCCCTGCGCCATGATATTCATGCCGTAGATAAACAAAGCCAGACCGCCAATAAACGGAATAATCATTTGTGCGTAATTCATCGCTGCCTCCCATAAATTTTTCTTATAGAACATAACCCTTGTTTATATACCATCAAACATGATACCACAAACATGGGCTCCATGCAATTACAAAATGCGACAAATAACAGTTTTTGAAAATATATACAAAATCTTTATCCAGCTTCTCTTCTTCCTCACATTTTTGGCAGTGTTGCACCCAAAATGGTACCGCCTCCTGCCACATATTCCCCATCATAAAGCACCAATGCCTGTCCAGGTGTGATGGCTCTCTGTGGCTCATCAAAGGTGCATTCCAGCAAGTCCTCCCCTACCATGCGCACCGTACAGTCAGCCATTTTATGGCTGTAACGAATTTTTCCGCGGAAACGCATACCATCTGTAAATTCAGATACAGACATGCAGTTGATCTGATTTGCGTAAACAGTTCTGGAAAAGAGGGTTTCGTTATCACAAAGCACCACTTCATTTTTGTCCACATCCAAACCATATACATACATGGGTTTTCCAAAGGCGATACCAAGTCCCTTACGCTGCCCAACAGTATAATAGATCAAGCCTTTATGCTGTCCCAGTACATTTCCTTCCATATCCACAAAATTTCCCGGGCAATGATTTTTTCCTCTTTCCCGTTCCAAAAAAGCACCATAATCCCCGTCAGGAATGAAGCAAATATCCTGACTATCACTTTTCTTTGCGATAAAGTCATCAATATTCACAGCGATCTTCCGAATTTCATCTTTTTCATAAAACCCTACTGGCATCAATGTCCTTGCCAGCTGTTCCTGCGTCAGGCGGTACAGTGCGTAAGTCTGGTCTTTTGCCGCTGTGACAGACGCCTTGATAGAGTATCTTCCTGTAACAGGATGTTTTTCAATGCGGGCATAATGACCTGTTGCAATATAGTCTGCCCCGATTTGATTGGCATATTGCAGCAAAGCTTCCCACTTCACATGGCGGTTGCAGACAATACAAGGATTGGGCGTCATGCCTCTTTCATAGCTGTTGATAAAATAATCCACTACATTTTCACGAAATTCTTTCCGAAAATCCAAAACATGGAATTCGATTCCCAGTTTTTCCGCCACACGGGAAGCGTCTTTCACAGCGGAAAGATTTCCGCAGCCTTCTGTTTCTCCTGGCTCCTGCCACATCCCCATGGTAACACCGATCACTTCATACCCATCTTCTTTTAACAAATAAGCAGCTGTAGAACTATCTACGCCACCAGACATTCCGATAATTACTTTTCCTTTTGACAATGGTTTCACCGACCTTATCTTAAATTCATTTTTCGTTTTTCATGGTACCATATTCCCCACAGGGAAACAAGGCTTTCCTGCGCTTTCCAAATACAGAAAAAGTCCGATGCTCCCGAAAGAGAATCGGACTTTTTGAGTTCACTTATTCTTCTGTATGATGATGGAGTTCATCAATGTCATTGACAGGTTTTTTCAAGCCTTCAATGACGATATGATTTTTTTCTGCATAATCCCAAAGTGCTGCGTGCAGAGCTTCTTCTGCCAGACAGGAACAGTGTACCTTCACAGGAGGCAGCCCATCCAGCGCTTCCATAACCGCTTTATTAGTTACTTCCAACGCCTGCTGAATGGTTTTGCCTTTCACCAATTCAGTTGCCATAGAGCTGGTGGCTACTGCCGCACCACAGCCAAATGTCTTAAATTTCGCATCCTGAATGACACCATCTTCAATCTGCAGATATACCTTCATAATATCGCCGCATTTTGCGTTGCCTACAGTACCAACGCCACTGGCATCTTCAATTTCTCCTACGTTTCTGGGATTCATAAAATGATCCATAACTTTTGCGCTGTATTCCATAAATCATTCCTCCTGCGTATTCTAACAATAAATCTATAACCTTTTTTCTATATATTATTTTGTCTGTTTGCTGATTTCTTCATAAAGGGGAGACATTTCCCGCAGTCTTGCCACAATCTGAGGCAGTTTTTCCAGAATAAAATCAATTTCTTCCTCAGTGTTGTCTGTATCCAGTGTCAGTCTTAAAGAACCATGGGCTTTTTCATGAGGCAGCCCGATGGCAAGGAGCACATGGGAAGGATCCAGAGAACCGGATGTGCAGGCAGATCCGCTGGATGCCGCTACGCCCAAAGCGTCCAACAGCAGCAACATGGATTCACCTTCGATAAATTCAAAGGAAATGTTGCAGTTGCTGGGCAAACGATCTATTGGATGACCATTCAGCTTGCTGTAAGGAATGGCTTCCAGAATGCCGCGGATCAGTCTGTCACGCATTTTTTCCAGTGTTTCTCTTGTTTCCGGCAATTCTGCGGAAGCCAGTTCCACAGCCTTGCCCAGACCAACAATGCCAGGGATGTTTTCTGTGCCGGCACGCATTTTCTTTTCCTGTGCGCCGCCGAAAATCAAGGGTGTGATGCGTACGCCTTTACGGATATAAATAGCGCCGATGCCTTTGGGCGCACCCAGTTTATGACCACTGATGGAAAGCAAGTCAATGTTCATTTCTTCCACATCAATGGGCACATGCCCCATTGCCTGTACGGCGTCTGTGTGGAAGTAGATGCCTTTTTCATGTGCCAGTTTCCCGATTTCCGCGATAGGTTCGATGGTACCGATTTCGTTGTTGGCAAACATCACAGAAATCAGGATGGTTTCTGGACAGATAGCAGCCTCCAAATCTTCCAATCTGACTTTGCCATCAGCATCCACATCCAAATACGTCACACGGAAACCATGTTTTTCCAGATATTCGCAAGTATGCAAAATGGCATGATGTTCGATTTTTGTGGTAATAATATGATTACCCTTATCCTTCAGGGCTTCCGCCACACCTCTCAGTGCCATATTGTCACTTTCGGAGCCGCCTGCCGTAAAATAAATTTCAGAAGGCTGTGCGTGTATGGCTGCTGCCACCTGTTCTCTTGCCTTTTCCATTGCTTTTTTGCTTTCTTTGGCAATGCCATAGATGCCAGAAGCATTTCCGTAGTATTCTGTAAAATAAGGAAGCATTTCTTCCAGAACTTCTTTTCTGACAGGAGTTGTTGCCGCATGATCCATATAAATTTTTGTTGCCATAGTCTTGTCCTCCTCATAAATATGTCTGCATTATATATCATAGTATTCTTATATGCTTTATGTGAATTAAATGTACCACATTTTTCATAGTTTGTCAATAGGAATTGAAAAGGAATCCTGCAAATAACACTGCAACCTTTTTTTGCGATTTGCGAATATTGTCAAAAATATTTTTCTATCTGTGACAATGCCTTTTCTCGGTTCTTTATAAACCATATAATAAAATAAATATCTACTACCGTTGTAGTAAATTCTGCAAAAGAAAAATAAAAATGAGGTGAGCAGATTGCAGGAATTTAAAGACAGGCTGAAAATGTTGCGAAAAGAAAAAAAACTGACACAGGTAAAATTGGGAGAAATGTTGAATTATGGCTATACTGCCATTGCCAACTATGAATCCGGACGCAATCAGCCCTCTATCCCTGACTTGAAAAAAATCGCATCTATTTTTGATGTTTCTTTAGATTATCTTCTTGGTGTCAATGATATTCGCCATCCCTATATGGCAGATGATGATTCCATAGAATTTAATCGTTTTCAGACTTACTATGCCCAGCTAAGCAAAAACAGCCGGGAAGAACTGCTCATGTATATGCAATGGCTGCTGGATCGGGATGCAATGCGAAAAGAAGAAAACACATCTGAGAATCCCCCTCAGCTCCGTGTCGCACAGACAGAAAAAGAATATCGCAAAGATTGATTTTACAAACAAAAAACCCTTTTGTCACAGGAAGTCCATTTCCATACAAAAGGGTTTCTTTTTATTTTTCTCCAATATTTTTCCGATTGATATAAAATATTCGAAAGTGATCCATGGCTTTGATGCCAACAATTGTATACATCAAAGCCTGTATTGCTCTCAGCCACCATTGCTCATAATGATGCCAAATCAACAGTACGAACAGCAGACTCTCCCAAAGAGCCAGCCACAAATGCTTGTTTTTCATCTTCTTCCATCCTCCTTGCCATATTTCTTTATACCATAGAAGAAAACAATCAGATGTTTGTTATCGTTTTGTTATGATTTCTTACGAAATTCCAAAAGTTTTTCTATGGAGATACCGCAGGAAAAACAGGCAAACCACCAGCGAAACAAAAGTTGCCGCTGGAGAGGCCAGCCCCATGACATAAAGGGATTCCCCCGCGTAACGGCTCAGGAATGCTGTAGCGGGAATACGCACACCAAAAGTTGCCAGCATACTATGAGCAAACGAAATCACTGATTTTCCATAACCGCTAAAATAAGAATTCATACAGAAAATAAAAGCAACCAGAATGCAGTCAATGGAATAAGAACGCAGGTAATCCGCTGCTGCGCTAACCACATCTGCCTCTTTGGCAAAAATCCCCGTGATGCTTTCTGGCTTCCACTGACAATAAATGCAGAACAAAATCCCAAAAACCAAAGCATATCCAATGCCGAACCACAATGTTTTTTTTGCTCGTTCTGCCTTTCCTGCTCCCAGATTCTGAGCTGTCATGGCGGCAACAGCGGAAGCAAAAGATGTAGGCGGCAGCATGGCGAAAATGATAATTTTTTCCACAACACCTACCGCAGCGGAAGGCACCAGCCCTAATGTATTCACAATGGCTGTGATGACCAGAAAAGAAATATTCACCAGCGCGTCCTGCAATGCTAATGGCAGGCCTACCTTCCAAATACGCAGCGCCGACTGTGGGTCTGGAATAAAGTCCGTTTTGTATACAGGAAAGGAAAAGCCTTTCTTTTTAATATATAAAAGCGCCGCAAAAAAACTAATTGCCTGTGCGGCAACAGTGGCGATGGCGGCCCCCTCCGCCCCCATGCTAAAACCACCTACCAGCAGAAAATCCACACCGATATTGACAATACAGGCGATCAATATAAAATACAGCGGTGTTTTGGAGTCACCCAATCCACGAAAAATGCCGCTGACGGCATTATACCCAATGATAAAGGGAATCCCTGCGGAACAGGTAAAAATATATGCTTTGGCTGCCTCTGCCGCTTCCTGAGGCGTTTCCATGACAGTAACGATGGATTCTGTAAAAAACAGCATCAGCGGTGTTAAAATCATTGCCAGTACCAAAAAGGATGATGCAATGGTACCAACTGCTTTTGCAGCCCCTCTTGGATTTGCCTCACCGATACATCTGCCCAGTAAAACCGTACCACCCGTAGAAATGCCCAGTATGATACCTGTAATAGTCTGCATGACCTGACTGCCGATGGCAACAGCTGACACACCGGCTGCCGTATCAAAACGCCCCACCACATACAGGTCTGCCGCGCCATATAATGCCTGCAGGAAACTGGCAAGCAAAAATGGCACCGCAAACCGCAGCAAAGTGGTACTGATCTTTCCTTCCGTCAATGAAAACTCCCTTGTCATAACCTTCTCCTTTCACAAAAAAAGCCGGATAAGAAGCAGGACTTTCACCTGCCATCTTATCCGGCTGTAATCTCTTTTGTATTACGCACCCTCCGATGAACAAACTCATTGTAGCAATGTATATTTTACTTGTCAAGAGGGGTTTTCCTCAAGGTTTTTCCCGCCGCAGTTCTCTCGCTGCCGCCATGGTGGTTTCGGTAATTTCCTCACCGCCCATGAGCCGTGCGATTTCCCGACAGGAAGCGTTTTCATCTAATGTTTCTACGGTTGTGGTGGTTCGCCCTTCCGCCACATGTTTTTCTATGCGAAAATGATTGTCTGCCATAGCCGCGATCTGAGGCAGATGGGTGATGCAGAGAATCTGCCGTTTTTTCCCCAGCAGACTCATTTTTTCCCCAACTTTTCTGGCAGTCTTGCCACTGACACCTGTGTCGATTTCGTCAAAAATAAATGTTCCGATTTCATCCGCATCCACCAGCACTGTTTTCAGCGCCAGCATGACACGGGACATTTCCCCGCCGGACGCGATTTTTGCCAGAGGCTTCAAGTCCTCCCCCGCATTGGCAGAAATCAGAAATTCCACTTTATCCAGACCATCTGCGGCAAAGTGTTCCCGTTTTTCCATGGAAATATAAAATCTTGCCTGTGCCATTTCCATATCATGGAGTGCCTGCTCTACCTGTGTCTGCACCTGCAAAGCTATATTTTTGCGAATTGCTGTGATTTCTCCAGCCAGAGCTGCCATATGCGCATGAACTGCCTGCAATGCCTGTTCCAGTTCCGCCGCACGTTCTTCACTGTTTTGCAAAAAATCAAGTTCTTCCACTGCTTTTCGGTAAAAATCCAGAACCGCTTCCACACTGCCGCCATATTTTCTTTTCAGGCGATAGATGGTCTGCAAGCGTTCCTCAATGGTTTCCAAAGCGTCTGGATCAGCTTCCAGCAAATGGGTATACTTCTTCCATTCCCGTGCGCCGTCTTCCAACTGGGCATAAACATTGTCCATACGCTCGCAAAGTTCTGAAAGGCTGTTATCCAGAGCCGCCGCTTCCTGCAAACAACGCAGCGCCTCTCCCAGATTATCACAGGCAGAAGCCATACCATCTCTGCCATCATAAAGGAGCTGCACACCTTCCACAGACAAACGCATGAGTTTTTCCACACTGCCCAGACGTTTTTTCTGTTCCAGCAGTTCTTCTTCCTCACCCTGACACAAAGACGCTCCTTCAATTTCCTCTTTCTGGAATTGGAGGATATCCAATCTCTGGACACGGCTGCTTTCTTCTCCACAGAGCATTTCCAGCTGTTTTTTCAGCTCTTTTTCTTTGCTGAATTCTTTACGGTATTCTGCCAGCTTTTCTTCCAATACTTCGCCGCAAAAACGATCCAGCAAATGGATATGCCGGCTGGGATTGAGCAATGACTGATGTTCATGCTGTCCATAAATATCCAGCAATTCTCCCGCCAGTTCTTTCAGCATACCGGCTGTGACCGTACTGCCATTGACACGGGCAACGGTTTTTCCTGATGCCTGCATGGTACGGGCAATGAGCAGTGTGCCGTCCTCCTCCACAGAAATACCATTTTCCTCCAGAAAAGCGGAAACTTTCGGGTTATCTGTAGAAAACAGTGCTTCCACCACTGCCGATTGTTCTTCTTTTCGCAGAAAATCGCGATTTACTCGACCGCCCAACGCGAAATGCAGGGAGTCAATGATCATGGACTTCCCGGCACCAGTTTCCCCCGTCAGGATATTCAGACCTTTTTCAAAATGCAGTTCACTTTCTGCAATCAGTGCTACGTTTTTGATATGCAAATGTTCCAGCATTTCACATTCCCCGTTTCTTAGGCACTATGAATGATACGATACAGCTTTTCAATAATTACCGCTGCCTGATTATGGGTTCTGACAACACAAAATACCGTATCATCCCCGGCAATGGTCCCCAGAATCTCTGTGTTCTGCATATTATCCAGCGCAACAGCTACTGCCATGCCCATACCTTCCAATGTTTTTACAACAATGATATTCTGCGCATAATCCATTTTCACAACAGCTTCCTTGAATACCCTTGTCAAGCGTTCTGTAATTTCCGTATCATTGCCGGTAATAACAGAATATTTCTGTTTTCCCCGCTCTGTGGCGATTTTTGTCAGCTTCATTTCCCGAATATCCCTGGAAACCGTTGCCTGTGTTACCATAAAGCCTTCTTCACACAGTTTCTGCGCCAGTTCGTCCTGGGTTTCAATATCGTATTTTTCGATCAGTTCCAATATTTTCGCATGTCTGGCAATTTTCAAACTCGTCACAACCTTTCTATTCTCTATCTGCTGAGTTTCTGACGGAGTACGTCATAAAAGCTCTGCGGATTTGTTTTGATAATGGAAGCATATTCCTTCGCTTTTTTCACCTGCACAACTTTTTTGCCTGTCAGCGTCCAGGCATCCTGCCCATCGGCGCTGACAGTAAAATCTGCTTCTTCTCTGGGGTTGATTTCCACCGTTACCACATCATCAGCCGATACCACAATGGAACGGCTGGTGAGGGTATGCGCGGAAATGGGCGTAATAGCGATGATCTGCGCATCCGCTTTCAGAACAGGACCTCCAGCGGACAGATTATATGCCGTGGAACCTGTCGGCGTACAAATGATAACACCGTCCGCCCGCAGGGTATCCACATACTCCTCATTGACATAAATGTTGAACTCCAGAATCTTATAAAGCAGACCTCTGGTGATGCAAATGTCATTGAGTGCCAAAATCCCTTCGATACGCTCCTGATCTTTGGCAATGGTGGCTTGCAGCATCATACGTTTTTCCATTTTATAATCGCCTGCCAGCACTTTATCAATGGCATATTCTGCATGATTTTTTTCTTCTGCCGTCAAAAAGCCCAATGTACCCAAATTGATACCCAAAATCGGCGTACCATAAGGCGCTGATTTTCTGCCAACGCCCAAAAGGGTACCATCGCCACCCAAAGAGATCAGAAAATCTGAATCCCGATACAATTCTTCTTCCAAACAGCCATATTCCTCCAAGCCGGCAAGCTTCGCCGCCTTCATGGACAGACATGGCTGACACTCTTTCAGTTTCAAGTATTGCAGCAGCCGTTTGGTCACCGCAAACTCCTTGTCTTTTTCCAGATTTGGAAGTATTCCTATTTTTTTCATACCTTCGCCCCCATGCAGCATTATAAAACTTCATGTGATTTTGCCGCGATTTCTTCTACCCATGTATGAACTTCTTCTTTTGTTGCACCTGGCTGTTTTTTATCCAGATAGATCAAATACTCAATGTTGCCTTTGGGTCCTTTGATAGGAGAAAAATCCAGTCCCATAACACCCAGACCATTTGCCATGGCGTAATCCGCGATCATGAGGATCACTTCTTTATGCACCGCAATGTCTTTGACAACACCATTTTTTCCTACTTTTTCCCTTCCTGCTTCAAACTGGGGTTTGATGAGGCAAACCAACTGACCATCCTCTTTCATAACGCCCAGCACTGCAGGCAATACTTTTGTCAGGGAAATAAAAGATACGTCGATAGACGCAAAATCCGCCGCGTCAGGCACCTGCTCCTGTGTCACATAGCGCACATTGGTTTTTTCCAGACAAACGACTCTTGGGTCGTTGCGCAGTTTCCACGCAAACTGACCATAGCCTACGTCGATGGAATACACCTTTGCGGCGCCGTTTTGCAGCATACAGTCTGTGAAACCGCCAGTGGAAGCACCAATATCCAGACAAATCTTGTCTGTCAGTGTAATAGGAAAAACTTCCATAGCTTTTTCCAGTTTGTAGCCGCCGCGGCTGACATATTTCATAGCAGCATCTCGGACTTCGATTTCCGCGGTCACAGGAATCTTTGTGCCGGCTTTATCTTCTTTCATGCCGTCTACATAGACATTGCCTGCCATGATATATGCTTTCGCCTGATCTCTGCCCGGTGCCAGCCCACGCTGTACCAGCAGTACATCCAGCCGTTCCTTTTCCACTTTTTCTGCCATAACTTACTCTCCCAACGTTTTTTTGATGGATTGATAAATCCCTTCCGCATCCAGACCGTATTTTGCAAACAGCTGTGCCTGTGTTCCCTGTTCGATATATTCATCAGGGAACGCCAGATTTTTTACATTGGCTACAATGCCATTGTCGCTGTAAAATTCCAGCACCGCGGAGCCAAAACCGCCATCACGGACATTATCTTCCACTGTGAAAATATGGCTGCAATTTTCTGCCACTGCCCGCAAAATTTCACCATCCAGAGGACGGATAAAACGGATATTTACCAGTGAAGGATTCTTTCCTTCCGCACGCAGGCGTTCTACTGCGCCATAAGCCGCATCCAGCATATGACCTTCTGCCAGAATAGCGATTTCCTCGCCTTTGGCAATCCATTCCGCCTTGCCATATTCCACAGGCAGACGCTGCATTTCAAAGCTTTCGGACGCGGTTCCTCTGGGATAACGCACTGCCACAGGGCCTTTGCAGACATTTACCGCATAATCCAGCATTTCTTCCAACTCCCATCCATTTTTAGGAGAAAGCACTGTCATATTGGGGATATGACGCAGAAAAGAAAGGTCAAACACCCCCTGATGGGTCTCCCCGTCAGCACCGACAATACCTGCCCGGTCAATGGCAAATACCACATGGAGATTTTCCATGCACACATCATGGATGATCTGGTCATAAGCACGCTGTAGGAAAGAGGAATACACTGCAAAAACAGGAATCATGCCCTGACTTGCCAGCCCTGCCGCAAAGGTTGTCCCATGCTGCTCCGCAATGGCTACGTCAAAGAAACGCTTGGGAAATTCCTTACGGAATTTCTGAAAACCTGTACCGCTGCACATCGCCGCTGTGATGCCCACAACTTTTGGATTATGTTTTGCGATTTCCACAATCTTCTTACCAAATACCGCAGACCAGCTGGGTTTATTGCTCTTGGAAAGGGGTTCCCCTGTCCGCAGGTCAAAAGGACTGACGCCATGATAATCCCACGGACGTTCTTCCGCATAAGGATAGCCCTTTCCTTTTTCTGTTTTCACATGAATCAAAATAGGTCCATGCATTTGCTGTACATTTTTGAACAATTCAATCAATTCTGGCAGATCATGCCCATCCACAGGGCCGATATACTTAAAGCCCATGCCTTCAAACACAGCACCTTCCAACAGCAGCAGCTTCGCACTGTCCCTTACTTTTTCCAGTACGGAATAGGCAGGTTTCCCAATGACTGGAACCATGTCACGAAACTGTTTGAAATTATCCTTAAACGCCTGATACCGGTTGCTGGTACGCAGGGAATTCAAATGTTTGCTGATGGCACCAACATTGGTATCAATAGACATCTGGTTATCATTGAGAATCACAATCAAATTGGTATTTTCTCTGCCCGCGTTGTTCAGTGCTTCATAAGCCAAACCACCTGTCATAGAGCCATCACCAATGACAGCAATGACATGATTTTTTCTGCCCTGCAGATCTCTTGCCTTTGCAATCCCCAACGCCGCTGAAATAGACGTTGAGCTATGTCCGGCCGCAAAAGCGTCACAGGGGCTTTCATGAGGTTTCGGGAACCCGCTGAGTCCATCCAACTGACGCAGAGCGGCAAAACCTTCTCTGCGTCCTGTCAATATTTTATGAATATATGCCTGATGACCTACATCCCAAACGATTTTATCCTGGGGCAGTCTAAAACAATATTCCAGCGCCACTGTCAGTTCTACCACACCCAGATTCGATGCCAAGTGTCCGCCAGTTTTTGATACTGCCCGAAGCAGAAAGCGGCGCAGTTCTTTGCAAAGCTGCTCCATTTCCTGCAAATTCAACATTTTCAAGTCTTCCGGAGATTGGATACGGTCCAATATTCCGCCCACACAAATCACCTGCTCTCCTTATCTTAAAACAACAATCCTACAACGATCCCCAAAATCGCTCCCACAAATACCTCCAATGGCGTATGACCCAGCAGTTCCTTTACTTTCTGCAGTTCCGGCAGTTTATGATGCTCGATCATGTAGTTGATGATCTCCGCCTGTTTGCCGGCTGCGCGCCGGATCCCTGCCGCATCATACATAACCACAAAGGAAAAAATCAACGAGATGGCAAACAATGCCGAATCATAACCGTTATATTTTCCCACGCTGGTTGTCAGCGCCATAACCAGAGAAGAATGAGAACTTGGCATGCCGCCTGTCCCAGTCAGTCTGCTGGCATCAAACTTCCGTTCTGTCACAATGGGGCGGATAGTCTTAAATCCCTGCGCCAGTGCCCAGGAAAGGATCGCCGCCCAAAAGGGTTTATTCAACAAAAACGATTCAAATCCCATAGAATCATCTTCTTTCTTTTGCTTAATATGTTCTTTGCAGCAAATATTTTGTCAATGTCTGTAAGAAATCACAGGATTCACCCAATCCCTCCCAGATTGCCACTGCTTCATCAGAAAGTTTTGCGGCAATTTTTCTGGATTCTTCAATACCGTACAAAGTCACATAAGTTGTCTTTTCATTTTTCTCATCACTGTGGATGGGTTTCCCCAGTTCTTCCATGGTACTGGTCACATCCAGAATGTCGTCCAGAATCTGGAACGCCACACCGATTTTTTCGCCTGCCAGACCAAATTTTTCCACCACTTCTTCAGAAGCGCCACCAACTCTGGCACCCGCTTCCAGTGCGCCGCGAATCATTGCCGCCGTTTTATGGATGTGGATAAAATCCAGTGTTTCTTTGTCAATGGGCTTGCCTTCAAAATAAACGTCTACCACCTGACCGGTGAGCATCCCATGGATACCGGCACCTTTTGCAATGGCGAGCATTGCGCCGGTGGTTTCCTTGCAGGGATTTTCATAACAAGCCTGCGCCATGGTTTCCATAGCATGATGAAGCAGACCATCCCCTGCCAGAATTGCCATATCTTCTCCATATACTTTATGACTGGTCAGTCTGCCACGGCGGTAATCATCGTTATCCATGGCAGGCAAATCGTCATGGATCAAAGAATATGTATGAATCATTTCCAAAGCACAGGCAAATGGCACTGCCATTTCCTTTTTGCCGCCTACGGCTTCACATGCCGCCAGCACCATCATAGGGCGCAGACGTTTGCCGCCGGCAAAGAGGCTATAGCCCATTGCTTCGAAAATCACAGGAGGAAATGCCTCCTGTTTTGGTATATATGTCTGCAGGGCAGCTTCGATTTCCTGAATACGTGCCTGCATATCACTTTTGAAGTCCATTTTCCATATCCTCCTCTGCAAAAGGTGTTTCTTCCCATAAGCCTGCTTCTTTGCGCAGCATCACAATGCTTCCCTCTGCCGCCGCCAGTTTTTCCTTGCAGACTGCCGAAAGACTCAGCCCTTCCTGATAAAGCTTCACCGCTTCTTCCAAAGGCACTTCTTCCCTTTCCAGCCGGTCAACGATTTCTTCCAGCCGTGTCATGGCTTCTTCAAAGGTGACTTTCTTTTTCGCCATGGGTAAACACCTCCTTTTCCTGAATATTCGTTTCCACTCTGCCATCCTGCAAATGCAGGGTGACCCTATCCCCCACTTCCGCCTGTTTCACGGAAGTCAGCAATTTTCCTGATGATGTGACAGCCATCACATATCCCCGTGACATGACTGCCAGCGGTGACGCGGCTTCCAAACGATTGGTCAGGTACTGCCAGCGTTCCGCCCGCTGCACCAAACGGTTTGTCATTTCTTTATCCAGCCGCTGCTGGGTTTCTTCCACATCCATCATGGTACGGTAAATCCTCTCTAGAGGTCTTTCCATAACGGGACGGGATTTCAGCAAATCCAGCCGTCTGCGGCAAGATGTCAAAAGTGCGCTTACATCACGTTCCAGCCGCAATTCCAATCGGTGAAAAGCTTCCCGCCGTTCTGCCAGAGGCGTTGTTGCCAGCTCCGCCGCCGCGGAAGGTGTCGGCGCCCGCATATCTGCTACAAAATCCGTAATGGTAAAGTCTGTTTCATGACCCACAGCAGAAATCACAGGAATTTCTGACGCGAAAACGGCTCTTACCACATTTTCGTCATTGAAGCACCACAAATCCTCCATGGAGCCGCCGCCCCGCCCCAAAATGATGACATCCGCCTTTCCCCATTCATTGACCAGTTTCAGGGAACGGACAATATCTGCCGCTGCTTGTTCTCCCTGTACCAATGTGGGAAAAATAGCTACTTTCACATTGGGGTCTCTGCGTTTGACGATTTGCAGGATATCCCGTACAGCTGCCCCTGTAGGAGAAGTAATGACTGCAATACAAGAAGGATTTTTCGGAATTTCTCTTTTGAAATCTCCGTCAAACAAACCTTCTGCCGCCAGCTTTTCTTTTAACTGTTCAAAAGCAACCTGTAAGGCTCCAATGCCCAAAGGCTCCATGAATTCCGCATAAAGCTGGTACTGCCCCGTTTTCTCATAAAGAGAAATATGACCGTATACCACCACCTGCATGCCGTTTTCCGGTTCAAAAGGCAGTCCTGCCGCATCCTGTCGGAACATGACACAGGATAATGCCCCAGATGCATCCTTCAATGTGAAATACAAATGCCCGGAACTATGGGCTTTGAAATTGGAAATTTCCCCTTTCACCAAAAGACTGCTCAATATAAAATCGTTTTCCAGTAAATTGCGAATGTAACGATTGATTTGTCCAACCGTAAAAATTTTCGGTTCAATCATACCGGTTCATTTCCCTTCAGACAGAAGCGATTTTCCCCAGAACGCCATTGATGAAGGCAGGCGCTTCGTCAGAGCTGTATTTCTTCGCCAGTTCCACCGCTTCATTGATGACAACGCCCACAGGCGCGTCTTTGCTGTATTTCAGTTCATATACCGCCAGACGCAGAATTGCCAGATCTACACGATTCATTCTCTGGGTGTTCCAGCCTTTGGCAAAGCTGTCAATGACAGCGTCGATATCTTCCAGATTGGCTCTGGTGCCTTCCACTGCTGCCATGGTATAAGCCTTATCCTCTTCTGTTACCATTTCGTCCTGTTCCGCAAAAAACAGATCTGTCATCTGTTCCTGTTCTTCCGCTGCGTTAAATTCCATCTGGAACAACAGTACAAAAGCATTTTTTCTTGCATTTCTTCGGCTCATAATCTTCCTCCGCTTTTCTCATTACAAATAGGGACAAATACCACTCCCATTCAGGAGTGGTATAATTCCATTTTTTTATTCTTCTTCCTCCGCTTTTGCGGTTTTTTCCTTCACGATACCTGCCACTGCCACATTGACAACAGGCACAGAAAGTCCTGTCATGGTTTCCACGGCATTTTTGACTCTCTTCTGCACTTCTTCCGCAACAACCTGAACTTTGGTGCCAAAGTTCACGATGATTTCCATATCCAGTACCACTTCGTCGCCATCACTGTCTACTTTGACACATTTTGTCTGGCTTTTCTTACCGAAAAACTCTACAAAACCCTTTCCGCTTCCAGCGCCTTCTGTCACGCCATCCACTTCCAGTGCCGCTGTTACAGCAATCACGCCAATAACCTCGTCTGCGATCTGAATCTGCCCGTTTGTGATTTTGTCTTCAGACATATTTCCGACCTCCCGTCTTATCCTGTAAAACAGCATGTCTCACTGCTGGACGCAGTCAAAAACCAGCCATGCCATTTCTCTGTCTTTCATCTCAGTATACCAGAAAAGCCATCTCAATGCAAATAAATATACAACAAATCATGTATAAATTCATATTATACTTTTGCTGTCTGACATACTTTTTCCTTTTGCAAAATCTCGCGCGCCAAATCCAGCGCCCGCAAAATAACACCGTCCATATTGTAATACCGATATTCCGCTAATCTGCCGCATAAATACAGGTTTTCCCACTGCCGCAAGGCTTTTTCATACATGCCATGAAGTTCTCTGTTTTGAGGGTTTTCAATGGGATAATAGGCTTCCTGCCCTTCCTTCGCTGTAAATGCCATAGGGTATTCTCGCAGAATAGTGGTAACTCCGGGTTTTTCCTGCCCTGTTAGTTTCTTGAATTCTGTAATTCTGGTAAATTCCTCACTGTTTGGATAATTGACAACACTCGCAGATTGGAAATCATCCTGCTGCAATATTTCAAATTCCAAACGCAAAGAACGATAGGGCAAGCACCCAAAGCAGTTTTGCAGCAAGACGTCCGGCATGCCTGTATAAATAAAAATACCTTTGAAGTCCACTCCATCAAAACGCATGGTGCCATCTGGCTGCAATGTCAGCAGATCCATCACATCCATCCCAGTTTGACAGACAATGTTTGGATGAGCCAAAATACTTTCAAAAATTTTTGTATAGCCTTCCGCAGGCATTGCCTGAAAACGATCGCCAAAATAACGGTCATCCCTGCCCAATACCACCGGCACCCGACTGATCACAGAGCGGTCTACCTGCAGCACCGGCATTCCCCACTGCTTTGCGGTATAGCCTTTGAATACATGATCGAACACAAACTGTCCCAGTTCCGCGATTTCCTGATCCCCATGTTCCATCAGTTCCAGAACCGTCACTCTGGTTTTCCCCTCAAAAGCCGCAAGCAGCTTTGTTTCTATTTTTTCCGCCTGTTCCAAAGGAAATAATGCTTCCAGAGATGTGAAATTAAAAGGAATGGGAACTTCCTTTCCCTTAATTTTCCCCTTTACCCGATGTTCATATACGTTCCATTGCCCAAACTGCTGGATGTAGCGAAAAACCCTTTCCTCATTGGTATGAAAAATATGGGGACCATAAACATGAACGCGGATTCCCGCTTCATCCGCCTCCTCATACATATTTCCTCCAATATGCTCTCTTTTTTCCAGTACCAGTACCCGCTTTCCGGCTTCTGCCAGTTCCCGCGCCATCACTGCGCCAGCAAAACCTGCGCCTGCTACGATGGCATCCATCTTCCCCTTCCATTGTTTCATCATCGTTGTTCCTTCTTTCTATTTCCTACATCTCATTGATTCAAATTGTTTCATTGCGAAAATGGCAGACACACCAAATGCCCATGCTTACCAACAGCACCAGATAAAAACTGATGCCACGTGAAATACACATAGACGCTGCCAGATCGCTTCCTGAAAAAACTGACGCAAACACCGCTGCGTAAACCAGTTCCGAAATCCCTGCTGAGCCAGGGAACGGCAGCATATCCACCGCTATATATACCGTTGCCTGCAATACCATGATCCAAATCAGGCTGACACCTTCCAGTCCCATAGCGCGATAAATGAGCCATGTCAGAAAAAACAAACTGCTTCTCTGCACAAGTGTCATTCCCGTTGCCACGACAATTTTTTTTGGATTTTGTTGAAAAAAACGTACCACCATACCGTAACGCGCCACTGCTTCCCGCAGACGTTCTTTCCGTTCTTCTTTTGGATGCAGCAGTTTGATTTTTACCAGCAGTCCTTCCAGAAACAGGGCCGCTTTTTCTGCCCACACCGGCGTTACCATGACCCAAACCAGTATGATAACCAGTACAGCATTCAGTCCAATCCCAAGATAAAACAGCCAGTAATATCCCTGGAAATACGCACCTAGTTGTTTATGGCAAAAAATCGCGATAAACAGTCCCAAAACTGCCAGAACAAATTTATACAGTACAGCTACCACCATTAGTACCGGTGTACTGTCTGTCAAAGGCAATCCCGCCTTTTTCATATAGAAAAGCTGGGCAGGCTGTCCTCCTGTGGCAGAGGGGGTAATACCGGAAAAGAAAAATCCGATAAAAGACCAGCTAACGCATTTCAGCAATGGCACATTTTGTCCAATGGCACGCAGCAAATAGCAAATGATGCTGCCCTCTGCCGCTACAAAAAACAACGCCGTTACAACACCAGCCAGAATCCATCTCTGATCAGCTCTGACCATTGCCGCAGCAACAGCCCGCATGTCATTATTTTCCACAAGGACATAAATGGTAATTCCGATAAGCAGGCACAAAAACAGTACGCTTCCCACATATTTACGTGCCATACACTTCTCCTTTCTCGGAAAATAAATGGCGGTTCATCACATAATCCGATAAATATCCCTCATAAAGCACCTGTAATCGCTCTAACTCATAAAAATCCCTTGGCGTTACCATGGAAAAATGCTTTTCGAAAAGCGTCAATCCTACATCATCCATGACCCGCGCCAAAAACGAGGAACAGGTATAATGATTTTTTTGGTAAAATGGCTTCTGCATCCAGATAAAAGGCAAGCCAATGATGCAGTAATGGTATCGAAATCTTTTTTTATAACAGGCATTCATTTTTTCCCACAGCCGCTTTTTCTGCTCAGCTGTACAGGAAAGTTCACAAACACGATACCGCGCCTTGGGAAACACACGCAGTATTTTGGGCGTATTTTCCCGGATAAATCCCGCAAAAAAGGGAATAGCAGGGTCACGCCGCCCCACGCTGTAGGCCTCCCGAAAGTCCGCATCAAAAGACAATACCACATGACAGTATGAAATTTTTATGACGCGGCGTATAATATCCGCAAAAAAACCTGGTGTATCGACCAGAGCGATATAAAGTTTTTCCATTTATTCCGCCTTCTTTATTTACTGAAATTTCACCAGTTTCCGCGCCAGTCGGTAACCTGTCAGCGTTGCGAAATCTCCCAGTTTTCCCGGAAGATATGTCAGCCCGCTGAGACGTTTGTAACGCAGGGTCTTATACAGCCCTTTGTCCATCTGACGCATGTATTCCCATAATTCTCTCCGTTTTTCCATAGCATCCGCATCACCGATGAGCAGCAGATGAATAGAAGAAATAGCCATCATGACAGAAATATTTCTGGTCATGTATGTTGCCAATTTTTTCTCCCGTACCTGATGAAGATCTGTACAAGCGGACACCAGTTTTGTCACCAGAATCTGCTGGTCAATGCGTTTCATGAGCATTTTTTCATTGACAGACTGATCCTCCCGCCCAATAAAGTAATGGTACAAGTCTACATCCAGATAAAAAATATGTTCCACAAAAGGCAGCGGCTGATACGCAAAAATATTATCTACATAAAAGGTGTGCTTCGGCAGCTGTACGCCGCTTTTGCGCAGCACTTCCGTCTTGAATATCAGCGCATGCATAATCAGATACTGGGTCGGCAGAAAACGTCCGATCTCATGCCAGTTGCACAGACCGCCTGACTCAAATACATTGCGGTAATGAATCTGCTGCTGTCTGCCTTCGTATAAATGGTCGTATATGTAATTGCAGACAAGCATATCCACAGGTGTCTGGTTGATCTGCCATTTTTCCATACGTTCCAGCACTTCCTGCAAAGCTTTGGTATCCAGCCAGTCATCAGAATCCACCACTTTGTAAAATTCTCCCGTCGCATGGGCAAGACCTACATTGACCCCTTGACCATGCCCCTGATTTTCCTGATGAACCGCCTTGACAATGGTGGGATATTTTGCCGCATATTCATCGGCAATTTCTCCTGTACGGTCCTTTGAACCATCATTGACAATGATGATTTCCACTTTTTCTCCCCCAGTCAACAATGTATCAATACAACGCCGCATATAGTTTTCAGAATTGTAACATGGCACAGCAAATGTGATCAGTTTCATAAGGCAATACCCCTTTCTGCTTCCTTCTGCCTAAATATTTATACAAAAATATACCAAAACAATTTGAAAACTGTGCTAAGAAAATTCGAAAACTTTCTTAATTTTTTTCAAAAAATCATTAAGATTGCCATAATTTACCATTTTTTACCCCTAGAAATAACATTTTCTTTCTTTTCATACAAAATCTTCCACAGCAAAACATTTTTGTAAAACATACCAATACATTTAATTTTATGCACCTCTCTGTTGCGATTCTATTTCCTGTATGCAGAAATTTCATATAACAAAAAAACAGTTCCTCTTTCGAAAAATCGCCCACAAAAAACAACTTTTCCTTTTCTTGCTTTCTTAAGGGAATTTGTGACAACTGCCTTCAAAAGAAAACATGCCAAATAAAATCTCAGTAAAAACAAGAAAGCCGAAATCCTCTCTGTATATAAGGATTTCAGCTCTCTTTGTTTTCTTATGAAGATGTCCTTAAGGATGTACGCTTTTTATTTACTCTGTTTCCATGTGGAAATACGAATCTGTTCCGCTGTATACCCTGTTTTGCGTTTGACGATATCTTGAATCTGTGCCACTTCCGCGTCTGTCAGTGTATCTTTATCCACTACCACATCCACCGTATCATCATCAATGCGCACATAGGCTTCTGAGAAACCTTTTGCTTGAATCATGGCTTCCGCCGCTGTTTCCTTTTCAATGCGCTGCTGCAATTCCAGCATACTGTCACTGCAGACGTTTTTTTGACTTTCACTGACATTGCTGTTATTCAGCATTTCTGTCAAAATTTCTTTCTGTTTTGCTCGGGACTGTTCTCTGTCCAGTTTTGCTTCCGCAAAGTAACGGGAAGCGTCATCACCGGTATTGGCACTTGCAAATACGGCTGCTCCATCCCCTGTGGTTGTGGATGCCTCAGCAGTCAGCGGGTCTAAAGCTCCTTCTTCTGCCGGCATATCATCGGGCAATGCCGCATAATTATCCTCCATAAGCGCTGCCATATCACCTTCTTCTGTCAGTTCCATGGCTGTTTTGGTGCCTTCCGCAGACTTGGTTTCCTGAAAATTCAGATACCCTGCCGCCGCGATCATCACTGCCAATGCTGTTACTACCACTTGATTCCGTTTTACTGTAAACATACTTTTTCCCCCTTATTTCATTTTGAGTATGGCTATTTTATGTGCAGGCACCTGCAGCAATGCCTGTGCCCCACGACTTAACCCATCACATACCACTGGATCACCAGCACCCTGTGCCACAATGAGCACACCTTCCACCTGCGGCGCTGTTTCTGTCAGAATCAACGGTGATTGTCCGCCGCTTCCGTCCTCCATAAGCACCACGGTGCTTTCTCGGCTCACAGTATTCTCGCTGTTTCCATTGCTTTCCTCAATTTTTTCCTCTCTGGCAGGTGTGCTTTCGGCAGTGGTGGCATAAGTCAAAAGCACCTGTACCTGTCCTGCCCCTGCCACCTGACTAAGTACCCGTTCCAGTTCTGCCTCCAACTGTCGCTCCGCCCGCATTCCTGTGGTTTGCTGTACATTTTCCACAGCTACTTTCTCCTTGGACTCTCCTTCCACAAAACGGCTGCACAACAACAGCGCAATGCCAATAAGCAGACCCGCCGCCATTTTTATCCGCACCTGTCGGTTTTCTGGACAGAACAAACGGCGCAAAAAATCGTTTTTCATTCTCTTTCCCCCTTTTGTATATTATGGAACCAGCGTAATGGCTTCTGTTTCTATGCCATATTTTTTTGCCGCTTCATCCTTTAGGCATTCCGGCAGATTTTTCCCGCTGATTTCCATTTCTTCCGGCAGTCCGCTTTCCTCATTCCACCCAATATGTACACCATCTACATTTGGTTCCTGTTTTTGCAGTTCTGACAAAACCTGATTTTCCATTGTCTTTCGTGCCCAGTTTTCCCCCAGTTCCGCATCATAGGGTACTTCTTGCTTTGGCAATGCGAAAAAATGTGAAAAGTCCATTTCTTCTAAATGAAATAGTCCCAGTATAGGCTTCAGCACCGCCAAAAGTACCAACAGCCCCAATATCCATCGAGTATACTGCCGAAAGCTGCCATTTGGCATCAACAGTCCCACAGCCACCGAAAAAACGGTCAAGGCGCTTATAGTTTTTATATATGCGGTAAAAGCCTCCATCATGCCTCTCACTTCCTTTCTACAACACCCCCAGCAGAAGTACAGCCGAAAACAGGAACATCACTTCCACCAGAAACACAACCCCCAACAAAAGAGCTGTATAATCCCCCGCAATGCCGATGCACTCTACCAGACGTGCTTCACAGACAGATTCCACCGCTGCCGCTGTCAACTTGAAGATCAGTGTCATTGCCACCAGTTTCACCACCAACGGAATACAGAGCAGCAATAAAAAAATCACTGCCGCCGCCAATGTGCCGCTGCGGATGGTACCTGCCACCGCTGCTGCCGTATCCACAGCGCCACCCATGACATCCCCT
Source organism: Clostridia bacterium (assembly GCA_022786605.1). Classification (GTDB taxonomy): domain Bacteria; phylum Bacillota; class Clostridia; order Lachnospirales; family Anaerotignaceae; genus Anaerotignum. The sequence continues at coordinate 4,895 of JALFWW010000016.1, read as the reverse complement.
ACCACAGGTACCGCATTGACAGCAATCTTTGCTGTCCGCACTGCCAGACCATTGACAGCACCGCCGCCAATCTTCTGTAAGGACAGCAGCAGCATAAATCCCCCTGCCAGTCCTTTCAGCCCCCAAGATACCCCTTGCCGCAGCAGTGCCGCGAATCTGGCTGTAAGGGGCTGTTCCGAAAGACGGTCTACCAGTTCCAGAGCCACCGCCGCCAGCAGCACCGGAACAATGACGCTTTTCAGCAAAAACACAATGAGGGTACATCCTCCCATCATGGTCGGTCCCATCAGTGCCGTCTGTGTTAAATTTCCAGAGGATGCCGCCAGTGCCAGAAAAACAGGCAGCATTGCCCCAAAAATATCTGCTGTCTGTTCCACTCGCTCTACCACCATAGCTGTGATGTCGTAAAATGTGGTGATGATGACCACAATCAGCACCATATAGCAGACGTAAAACCCCATTTCTCCCACTTCTCTGCCGCAAAAAGAACCGCTCACCTGCCGCAGTACCGCAGCCAGTATGGATACGGCAATAAGCTGCATAATCAATCCTGTCTGTGTCCGTAATTCCCCAAAGGCTATCTCTCCCAGTTTTTCCCAAAGTTCCTTCAGTGAAAAAGAGAAATCCCCCGTAAGTATATTTTCCACCAATTCTGAAAACGTCACATCCTCCACGGCATCCTCTGCAGCCGCATCGATCTGTTCCATATCCAAATCTTCCAGATAGGGCGCAAGTTCCGCAGAAGCGCCCCATGCTGGCACTGGCATGACAAGGAGGAACAGACAAAATAATATCATCATCCCAATTTTTTTCATGAATCTCCCCCTTTTCACACCAATGTCAGTACCACATGGAGTACATCCGTCAGCACTGGAATAGAAATTGCCATGATCAATACTTTCCCGGCCAATTCGATTTTCGCTGCCACAGCCCCCTCCCCTGCGTCCGCGCAAAGCTGAGAAGCAAACTGGGAAAGATAGGCAATGCCGATGACTTTCAGCACAATGCCGAAATATCCTTCCGCAACACCTGCCTGCTCCGCCATCTGCCGCAGCATATCCAGCAGTTCTCCCAAAGGACTGCAAATCCGCAAAAAAAGAAGGACGCCTGTTGCCAGAGCCGTCAAAAGGGCAAACTGGGGATTTTCTTTTTTCAGTACCAATGCCAAAAATGTTCCTGTCAATCCAAAAGCTGCCAATGCTGCCATTTCCATGTCCTTCCCCTCCTAAAAACGAAACATGGTTTCCATGGTTTCAAACAATGTGCTGACATACTGTATCACCCAAAAAAGCACTACCACCAATCCTGCAAGCGTCGTAAGCATTGCCTGTTCTTCCCGCCCCGCCCGCAGCAAAACCTGATTGAGCACTGCCACTAACACCCCCACCGCGGCAATGCGAAATATGATACTGATATCCATTTTCTTCCCCTCCATTCTCTACAACAACACAATGACCAGCATCAAACCACCCAAAAATCCCATACTATAATAAAGCCGTCCGTTTTTCTCCAGCCTGCGCTCAATCTGTCCGCATTTCTGCCGTAATTCTGTTAAAAACAGTTCTGTGCTGTTTTTCTGCTGTTCCTGATCCAAATATCCCAGTGTTTTACCAAAGCGCAGGATACTTTCATAATCTTCCCCAGACAAATAGGTATGGGATATATGCCGCATCCAGACCGCTTCCCAAATTTCTTCTGCTGTTTCTCCTGTTCTCTCCGCCATGGCTTTCGCTGTTTCTTCCATCAGTAGTCCAACCTGACCTTTAGTCTGATAACTGATGTTTTCCAGCACTTCCGACAAGGGTACAGACAAAAAGCGAATCTGACTTTCCAGCATGACCATGGCTCTTTCCAGTTCCCGCAAATCCTGGAGACGATACTTTTCCCGCAGACAAAAATAAGCGCCCGTCAATGTCGTCACCGCAAGAATCACGCAAATCCCGATGCTTTGTACCATGACGCCCCTCCTTTTTCATAAATAGCCTGTCCTGTGCCATCCAAAATAGCTTCCACTGTGCCAACCCCTTGGGATGCCGATAAGATCACAAAGCGCTCCACCACCTGATGTGCCATCAGTCCCCCCAGAAAAGCCCGCTTTTCCAATTCTTCCAAAGAACTGCCATGAACCGTACAAAGCAGTTTCACACCAGCATGAATCAGATCCGAAGCCGCCAGAAAATCACTTTCCCTTCCCAGCTCGTCCACCGCTATGATCTGTGGGGACATACTGCGCAGCAAAAGCAGCATTCCTTCCGCTTTGGGGCATCCGCTGATGACATCCGTACATTCTCCCAAATCCATTTGAGCAATACCGCCGCACATACCGGCAATCTCCCCTCTCTCATCTACCACGCCTACAGCATATCCATCTTCGGCTCTGCTCAGTTTTCGAATCAATTCCCGCAGCAATGTGGTTTTTCCACATCCCGGCGGAGAAAGGATGATGGTATGACAAAAATGTCCATTGGTGAACAAATAAGGTAAAATTAAGTCTGCACATCCCTTTACCTCGCGGGCGATACGGATATTCAAAGAGCTGATGGGATGCAATGTTTTGATCTTTCCCTCCTCCATCACCGCTTTTCCGCAAAAACCAATACGGTGTCCTCCCTCTATAGTCAAAAAGCCCTGCCTGATTTCTTCTGCAAAGGCATATAGAGAATAGGCGCTCAACAAAGAAATACATGCTTTCATGTCACAATTTGAAAGAATATGTCTTTTTTTGTCATAATCTGATACGCAGGGAATCCACTTTCCTCCGGCTTTAAGCAATATAGGCTGTCCCAACCGTAAACGGATTTCCTCTAGTTTCTCTAAAGAGCAATTTCTGTTTTTTCGTATGATATTTCCCAATGACGGGGGCAGTGATTTCCACAGACTTTCTAAATCAACCATACATGTCCACCTCCTTTTTCCAATATATTCTCCAAAATTAAAATTATGATACTCCCTTTCATTTTTTCACATTGTGTGATAAGATAGAAATATCTTTAGAAAACTATAGGAGGAATGAATATGTTTCACTTGTTATTGGTTAACTTTAGCAAGGTTACATCCGAAAAGGTGCATAACATTTGCAGTCAAAGTGCGGATTTTGTGTTATATGAAAGCAATTCATTGGAAAAAGCCATTTCCTTTTGCAAACAAATAAAGATTCATTGTGTTTTGCTTATGCCTGACACAGATTTTATATACGCTAAGCGTTTTATGACATTTCTTCGGAAATTCCCCACCTGTATACATACGCCGGTCATTTTGCTCTCGACACAAATCGCCCATATTCTGCAGGTGATTCCACAGTGGAATTTCATAGAAATTTTTATGCTTCCTCTTTCCAAGGAAAAAGAACTTGAGCTGGCACAATTAATCAACTACTATCATATGCTTTTTCAGCAAACAAAAGACTTCACTTCCCGCTTATGCCAGATTTCCACAGCAAAGGGGATTTACAGCTTTCCTTATGAGGAAATTCTGTTCATTGAAATCGTCATGAAAAAAGCCATTTTTCACTTGCGTACAAAGGAAGTGGTATTTTCCATGCCACTTTACAAAATTCGGGAAAATATGCAGTCGTCCTATATGGTACAGACCCATCGTTCCTTCATTGTGAATTTGAGCAATATTTCCTATTTGGACAAAACCAAAAATCCATGGGAACTTTCGTTCTTCAACAGTGACCAGCACGCCTATGTGAGCCGGGGCTATAAAAAACAGTTCCTTTCCGCCATTTCCAATCTATTCAATCCTGATTGACAAACCTCTCCCAAACCTTTACAATCAAGGCAAAAGATTGGATGGGAGTGAAATATATGGCAAATACAGAAATGAAAATCATCTGCTTCGGCGACAGTCTGACCTATGGGTACGGCGTATTGGAACACATTGCTTATCCTTATTATCTTTCCAAAGAACTGCCGAAAGCATATCCCCAATATTCCTGGGAAGTGCGCAACAGCGGCATCAACGGACATACAACCCGCGAGGCTCTGGCACGGCTGAAAGGCAGTGTTTTGCAGCACAAACCAGAAATGGTCTTTATCTGGTTCGGCTCCAATGACTGCGCACTCAATGAAGGACAATACCGTACCCCTTTTGAATTTGAACAAAACCTACGCCAGATCATTACCCAGATTTTATCTTTATCCACAGGAAGCGATTTTCATAGCGGCGTTCCTCTCATTGTGCTGATGACACCGCCATCCATGGTAGATACGGATTTTTATCCTTTCACCACCAATGATCGTCTGGAATATTACGGTGAAATGGTCAAAAAACTGGCTGTGGAATATGACCTGCCTGTGATGGATCTGTTTTCTGTTTATAAAAGCATAAAAAATAAAGCAGACTATGAAGCCTGCTTCCAATATGACGGTGAACATTTGAGTAACCGCGGATATGAAGTTTTATATGATGAACTGATGAAAACCATCCATGAAATTATGGAGAAATACGCTTAAATCAAAACCGTTCGTAAATCGGTGGTTTGAACAACCCCTAAAGGGGGCATGGAAAAAATATCATCGCATTTATTTGCACTGCAACCTGTAAACAGGTACTATAATTGAGAATACAGTCAGTTAATGAAATATTGTATATCTTTCATTTGATAATGATTAAATCCATAATAAAATTATCATTTAAAAAATATACGAAAGGATTTTATTTATCCCTGATAGATTGTTAAGCGAAAACACTCAACAAAAAAAGAAAGGATTTTTCAAAACAACTTCCCCTTAAGAAAACATTGATTTTCCTTTTCCTTGATTTCTTAAGGGGAATTGCGACGGCTGTCTCCATAAGAAAACATAACAAATAAAATCTTAATAAAATAAGAAAGCCAAAATCCTTTGTTATGATAAGGATTTTGGCTTTCTTTGTTTTCTTATGAAGATGCC